>NZ_JALJZY010000008.1 GCF_024171525.1 Neisseriaceae bacterium HSC-16F19
GCATCGGTATTTCCTCCTTGTAAGGTCATACCGGTATTGTCGGTGTAAACGATGTCTTTAGGGTGTGATGTAAAGGATGTTATCAGGTTGTACCCGTTTGATGTTGCAGCAAGCCATTCAAGCTGCAAGCAGCCGTTCACAGCCCTCTCCCTAACCCTCTCCCGCGGGAGAGGGAATGCTGCCGTATGGTTGCTTTCAGGCAGCCTGAAAACACCGCGCTTACAGCGTATATTGCAGCAGGCGTGCCAATTCCACCGCCACCACCGCGGCTTCTGCGCCTTTCACCTCCATGCGCGCCAGCGCCTGGGCTTCGTCTTCGGTGGTGAGGATGGCGTTGGCAATGGGGATATGGAAATCCAGCGCCACGCGCGACACACCGGCGCCGGACTCGTTGGCCACCAATTCAAAATGATAGGTTTCGCCGCGGATAATCACCCCCAGCGCAATCAGGGCATCGAATTGGCGGCTGGCGGCCATGTGCTGCAAGGCCAGCGGCACTTCCAGCGCACCGGGCACGGTGGCCACGGTGATGTGTTTGGATTTGACACCCAAATCCAGCAGGCGTCCGGTGCAGGCAGCCAGGAGGCGGCTGCCGATGCCGTCGGAAAAACGCGCCTGCACAATGCCGATGCGCAAGCCTTTGCCATGGTGTTGGGGGGCAATTTTTTTCATCTGAGTTCTCTTTTCAAATACGGGTGGATACCCATTCGGAAACACATCTGACAAGGCGGGATAAGACGGTCAGATGGGTTTCTGAACAGGTACTAGTCTTGCGGCTGCCAGTCGCTCACTGCCACCCAGGCACCGTCTTCATCACGCTCCCAAGCGCTGCCTGCGGCGGTGTCCAAAAACGGCGCAATATCGGGGGTGTGGCGGCGGATGTCGGCCAGGGCATAGACGGTGAAATTGGCGGTATTGTCGGTGTAATCGTCGTCTTCATCGCCGCTGAAAAAACGCCAACCGCTGTCGTGTTCGAACAGCGGCTGTTCGCGGTACATAAAGCCCACCGGCGCACCGTCTTCGCTCACGGCTTTGGTGGCGATGCAGCGGTCGAGCGCCTGGCCTAAGGCTTGTGCAAAAGCATTCATGGTTTTGTGGGTTGAAACAGCGGCAAAAGGGTGCTGATTTTAACCGATTTGGCGCAGTTTTAGAAATGTCGTGTGCTTTTCAGGCAGCCTTGAGGCGGTAAAGGCGCCGGTAACCGATGTATGGGCATAAGCGGGGATGGTGCAGACTGTTTTGCTGCCGGTGTGTTTGCTTGCTTTAAAGATACAGATTCCGGGGGCTAAAACCGTTTGCTTAACTCAAAGAACAGGCGGTTTTTCCGATAGGTATAAAGAGGAATACTGCTGTTATTGCGCTGATGTTGCCAAGTCAGGCGTGGTGTGATTCCGGCAAAATGCAGTTTGCGGTGCCAGATGCTGGCACTGACGCCGTGTTCGCGGTTGTTTTGAATACGGTTAAAAACAGGCATCGGTGCCCGGTAAGTACGTTGTGCATAATGTGCACTCACATTGCTGGATAAACCCAGCGGCCACTCTTGTCCCCAAGACAGCCGGATACCGCGCCGGTTGAAAGAGTCGTCGGCATCGCGTGTGCGTGTGCGGTTGTATTCCAAACCGAATTGCCAATACTGGCGGGGGTTGGGCAGATAGCTGGCAGACACTGTGGCAAACAGGCCGTGTCCGTTCAGATGCGGGCGTGTCCGGTAAAGATTGCGTCCGTATTCCGCCGCTGTATGTAATTGCCATTTTGGCGCCGCCAGATACTGCCATTGTGTGCTGATGCCGTGACTGCGGGCAAAGGAGCGTAAATCATGCTCGCCTTTACGCCCTCCGGCATATAAGGTTTTGGATAAATAAGGAATGAGGGACAGGCGGTGGCGGGCATTGTGGAAACCCCCGCCCAAGCCGAACCGCGCTTCTGCTTCATTGTAATGCTTACTGTCCCAATAATATTTTCCATTGATATGGGTACGTGTCTCGGCAAAAAAACCTTTGCCGACATTCCATCTGCGTTCAGCACCCAAGTGTACATTGATACCATGAGCCGCTTCACTTTCGGCTGCCTGCCAGCCGCCGCCCAAATCGCGTTCTTGGGGAGCGTTGTTGATATTTTTGTCTTGGATATGGCTCAGTGTACCGTAAAGCTGCCAGCGATTATGGTTGCGTATGGCATCCAGTTGGGTATCGATTTGTCGGTGTACGGCCGGTGGCAGGATGTCCGCACTGCGTAATTTTAAAAATTGTTCTTCGGCTGCCTCCCATTCCTGGTTCTCGGTAAGTGTGGCCGCCAGTTGCAGGCGCAGCAGATGATTGTCCGGATAATCAGCCAATAAATTCCGGTAATGGACTACTGCATGACGATGGCGGCCACGGCTGCGCTCAACGACGGCATCGGCCCAACGGATCAAGGTCCGGTCTTGAGCTCTTGCTTCGGTACGGCGGTAAAGGGCGAGCAGATAGGCGGTATCTTCCGCATTATTGGCCAATACCGCCGCACCCAAGGCACGGGCCAAGAGGCGGGGTTGGTGCAGCAGTTCTTCTTCACTTAAATGAACACTGCGCTCCGCAGGGGGCGTATCGCCGGGCAGGGCAATGTCTGCCGGTGCGGGATGTGTGTAGTCCTGTTGATACAGCCGTTCGTCTTGCCAGCGGCGGTCATCGGTATCGGGAATATCCTGTGCCCAAGTTTTCAGGCAGCCTGCGGCACCCAGGCAACAAATAATTAAGGGAAAATATTTTTTCATGCGTGCAGGAGGGGTGTGAACAAGAAGGGCGGAGAAACACCATAAGGGTATTTCTCCGCCAAAGGCGTATTGCCTGTTATCAGAATTTCATTTCCATGGATAAAACAAAATTGCGGCCCGGTGCTGCATAACGGGCACCATGACTGCTGGCAACAGGGTTGACGGCATTAATGGATGACTGGCGTACCGATTCCCAAGTGCTGTATTTGCGGTTGGTCAGATTATAAATACCCGCACGGAGGGTCAGGCGGTTTTTATTGAAATTGGCATAACCGACCAGATCATAGATATACCAGCTGCGGCTGCGGTAACCGCGGACATCATAAGTGGCGTTACCCACATAGCTTTGAGCCGTGAGCTCGTCATTTTTTTTTGGCTTTGGAGTAAGTCAGTGTGTTACTGATGCCCCAACGGCCGCTGGGGTGGTCATAGCCGATACCTGCAATCAGCCTTCCGGGCTGTATGGCGTCCAAGACCGGGTCTGTGGTATGCGTAAACTCCGGGTCTACCGTACGTTTTTTCAGTTTCACCTGATTATAGGCCAAGGTAGAGTACCAGCCTTCCGGAATTTTCTCCCAAGTGCCGTTCCAGTCTATTTTGCCGAGCACGTTGATACCGTGCAGGGTAATGTCCTGAATATTGTGGTAGCCAAATTGGTCATTGGCCCAGCCGCGCTTGCGTGCCAGGGCAATCATGTCCTTGTATTTGTTTATAAAATAACTGGTTTCCAAATGGCCGAAACCACCTTTGATACCCATACCGAATTCATGGTTAATGGATTTTTCAGGGCGGAAATCGGCAATGTGTTGAAATGCGTCTGCCAGAGGTCCGTCTCTGCGGGTACCTTGAACACGGCGGCCGAACATCTCATGGAAAGCCGGGATACGGAAACCGTTGGAAATGCGGTAAGACAAGGCCAGGTTTTGTGTGGGCTTGACGGTCAGGCCGCTGTTCCATGAAAAATTACGGAAGGTTCCGGTTGAAGTCCATTTGTCATCACTGCGGAAGCGGTGGTAATCGTAACGTACACCCAGACCCAAATCTGCATATTTCCCCAAAGCAATATTATCGCGCAAGGCAATAAAATAGTTGCGGCCTCGAATGGTTCGCGGTGTGCAGTCGCTCAAGTCGGCATAAGTGCCTGTGTAGTCGCACAGCTCCAGATTAACCAAGCGTGCCGGGTTGTTTGGATCCAGTTCGTACTGGTAGGGGTTGCCGTATGTCCCGTTACCTTGGCCGTTAACACGACGGTAACCCGGAGCCTTGGCATATTCGATGAAATAATCACCGCGTTGCAAAGTAGAGTTCATCGACTCCGCACCCATAAGCAAGGAGAGCTTGTGGCTGCTTTTGCCCCATTGGACATTTTTGCCCAGATTGATTTGCAACATATTGCGTAACTCGCTGTAACGGTTACGTTCCGATTCATAATATGACCAAGGTTTGTCCAAACTCGGGCGGCAGTTTTGATCTATGCTTGGGTAAGGGGCGCAATAGCGGTCGTTGAGTTTGCTGTCCAAAGTAATTTCTTGGCGGTCAATATTAATATCCGCACTATCCAGCCAAGCACTCTTGTCTTGATTGCGGTATTGATAAAACAGGCCAAACCTTTGCTTTTTGTGCTGCTCGTCAAAAAAACGGCTGCGGGTCCAGTTCAATCCGGGGCCGTAACCCTCACCGAGTTGGCGGTATGTGTATTCGGCCAGGTTTTGGCCGCCATAGAGCCCCGATGACCTAATCCGCGTCCTTTCCTCGGGAGTGTAATAAGCCGGTACGGTCATGTCTTGGATGTCGTATTGTTGACGGGTGTGCTCGAACACCCCGCCCAAAAAATGGCTGGGTGAGAAGCGGTATCCGCCTTTCAAAAACCAGGATTGGGTCTGATAGTCCATGGGGTTGGGCATGATACGGTTCGGACCGGTATAGTCTTTTGCCGCAGCTTGTATTCTTTGGTGCTGCATTTGTGCATATTGGGCCGATTCTTCAGCAGTCAGCGGCGGATTGGTGCGGATGCTGGGCGGGTTGTCTTGAGTGGTGTTGGAAAAAGCCTTGGGTGTACAGTCTGCCAATGATAAGGTCGGGCATTCTTCACGCAGCAAAAACCAGCTGGTACTGTGCTGGTTGGGAGTGGTTCCGGGACGCATATCGTACCGGTTTGCGTATACGGAAAGGCGGTCGTATTCATGCGGCAGGTTTTCGGCAGCGGAGTGCACCGCAGTTTCCCGGCCGTTGCGGATAGTGAAAATGGCCAAGCCTTCAAAACCGTTATGGCGTCCTGCCATGGCCAGTGAATTGCTCCACTGGCGGTTTTTGCTGCTGTACGCGCTCTTTGTATCCAAACCCCAGTTTTTTCCTTCTTTGATAACATCTTGTGCTTCTTTGGTGCGGAAGCCGACGGCACCGCCCAAGGCGCCGTTACCGTATTCGGCAGAGCTGGAACCTTTGCTCAGCTCAATGGCGCGGATATTTTCATACTCCACTTCATTGATTGAACCGCCATTGGCTTTGGAAAACATGGTCGAATAAGACTGTGCCTGGGGCAGACCGTCCACCAGCAAAGCAACACGGTTTTTGTCCACACCGCGCATTGCATAACCGCTGCTGGCACCGCGTCCTTGTTCGACAACGGAAATACCCGGGTCATAGCGGGTGAGATCGCGTATTCCCAAAATCTGCTCTTCGTTAATATCCTCGGTACTTTTAACAACCTTGCCCAAACCGGTTACTTCATTATCACGACGGTGGATGCGCTTTTTGCCGGTAACATGAATATTTTCCAGCTGTGCGACAGGAGCGCTGTTTTCAGCAGCCTGTGTGTCGGCATAGGCAGTTTGTGACAGACAGCCCAAGCTGCATGACAAAACAGCCAGATAGATGGTTTTGGGCTGAAAATTAAATGAATTGTGAGCCATGGGTATTACCTTAGTAATCAATAATTTTATTTATAGGGTCATTGTGAGGATGTTTTTGAAACTGCGAAGTTGGGCAGAGCAGGGCGTCAGGCTGCCTGAAAACAGACCGGATATACCGGTCTGTTTTTAATCATGCCAGTGCCTACTGCTGCCGTTTGGCACCGAATACTGCACCAATCTTGTCTTTGTCGTTTTGATTGCCGTGTACCGTGCCGGCGATTTCCTGCGCGTTCGGGCCGTAGAATGCACCGCTCACGGCTGCATCAATATGGGCAATATAAGCAGCGCCGGTACTGCCTGCATCCAGATTGAAACCGCCAGCTCCCGTTTTGGCGGTGCCGCTGATGGCGTTGCCGGCAATAGTGCCTGCAAGATTGATCATGGGCGAGGTGGCATTGGCCGCATAAAGACCGCCGGTAAAGGTTTTGCTGCCAAAGTCAACATTCAGCTGTGCCCGGCTGCCGCTTTGCCGCGGATTGCCTGCATCGGTAACCCACGAGCGCGTTCCGTCCCGGCTGGTCAGCGTACCTTCCCAAGAGCCCAGATATTGCGCCTGCCCGCTTTGTGCGGCCATATCGGCAAGGCTTGTCCGTTCGCCGCTCAGGTAATAGCCAAACCGGCTGCTGCCTTCGGTAAAGTATTTTCCAAATTTGATGTAGTTGAGATTACTGCAGCAGGCATCAATGATCAGTTTGCTGCCGGCATCACCGTATTCTTTGCGGACCACATAATCGGTATTACCGCTGTCAGGCAGCAAGGAGAAGGATTTGCCGCCGACAACCAATTTGGTAGCGTTGCCAAAGGTATTGGCCGGATTGACATTGCCGATTCCGGTGTGGGTACCGGTATCAATATCTATGGTTTGGGCGTCAAATAAGGTTTGTGTTTCCAGAGCTTGTCCGCTATCGCGCTTTGCGGCAAAAACAGCAAACAGCGAACTGTTGTCTGTCAGGAATTTGCCGGCCAACTCTTCGGCATTGGGACCAAAAAAACCACCCTCAAGTGTGCTGGAGTTGTCTTTGAAATATTCGCCGACAATGTTCTGGTCATTTCCGGTTGCCGTAGCCTTACCGCGGAAACGGTTGCCGTGAAGCGAGGCTTCAATATCGTAAAGCTTGGTTCGGGTTTGCGAGCCGTTACGCACCGTACTGTTGCGCCATAATTCGCCACTCAGCTTTTTCTCATTGAAATCAACTGAAAACTCGCTACTGTGTGCCAAGGGGAAGTCTTCGTTATCTCTGTTTACTTGGTCATGCATTGAGAATGCGCTGAAGCGGTTCCCGGCTTGTGCGCTCATACTGCCGCCACGGGATTGCGCACGCACATCGGTCGCAAAGTCCCAAGTGCCTTTGTAGGTAACTGTGGCGCTGACATTGGGCAATGCCGTGGCCGGGTTGGTGCCTTGGTAATACACAAATCCTTCAGGACCCAGTGATATCCGGTCAGAGGTCCAGATGCGTTTCCTGCCTTCATCTACAACATAACCTGCACGGACATAATGGGTTGCCATTTCGGCTTGTTTTGCTGCGGACAGACGTTTTCGCCAAGCATAGGAGTCAACAATATCGTATTCGGGAGAGTCGCTTGCCAAGGTGTCATCGGCGAGGGTATACATCAATGTTCCGGGCGTAGTGATGCTTCCCGGTTGTGTCAAACCGTCGCTGCTGCCTATGTCCAGCAGGCTGTCGGCACTTAAGGGAGCATGTGCTTGGTTAGCAGCCGACAATATATTGCGACGGATACTCGGCAAGGCACTGCCCAAGGCAGGCTCCTCCAATGCTGCCAATTGCTCGGGTGTGCGCGGGGGGGTTGTAACATCAGTGGTGTTGCCACCGGATTGTCCGCCACCGTTGCCGGGCCCAAACTGGACGCGATCTGTTTCAAAACCGCCTTTACCGGTGGCGCATGCACTCAGGCAAACTGCCGTACCGCATAAATATATTAAATTCTTTGCACTATACATAACTATTCCTTTTTAAATTTAATTAATAAGAATCGTTCCTGTATAAATTATAAGATAAAAAATTTCTTTTGTAAAATTTTGTATTAAGTAGTTTTTATTTGATAAGAAACTCTAAATATTGAATGCTTAAAATGAGTTGGGCCAAAATCAAAATTGGCAGAGGTGTACCAGACAGAGGATGCGAACAGATAGTCGAATGATATGGATTGAGGCTGGACAGAAAAACTATGAGTCAAGCGAAGTTCTGCGGGACAGACGGCACAGATGGTACGGAGCTGATGTGGTCGCCGCTTTAGTGGCTGACAAAAATCGCTCTCTTCGATCTTGGCGCATCAATGCCCTATTGTCCTGTGTCAAATGACTGTATGGGTGGAAACTTAATGGCAGATTAATTGAAGCTAAGATAGGAGGTGATATAAGATTGATACAGTATAAGTAATAAGTAGAAAAGTAGTATGCCGATATGGGTTGTTATTATTGTTGGGAGGTTCTGTGTGCTATCCGCTACAGAGTAATGTGTATTAACCAGTTTGTTTCCGCCTAGGCTATATAATATTCATTGTATTTAATAAATATAAAAATCAATACATTATATGAATGTATTGAAATATTGCTGCGGAATGTTTTGACATTGCGCCCACTTTTAACCATAGTTGTCTATGGTTATCTATACAAGTTAGGACAATACATCTGTATTGCCCTTTAATTAACCCCCTAAGGAGATAGAAAATGGCTGACACGCAACAAACGCTCAGCAATGCCCTTGTGCACCGGCAAGACCGTGAACATGTGTTTCATTCCTGGTCGGTACAGGGTGCGCTCAATCCCGTGGTCATCAAGTCCGGTTCAGGCAGCCGCCTGTGGGACTACGACGGCAAGGAATACCTGGATTTCAGCAGCCAGTTGGTGAATACCAATATCGGCCACCAGCATCCGAAAGTGGTGGCGGCCATCAAGGCGCAGGCGGACGAATTGACCACCATTGCACCTTCTACCGCAAACCATGCCCGCAACCAGGCGGCCGAGCGCATTTTGGGCATTGCGCCTCAAGGTTTCAGCAAGGTGTTTTTCACCAATGCCGGTGCCGATGCCAATGAAAACGCCATCCGCATGGCGCGTTTGTACACCGGCCGCGACAAGGTGCTGTCGTCCTACCGCTCCTACCACGGCAATACCGGTGCGGCGATTGTGGCCACCGGCGACGCCCGCCGCGTACCCAACGAATACGCCCGCGGCCATGTGCACTTTTTCAGCCCCTATCTCTACCGTTCCGAATTCTGGGCCGCCGACGAAGCGCAGGAATGCGAGCGCGCCTTGCACCATCTGCGCCGCGTGATCGAATCCGAAGGTCCGCAGGGTATTGCCGCCATTTTGCTGGAAAGCGTGCCCGGCACGGCGGGCATTATGGTGCCGCCCAAGGGCTATATGCAGGGTGTGCGCGCCTTGTGCGACGAATTCGGCATCATCATGATTATGGACGAAGTGATGTCCGGCTTCGGCCGCACCGGCAAATGGCTGGCGCTGGAACACTACGAAGGCGTCACGCCCGACCTGATTACCTTTGCCAAGGGTGTGAACTCCGGTTACATCCCCGCCGGCGGCGTGATTATTTCCGACAAACTCAATCAGTATTTCGACGACAAAATGTTCCCCGGCGGCCTGACGTATTCCGGCCATCCGCTGGCCATGGCGTCTATTGTGGCCACCATCGATGCCATGCGTGAAGAAGGCATGGTCGAGCACGCCGCCAAAATCGGCGCCGAAGTGCTGGGCCCCGGCCTGCGTGCCCTGGCGGAAAAACACGCCGTGATTGGCGAAGTGCGCGGCCTGGGCGTGTTCTGGGCGGTCGAGCTGGTAAGCAACCGCGACAGCCGCGAAAAACTGCCGGTCGAAGCCATGAATGCGCTGAAAGCCGGCTGTATGCAGCGCGGTTTGTTACCGTTTATTGCCGACAACCGCCTGCACGTGGTGCCGCCGTGCAATGTCAGCGCCGAAGAAGTGGCCCAAGCCTTGGCCATTTACGATGCCGTACTGGCCGAAGTGGGCGCGGCTTACGCCAAATAAAGTGTTTTAAGGTGTTTTCAGGCAGCCTTTGGGGGCAACTGTAGCTTGGGTTGTAAACCCAACATGTGTAATGCGGTTCGCTACAATGGCTACCTGAAACAGGTGCCGTAGGTCGGCTCTCCGAGCCGACTTATCTTGGTTTGACGTCGGCTCGGAGAGCCGACCTACGCATTAGATAATTCAAATGGCGGGTACTCCCATGCCCGCCACACCATTCAAACGGAAAGGATTTCCATGACTGCCATACTCGGCCATTTTATCAACGGCCAAAGCGTTGCCGACAACGCGCGTACCCAAGACGTGTACAACCCTTCCACCGGTGCCGTGAGCAAACAGGTGGCCCTGGCTTCCAAAGCCACGGTCGAAGAAGCCATTGCCGCCGCCCAAGCCGCATTCCCTGCTTGGCGCAACGAGCCGGTGATCAAACGCGCACGTGTGATGTTCAAATTTAAAGAGCTCTTGGAAGCCAACCGCGACCACATCTGCAAGCTCATCGGCGAAGAGCACGGCAAAATTCTGCATGACGCCGCCGGCGAATTGCAGCGCGGCATCGAAAACGTCGAATACGCCTGTGCCGCACCGGAATTTTTGAAAGGCGAATACAGCAAAAACGTCGGCCCCGGCATTGATTCCTGGAGCGAATTCCAGCCCTTGGGCGTGGTGGCCGGCATTACCCCCTTCAACTTCCCCGCCATGGTGCCCTTGTGGATGTTCCCCATGGCCATCGTGTGCGGGAACTGTTTCGTGCTCAAACCTTCCGAGCGCAACCCCAGCGCCAGCCTGTATCTGGCCGAATTGCTGAAGCAGGCCGGTCTGCCCGACGGTGTGTTCAATGTGGTCAACGGCGACAAAGAAGCGGTGGACACCCTGCTGACCGACCCGCGCGTACAGGCGGTGAGCTTTGTCGGCTCCACCCCCATTGCCCGCTACATCTACGCCACAGCCACCGCAAACGGCAAACGCTGCCAAGCCTTGGGCGGCGCCAAAAACCACGCCATCGTGATGCCGGATGCCGATTTGGACAATGTGGTCAATTCCCTTTTGGGTGCGGCCTTCGGTTCTTCCGGCGAGCGCTGCATGGCCCTGTCTGTGGCCGTGGCCGTGGGTGACGAAATCGCGGACCGCCTGGTGGCGCAAATCGGCGCAGCTGCTGCCAAACTGAAAGTGGGCGCCTACAGCAATACCGACAACGATTTCGGCCCGGTGATTACCGCTGCCCACAAAGCCAAGGTGGAAGGCTATATCCAAAGCGCCGAAGAGCAGGGCGCCACCATTGTGGTGGACGGCCGCGGCTTGAAACCGGAAGGTTATGAAAACGGCTTCTTCGTCGGCGCCACCCTGATCGACCGCGTCACCCCCGACATGGTGAGCTACCAGGAAGAAATCTTCGGCCCGGTGCTGCAAGTGGTGCGCGTGCAAACCATGCACGAAGCCATGGAGCTGATCAACAACCATCTGTACGGCAACGGCACCTGCATCTACACCCGCGACGGCGAAGCGGCGCGTTATTTCAGCGACCACATCCAAGTGGGCATGGTCGGCATCAACATCCCGCTGCCGGTACCGGTGTCCTACCACAGCTTCGGCGGTTGGAAGCAGTCGCTGTTCGGCGATTTGTACGCCTACGGCCCCGACGGCGCGCGTTTCTACACCCGCCGCAAAACCATCACCCAGCGTTGGCCGACTTCGGAAGTGCGCGAAGGCGCGCAATTCTCCATGCCGACTTTGGGTTAAGGCTGCCTGAAAATACAAAATCCCCCGCCAAGCGGGGGATTTTTATTGCCGATGATGTTGGGTTTATGTGCTGCTCAACAGCAAACGCGCCGCCAACAGCACAAACACCGTACCCGCCACGCGGTTGATATAGATTTGCGCGCGCTCGGAACGTTTGAGCCAGTCGCCCAAACGGGCGGCGGCCAAGGCCACGAGGCTGAAAATCACCAAGGCTATCAGCATAAATATCAGCCCCAGCACCACGATTTGCAGCGGTACAGAGCCGCGGGCGGGGTCGGTGAATTGCGGCAGAAAGGCGAGGAAGAAAATCGCCACTTTGGGGTTGGTGATGTTCATAAAAACGCCGCGAAAATAGAGCGCGGCGGCGCCGGCCGGCACGCTGGCGGCTTCGCCGATGCGGCTGTTGCCGGCACGGAATGCGCCCCAGGCCAGATAGAGCAGATAAGCGGCGCCGCAGATTTTCAGCACGGTAAACGCCCACGGCGAAGTGCGCAGCAGTGCCGCCACACCGAGCGCCACGGCGGCAATATGCACCAACAGGCCGCTGCACAGCCCCAGGGTAATCAGGATGCCGGTGCGGCGGCCGTGCATGGCCGATTGGGTCAGTACAAAGATATTGTCCGGCCCCGGCGAGAGGGTCAGGGCGGCGGAGGCGAGCACAAAGCCGAACAGGATTTCAGGGGGAAGCATGGCATGGCTCCATTCAGGACGAACGGTATTGTTGCTGCTGTTTCATATTGCCTATGCCCATCATCATGCCCAGCATAATCATCACCGACAGGGTGGCGGTGCCGCCGTAGCTCACCAAGGGCAGGGGCACGCCCACCACCGGCAGGATGCCGATGACCATGCCCATATTGACGAAGGTATAGCAAAACAGGGTCATGGTCAGCGCTCCGGCCAGCGTGCGGCTGTAGAGTGTGGGCGCGCGCAGGGTGATGTAAAGCCCGCGGGCCAGGATAAAGGCAAACACCGCCAGCAAGAGGATATTGCCGATCAGGCCGAATTCCTCGCCATAGACGGCGAAGATAAAGTCGGTGGTGGATTCGGGAATATAGTCCAAATGCGTTTGCGAACCGCCCAGCCAGCCTTTGCCCCACACGCCGCCGGAACCGATGGCGGTTTGCGACTGCAAAATATGGTAGCCCGCGCCGAGGCGGTCTTTGGTGGGATCGAGCAGGGTCATCACGCGCACGCGCTGGTAATCGTGCATGCCGTACAGCCAGATCAGGGGCAGGGCGGCCACGGCACCGATCACGGCGGCAAAGATGACTTTCCATGGCAGGCCGGCAAAAAATACCACAAACAGGCCGGAGGCCATAATGAGGATGGTGGTGCCCAAATCGGGTTGCTTGAAAATAAAGAAGCAGGGCACGATGACCAAGGCCAAGGCACCGATATGATGGTACCAGCGCAGATGCAGTTCATGGCGCTGGTAATACCAAGCCACCATCATCGGCAGGGAAATCTTGATGATTTCCGAGGGCTGGATGCGCGCCACGCCCAAATCCAGCCAGCGCTGGGCGCCGTTGACGGTGATGCCGAAAAAATGCACCCCCACCAGCAGCAACACCCCCAAGGCGTAGAGCGGCGGGGCGAAATTGCTCAAAATCTGCGGCGGCGTGCGCGCAATCGCCCACAGCAGGGCAAAGCCCAAGACGGTGTGTATGGTTTTGTTGCGCAGCTGGCTGAAATCCTGACCGTCGGCGGAATACAGCAGAAACAAACTCATCACATAGATGGCGAGTATGGCATAAAACAGCCACACGTCCATGGGCGCCCACAGGCGCTGCCACATCAGTTTCCAGCGGCTCTGGGTATTATTCATGGGCGGCTCCGGAAGCGGCTGTTGCGGCGGCCTCTTGCGGGCGGAAGGCACGCAACAGCGGCGGAATGGCGGTTTGGCCGCCGTGGGCGGCGTCCATCAGATTGTTGTTGGCTTCACCGGCACCGCTGCGCTGCGGCGCAACGGCAGGCGGTGCTTCGTCCAAGCGCAAGAGATAAAAATCGGCCAATTGGCGGGCAATGGGGGCGGCATTGGCGCCCCAGCCGCCGTTTTCCAGAATCACCGCAATGGCAATCTGCGGTTTTTCCACCGGGGCGAAGGCGATAAACCAGGCGTGGTCGCGATGCTGCTCGGCCAGGGCGGCGGCATTATAGGTGGCGCCCTGTTTGATTTGCACCACCTGGGCGGTACCGGTTTTGCCGCCCATGCTGTATTTGAGGCCGCCGCCGACACGCCAGGCGGTGCCGCCCGGCTGCAATACCCGCACCATGCTGTGCTTGATGTAATTGAAATTGCTTTGCGAATACGGCAGGGTGCGCTCCGGCTGCGGCTCGATGAGCATCACCTGTTTGTTGCTGTGGTCCAGAATCTGGCTGACCAGATGCGGGCGGTAAACCACGCCGTTATTGGCGAGGATGGCGGTGGCGTGCGCCATTTGCATGGGGGTGTAGGTGTTATAGCCCTGGCCTATGCTGACCGACACCATTTCCGCCGGATTCCAGCGGCGGCGGTCTTCAGGCAGCTTGGCAAAGCGTTTTTCCTTCCATTCGCGCGTGGGCAGCACACCTTGGTATTCGTTGTTCAAGTCGATGCCGGTTTTTTGGCCGAGGCCGAATTCGGCCAGATAGGGCGCGGTTTTGTCCACGCCCATTTCATAGCCCAGGCGGTAGAAGAAAGTGTCGGAAGACACCTGAATGGCTTTGGACAAATTGGCCGAGCCGTGGCCGCTGCGCACCGAGTCGCGGAACAAGTGGCTGCTGCCGGGGATGCTCCATGCGCCGGGCGCGGGCACGATGGTGTCCTGGCCGATGTGTTTGCTTTCCAGTAAGGCCATGCCCATAAACGGTTTGAAGGTGGAACCGGGCGGATACAGACCTTGGGTGACGCGGTTAATCAGCGGGCGCTGCCAGTCTTCGTTGAGCGCCTTCCAAGTATCGCTGTCGATACCGTCGATAAACAGATTGGGGTCGTAGCTGGGTTTGGACACAAAGGCAATCACGCCGCCGGTTTGCGGATTGATGGCGGCAATGGCGCCGCGGCGGTTGCCCAGCAGGCGGTCGGCCTCCTGCTGTACGCGGATGTCCATGGCCAGTTTGAGGGTTTGGCCGTTGGTGGGCGGCACGTTCTTGAGGGTGCGCACAATGCGGCCCTGGGCGTCTTTTTCCACTTCCTGATAGCCGGGCGCACCGTGCAGCTGGCGTTCATAATGGTCTTCCAAGCCCATTTTGCCGATGTGGGTGCTGCCGCGGTAGAGGCCGGTGAGTTCCTGCTCCTCCAGCTTTTTCATGTCGCTGTCGGAAATGCGGCCGATATAGCCGAGAAAATGCGCCGTCAGCGGGCCGTAAGGGTATTCGCGGAAGGTGCGTGCATTGATTTCCACACCCGGAAAACGGTAAAGCTGCGCCGCCACACGGCTGGCCTCGTCCATGGACAGTTTGAGCTTGAGCGGGATTTTTTCGTAGGAACGGAATTCGGCGCGAAAACGCTGGAAACGGCGCATATCGCCTTCGCTGATGTCCACATAAGCCTTCAAGGCTTCTATGGTGTCATCCAGTTTGCCGGAGACTTTGCTGGGAATGATTTCCAGCGAATAAGCCGGATAATTGTGCGCCAGCACCACGCCGTTGGCATCGACGATTTCGCCGCGGTTGGGCGGGGTGGGAATGAGGGAGATGCGGTTTTGCGTGGCCTGCACCACATAGTCTTCGTGTTTGATGACTTGCAGCCACACAAAACGGGCGGTGAGGATGCCGAAACACACCAACACCAGCGCAAAAGCCACCGCCACACGCAGGAAGTGGTCTTGTTGCGGCCGTGCGGGCGCCTTGGGCGCCCGGGTGCGGAATTGCAGCTTGTTCTTTTTCATGGGCGGTGTTTTTTGGCCAGCAGCAACATCAGATTATTCAGCAAGGGCCACAAGAGGGCGCCGATAAAGGGCGAAATGAGCAAGCCCCAGCTGTTGAAATGATGTTCGTAAAAATAATAGACCAAAACCACCAGCAATTGAATCAGCATGAGGATGCCGAACACCGCCATCGACTGCATGCCGAAGGCGTAGGAAAGGATTTTGCGCTGCTGTTGCACCACAACAAAGGCCGCCACGCTGAAGGCTAAGGCATGTTGGCCCAGCGGTGCGCCGGAGCCGATGTCGAGCAAGAGGCCGATAACAAAGGCCATGCTGATGCCGATGTTTTGCGGGCGGTGCAGCAGCCAGAAAATCAGCAACAGCGCGGTAAATTCAGGCAGCCAGTAGGCAAAGGGGCGCGGCAGGGCGATAAAGTCCAGCAGCAGGCCCAAGGCAAAGCTGGCGGCAATGTGTTTTTTGCCGATTTGGCGGTAGATATGGTCAAACTCAATCATGGCGCAGACGCAGCCTCATTTTGCGCCGCCAGCGCCTCGGCCGGGTCGGCCTGTTGCGGAATCACCAGCAAAAAACGCACCTGGCGGTAGTCGGCTGCGGGTTTCAGCGCCACCTGGTAATAGGGCGAGCCGGTGCGCGGGTCCACTTCGGCGACTTCGGCCACCGGAATACCGGCCGGATAAACGCTGTCGAGGCCGGAAGTCACCAAAACATCGCCCGGCTGCAAAGAAGCGTCCGCAGGAAAATAGGGCAAGGCCACCCCGCCGGTACGGCCATAGACCAAGGTGCGCACGCCGGTGCGCGCCACCATCACCGGAATCACGGCTTGGCTGTTGGCCAAAAGCGCGATTTCGGCGCTGAAAGGTTGGGCGGCGGACACCTGGCCGATGAGGCCGTTTTCGTCGGTAACAGCGTCACCGGCACGGATGCCGTTGCGGCTGCCCACATTGACAAAAATTTTGTCGGCGGAAGGATTTTTGCCGGTGGAAATGACTTCGGCGAGTATGGCTTGCGGCAACACGTTTTGCTGTAGGCCGGAAACGGCGGTGAGCCCGCCCAAGGCTTGCAGCTGCGCCTGTTGCTGGCGCACCTGCAATTGCAGGCGCGCATTGTGTTCCAACAGGTTTTGCCGCTCTTCGATGAGGTCGTGCTGCTGTTGCAGATAGGACCAGGTAGCGTTTACCGCCGCCACAGGCTTGTGGGCCAGCCATTGCAGCGGATAGAGCGCGGTGGCGATGTGGCTTTTGGCCTGTTGTACGGCGGCGTAGCGGTTGTCCAACACCAAGAGCGCCACCGACAGGATGACAAACACCACCAGCTTGCTGGCCGGACGGATGCGCTGGTGGACAAAGTTTAAAGACTGTTCGGCCATGGACTTAAGCCTCGGTCACGCTGGCGCAATCAGGGGTTGGAGATGAAAACGGAATTGAGCTTGCCGATCATGTCCAGCGCCTTGCCGCTGCCGCGCACCACGCAGGTGAGCGGGTCTTCGGCAATCATTACCGGCAGGCCGGTTTCTTCGGCCAAGAGGCGCTCCAGGCCGTTGAGCAGGGCGCCGCCGCCGGTGAGTACCAGGCCGCGGTCGGCAATGTCGGCACCCAGTTCGGGCGGGGTTTGTTCCAGTGCGTTTTTCACTGCCTGTACGATTTGGTTCAGAGGTTCGGCCAGGGCTTCCAGAACTTCGTTGGAGCTGATGGTAAAGGCGCGCGGAATGCCTTCGGCCAGGTTGCGGCCTTTGACTTCGATTTCGCGCACTTCCATGCCGGGGAAGGCCGTGCCTATGGTTTGCTTGATTTCTTCCGCAGTGGCTTCGCCGATGAGCATGCCGTAGTTGCGGCGCACATAGTTGATGATGGCTTCGTCAAAGGCATCGCCGCCCACGCGGATGGAATGCGAATACACCACGCCGGAGAGGGAAATCACACCGACTTCGGTGGTGCCGCCGCCGATGTCCACCACCATGGAGCCGGTGGGGTCTTCGATGGGCAGACCGGCGCCGATGGCGGCGGCCATGGGTTCTTCAATCAGATTGACAATAGACGCGCCGGCGGCGAGGGCGGAATCGCGGATGGCTTTGCGCTCTACCTGGGTGGAGCCGCAGGGCACGCAGATGACGATGCGCGGCGCAGCGGCAAAGCGGCTGTTGTTGACCTTGCGGATAAACTGCTTGAGCATTTTTTCGGTGACGTTAAAGTCGGCAATCACGCCGTCTTTCATCGGGCGGATGGCCTGGATGCTGCCGGGGGTGCGGCCGAGCATTTTCTTGGCTTCGGCACCCACCGCCACCATGGCGTTTTTGCCGTTGGGAATGTCGTTTTGCACGGCCACCACGGAAGGTTCGTTCAAAACAATGCCTTTGTTTTTAATGTAAATCAGGGTGTTGGCGGTGCCCAAGTCGATGGCAAGGTCGTTGGAGAAATATTGGGTGAAAAAACGGAACATAACTATCCTGGTATTGTCTGTTGCAAAGTGTGCGGCAGCAGCCTGCCGCGGGCAAATGGGGTGGGGCGCCGCCGGGCGTGATTTCGGTTATAATCGCGGCTTTGTGCGTCTGCACATCCGCCTGCCGGTGTGGCAGTGTGTGGCAGATTTTGGCGGCCGCCGTCTGAAAAAACGCGCAATGATACCGCAGAATACGGTTTTCCCAAACCCATTTTTAAGGATTTTGCAATGGCACTCACCCTTGCCGATGTGGACAAAATCGCCCGCCTGTCGCGCCTGAGCCTGACGGCGGCGGAAAAAGACAAATCACTGGCCGAACTCAATGCCATTTTTGCGCTGGTGGAAAAAATGCAGACCGTGGATACCGAGGGCATAGCACCCATGGCCCACCCGCACGAAGTGGCCCTGCGCCTGCGCGACGATGCGGTAACCGAAAGCGACCGCGCCGCCGAGTATCAGGCGGTGGCGCCGGAAGTGCGCAACCGTTTGTATATTGTGCCGCAAGTGATTGAAGAATAAGTTTTCAGGCAGTCTGAAACACATCGCCAAGCGTAGGGTGGGTGCTTGCACCCGCGCGTTTTGTCATCTTGCCTCAATACTGCTTGAATGGTTTGATTTATGTCCTTATGCAATGCGTTTACGCATGACGGCGTGTAGGTGCGGCAAACCCGCTGCGCGGATAACTCTAAACATCGTGTAATGCCGAAAGCCAAACCCCGACTGAACTACTGGACGGCGCTGTGCGGAGTCGTGCTGCTGCTGTGCGTGTTCGGTGCTGTTGTCGGCGTGGCTTTGATGCCGCCTGATTGTTTTGCAGGCACGGACGATTGCGCCGCACCTGTGTGGCAGCGGTTTGGACGGCAAACCTTGCAACATCTGTTATTTCTACTGCCACCGGTGTGGGCGGCCGCGCTTGTGGCCGGGCGTCTGCCCCCCGCAAAATCTTGTGGGGTATGGCCGCTCTGCCGTGGGTATGGTTACCGGCTGCGGCGTTTATCGCTACCGTCGCCGACGGCCACGGCGCGCTTTGGCTGCGCCGGGAAGATGCTGCTACCGTATTGTTGTGGTACGGCCTGCTGTACGGCTTGCCGCTGTTGCTGTTGAGTGTGTGCTTGGCGTGTCTGTTGCATAAAGAGGCAGCCTGAAACATCCGGTGTGTTTGATCTACTTCTGAGGAACAACCATGTCGAAATACCTTTTTATATTGCTGGCTGTTTTCGCCGCACCCGCTTGGGCCGGTTCCGCTTCGATTGATTTGAGCCGCAATTTTGAAAAAGTCTTCTCCACGCCCAGCGGCAATGTGCTCTGCGGCGGTAATCCGCGCGACAAGCACCACACGGCGCTGTATTGCTTGGTGTACCACAATAAGGCCATGCCGAAAAAATGCCAAACCAAAGGCCACGGTTTGGATTTGACCCTCAATGCCAAGGGCAAAGCCGCCCTGCGTTGCGCCGGATTTGAATTTCTGCCGGAAAACGAAGGCGAAGCGCAAACCCGCACTTTGAACTATGGCGAAACCATCCGCGGCCGCGGTTGGGAATGCCGCAGCGAGACGACCGGTCTGACCTGCCGCAACAGCCAAGGCCGTGGTTTTACGGTAAACCGCAGCCGTTACCAATTGTTTTAGGCAGCTGAGGCTGCCTGAAAACATAAACGGATAGCACTTTGCATTGAAGGTTACCCAGTATTTGACTTTTGCGCTTCGTGGCCGTCCCACGGGATTCCCTATGGTCACGCGGATGTATTCTTTGCGCCGCCAAAGAAAAGAAGGCAAAAGAAAGGCGGCCGCGGTTGCAGGTTTGCTGCGCAAACTTCCCTCACTGCACACGGTTTTTCGGGCGGGCAAAAAACTCGCAGCTGAGCTGCTCAAACAGATTTGCCCTTGTTCCCCGAAAAACCGCGCTCCGTTCGGCTGCGCCAGCGGATAGGGCTGTAGCCGCCAACATACTTGCATTAAAGCATGTTTGCTTAATAACGAATGAAAGCTCAAATCTTTCAGGTAGCCTAAAATGATGTAGATAGCTACGCTGCCTGAAAATAACTTCGAACTCCATCTAAAAAACACCAGAAAGAACACCATGCCCGCTTATACCCTTAAGCAAGCCAGCGATTTATTGGCGCAAAAACAGATTTCCGCCGTGGAACTGGCGCAGGAATACCTGAGCGCCATCGCAGCGCAGAACCCGGCGCTCAATGCCTATATTACGGTGGATGCCGAGCGCACCCTGGCCGAAGCGCGTGCCGCCGATGCGCGCATTGCCGAAGGCCGTGCCCATGCGCTCACCGGCGTGCCCATTGCCTATAAAGACATTTTCTGCCATACCGGCTGGCGCAGTGCCTGCTCCAGTAAAATGCTGGACAATTTTGTCGCCCCTTACACCGCCACCGTGGTGCAAAACCTGGTCGATGCCGGCATGGTGACCTTGGGTCGCGCCAATATGGACGAATTTGCCATGGGCTCCACCAATGAAACCTCGTTTTACGGCGCCACCCGCAATCCTTGGGATACCAACCATGTGCCCGGCGGTTCTTCCGGCGGTTCGGCGGCAGTGGTGGCGGCGCGTTTGGCACCGGCAGCCTTGGGCTCCGATACCGGCGGTTCCATCCGCCAACCGGCTTCCCATTGCGGCATCACCGGCATCAAACCCACCTACGGTGTGGTGTCGCGTTTCGGCATGGTGGCCTATGCCTCCAGCTTCGATCAAGCCGGGCCGATGGCGCAAACCGCCGAAGACTGCGCCTTGTTGCTCAATACCATGGCCAGCTTCGACGAGCGCGATTCCACCAGCTTGGAGCGCGCCGTGGAAGACTACACCCGTGATTTGCAACAACCGCTCAAAGGCTTGAAAGTGGGCCTGCCCAAAGAATATTTCGGCAGCGGCAACAGTGCCGATGTGCAGGCAGCCTTGCAGGCCAGCATCGATTTGCTCAAGGCTCAGGGTGCGGAAATGGTGGAAGTGAGCCTGCCGCAAACCGAGCTTTCCATCCCCGCCTATTATGTCTTGGCTTCCGCCGAAGCCAGTACCAATCTGTCGCGCTACGACGGCGTGCGCTACGGCCACCGCGCCGCCCAATTCGGCGATTTGGAAGAAATGTACAGCAACACCCGCGCCGAAGGCTTCGGCAGCGAAGTGAAGCGTCGCATCATGATCGGCACCTATGTCTTGAGCCACGGCTATTACGATGCCTATTACCTCAAAGCACAAAAACTGCGCCGCCTGGTGGCCAATGATTTTCAGGCAGCCCTGGCGCAATGCGATGTGATACTGGCACCCACCGCGCCCACTGCCGCGCCGAAATTGAACGAACTCAATAATGACCCGGTGCAGGCGTATCTCTCCGATATTTACACCATTGCCGTCAATCTGGCCGGCCTGCCCGCCTTGGCCCTGCCCGCCGGTTTCAGCGCCCAGGGCCTGCCCGTCGGCGTGCAGCTGATCGGCAATTATTTTGCCGAAGCCAAAATCTTGGGTGTGGCGCACCAGATGCAGCTCAATAGCGACTGGCATACGCGCGCACCGGCATAAAGGCAGGGCGCACAGCTGGCTATGAATTACAGCGATTACATCCATATCATCGGCACGGTGGCTTTTGCCGTGTCCGGCTATCTGGTCGGCTTTCGCAAGCAGTTGGATGTGCTGGGGGTGGTGATTGTGGCGCTGCTTTCGGCGGTGGGCGGCGGCATGATCCGCGATGTGATTATCGGCCGCCTGCCCTTGGTGTTTACCAATCATCAGGCCTTGGTGGTGATTTTCCTGTCGCTGTTTGCCGCTTGGGCGCTGCGCCTGCAACGGCGGCGGCGCAAGGAATTGCACGCCGCCTTTATTCTGGCCGATGCCATCGGCCTGGCCGCCTTCAGCCTTACCGGCGCACAAGTGGGGGTGTCGCTGGATTTGAATATATTTGGCGTGGTGACCTTGGCTTTTGTGACCTCTGTCGGCGGCGGTATTGTGCGCGATATGCTGGTGAACGAAGTACCGGTGATTTTGCGCCGTGACCTCTACGGCAGTATTGCGGTCTTGAACGGGCTGGCGGTGTATGTGCTGGCACAATGGCACTGGCTCAATGCCTTTACCCTGAATATCCTGTTTTTAAGCGCCTTATTGCTGCGCCTGATGGCCTTTCGCTGGCAGTGGGAACTGCCGGGTTTTCAGCAGCAGGACAATGATCAGGCTGCCTGAAAACATGCTGCCTGAAAAGGAGATTGCTCATGTTGATGCCCCGTTTGCGCCAAACAATATGTCTGGCTGCTGCGCTCTTCGCCACCGCCGCCTGTGCGGAACAAAATCCCGCACCCGCACCGACCGCTTCCGCCGCCGCCGAAACCGCACCCGTGGCCCAACGCGCCCGGCCGCAGCCTGCGGCGCAGGCCTATGCCTGGGACACCATCGCCAAAGGCTTGCAGCATCCGTGGGCGCTGGCCTTTTTGCCGGGCGGTGATTTTCTGGTGAGCGAACGCAGCGGCGCTTTGCGCGTGGTGAGTCCGCAAGGCGCGGTTTCCAATCCCATAGCGGGGCTGCCTGAAATCGCCGTCGGCGGGCAGGGTGGTTTGCTGGATGTGGTTTTGGACGCAGACTTTGCGCGCAACCGCCGCCTGTATTTCTGCTTTAGCGAACCGGACGTCAGCCGCAGCCGTACCGCTTTGGCGCAGGCGCAGTTGAGTGACGACCGGCGCCGCGTGGTGCAGGTACAGGTCTTGTTCCGCCAGAATGACAGCGAAAGCGGCGGCCGCCATTTCGGTTGCCGCATTGTCTTGCAGGGCGATGTTATTTATCTGGGCCTGGGTGACCGCGGCAGCCGCAGCGCCGACGCGCAAAATCTCGCCAGCCATATCGGCAAAACCGTACGTCTGACGCGGGACGGACGCGCCGCCGCCGACAACCCGTTTGCCGCACAAAACGGCGCTGCCGCCGAAATCTGGACCTACGGCCACCGCAATATCCAAGGCATGGCCGGAGATAAGCAAGGCCGTATTTGGGCGCATGAACACGGCGCCCAAGGCGGCGATGAAATCAATCTCTTGCAAGGCGGACGCAATTACGGCTGGCCGGTGATTACCCATGGCCGCGATTACGGCGGCGGCAAAATCGGCGAGGGCATCAGTGCCAAAGCAGGCATGGAGCAGCCGCAGTATTATTGGGATCCGTCCATTGCCCCTTCGGGCATGACCTTTGTGCGCAGCGAAAATCCCTACGGCCCGGACTGGGCGGATAATCTCTTGGTCGGCGCTTTGAAATTCGGCTATGTCGCCCGCCTGCGCCCCACTGCAAACGGCTGGCAGGAAGAGAAAATCGAAGTGGGCGAGCGTGTGCGCGATGTGCGCCAAGGCCCGGACGGCGCAGTCTATGTGCTGACCGACAGCAGCAACGGCAAATTGCTGAAATTGAAACCTTAAAATATAGTCGAACCACACAGAATTGAGACAAGGCAGCAAAAAAGCCGCGAGCGCAGCGAAGTCCCGCGGGACAGACAGTACAGCTAGTACGGAACTGATTTTTTTGCCGCTTTAGCGGCTTACAAAATCGTTCTCTCCGAGCCGGGCGCGACCATAGGAAGTCCCTGTGGGACAGCAACGCTGTATCATACTTATTTGGAATGGCTATACTTTTCAGGCAGCCTGAAATGAACACCGAACCCCAATACATCCCCTTCGCCGACTTGCCGCGCCAGCGTTGGCAAAACAACGGCGGCTGGACGCGCGAAATCGCCCGTTCCGGTGGCGGGGTGTGGGATTGGCGCATTTCCGTGGCCGATGTGGAAAGCGACGGCCCGTTTTCGCTGTTTCCCGGCGTTGAGCGCGAATTGCTGATTTTATCCGGCGACGGCGTGGCCTTGGATTTTGCCGACGGCCGCCAACACCGCCTCACCCCAAGGCAGCCGCGCCTGCGTTTTAAGGGCGAAGCCGCCATCCACAGCCGTTTGCTGGGCGGCGCGGTGCGGGATTTCAATCTGATGTGGCGCCGTGACAGCACGACCGCGCAATTGGACGAAGTACAGTGGCAGGGCGCCCGCAGCCTGCCTGTTGCCGCAGACCAAATCCTGCTGCTGTTTGTGCGCCAAGGCGAAATAAGGCTGCCTGAACACGGCATCCGTGCCACCGCCTACGACAGTCTGTTGTGGACGGCGGGTGCCGCACACAGCGTGAGTATAGAGGCCGATCAAGCCGATATTCTGTTGGCGGGGATAGGTAAAATTTAAGGTTTCAGGCAGCCTGAAAGCGCAAGAAAAAGGAGAACCACCATGAAATCCACAAAATTCACACTGATTTTGAGTTTGGGCTTGGCCTGCGCCCTGCCGGCCGTACTGCACGCGCAAACGGCCAAACCACCGTTTGTCATCGGCGAAACCGTTCAGGCGGATACCGGCGCAGAGCGCGCCACGGCTGTTGCCAAGGGCAGCGTGCGTGTCAACGGGGTGGCGGTACCGGCATACGGCATCCGCACGCTGTCACCGACCACCGATGAATGGCTGAATTTGGACATCAAAGCCGGTGAGCCCCTGCACAGCAGCGCCACCCCCGCGCAACTGCGGCAACTGGCGGTGTATCCGCTGGGCACGCATTGGCTGCTGGTGCCGCGCGGCTGGCAATTGAAGAGCGGCGGTGTCGGCGCCAATGGCAGCGAGGCTTGGACTTTTGCGGCAGCTGATGGCAGCGGCTGGCTGCATTACCGGCATTCCGGTGCCTGCGTCGGTTGCGCCCAAAGCGCCGCCGCACCGTTTTTCCCCGAAGCCCGCCGCGATGCCCAAGACAACGATTTTGATTTTTACGGCCAGACCGATGTGCCCATCAAGAGCGTACGCCTGCGCCCGCATCTGACGGCCTATCAGGCCGAAAAGAACCAAGGCCGCATTGACGGGCTGGTGTATTACAAGGCCGATGACGATTTGCCGCACTGGCATTTGGAAGTGAGCCTGCCCGCAGCACAACAAGATTTGGCACAGCCGATATTAAACCGCTTGGTGCCCAAGCGTTGAGGCGGGGTTTCAGGCAGCCTGTAAGGAGCAGAGATGGATGCGGAATTAGAACAACGGCGCGCGCAAATATTGGAGCAGCACCGCCGTATGCTGGTACTGTTCAACGCTTGGATGGACGATAAAAAGAAGCGTGAAGTGGTGACTTACCGCAGAGAAAACGGTGATTTGATTGAGCATCATCCGGATGGCACGGAAAAAGTTATTGAGTATGCTGCAAAGTAAGTTGGCAATTTTTTATTGCGGCACCAATGGTGCGGGCAAATCCACCTTGCGCGGCTTCAACCAAGACAGTGTACAAGTGGTGATTGATTCCGACCATATTGCGGCACGTATTAATCCGCAGGCACCGCGCTTGGCTGATTTTGAAGCCGGGCGGGAAGCCATCCGCCTGTTTCGTTTTGCATTGGCAAACCAGATTCCGTTTTCAATGGAATCCACCTTGTCGGGGCATTCCATTATGCAGCGCATGCACCAAGCCAAAGAAGCCGGTTTTTTTGTGCGTTTGAATTATGTGGCAGTAGATAAAGTTTCTTTGAATATTACCCGCGTGGCCGAGCGTGTTAAAACGGGCGGTCATTTTATTGATGAGGCTACCATCCGCCAGCGTTTTGAAACCAGCCGCCAGAATCTGCTGCAAGTGGTGCCGCTATGCGACGAGGTCTTTGTTTACGACAATTCGGCAGCGCAGCCGCAACTGATTTTTTGTCTGCAAGCACAGCAGTTGTTTGGCCTGACGACGCATTGGCCTTTATGGTGCGAGACACTGCGCCAAGATTTGCTGGAAATGGGTTATCAAGCTGTGGATTAACCCTATATTAAGATTTGTATTTGAACCTTATTTGAAGAAAGACCCCCTATGACCTGGGAAACCGTAATCGGACTGGAAATCCATGTCCAACTCAATACCCAATCCAAAATTTTCAGCGGCGCCGCTACCGCCTTCGGTGCCGAGCCCAATGCCCATGCCAGCGTGGTGGAATGCGCGCTGCCGGGGGTGTTGCCGGTGATGAACCGTGCGGTGGTGGAGAAAGCCATCAAGTTGGGTTTGGCGCTGGATGCCACCATCAACCAAAAAAACGTGTTTGACCGCAAAAACTATTTCTATCCCGACCTGCCCAAGGGCTATCAAATCAGCCAGCTGGATGCGCCGATTGTGGAGCACGGCAAGCTGGAGATTGTGGTGGGTGACACGGTAAAAACCATTAATGTGACCCGTGCGCATATGGAAGAAGATGCCGGCAAATCGGTGCACGAGGGCTTGGACGGCGCCACCGGCATCGACTTGAACCGCGCCGGGACGCCCTTGCTGGAAGTGGTGTCCGAGCCGGAAATGCGTTCCGCCGCCGAAGCCGTGGCCTATGCCAAGGCGCTGCACGGTTTGGTGACCTGGCTGGATATTTGTGACGGCAATATGGCCGAAGGCTCGTTCCGCATCGACGCCAATGTGTCCGTGCGCCCCCAAGGCCAGGCCGAATTCGGCACCCGCCGCGAGATTAAAAACCTCAATTCCTTCCGCTTTTTGGAACAGGCCATCAATTACGAGGTGGAAAGCCAGATTGAAATCATCGAAGACGGCGGCAAGGTGCAGCAGGCCACCATGCTCTTCGACCCCGATAAAGGCGAAACCCGCGTAATGCGTTTGAAGGAAGATGCCCACGACTACCGCTATTTCCCCGACCCGGATTTGCTGCCGGTGATGATTTCCGATGCGCAAATGCAGGCGGCCAAAGCGGCCATGCCGGAACTGCCCAAGGAAATGGCGGCGCGTTTTGTGGCCGATTACGGCGTGTCCGAATACGATGCGCGCCTGCTCACCGCCAGCCGCGTGCAGGCCGCCTTTTTCGAGCAGGCGGCGCAGCAAAGCGGCCAGGGCAAGCTGACCGCCAACTGGATGAACGGCGAATTGGCCGCCACGCTCAACAAAGAAGGTTTGGGGCTGCCTGAAAGCCCGATTCAGGCCGAACGTCTGGCCGGTTTGGTGGCGAAAATCGCCGACGGCACCTTGAGCAGCAAACTGGCCAAACAGGTGTTTGAAGCCATGTGGAGCAGCGATTTGAGCGCCGAAGCGATTATCGAGCGCGACGGTTTGAAACAGATGACCGACAGCGGCGCGATTGAAAAAATCATCGACGAAGTGCTGGCCGCCAATGCCAAATCGGTAGAGGAATACAAGGCGGGCAAGGAAAAAGCCTTTAACGCGCTGGTAGGCCAGGTGATGAAAGCCAGTAAAGGCAAGGCCAATCCGCAGCAGGTGCAGGAATTGATGAAGGCCAAATTGCAGTAAGGTTAAAGGCTGCCTGAAACCTTTCAGGCAGCCTGATTGAAGGAACAAAATATGAACAAATACCTAATCTTGTCTGCGGCGCTGTGCCTGTCTGCCTGCGGTTTTCATTTAAAAGGCACGGGCGGTTTGGACAATGCCTTGCCCTACCGCAGCTGGGCGGTGGAGGGCAGCCAGATGCGGCAGCCGCTGGAAAATGCTTTGCGCCGCAGTGGTGATGTGGACTTGCAGGCGGCCAAGCCGGAGGTGACGGTGCGCATTACCGGTTACGACCAGAAAAAAGACACGTCCGCCATCAATATCGGCGGCAATACCCTCGAATACCTGCTCACCCTGCGCGTGGAAGCGCAAGCCTACCGCAAGGGCGAAACCCTGGGTGCGCCCATCTTGGTGCAGGTACACCGGCATATGGACTATGCCGACAGCGAGATTTTGGGCAAACGCGAAGAAGAGGCGCAGATTTGGCGCGATATGCAGCAGGATGCCGCCCGCCAGCTGGTGCGCCGCCTGGCTTATCTGCCCAAACGTTAAACCATGGCCGTATTCAATCCGCAGGCGTTTTCAGGCAGCCTCAACACGGGCTTGCAGCCTTTGTATTTAATCCACGGTGAAGAAGATTTGCTGCGCTTGGAGGCGCTGGACTTGTTGCGCGCCGCCGCGCGCCGTCACGGTTATCTTAACCGCGAAGTGTTGACGCTGGAAGCGCGTTTCGACCCGGCCGAATGGGTGGCGGCCACGCAATCGGTGGGCTTGTTTGCCGAACTCAAACTCTTGGAAATCCATATTCCCGGCGGCAAACCCGGCAAAGAGGGCGGCGAAGCCCTGCAACAGCTGGCCGCCGATTTGCCGCCCGATACCAGCGTGGCGGTGGTCTTGCCCAAGCTGGAAAAAGCCCAGCAGCAAAGCAAATGGTTTGCCGCCTTGGCCGCGAACGCCGTGGTGGTGGAGGCCGCCGCCGTATCCGCCGCCGCCCTGCCGTCATGGATACGCGCGCGCCTGCAACAGCACGGTTTGGAAATCGAAACCGATGCGCTCACCCTGTTTGCCGAACGCGTGGAAGGCAATCTGTTGGCGGCGCGGCAGGAAATCGACAAGTTGGCGCTGCTGCATCCCGCCGGACACACGCTCACCCTGGCCGATGCCGAAGCGGCGGTGGCCAATGTGGCGCGTTTCGATGTATTTCAGCTGGCATCCGCATGGATGGGCGGCGATGCCGCCCGACTGCAACGCCTGCTCGACGGTTTGGCCGCCGAAGGCGACGAGCCGGTATTGTTGTTGTGGGCGGTGAGCGAAGACGTGCGCACCCTCATCCGCCTTACCGCCGCCTTGAAACAAGGACAGACCGTGGCGCAGGTGCGCAACAGCCTGCGTCTGTGGGGCGAAAAACAGCAGCTGGCACCGCTGGCGGCGCGGCGCATCGGCATCAAGCGCCTGCTCGATGCCTTGCAGCAATGCGCCGCCATAGACCGCATGATCAAAGGTGCCGAAAACGGCCAAGCCTGGCCTGCGCTGCGGCAGCTGCTCACCGCACTGGCTGCCTGAAAAGGTTTTTGCAACGCAGAAACCCACTGTGTTCGTTTTCAGGCAGCCGGATTGCAAGTGCAGCGCTACTGCTGCTTACTCTGTTTCATCGTCTTCCTCTTCTTCATCCTCATACGACACATAGCTCCAGTCTATATCCAGTATTTCCAACATTTCGTCAAAATAATCCTGGTCTTGACTGCCGATAAAAGCGCCGGTGCTGCGGCCTTCATCGTCAAAAGAGAGGGCAATCACGTCTTGCTGTGCGCGGCTGTAGATTTTTTGTTGTCCGCGGCTCAGTTGCGGCAGCAGCGGCCAGTGCTGTTCGATGTGGGCCAGGGCGGCGGGGCGCAGGGCTTCGAGGCAGCAGGCGTGGTATTTGAGGCCGCCGAGGGTGCCGTTGTATACAGCCATGATTTGCAGAAAAGTGCTCAAGTCATCCGCTTCAAGATGCCAGTCCGCTGATGCGGGTTCGTGGTGGTAGCGGCCCCAAACCGGCGGGTTGTCGTTATCAAGGTCGCTGAGGCGGATGCCCCACAGCACCACGCCCTGATTTTCTTCGTAGAAGGCGAGATGGCCGTCGTCGGTGATGTAGAGTTGTGCGGGCAGCAGCAGGGTGTTGTGGCTTTGGTTGATGCCTTCGTGGCTGCCCAAGGTTTGGTAATAGCGGCGCAAGAGGGCGGGCAGGGTGATGCCCAGGCGGTCTTCGGCCGCTTCGATGTCGGCGGTGGCGCAGGCATGGGTGCGCCCGGGCGGCAGGGCGTAGAGGCTGCGGATAAATGGCTGAAAAGACATGGTTTCCCTTGGATAAATGCGGTGAATAGGGCGCTTTATAGGTATGATTGTATTTCAGGCAGCCTTGTTGTGGAGAGTCTTATAGCTGAATCAAATAGAAATGAGACAAGGCAGCAAGCCGAAGACAGTACAAGTAGTACGGCAAGGCGTAGCAACGCTGTATCATTTCTATTTGGAATGGCTATAAAAAAAGGCTGCCTGAAATGCGTCAGACAGCCTGTGCTGCAATTACGATGCCAGTCTTTCCGCACCGCCCAAATACGGCCGCAGTGCTTCGGGAATGTAGATGCTGCCGTCTGCCTGCTGGTGGTTTTCCAGCACCGCCACTAAAGTACGGCCGACGGCGAGGCCGGAGCCGTTGAGGGTGTGCAGCAGACGGTTTTTGCCGTTTTCGTCTTTAAAGCGCGCCTTCATGCGGCGGGCTTGGAAATCCTCGCAGTTGGAGCAGCTGGAGATTTCGCGGTAGGTGTTTTGCGCCGGCACCCACACTTCCAAATCATAGGTTTTGCTGGCGCCGAAACCCATATCACCGGTGCACAGCACAATCACGCGGTAGGGCAGTTCCAAGAGCTGGAGGATTTTTTCGGCATGGCCGACCATTTCTTCCAGCGCATCATAAGAATGGTCCGGGTGCGCAATCTGCACCATTTCCACTTTGTCGAACTGGTGCTGGCGAATCAGGCCGCGCACGTCTTTGCCGTGGGAACCGGCCTCGCTGCGGAAGCAGGGGGAATGGGCGGTCAGACGGATGGGCAGCTCGTCGGCAGCGACAATGCGCTCGCGCACGGTATTGGTCAGCGTGACTTCGGCGGTGGGAATCAGGTATTGGGTCAGTTTGCTCTCGTCACCACCACGGGTAACGTGGAACAGGTCTTCGCCGAATTTGGGCAGCTGGCCGGTGCCGTACAGCGTGCTGTCGCTGACAATATAAGGGGTGTAGCACTCGGTATAGCCGTGGGCTTGGGTGTGGGTGTCGAGCATAAACTGCGCTAGGGCACGGTGCAAACGGGCTATCGGGCCTTTCATGACCGTGAAGCGCGCGCCGGAAAGCGCGGCGCCGGTTTCAAAATCCAAGCCCAGCGGCGCGCCCAAATCGACATGGTCTTTGATGTCGAAATCAAACTGACGCGGGGTGCCGTGGCGGCGCACTTCGACATTGTGGTTTTCGTCTTCGCCCACCGGCACGCTCTCGTGCGGCAGATTGGGAATGGTGGCCAGCCATGCGTCCAGTTCGGCCTGCACCGCCTGGTATTCGGCTTCGGTCTGTTCCAATTCGGTTTTGATGCGGCCCACCGCAGCCATGGCGGCATTGGCTTCGTCGTGTTTGCCCTGGCCTTTGAGGGCGCCGATTTGTTTGGAAGTGCTGTTGCGCTCGGCCTGCAATTCTTCGGTTTTCACTTGCAAGGCCTTGCGACGGGCTTCGACGGCTTCGAAGGCGGCGGTATCGAAAGCCAGGCCGCGGGTGGCCAATTTGGTGGCCACGGCTGCGGGGTCGTGGCGCAGGATTTGAATGTCTAACATGGTGTTGTCCGGAAAATCAAAAAACGGGCCGCAGCAGGGTGCGGCGGTGGGGAAATGGGTGCTATTGTAAACGATGCCGGGGTTTTCAGGCAGCCTTAGATGGGCGGGTCGGGCACTGGCGCAGCGGCAGGGCAGCGGTGCTGTGTTGCGGCGCCGTGCCACGGAGCATGTCCCACAGCAGGCGCAGGCGGGCGGCGCGTTCGCGCACTTGGATGCGCCAGCCGCCGCGCCAGCCGACGGCTTGGGCATCATAGGCCACGGCATCGATGCCGCAACGGCGCGCCAAGGCCAAAGCCCGGCGGTTGTGAAAGGGCTGCGACACCACGCACAGCCGCCGGGCATGGCTGAAGGTGGCGGCATAGCGGTAAACGCTGTCCAGGGTGCGCATACCGGCTTCGTCCTGCCAAATCACGCTTTCCGGCACGCCGGCGGCCACCAGGTCGGCCTGCATGGCCACGGTTTCGCTGATTTCATCGGTCAGGCCGTTGCCGCTGACGATAAAACGGCACACCTTGCCTTGACGCCACAAATCCAGCGCCGCGGCTATGCGGTATTGGTAATAGACATTATGGCTGCCGGTGCGGGTGTATTTGGCCGTGCCCAATACCAAGGCGTCGTCGCAGGGCGGAACGGTGTCGATGCGGCGGTAACAGCGGCCGCGCGCGGCGGCATAAACCCAGACTTCAGGCAGCAGCAAGGCAAGCAGGAGGAGGGTGTAGGGCATGGGGTGGTGTTGACGGCCTTATATATAACGTGAGTACGGGATAAGCCCACCTAAAAATTAAGCAGGTATCCGATAAGTATCCGATCTACGGAATTCGGCTTAAGCGCCGGTTTTCACACCCAAAATCACCGCACCGGCCTTGAATACTGCGGTGGCGTTTTGGCCGACGGCCAGTTGCAGCGCTTCGCTGCTTTTCACGGTAATGCTGGCGCTGATGATGTCATCGTTGCCGATGTCCAGCTCAATCACCGAATGCACGGCGCCGGTATCGATGTGGCGGATGGTACCGGCCAGCTGGTTGCGGGTGGACAGGCGGATGCCGTCCAAATCGGCGGCAATCAGCACCTGGCTGGCTTTGATCAGGGCAATGACTTCCTTGCCGGGCGCCAGTTCGAGGGCGGCGGTGCTGTCGCAGGTTACGGTGGCGATCAGTTCCTGGCCGCCGGGCAGGCCGATGACCACTTCGCTGTTGACCACACCGGTTTTGACTTGTTTGACGATACCGCTCAGATGATTGCGTGCGCTGGTTTTCATAAGCAGGGTGACTTGCTGTCGATTGAAAAGGGCAGGAGAAGTTACACAGTTTATGGGCTTCGGGCTATACGCCTTTGGTAGTAGTCGGCCTTATACTTCCTTGCGACTATGGAGCGCAGTGTCCGTCTTTGTTATCGTGCCGCCTGTTTTGTCTCTTGCCCGAGGAATCATCATGCCGAAATTATTACACCGCAGCCTGCTGGCTGCCTGTCTGGCCGCAGCACTCTTGCCCGCCGGCGCCAAAGATCTGACCGTATCCGCCGCCGCCAGCCTGAAAGACGCGTTTCAGGACATCGCCAAAGCCTACGAGCAGCAACACCGCGGCGTGAGCATCAAACTCAATACCGCCGGTTCCGGCGCACTGGTGCAACAGCTGTTGCAAGGCGCACCGGCGGACGTATTGGCCACCGCCGACCAGCAGAGTATGGACATGGCTGCCGAAAAAAACGGCATAGTCCGTACCAGCCGCCGCACCTTTGTGCGCAATGACTTGGTGATTGTGGTACCGCAGGCCGGCAGCCACCCGGTGCGTTCGCTCAAGGACCTGCAAAAACCGGAAATCGACCGCATCGCCATCAGCCATCCCGACAGCGTGCCGGTGGGCCGTTACAGCAAGGCGGCCTTGGAAAAAGCCGGTCTGTTCCGGCAGTTGAAACCCAAGGTCATCAGCACCCAAAACGTGCGCCAGTCTTTGGACTATGTGGCCCGTGGCGAAGTGGATGCCGGTTTTGTGTACCGCACCGATGCGGCGCTGATGCCGGGCAAAGTGCGCGTGACCCATACCGTGGCATTGGACAAGCCGGTGACTTACCCCATCGCCGTGACCGCCAACAGCAGCGACAAGGCCGAAGCACAGCGTTTTGTGAATTTCGTCACTTCCGCCCAAGGCCGCCAGATTTTGAACCGCTACGGTTTCGGCAAGCCTTAAGCGGCCAACATCGTACCGCTTGACGCAAAACCTTTTTCAGGCTGCCTGAAAAAGGTTTTTTAATGTAGCTGAGGGTTTTTGCAAAACTGTTTGCACTTTGCAACTCTGCTACGCTACGCAGGCAGCACAAAACCTTAACTGTCGTCATTCCCGCGCAGGCGTACTGCTGTCCGGAGAAAAATCTCTGGGTTACATCCGGCAGTGTAAACAGTGTCAGCAACCTGTCCCTTCTCCCGCTCTGGCGGGGGAAGGTTAGGATGGGGGTGGCGGTAAAAAGCTTCAGTAATATTGATTACTTAAGACCATAGTGCCACCCGCCCCCTAGCCCCCGCCCGCCAGCGGGCGGGGGGATTCGGTTACTGCTTGTTCGTTAGTTTTCAGGTAGCTTTTTTCGAGTTCAAAATAAGCTCTGAGCCTTGAATATAAAGCCAGATAAGCTTTTCAAGGCTACCTGTAAATTTTCCCCGGATAGCAGTGAGCACACGTGGGAATGACGCCAGTGCTGCGTTTGTGCTGTGGCTGCCTGAAAAAACCTTTTCCCCTTCATTATTTCCTATCGATTTCCTATGTTGCACGAAGTATGGACAGCCTTGGCGCTGTCCTTAAAAGTGGCTTTCAGCGCCACCTTATTGAATTTGCTGCTCGGTACCGCCGCCGGTTTTGTCTTGGCGCGCGGTCGTTTTCCGGGGCGGGATTTGCTCGATACCGTGCTCACCCTGCCCATGGTGCTGCCGCCGACGGTGCTCGGTTATTACCTGCTGGTGCTGTTCGGCCGCAACGGCTGGCTGGGGCAGTGGCTGCAATCCTGGTTCGGCATCAATCTGATTTTCACCTGGCAGGGCGCGGTGGTGGCGGCTGCGGTAGTCACCTTTCCCCTGGTGTTCAAACCGGCACGGGCCGCTTTTGAAGGCGTTAATCCGCAGCTGGAACAGGCGGCACGGGTGTCCGGTCTGCCCGAGTATGCGGTGTTTTGGCGCGTCACCCTGCCTTTGGCCTGGCGCGGCCTGCTTGCCGGTTTGCTGCTGGCCTTTGCCCGCGCCTTGGGCGAATTCGGCGCCACGCTGATGATTGCGGGTAGCATCCCCGGACAAACGCAAACCCTGTCCATTGCCGTGTATGAAGCGGTGCAGGCAGGCAACGACAGCCTGGCCACCCAACTGGTACTGCTGATTTCTGCGGTGTGCATCGCCATCTTGTGGAGCACGGCGCGTCTGGCCAAACCGAAGGAGCGCACATGAGCAGCCCGGTTTTCGATTTCGCCTTGCAGCTAAGCCTGGAAACCGCCGGGCGGCAGTTTGATTTGGACGCGGCCTGTCAAAGCGCGGTGTTGCGGCTGGCGCTGGTGGGCGCATCCGGCAGCGGCAAAAGCCTGATCTTGCAGCTGTTGTCCGGCCTGCTGCGCCCGGAGCGCGGCCATATCCGCATCAACGGCCGCTGCTTGGTGGATACCGCAGCGGGGGTGTGGTTGCCGCCGCAGAGGCGTGCGGTGGGGCTGGTGTATCAGGATTACGCCCTGTTTCCGCACCTGACCGTGGCGCAGAATATTGCCTTTGGCCGCCACCGCGGCTGGCGCCAGCCGCCGAAAAAAGCCGATGCCGCCACGCGGGAATGGTTGGAGCGCATGCAGCTGACGGCCATCGCCGACCATTACCCGCACCAGATTTCCGGCGGCCAGAAACAACGCACCGCCTTGGCGCGCACCTGCATTACCCGGCCGCAATGGCTGCTGCTGGACGAGCCCTTTTCCGCGCTCGACAGCGGTTTGCGCGCACAGATGCGCGGCCTGATTGCCGATTTGCAGCAGGAATTGGCCATACCGCTGTTGCTGGTCAGCCACGATGAGGCCGACACCCATCATCTGGCCGACGAGGTGTGGCATTTGCAGGGCGGCAGATTGCAGCGGCTGTAGGTCGGGCATTTATGCCCGAATGATTGTTCGGTTTGTCGGTTTTTGTCGGGCATTGATGCCCGACCTACGGTCACTGACATATTTGCATGCACAAGGCTGTTTGCCAATATCAGACAGATTCTGCGACTCCGCTACGCTGCGCGCAGAATGACAGCAACGGCTCATCTTGCGCGCAGTCGCATGATCTCTTTCAGTTTTATCACCCGCAAACATATCAAAAAGGCTGCCTGAAACGTTTTCAGGCAGCCTTTTCTATCAATCAGTTGGGTAGGGTGGGTGCTTGCACCCACGCGTTTTGCTGATTCAGTTCAATCCGTTCACATTATTCCATCCATCGTTTGGTAATGGTGGCGCGTGGGTGCAAGCACCCACCCTACTCATCACGGTGCATGACAGGCTTCATACAAGGGCGTCAGGCGGCGCAGCGTGTCCGCGGCCCAGGCGGTGCAATCCTGCTGCGCCAAAATATCGCGCGGCAGGTGGCGGCCGATGCGGAAAAAATCGCGCTCGTCTGCGGGCATAAGGCCGGCGGCCTGTGCCGCTGCGGCTGAAGGGTGGTCGGCATATTCGTTGTCGCGGCCGCGCCAGATTTCAAAATCCGGCCAAGCGGCGGCATCGAAGCCGTCGCACCAGCGGCGGTATTGGGGCAGGGTGAGGGAAGAGGCGGCGGCTTTGTAGGCATGCCAGTCGAGGCAGACGCTAAAGCGGCGGCGGTTGAGCAGCAGCGAGAGGATGGCGGCGGAATCGGCATGGTTGCGGTATTTGAAATAGGCAAAGAAATGCGCGCGCACCTGCCAGCCGTTGCACCAGCGTTCGATATGTGGCGGTGTAAAGGGCGGGCCCAATGCGTCGGCCACGGCCAAAACCAGCGTGCGCCAGTCCTGCCAGGCGGCGCGGTAGGCGGCTTTGACGGCGGGAATGTCGTCGGGGCTGTGCTGTTTGAGTTGGGCAAACTGGAAGAAAGGGCGGTCGAACAAATCGCAATGGGCGGCGGTGAGCATCGGGTATCAGGTATCAGGTATCGGGAATCAGGCGGTCTAACTTTCATGTTTTGCCACTCGTGACAAAAGTTCTGTATCTAAGCGGCGGAAAAACTCTGCTTGTTGCTTGTCGGAAAGCACTGGAGATTTCATCGCTGCTTCCACCTTGGCGCGCACCCATTGTTCATGAGCTGCTTTTTCTTGGTTGGACGTCTCACCATCCCATCTCAAAAATGATTTCATAGTGACCTTCCTTGGGGTTGTCATGCGGCGTACTGCGGGCTGCCATTGTAGCGCAGCGCAGGCTCTTGATTGCGGGTTTTGTCGGGCGTTAGTTGTGAACTACTTCCAAAGAACTAGACGCCTAGGCCAAAAGCGTTTTTTTGTTCCGTCTTTTGCGGAGGCGGGCAAATGCTTTGGCTGCATATTTTCAGGCAGGGCGCTGCTTTATAGTCCAGCGTGTTGAAAATTATTTTTCAGCCCGGCATCCGTCGCGCCGAACAAATAATACCAATTCAAAAAATTAAGATAACAAGGCGGCGAGCCGAAGACAGTACAAGTAGTACGGCAAGGCGAGACAACGAAGTTAGATTATTTTTTTGGATTGGTATAAGTATAAGGAACCTGCCATGAGCCATTTTTTAGACCGCCTGAAATTTTTCAGCAAGCAGCACGAGCCGTTCGCCAACGGGCACGGCGTTTTAACCACCGAAGACCGCAAATGGGAAAATGCCTACCGCAGCCGCTGGCAGCACGACCGCGTGGCACGCTCCACCCACGGTGTGAACTGCACAGGTTCGTGCAGTTGGAAGATTTACGTTAAAAACGGCATCATCACCTGGGAAACCCAGCAAACCGACTACCCGCGCACCCGCCCCGACCTGCCCAACCACGAGCCGCGCGGCTGCCCGCGCGGGGCGTCTTACAGCTGGTATGTGTATTCCGCCCAACGCATCAAATATCCGATGATGCGCGGCGCGCTGGCCGAATTGTGGCGCGAGGCGCGCAAAACCAAAGACCCGATTGCCGCCTGGGCTTGGATTGTGGAAGACCCCGAACGGGCGAAATCGTATAAATCACAGCGCGGCTTGGGCGGCTTCGTGCGCACCAACTGGGAAGAAGCCTACGAGCTGGTGGCCGCCGCCAACGCCTATACCGTGAAGAAATACGGCCCCGACCGCATCATCGGCTTCTCGCCGATTCCGGCCATGTCGATGATTAGTTATTCTTCCGGCGCCCGCTATCTGGGCTTAATCGGCGGCGTGCCGCTGTCGTTCTACGACTGGTATTGCGATTTGCCGCCCGCCAGCCCGCAAACCTGGGGCGAGCAGACCGACGTGGCCGAATCGGCCGACTGGTATAACTCCAACTATCTCTTGGTTTGGGGTTCCAACATCCCCATGACCCGCACCCCCGACGCCCACTTCTACACCGAAGTGCGCTACAAAGGCACCAAAACCGTGGCGATTTCGTCCGACTTCGGCGAGATGGCCAAATTCGGCGATATCTGGCTGGCGCCCAAACAGGGCACCGACGCCGCCTTGGCCATGGCCATGGGTCATGTGATTCTGAAAGAATTCCACGTTCAAAACCCGTCCGACTATTTCCAAGACTATTGCCGCCGCTTAACCGACATGCCCATGCTGGTGCGCCTGAAAGCGGATGCCAAAGGCTATGTGCCGGAATACCTGCTGCGTGCGTCCGATTTGGACAATAACTTCGGCGAAGACAAAAACCCGGAATGGAAAGTCTTGGCCTGGGACGAAAAGGCCGACGGCCTGATGGTGCCCAACGGTTCGGTAGGCTTCCGCTGGGACGGCAGCGGCAAATGGAATCTGGAAACCCGCGCCCAAGAAAAAGACGTTCAGGCAGCCTTGAGCCTGAAAGAGCGTGCCGATGAGGTGCTCAATGTCGGCTTTGCCTATTTCGGCGGCGAACACGAGGACATGATTTACCGCAAAGTGCCGGTGAAACAGGTGAAACTGGCCGACGGCAGCACAGGTTATGTGGCCACCGTGTTTGACCTGATGCTGGCGCAATACGGCGTGGATCACGGTCTGAACTGCCCCAATACCCCCACCAGCTACGAACAGGACATGCCCTATACCCCGGCATGGCAGGAAAAACACACCGGCGTGAAACCGTCGCTGGTGATTCAGGTGGCCCGCGAATTCGCGCAAAACGCCCACGACACCCACGGCCGCTCCATGGTGATTGTGGGTGCCGGTCTCAACCACTGGTACCACTTGGACATGAACTACCGCGGTCTCATCAATATGCTGATGATGTGCGGCACCATCGGCAAATCCGGCGGCGGCTGGTGTCACTATGTGGGTCAGGAAAAACTGCGTCCGCAATCCGGTTGGGCACCGCTGACCTTCGCGCTCGACTGGCACCGTCCGGCACGCCAAATGAACGGCACGTCCTTCTGGTATGCCCATTCCAGCCAATGGCGTCACGAAAAACTGGGCATGGACGAATTGCTCGCTCCCACTGCCGACGGCGCTATGGGTCAGATGTCCATGATCGATTACAACGCCAAGGCCGAGCGTATGGGCTGGTTGCCGTCCGCACCGCAATTGGGCGCCAACCCCTTGGATGTGGCCGACCAGGCCGCCGCGGCGGGCATGGAAGTGCCGGATTACATCGTCAAGAGCCTGAAAGACGGCAGCTTGGATTTGGCCTGTAACGACCCCGACAATCCGGTCAACTTCCCGCGCAATATGTTTATCTGGCGCTCCAATCTGCTCGGTTCCTCCGGCAAAGGTACCGAATACCTGCTCAAATACCTGCTCGGCGCACAAAGCGGCCTGATGAGCGATGAGGCCGACTGCATCACGCCCAAGGAAATCACCGTGCGCCCGGCGGTGGAAGGCAAGCTGGACCTGTTCACCCTGCTCGATTTCCGCATGAATACCACCTGTCTGTATGCGGACGTGATTTTCCCCACCGCCACCTGGTATGAAAAATACGATTTGAACACTTCGGACATGCACCCCTTTATCCACCCGTTTACCGAGGCGGTGCAACCCTTGTGGCAAAGCCGTTCCGACTGGGACATCTACAAAGGCTTGGCGAAGAAATTCAGCGAACTGGCCAAAGACTACATCGGCGTGCGCAAAGACATTGTGATGACCCCGCTGATGCACGACAGTCCGCAGGAAATGGGCCAGCCCTTCGATCCGAAAGACTGGAAACACGGCGAATGCGAGCCGGTTCCCGGCAAAACCATGCCCAATATCACCGTGGTGGAGCGCGACTACGGCGCCATTTACGAGAAATTCACTTCGCTCGGCCCCTTGTTGGAGAAAGTGAACAACAACGGTAAAGGCATGGCTTGGGACACCAAGCACGAAGTGGAATACCTGCGCAAACTCAACGGCGTGCAGGCTGAAGGCGCGGGCAAAGGCCAGCCGAAAATCGAATCGGCCATCGATGCCTGCGAGGTCATCCTGACCCTGGCGCCGGAAACCAACGGCCATGTGTCCAAAAAAGCCTGGCAGGCGCTGGGCAAAGCCACCGGCCGCGACCACACCCATTTGATTAACAGCAGCGAGCATACCGCCATCCGCTTCCACGACATCGTGGCGCAACCGCGCAAGATTGTGACTTCGCCGATTTGGTCCGGCGTGGAGAGCGAAGAGGTGTGCTACACCGCCGGTTACACCAATGTGCACGAGCTGATTCCGTGGCGCACCCTGTCCGGCCGCCAGCAGTTCTACCAAGACCACAAATGGATGCGCGACTTCGGTGCCGGTTTCTGCGTGTACCGTCCGGCGGTGGACACCAAAACCACGGCCAAGCTCTTGGGCCAGAAACCCAACGGCAATAAGGAAATCACGCTCAACTTCCTGACACCGCACCAAAAATGGGGCATCCACTCCACCTATTCGGAAAACCTGCGCATGCTCACGCTCTCGCGCGGCGGCCCGCATGTGTGGATCAGTGAAATCGACGCCAAGAAAGCCGGTATTGTCGATAACGACTGGGTGGAAGTGTTCAATGTCAACGGCGCCATTGCCTGCCGTGCCATTGTCAGCCAGCGCATTCCGGAAACCATGATCCTGATGTACCACGCCCAGGAAAAACTGGTGCACACCCCGGTGGCGGAAAGCACCGGCATCCGCGGCGGTATCCACAACTCGGTGACCAAGGCCGTGTTGAACCCCACGCACATGATCGGCGGCTACGCCCAACTGGCCTACAGCTTCAACTACTACGGCACCGTGGGCTGTAACCGCGACGAGTGGGTGATTGTGCGCAAGATGAACAAAGTGGACTGGATGGACGAACCGGCCTGAACACAGGCTGCCTGAAAACCTGGGGGATAACACCATGACCGCACCCGTAATCCTGCACCTGGCCGAGCATTTGGCGGCACACGCCGATCAAGCGCTGCGCAGCGTGCTGCACCAGGGCGGCGATATCAATGTAGTGTTATGGCAAATCCCCGCCGGTGCGTCCCTGCCGCTGCACCGCCACCCGCAAGGCGAAGATGTCTGGGTGCTGTTACAGGGCAGGGCACGGCTGCAAGACGATGACAACAGCGGCCGTCTGCTCACAGCGGGCGACACCGTCATCATCGGCACAGGTCAGGCGCACGGGCTTTACAACGACGGCAGCGAAGACTGTGTGTTGTTGTCGCTCATCCGCCCGCAGGCCGGTTTTCAGGCCCTGTCTGCCAACGAAGATTAAGCACATTCATCCAATACCGATTCAGGTTGTCTGAAAACCTTTCAGGCAGCATGAAAAAACACCAAAAGGAACACCATTATGAAAATCAGAGCGCAAGTCGGCATGGTGCTGAACCTCGACAAATGCATCGGCTGCCACACCTGCTCCGTTACCTGCAAAAACGTGTGGACCAGCCGCGACGGCGTGGAATATGCGTGGTTTAACAATGTGGAAACCAAGCCCGGCATCGGTTTCCCTAAAAACTGGGAAGACCAGGAAAAATGGAACGGCGGCTGGGTACGCAAGCCCGACGGCAAGCTGGTGCCCAAACAGGGCGGCAAGCTGAAGATTTTGGCCAATATTTTCGCCAACCCCAATATGCCGCAGATCGACGACTACTACGAGCCGTTTACCTACGACTACGAGCATCTGCAAAACGCGCCGCGCATGAAAACCGCGCCCACCGCACGCCCGATTTCGGTGCTCACCGGCAAGAAAATGGACAAAGTCGAGTGGGGCCCCAACTGGGAAGACGACTTGGCCGGCGAATTTGAAAAACGCGGCAAAGACGTGCTGTTTGAAGGCATCCAGAAAGAAATGCACGCCGCCTTCGAGCAGACCTTCATGATGTATCTGCCGCGCCTGTGCGAGCACTGTCTGAATCCCACCTGTATCGCTTCCTGTCCTTCAGGCAGCATCTACAAACGCGAAGACGACGGCATCGTGCTGATTGACCAGGACAAATGCCGCGGTTGGCGTATGTGCGTGTCCGGCTGCCCCTACAAAAAAATCTATTACAACTGGACCAGCGGCAAGGCGGAAAAATGCACTTTCTGCTATCCGCGTATCGAAGGCGGCCAGCCCACCGTGTGTTCCGAAACCTGCGTCGGCCGCATCCGCTACCTGGGCGTATTGCTGTATGACGCCGACAAAATCGAACAAGCCGCCAGCGTGGCCGATACCCAAGACCTGTATGAAGCACAGCTGGGCCTGTTCCTGAACCCCAACGACCCGGCGGTCGAGCGCGAAGCCCTGAAACAGGGCATCAGCCAAAGCTGGATCGACGCAGCCAAACAGTCGCCGGTGTACAAAATGGCGATGGAATGGAAAGTGGCCTTCCCGCTGCACCCCGAATACCGCACCCTGCCCATGGTGTGGTACATCCCGCCGCTGTCTCCCATCCAATCCGCCATTGAAAACGGCCTGGTGGGCGAAAACGGCATCATCCCCAGCGTGGACGAAATGCGCATCCCGCTGCGCTATCTGGCCAACCTGCTCACCGCAGGCAAAGTGGAGCCGATTAAATTCGCGCTCGAACGCATGATTGCCATGCGCCGCTTCAAACGCGGCCAGGTGGTGCACGGTGAGACTCTGGAACAAACCCTGGACGGCACCGGCCTGACCCCGGCCATGGTGGAAGAGATGTACCAGATCATGGCGATTGCCAATTACGAAGACCGCTTCGTGATTCCCACTTCGCACAAAGAAATGGTGGAAAACAGCTTTGACGACAAAGCCGGCTGCGGCTTCACCTTCGGCAACGGCTGCTCCGGCGGTGCTTCGGAAGAAAGCCTGTTCGGCAAACGCAAAGGCACGCCCATCATCTTCCACGGCCTGCGTGAAGACGCGGAGAAAAACCGCAAAGAGGGAGTACGCTGATGAGCGCCAATCCCGTTTACAAATGGTTTTCCGCGCTGATGTGCTATCCGGAAGCCGAGCTTGTCGAGGCCCTGCCTGAGTTTCAGGCAGCCTTGGCAAGCTGGCCCGAATTGCGCTTGCAGGCGGACAAGCTGCAAGGTTTTCTCGATTATCTTGCCGCCCATCCCTTGCGTACTTTGCAGGAAAACTACGTCAAGACCTTCGACCACAACCGCCATCACGCGCTCTACATCTTCGAGCATGTGTACGGCGAAGACCGCGACCGCGGCAGTGCCATGGTGGATTTGCTGGACGAATACCGCAGCCACGGTTTCGAACTCGGCGACGACGAGCTGCCGGATTACCTGCCCGCCTTGCTGGAATATTTTTCCTACGTCGATAACGCGCACGCGCAAAAACTCTTGGGTGATGCCGTGCATGTGATCGCCCACATCGGCGGCAAGCTGGCGCAAAACGGCTCGCCCTATGCGGCCCTGCTGGCGGGTGTGACGGCCTTGAGCCCGGTGGCACCGCAGCCTTTGATCGAGCCGCCGGTGCGTGATATGGACGAAGCCATGGAAACCTTCGGCCCCGATGTTTCCGGCTTCGAACCGCTGCTCAAACCCAGTATCGAGACCATTCAGTTTTATCCCAAAGCCGCGTATCAGACGGCGCGGGAAGGAGCCTAACCATGAATACCTTCAACCAATTCTTCTTCGGCATTTATCCCTATATCTGCCTGGCGATTTTCTTCTTCGGCAGTCTGGTGCGCTTCGACCGCGAGCAATACAGCTGGAAGAGCGACTCCAGCCAGCTCTTGCACGACGGCCAGTTGCGCTTGGGCAATATCCTGTTTCACGTCGGCGTGTTGGCGGTGTTTTTCGGCCACTTGTTCGGCCTGCTCACGCCCCTGTGGTTTTGGGACGCCATCGGCGTCAGCCACGGCGCCAAACAGATTTTCGCCATGCTCATGGGCGGCATCTTCGGCCTGATGGCCTTGGTGGGTCTGATTTTGCTGATCAAACGCCGTTTCGAGAGCGAGCGCCTGTCGGCCAACAGCACCTGGCGCGACAAACTGGTGTTGCTGTGGATTCTGGCTACACTGCTCTTGGGCCTGCTGACCATTTTCGTGAGCATGGGCCATACCGACGGCCACGAAATGGTGAAGCTGATGCAATGGGCACAACACATCGTCACCTTCCGCGGTGAAGCCGCCGATTATCTGGCAGATGTGAACATCCTGTTCAAACTGCACATCTTTATGGGCATGACCTTCTTCCTGATTTTCCCCTTCACCCGCATGGTGCACGTATGGAGCGGTTTTGCCAGCGTCACCTATCTGACCCGCGCCTGGCAGGTGGTACGCCGCCGCTAAAATGTGGTGATATGTAAAACAGGCTGCCTGAAAGGTTTCAGGCAGCCTGTTTGTATTTTTAGCCGTAGGTCGGATACTTGTATCCGACATATCAATCATGTGCAGCAACTTTATCCCATGTCGGATTCGAGAATCCGACCTACGGATCCTGAGTCTTGCGCGCAGGATGACAACAGCCCGTCATTCTGCGCGCAGCGGCAGCGGAGTCGCAGAATCTGTTTTATAGTCGAATAACACAGAATGAGACAAGGCAGCCGTAGGTTGGGTCGCCAGACCCAACACTTGCAAAAATCTTTAGAAGCGTTGGGTCTGACGACCCAACCTACGCAATATCGCTGACCTGCGCCTGGCAGGTGGTACGCCGCCGCTAAAATGCGGTGATATGTAAAACAGGCTGCCTGAAAGGTTTTCAGGCAGCCTGTTGGGTGTGCGGCGGCTGCCCGTACCGGCCTGCGAAACCCTATGCCGGGGGCTAACCTGCCTTGCATCAAAGCACCATAGTTCCAAAGAACTAATTGACTAAGGCTGGCGACTGATTTTGTAATAACACAAAATCGTGCATAGTGTGCGTCCCAATGGCAGAGCCCGCGCAACGGCCTGATGGCTTTCAGGCAGCCGCCAGCGGATTTTTGCGACGGCACCGATGCTTACGCAATATCGGCCAGATAGGGTTTGAACTGCAAGCCGGTTTGTATTTAAAATTAACGTAACTTAACTTTAAAAAGCCGCCACCTCTGGCGGCTTTACTTGGTTAGCGGCCTGGCCGTATCTGTGGAACTTAAGATGTGATGACTTTTTTGCCGCCCAGTTTGTCTGCACGCCTGAAGTGGCTCACCGTGTTGTGGGTGCTGCTGGCGCTGGCATCCATCGTGTTTACCCTGGTGCTGTCGTGGCGGCTGGAGGGCAGTGCGGCGGCGATTAACGATGCCGGCAGCCTGCGCATGCAGACCTACCGTTTGGGGCTGATGATAGACGAAAACCACGCCGCTGTTGAAATTGAGGCGCGGCTGGCCGAGTTTGACCAAACCATGCAGCTCTTGCGCCGCGGCGATGCCCAACGGCCGCTGTTTCTGCCGGACGAACCGCAGATTGCCGTGCATATGGCGGTGCTGGAAAACCAATGGCAGCAGTCCATCCGCCCGATGTTGCAGGCCGCATCCCTGGGGGAGGGCTTGTTGTACGAAGCAGCTCTGCATGATTTTGTCGCCCATATCGACACATTGGTTCGGGCGGTGGAAGAGGTCAATGCGCGGCACACCACTTGGCTGCGCCTGTTTCAAACTGCCCTGATGACCATGGTGCTGGCCGGGGCGGCGGTGATGGTGGTGGTGCTGTATTTGTGGGTTATCCGTCCTTTGGACGATTTGCAAACCGGGGTGGCGGCCATTCATGCCGGGCGCTTGGGTGTGCAGGTGCCGGTGGACAAGCTGCGCGAATTTGCCCAGCTGGACGAGGGTTTTAACCAGATGAGCCGCCGCCTGCACGAGCTCTACAGCCATTTGGAACACGAGGTGGCGGAGAAGACCCGCGATTTGGCGGAGAAAAACTTCACCCTGACCACGCTGTATGCCTTTTCGCGCCAGCTCAACCAAACCCAAACCGAGGCCGGTGCCAGCACGCTGTTTCTGGAAAAAATCATGCGCCTGGTACCGGCCAAGGCGTGCAGCATCCGTCTGCTGGATTTCCGCCGCGACAGCATGGATTTGATTGCCCATCAAGGGCTGCCTGAAAGCCTGCAAAATGCCGAAGCCTGCCAGCATTTGGAAGAATGTTTTTGCGGCCAGGCGGTGTTGGAGAGCGATTGGAAACCCATCCGTTTTATGGATCCGAAAACCCGAGTCGAACCGGATCCGACCCTGTGCGAGAAATCCGGTTTTGTCGAGCTCAGGGTATTCAAAATCAGCCACAAGCAACAAGACCTGGGCTTGCTGACTCTGTATTTCGAGCATAAATATCCGGCCCCGGCCTATACCACCGACCTGCTGGAGTCTTTGTGCAATCTGTTGGGGCTGGTGCTGACCAATATCCGCCTGGCCGAAGAGAGCCGCCAGCTGGCGGTGTTGCAGGAGCGCAATCTGATGGTGCAGGGTCTGCACGACAGCATTGCGCAATCGCTCACGTTTTTGAATTTGCAGGTGCAGATGCTCACCAGCGCACTGGCCAAGGGCGATGAGGCGCGCACTGAGCAGAGCCTGCAATTTATCCGTGAGGGCGTGCAGGAAAGCTATGAGGATGTGCGCGAATTGCTGCTCAATTTCCGCACCAAAATCAGCCGCCGCGAATTTGCCGATGCGGTGCAGACCTTGGTGTCGCGTTTTGAGCAGCAAACCGGCGTCAAAACCCGCGTCAGCTGGCAGGGCAACGGCCCGGATTTGAGCAGCGAGCAGCAGCTGCAATTTATTTTTATCCTGCAGGAGAGTTTGTCGAATATCCGCAAGCATGCGCAGGCCGAGCGCGTGGAAGTGGCTTTTGACAACGAAAAGGATTTTGTCATGAGCATTACCGACAACGGCTGCGGTTTTGTGGTGGCCGATCTGGTGCACCTGTCCGACAGCCATGTGGGTTTGAACATCATGCAGGAGCGCGCCTTGCGCATCCATGCGCGGCTGGAAATGGATTCCGTGCCGCATGAATACACACAAATCAAACTGACACTGCCCCATGAAGAGAGAAATTTGTTATGAGCGATAAGCGTATCCGTATTGTGCTGATCGACGACCACACCCTGTTTCGCACCGGCATTCAGACCTTGCTGGGCATGGAGGACGAATTTGAGGTTGTGGGCGAAGCGGCCGACGGCCTGAGCGGCGTGAAGCTGGTGGAGCAATGCTGCCCGGACGTGGTGCTCTTGGATTTGGACATGCCGGTGATGAACGGCCGCGATGCGCTGGCGCAGATTTTGAGCAGCCGCCCGGAGCAGGTGGTGGTGATGCTGACGGTGTCGGAAGACAGCGACGACTTGACCGAGTGCATGCGCCTGGGCGCGCGCGGCTTTTTGCTGAAAAACATCAATGCCGAATTTTTGGTGGACTCAATCAGAAAAGCCGCCCGTGGCGATAATGTATTCTCCCCGGAAATGACCGCACGCCTGGTACAGTCGCTGATTCGTCCGCACAATGCACAGCCCACCAGCGCCTTGGACACCCTGACCCCGCGCGAAATGGAAATTCTCGGCCATTTGGCCGCCGGGCACAGCAATAAAATCATTGCCCGCAAACTGGATTTGGCCGAATCGACGATTAAAGTGCATGTACAGAGCATTTTGCGCAAACTGGAACTCTCCAGCCGTGTACAGGCGGCGGTGTATGCCGTGCAGCATAAAGTGCCGCAGCCGGAGGATTGACAGGCTGCCTGAAAGCACCGTAGGTCGGGCATTCATGCCCGACAAAAACGTATACGTTAAAGAGCAATCGGGCATGAATGCCCGACCTGCGCCATTGTGTCGATGGTGACACGCCCGCAAAGGACATCTTATGAAAAGCAGCGCCCGTAATCAGTTGGCCGGTACCGTCACCACGGTCAGCCAGGAATGTGACGGTTATTGGGTTGGTGTGCGCGTATCCGAGCACATCGAATTGCAGGCCTGTATCAGCAGCCGTGCCTATCACAAGCTCAAACCCGCACCCGGCCAGCCGGTGGTGGCCATGATTAAGGCCAGCCAGGTGATGCTGGCCACCGAGCTGGCGCCGATGACTTTGTCGGCCGACAATATTATTTCCGGCACCGTGGTGCATATTGCCATGGGTGCGGTCAACAATGTGTTGGCGCTGGACATTGGTGACGGCCTGCATGTCTACGCCGCCATCACCCTGCACAGCAGCGAAACCCTGGCCCTGCATCCGGGTTCTGCGGCCACTGCCATTTTCAATGCCAATCAGGTGGTGCTGGCGGCGTTGGTCTAAGCCTAAGCGCTTTGTAAAACCTAGAACAGGTAAGGATGTGAGCCGTAGGGTGGGCATGCTTGCCCACCTATATCTTGGATTCTCAGTAACTTTAGTCGAATAAAATAAGAATGAGACAAGGCAGCAAAAAAGCCGCGAGCGCAGCGAAGTCCCGTGGGGCAGACAGTACAGATAGTACGGCAAGGCGCAGCAACGCCGTATCATTCTTATTTTAAATGACTATTAAAGTGGTGGGCAGGCATGCCCACCCTACCCATATTCTGTTTTGCCGCTGTATTACATAGGTTTTGCAAAGGTCTCAACCTGCCATCCGGGTGCTTGCCCCTGTACTTTTGGTCAATAACACTTATGCGAAAGCCGGATGGGCAGGCGGGCAGGGCAGGGGTAGTATGGCCCGGACACAGTTTTTAAGGCAGCAGCATCATGAGCGATTTATCCCTATGGCAACAAGCGGGCGACAGCAGCCTGATCGAACATATTCTGGCGCGCTACCACCAGGTGCACCGCCGGCAATTGCAAGACATCCTGCCTTTGGCCGAAAAAGTGGCCACGGTGCATGCCGACACCTTTCCGCAGGATATACTGCCGCTGTTGCAGCATATGCAGCAGGATTTGCTGGAACATATGCTGAAAGAAGAGCGGGTATTGTTCCCGATGATTTTAAACGGCATGGGTGCGCGTGCCGCCATGCCGATTAATGTGATGATGCACGAGCACGAAAGCCACCGCGAGGCCATGGCGCAATTGCTGGCATTGAGCCACCAACTCACGCCGCCGCCGGATGCCTGCCACAGCTGGCAGCGTCTGTATGCCGAATTGCAAACCCTGTTGGATGATTTGAACGACCATATCGAGCTGGAAAACAATATTCTGTTTGCCCGCACGCTGGGTCATTGACACCCCGTACCTCTTTCCTCTCCATTGTTGTAACTCCTTAATTGGCACGCCTGCGGGCGTGCTTTTTTTGTGGGCCTTATCGTTTCAGGCAGCCGTAGGTCGGATACTTGTATCCGACAAAAGAATCCTTTGCAGTAACCTTAACCGATGTCGGATTCAAGAATCCGACCTACGTCTGATTCCTGATTCCTGATTCCCGCCCCGCTACTACCAAATAACTAGCCGCTGCTGCATTCGGTCTAGCCGTCATTATGCCTATGCTTTTCGCCCTTCATGCTTCAAGTGCATGTATTGGGCGGGGCAGAAGCGTACCGTTACGCTTGTTAAAAATTGTTTTTTGATTGACCCAGTCGAACCAAATCGAAATGAGACAAGGCGGCAAGCCGCAGACAGTACGGGTAGTACGGCAAGGCGCAGCCAACGACGTATCATTTTGATTTGGAATGACTACAAACCATTGGAAAGGGAGGGGCGTACAGATGGCCTCGGAAACCTATAAGCGTTATTCGGTACTGATATCCAGCACGATGTCGTTTACCGTCTGCTTTATGATTTGGATGATGCTGGCGGTGGTCGGCATTCCGGTAAAAGAGAAACTCGGCCTGTCTGAAACCGAATTCGGTGTGCTGGCGGCTTTGCCGGTGCTCTCCGGTTCGTTAATCCGCGTGCCCTTGGGTATTTGGACCGACAAATACGGCGGCCGCATTGTGTTGTTTTCGCTGATGCTGTTGAGCGTGCCGGCCATTTTTGCCATGCAGTACGCCACCCAGTATTGGCACTTTCTGATTATCGGCCTGATGATGGGCTTGGCCGGCGGCTCGTTCTCGGTGGGCACACCCTATGTGGCGCGCTGGTTCCCGAAAGAGCAGCAGGGTTTTGCCATGGGTGTGTTCGGTGCCGGTAATGCCGGTAGTGCGGTGAACAAATTTATCGCCCCCAGTCTGATTGCCATCGGCGGCTGGACCTTGGTACCCAATGTCTACGCCGGGGTGATGCTGGCCATGGCCATTATCTTCTGGTTCACCAGCTATCACGATCCCAAACACCTGGTGTCTTCCAGCGTGTCGCTCAAAGACCAGCTGGCCCTGCTCAAAGACCCCGGCGTGCTGCGCTACAGCCAGTATTACTCGGTGGTGTTCGGCGGCTATGTGGCCCTGGCTTTGTGGATGACCAAATACTATGTGGGCGAATTCGGCTTAAGCCTGCAAACCGCAGCTTTTCTGGCGGCCTGTTTCTCGCTGCCCGGCGGTGTGCTGCGTGCCTTCGGCGGTTATCTGTCGGACAAGTTCGGTGCCTATAAAGTGACTTGGGCGGTGATGTGGGTGTGCTGGGTGTGCTTCTTTATCTTGTCCTACCCGCAAACCGATTTTGTGATTCACGGCAAAAACGGCCCCATCAATCTGCACATCGGCCTGAATGTGGTGGTGTTCACCATCCTCATGTTTACCGTGGGTGTGGCCACCGCTGTGGGCAAGGCTTCGGTGTTCAAGTTTGTCGCCGATGACTATCCGCACAATATCGGTGCCGTTTCCGGCATCGTCGGCCTGGCCGGCGGTATGGGCGGTTTCCTGCTGCCGATTATGTTCGGTGCGTTGGAAGACTGGAGCGGCGTGCGTTCCACCAGCTTTATGCTGCTCTACGGCACCGTGTGCGTGTCGCTGATTTGGATGCACTTCTCCTTTAAAGGCAAACGCCATCAATAACCCTTAAGGCTGCCTGAAACGTTTTCGCAAATGTTTCAGGCAGCCTAAAACAGGCAAACGGAGTCAATACCATGTCCCATCTTATCCAACACTGGCAGCCGGAAGACAAAGAATTCTGGCAAAAAACCGGTAAAAAAATTGCCACCCGCAATCTGTGGATTTCCATTCCGGCACTGCTTTTGGCCTTTGCCATTTGGCAGGTATGGAGCGTGGCGGTGGTGAACCTGCCCAATATCGGCTTTACCTATACCGAAAACCAGCTTTTCTGGCTGGCGGCGGTACCGGCCCTCTCCGGTGCCACTTTGCGTATTTTCTATTCGTTTATGGTGCCGATTTTCGGCGGGCGCAAATGGACGGCCTTGTCCACCGCCAGCCTGCTTTTGCCCGCCATCGGCCTGGGCTTTGCGGTGCAAGACCCGAATACCAGCTATATCACCATGATGATTTTGGCGCTGTTGTGCGGTTTTGGCGGCGGTAATTTCTCCTCCAGCATGGCCAATATCAGCTTTTTCTATCCCAAGGCCGAAAAAGGTACGGCGCTGGGTTTGAATGCCGGTTTGGGCAATCTGGGTGTGTCTACCGTGCAGTTTGTGGTGCCCTTGGTGATTACCGCCGGGGTGTTCGGCGCCTTCGGCGGCGAGCCGCAAACCTGGGTGAAAGGTGATGTCACCAAGCAAATCTGGCTGCAAAACGCCGGTTTTGTGTGGGTGCCGTTTATCGTGCTCTCCACCTTGGCGGCTTGGTTCGGCATGAACGATTTGGCCAGCGCCAAAGCCAGCTTTAAAGACCAGGCGGTGATTTTCAGCCGCAAGCACAACTGGATTATGTGCATCCTCTATCTGGGCACTTTCGGCTCCTTTATCGGCTTTGCCGCCGGTTTCCCCTTGCTGATTAAAAGCCAGTTTACCGGCATCGACCCGGTGAAATACGCCTTCCTGGGCCCCTTGGTCGGAGCCTTGTCGCGTCCTTTCGGCGGCTGGATTTCCGACAAAATCAAAAGCGGCGCCGCCATCACCCAAATCGTGTTTATCGGCATGATTGTGGCCGTGTGCGGTGTGATGGCCTTTTTGCCCACCAACGGAGAAGGCGGCAATTTCTGGGGCTTTTTCGCCTGCTTCCTGGCGCTGTTTGCCTTAACCGGCATCGGTAACGGCTCCACCTTTATGCAGGTACCGGTGATTTTCCTCAATATGCACCAGAAATTTGCCGAAGCGGGCAAAGTGAGTGTGGAACAGGCACGCTTGGACGCCACCAAAGAAGGCGCGGCGGTGATCGGCTTTACCGCAGCTTTTGCGGCCTACGGCGGTTTCTTTATCCCCAAAAGCTACGGTACTTCCATCGCCCTGACCGGCGGTGTCAATGCGGCACTTATCGGCTTTATCGTCTTCTACGCCCTGTGCGTGGTGCTCAACTGGTGGTATTACGCCCGCAAGAATGCCGAAGCCAAATGCTGACGGTGGCGGTTTAAAACCCATAAAAAAAGCGCTTTCAGGCAGCCTGAAAGCGCTTTTTTGTCAATATCAAAGAAGTTTAAGCAGCCGCTGCCAATGCCTGTTGCAAATCGGCGAGCAAATCGTCGATGTGCTCGATGCCCACGCTCAGGCGCACCATGTCTTTGCTGACACCGGCCTGTGCCAGTTCTTCATCGTTGAGCTGGCGGTGGGTGGTGCTGGCCGGGTGGGTGGCCAGGGATTTGGCATCGCCGATATTCACCAGGCGGGTAAACAATTGCAGCGCATCGATAAATTTGCCGCCGGCTTCCACACCGCCTTTGATGCCGAAACTGAGCAGGCCGGAGGCTTGGCCGCCGAAATCGCGTTCAATCAGGGCTTTGTAGGGGCTGTCGGCAAGGCCGGGGTAGTTGACCCAAGAAACCTGCGGATGGTTTTTGAGGAATTCGGCCACTTTGAGGGCGTTGTCGCTGTGGCGCGGCATGCGCAGGCTCAGGGTTTCCAGTCCTTGCAGAATTAAAAACGCGTTCATGGGGCTTAAGGCGGCGCCGGTATTGCGCAAAGGCACCACGCGGGCGCGGGCGATAAAGGCGGCGGCGCCGAAATGCTCGCTGTAATTGACGCCGTGGTAAGACACGTCCGGGGTGGTCAGCACTTTAAAGCGTTCGCCGGCGGTCCAGTCGAATTTGCCGCCGTCGATGATGGCGCCGCCGATGCTGGTGCCGTGGCCGCCGATGTATTTGGTCAGCGATTCAATCACGATGTCGGCACCCAGCTCGATGGGGCGGCACAGCACCGGGCTGGCCACGGTATTGTCCACCACCAGCGGCAGACCCTGGGCGTGGGCGGCATCGGCAAAGGCCCGCAAATCCACCACATTGATGGCGGGGTTGCCGATGCTTTCGCAATACACCAGTTTGGTGCGCGCGTCGGTGTGTTTGGCGATGTCTTCCGGACGGTCGGGGTCGATAAAGCGCACTTCGATGCCTTGCTTGGGCAGGGTGTGGGCAAACAGATTGTAGGTGCCGCCGTAGAGGGTGCGGGTGGTGATGATGTTGTCACCGGCTTCGGCCAGGGTTTGCACGGCATAGGTAATCGCCGCCATGCCGCTGGCCAGACACAGTGCGGCAATACCGCCTTCCAAGGCCGCCAGACGCTGCTCCAGCACATCGGTGGTGGGGTTCATGATGCGGGTGTAGATATTGCCGGCCACATTGAGGTTGAACAGGTCGGCGCCATGCTGGGTGTTGTCGAAGGCATAGCTGGTGGTTTGGTAAATCGGCACCGCCACCGCCTTGGTGGTGGGGTCGGGGCTGTAACCGGCATGCAGGGCTTGGGTTTCGGGTTTCATGTTTTTCCTTTTCCTTGTAGTGAGCGGGGTTGAAGTAAATAAAATGGATTTAGCGGCTTTGCATTTCCAAGCGTGCCCGACCTGTAGCATCGAAGAAGGTCAGGCGTTGGCCGCCACGGGTTTTAACGGCGTCGGTTTGCCAGCGACTGCTGTGATGCAGCGCGGCCAGGCCGCGGATTTCATCCGAGTCGGCGCCGCAGTACATTTTGGTGCTGGCGATATTGTCGATAGCCAGCGTGTCGCCTTGTTGGCGGTAGCGGGCATGGATGCGGTTGCAGCCGAAATAAGCTCCCAGGCTTTCGGTGCTGATGTTGAGGCGGTAATCGCTGGCGGACACGGGCTTGTCGTCGATGCGCACAATCCGCCATTCGCCGTGGGGCAGGGCATCACCGTGTACAGCGGCAGGGCTGCCTGAAGACTGGCAGGCGGCCAGCCACAAGGGCAGGGCGAGCAGGGTCAGGTATGGTTTCATCGCGGAGCTCCGGGCAAAACAGCCGCCTTTGTAACGGAATGCCGGGGCTTTGGCAAGTGGTGTTGGCGCTGCGCTTGGGTGTGCGGCATCAGTCCGCTTGCAGGCAGCCTTCACGGCCAAAACGGTTCAAAGCATCGATGCCGCGTATGTCACCGGCCTGTAGGGCGTAATGATGCAGGCGGACGCCGCCCAAGTCGCGCCGGATCAGTTGCAGGATTTCCTGCTGGCGGGCGTAGCGCTGTTGCCAAAAGGGATGGTCGGCATGTTGTTGCGGCATGATTTGATTGACGATGATGTGGCGGCAGGGCAGTTTGAAATGCTGCAATTGCGCCAGCGCGCGCCGGGTTTCGGCCAGAGGCAGCATTTCCGGGGTCATGACCAGCATGATGGCGGTGTAGCCGGGGTCGGCAAGCAGGGTGCCCGCCTTGGCAAACAGCGTCTGGCGTTTTTGCAGCGCTTCCAGTGCCTGTTCCCAGCGGCTGTTTCTGCTTTCGCTCAATAAAGTGTTTTCTTTTCGGGTTTTCTGCCAAAACGGCAGGGCGGCTTCGCGCAATTCTTTTTGGCGCCCTTGCTGCGACAGGAGGGCATCGGTCCACGCCGCCATCATTTTCGGCAGTTCCAGCAGGCGCAGGGTATGGCCGGTGGGGGCGGTATCGAACACCACATGCTCAAAACCCAGAATGCGGTGGTTGCAAATGTATTTGCACAGCGCTTCCAGCATGGCCGCTTCTTCGGCGCCGGGGGTGTTTTTGGCCGCTTCGATGTGTTGCTGCATTTTTTCCAGCATATGCGCTTGGGTGTACTGCGCCAGCAGGCTGCCCACTTGGTCGAAGTGTTTGTCGGCAATGTGTTGCGGATTCAGTTCCACCGCCGCGAGGGTATCGCTCAGCAGTTGAATGCTGCCTGAAAGCGGGATTTGCAGTACATCGCCCAGGCTGTGCGCCGGATCGGTGGAAACCAGCAAGACTTTTTTGCCTTGCCCGGCCAGGCGGCAGGCGAGCGAGGCGGCATGGGTGGTTTTGCCCACGCCGCCTTTGCCGCCGATAAATAAAAGCGGCGTGTGCGCCGCTTCGTGCAAGAGTTGGTCCATCAACAGCACCCGAATCGTTCCAAAGGGGATTGCGGGATGTTCATGCGCAGATGCCAATCGTGAAACTCTTCCATTAGCAAAGGTTGCAATTCCAGCGTATAGAAGGTCATCGGATTAGGGATGCCCAGGCTTTCGGCAAAAATCATCAGCATGAACAAGTCCCGCTCGTCGCGGTAGGCCCGGGTCAGGGTTTGCCGGTAGGGCGCGTGGTAAAACTCATGCAGCCCTTCGGCAAACGCCTGCCATTTTTCCTGCCAGCCCACGGCTTAGGCTTCTTTCTTCGGCCAGGCACGCTTGAGCACGGCAATGCACTCCAGCGATACCAGGATGGAGCAAATCAGGATGATGATGTCCAGCACCACCAGGAGCCATTTGCCGTCGGTATAGAAGCTTTTCAGTTGCAGCAGCAGTGCCAGCACGCTCATCAGCAGCAAAAAGGCCATCGGCAGCAGGGTGTACCACACCGGACGGCGAGCTTTGAGCAGCAGCACGGTCACCACCAGCAGGGTCAGACCGGCCATCAGCTGGTTGGTGGTGCCGAACAGCGGCCAAATCAGCATGCCGCCGTCGCCTTTGAGGCCGCCGGCACCGAAGGCCAGCAGGGCGCAGCTGCCCACGGCCAAGAGCGTAGCTACCGAGCCTTTTTGGAAAGACTTGATTTGGTACATCTCGCCCCATTCCTGGAAGATGTAGCGTTGCAGGCGCACGCCGGTGTCCATGGTGGTACCGGCAAACAGGGCGGCCATTACGGTGAGCATGGTGGCAGACAGTTCCGGAGACAGGCCGATGCCTTCATGCATGATGGCAGCGCCGCCGTCGATAAAGGCACCCATGCCGCCGGCACCGAATTTGGCATAAATCGCCTGCCAGTCGGCCAAGGTGGCAAAACCGGCGGTGGCGGCGAGAATGGCGGCCAGCGCCAGCATGCCTTCGCCCATGGCACCGAAGTAACCGACAAAACGGCTGTCGGTTTCGCGGTCAATCTGTTTGGAAGTGGTGCCACTGGAAACCAGGCCGTGGAAACCGGAAATGGCACCGCAGGCAATGGTGACAAACAGCAGGGGCATAATCGGCGGTGTCCCGGCCGGCAGGTCTTTGTTGACCGCCGGTGCCACCACATCCGGGCTGACTAGGAAAATCGCCGCATAGAGTACAAACAGCCCCACAAACAGCTGCAAACCGTTGATGTAATCGCGCGGTTGCAACAGCATCCACACCGGCAGCAGCGAGGCGATGGCGGCATAGACAAACAGGAAAATAATCCACACGGCATTGGCGGGCAGACCGAACAGGGTTTCAGGCAGCGCAATCGGGAACAGCGGGCCCAGATAAATCAAAGCGTATAACGCCACCACGCCTATTACCGATACCCACAGCAGGTTCATTTTAAAGCGGTAAATGCACTGGCCGATGATAAAGGCCACCACCAGCGCACCCCAAACCGGCAGTACCGAAGAGGGCGTTTTAATCATCATTCCCGCGATAACCACCGCAAATACCGCATTCACCATCAAGAGCAGCAGGAAAATCACAATCATAAACAGGCTGCGGGTGCGGGCATTGACGGCGGAACCGGCAATGGTGCCGATGGACTGGCCTTTGTGGCGCACACTGGCCCACACCGCCGACATATCGTGCACCCCGGCCAGGAAGATGGTACCCAGTACCACCCACACAAAGGCCGGCAGCCAGCCCCAAAACACGGCAATGGCCGGACCGACTATGGGTGCGGCACCGGCCACCGAGGTGAAATGGTGACCCCACAGCACGTATTTGTTGGTGGGCACAAAATCCACCCCGTCGTTGATTTCACGGGCAGGGGTGTTGAATTCGGGATCAAGCCGTAAGATTTTGGCCGCAATAAAGCGGGAATAAAAGAAATAGCCGCAGGCCATCAGGGCCAGGCCGACTACCAACAGTAAAACCGCACTCATAAGTCTGCTCCTTTACTTGGGTGGTCAATCCGAAGCGGATTACGGGCCATTATTACAAAATTTTGGGGTTTGTACAGAATTTTAATTTTTTACACCATGTTTGTGAGTGCTGTGCGGGCGGCACGGAGGCTGTTTTTGTGCCGTTGTGGCGGGTATTTTGGGCGACAGGGCGTATAATGCATGCGCTTGCGTGGATGTCCCCTCGCTTTTTGAACGCAATGTCATGGAAATAGATGTCAAACAGTTGGAACCGGCTGCTTTGGCTGCCTGGGGCTTTCAGGCAGCCTGTTTGTTGTACGCCGAAGATTGGGACGGGCTGGTGCGACAGTTTGCATATGCTCTGGCTTTTGATGATTTGCCGCAGGCCGCTGTTCGCCGGGATTTGGCCGCCAGTCTGGCCGAACTGGGCGGCAGCATGTTGCTGCCTCCGGCAAAACAAGACGTAAGGGTGCGTTACTTCTCCGATAACAATGCCGGTTTGGTGGCGGAGATTGAGCAAAGCATACCCACAGACGGCGCCGGTAGGGTGGTACTGACTTGCGTGGTCTCACGCCGGAATAAAACGCTGTATGGGGTATTGGAACATATTTGGGCTCAAGCCGATGCCCAACACGACTATTTATAGTATTTAATTGATAAACAGCCTGCTACTTCAGGCTGCCTGAAAAAGCAGAAAGGACTGTATGCAATATCCTGTGATTGCCATCGACGGCCCCAGCGCCTCCGGCAAAGGTACGGTGGCCGCGCGTGTGGCGGCAGCTTTGGGCTGGGCGTATTTGGACTCCGGCGCGCTCTACCGCGTCACCGCCCTGTATGCGCGCGAGCAGGGCGCTGCTTGGGATGACGAGGCGGTGGTAGCAGCTTTGGCGGCGGCTTTGCCGGTGCGTTTTGTGGATGGTCGTGTCGAATTGGACGGGCGCGATGTCAGCAGCGACATCCGTGCCGAAGAAATCGGCATGGGCGCGTCCCAAGTGGCGGCTTTGCCGGCGGTGCGTGCGGCTTTGTTGCAGCGCCAGCGTGATTTTGCCGTCCACGGCGGCTTGGTGGCAGACGGGCGTGATATGGCTTCGGTGGTGTTTCCCGAAGCGGCGCTGAAAGTGTTTCTCACCGCCAGTGCCGAGGTACGGGCGCAACGGCGTGCCTTGCAGCTGGGCGTGCCTCTGGCGGGCGAGGCTTATGAGCGCATTGTCGCCGATATCGAAAAGCGCGACGAAGCCGACCGCAACCGCGCCGTGGCACCGCTCAAACCGGCGGCCGATGCGCATATGCTCGATACCTCCGACTTAAGCATTGAGGAGAGTGTCAAAAAAGTGCTTGATTGGTATCGGCAAATCGAAAACTAATGTATAATTGAACACTTTCGGATGGCAGATATGCGTCTGCCGTCATTTTTTTGCCGTTGGCGGCCAAAGCGCCTGCGGCTTCTGCAACCCAACCCGCATCTTTGGCATGCACCGAGTATATTAAATGAGTATGGAAAATTTTGCCCAACTGCTGGAAGAAAGCTTCACCTTACAAGAGATGAACCCCGGCGAAGTCATCACTGCCGAAGTGGTGGCCATCGACAACAACTTTGTAACCGTTAATGCCGGTCTGAAATCCGAGTCTCTGATTGATGTGGCCGAATTCAAAAACCCGCAGGGCGAGATTGAAGTAAAAGTAGGCGATTTCGTGACCGTGACCATCGAGTCTGTGGAAAACGGCTTTGGCGAAACCAAGCTGTCCCGCGAAAAAGCCAAACGCGCCGCCGACTGGATTGCTTTGGAAGAAGCCATGGAAAACGGCGACATCCTGTCCGGTCTGATCAACGGCAAGGTCAAAGGCGGCCTGACCGTGATGATCAACAGCATCCGTGCCTTCCTGCCCGGTTCGCTGGTGGACGTGCGTCCGGTAAAAGACACTTCCCACTTTGAAGGCAAAGAAATCGAATTCAAAGTCATCAAGCTGGACAAAAAACGCAACAACGTGGTGGTATCCCGCCGCGCCGTGCTGGAAGCCACTTTGGGCGAAGAGCGCAAAGCCCTGCTGGAAAACCTGCAAGAAGGTACCGTGGTTAAAGGCATCGTTAAAAACATCACCGACTACGGTGCGTTTGTGGACCTGGGCGGCATCGACGGCCTGTTGCACATCACCGATTTGGCTTGGCGCCGTGTGAAACACCCGAGCGAGGTGTTGGAAGTCGGCCAGGAAGTCGAAGCCAAAGTATTGAAATTCGACCAAGAGCGCAACCGCGTATCTCTGGGCATGAAACAGCTGGGCGAAGATCCGTGGAACGGTCTGGCCCGCCGCTATCCGCAAGGTACCCGCCTGTTCGGTAAAGTGACCAACCTGACCGACTACGGCGCCTTCGTGGAAATCGAACAAGGCATCGAGGGTCTGGTACACGTTTCCGAAATGGACTGGACCAACAAGAACGTACACCCGAGCAAAGTCGTACAACTGGGCGACGAAGCCGAGGTGATGATTCTGGAAATCGACGAAGACCGCCGCCGCATCAGCTTGGGCATGAAACAATGCCAGGCCAATCCGTGGCAGGAATTTGAAGCCAACTACAACAAAGGCGACAAAATCACCGGCGCGGTGAAATCCATCACCGACTTCGGCGTATTCGTGGGCTTGCCCGGCGGCATCGACGGTCTGGTACACCTGTCTGACCTGTCTTGGACCGAAGGCGGCGAAGAAGCCGTACGCCAGTTCAAGAAAGGCGAAGAAGTGGAAGCCGTGGTCTTGGCCATCGATGTGGACAAAGAGCGCATCTCTTTGGGCATCAAACAATTGTCCGGCGACCCCTTCGGCAACTACATCAGCGTGAATGACAAAGGCAGCGTGGTGAAAGGCACCGTGAAATCCCTGGATGCCAAAGGCGCCGTGATTGCCCTGAACGACGATGTGGAAGGCTATCTGCGTGCTTCCGAAGTTTCCAGCGACCGCGTGGAAGACATCCGCAACGTGCTCAAAGAAGGCGACGAAGTGGAAGCCGTGATCACCACCGTTGACCGCAAAAACCGCAGCATCAGCCTGTCCATCAAAGCCAAAGACGCCAAAGAAACCAGCGACGCGCTGCGTTCCGTGGCGGCCAGCAGCAGCGCTTCGGCCGGTACCACCAGCCTGGGCGACCTGTTGAAAGCCAAACTGTCCGGCGATAACGAGTAAGCATCATGACCAAATCCGAGTTAATGATCCGTCTGGCCGAGGTGTATCTGGCCAGTAAGCACACGCAGTTGGCAGCCAAAGACGTGGAGCAGAGCGTGAAAGTGTTGGTGGATACCATGACCCGTGCCCTGGCACGCGGCCAGCGTATCGAAATCCGCGGTTTCGGCAGCTTTGATTTGAACCACCGTCCGGCCCGTATCGGCCGCAATCCCAAAACCGGCGAAAAAGTGGACGTACCGGAAAAATACGTACCCCACTTCAAACCCGGCAAGGAATTGCGCGAACGCGTGGACAACTCGCTGCAAAAATAAGCAGGACTTGAACAAAACGCCACTGGTTTCCAGTGGCGTTTTTTGGTATGGTGCGCGTTTTTTGCTTGATGGCTTTGTTTTCAGGCAGCCGTAGCTCGGATACGTGTATCCGACATCATCCTGTCTTGCCGTAGGTCGGCTCTCCGAGCCGACACAAGCCAATCTGTTTAAATGATCATGTTGAGGTGGTGATGATGGTTGGAATTAAGGTTGGTTCAATAGTTGATGAAGTTGGCTCAGCCTCGTTTTTGAATTGCTTTTTCTCCACTGTTACCGCGTTGTTGGAGGATGGTAAAAGAGGCGCACGCTTTCCTATTTTGTCTTGTTTTTACCAAGGCTATGTTCATGCAAATAAGGTTGGGCACCTTCTCGGTGAGGTGAGGGTGGTCAGAGATGAGTTGAAAAAATACCCGCCGACTGCTGTTGTTTGGGACTTGGATGATAGGAGCGTACTTCCCCCTTGGGGTGGGAATATTAGTGCTGACATCAAATCTATGGCAGATTACTTTGTGACAAGCACAGGAAGGGATCTTTTTGATCTGATGTTTGAGGCGCTTGATGAAGCTTGTGAAAAAAATATTGATGTGACGATTGTCGATTATTGATTTTACAGTCTTATTGATAAGTGATTTTTATATAAGTTGTTTTGTTTTTGATGTATGAGCAGCAGTAGGTCGGATACTTGTATCCGACATCCGTCCGGCTTGCCGAAGCCTTGATAACACACGACCGTAGGTCGGCTCACCGAGCCGACGCAAACCAACCCTCAAAGTCGGCTCGGAGAGCCGACCTACCCATTATGGAAGGGTTTCAGGCAGCCTTTTTAAATTGTGATAACACCACACCCCAACCGGAAACCACCGTGACCCAAACCACGCCCGTTTTTATCCCGCCCGATTTCAGCAACCACAGCCCCGCGAGCTGGTATCAGGCCGCCACCGAAACACCCGGCTTTATTGCCGACCCGGCGCAGGCCCGTGCCATCAAACTCTTGGAGGCGCTGTGGCTGGAACTGATGATGTTCAAGCGCAAGCGCAACCGTTTTCTCGGCCGCAGCCTGCGCTCGCCGCAAGCCCCCAAAGGTCTGTATTTCTACGGCGGCGTCGGCCGCGGCAAAAGTTTTCTGATGGACGCCTTTTACGGCTGCCTGCCCTATAAACGCAAACGCCGCGTGCATTTCCACGCCTTTATGGCCGAAGTGCACCGGCGCATGCGCGAACTCAAAAGCGCGGCCAATCCGCTGCGCGAAGTGGCGCGCGAAATTGCCGTGGAAGTGCGCGTACTGTGTTTTGACGAATTCCACGTCAGCGACATTGCCGACGCCATGATACTCGGCCGCCTGCTCGAAGGTCTGCTGGAAGAAGGCGTGGTGCTGGTGGCCACCTCCAATTACGCACCGTCGGAATTGTATCCGCAAGGGCAGAACCGCAGCAGCTTTCTGCCCACCATCGCCCTCATCGAGCGCGAACTGACCGTGCTCAATGTGGACGGCGGCGAAGACTACCGCCTGCGCACCCTCACCGCCGCCGATGTGTTTTATATTCCCGCCAATGCGGAGAGCGAAGCCAAGCTGGCGGCGCTTTACCGCAGCATGAATCATGAAGAAGATGCCGTGCCCGACAGCCTCAGCATCCACGGCCGTACTGTGGCGGTGAAAGGGCATAACGAGCGCGCGGTATGGTTTGATTTTCAGGAACTGTGTGGCGGCCCGCGCTCGCAGGCGGATTATCTGTGGCTGGCAGAACGCTACCGCGCGGTGTTTGTCTCCGGCCTGCCCAAAATGAGCGCCGCCGAACGCGCCGAGGCCCGCCGCCTCACCTGGCTCATCGACGTGCTTTATGATTACCGCGTCAAATTGTGCGCCAGCAGCGAAGTGGTGGCGGACGAACTCTATACCGAAGGTGATTTCGCCGCCGAATTCGCCCGCACCGCCAGCCGTCTGACCGAAATGCAGTCACAGGCTTATCTGGCCTTGCCGCATCTGACTTTGGACGGCAAACATTGAGTGCTGACAGGGTCAAAAGGCTGCCTGAAAAGTTTCAGGCAGCCTTTTAACAAATATCCATAAAATCAGCCGCTGCGGATGATGCAGCGGCTGTTGGCTTTTTCGGTGCGTGCGTTGCTGCAATGGTGTGTGCGGATGCAGGTAAAGCTCTGCACTTAGCGGATGCTGAGTTTGATATTGCCGACACCGGCAATCGAGCCTTCCAGTACATCGCCGCTTTTCACCGCGCCCACGTCTTCGGGGGTGCCGGTGTAAATCAGGTCGCCGGCTTGCAGGTGGTAGAAGCGGGACAGGTGGGCGATGATTTCGGGGAGTTGCCAAATCATCCGCTTCAGGTCCGACTGCTGCACGGTTTGGCCGTTAACGCGCAATTCGATAGCACCTTCGTGGATGGTGCCGCAGTCTTGTTTGCGCACAATCGGCGAGAGCACGGCAGACTGCTCAAAGTTTTTGCCCAAATCCCACGGGTGGCCTTTTTCACGTGCCTTGAACTGCAAATCGCGGCGGGACATGTCCAGACCGCAGGCATAGCCGTAAATCAGGCTTTCGGCCTCGGCTTCGGGGACTTCAAAACCGGCTTGGCCGATGGCGGCCACAAATTCCATTTCGTGATGGTAGTTGGCGGTTTGCGGCGGATAGTCTATGGTGCTGCCGCTGGGCACATAGGCGGACGCGTCTTTCAAAAAGTAAAACGGTTCCTGGGTGCTTTTATCCACGCGCACGCCCATTTCGGCGGCGTGGGCGTGGTAGTTGCGGCCGACGCAGAAAATGCGCCGGATGGGAAATTTGGCCTTGCTGCCGGCAATATCGGCCAAAACGGGGCGCGGGGCGGGAAATACGGTGGCACTCATCAAAATACTCCTTATGCCAAGTCAGATTAAAATACCAATGAAAGCTGCCTGAAAACAGGCTGCCCGAATATCTTTAAACCAATCCATCATCATCTCGCTGCGTTGCCTCATCAGATCTGAAAAGAGCCGCTTTAGGAAATCACCGTATGGCGGCAACGCGGTATCGTTCTGTGTCAAATAACTATACTTGTGCCGGGCAGTCATGTATATCTGCCGCCAAGCCGCCGGTTGCCTAAATATTCAAGCGGTCCGACAAGCCGAAACACGGACTTCTATTGTAAAATCGCGGCCGGTCATGCAGCTGCGGACGGGAAGTGCCCGTGCGTGCTGTTCATCAATATGAATGAGGCTGCCTGAAGTACCCGCCGGTTTTCAGGCAGCCCGGAAAGAGAATTTATGTGGATACACCCCCAATTCGACCCGGTTGCCCTCAGCCTGGGGCCTATCGCCATCCGCTGGTACGCGCTCAGCTATATTGTCGGCTTTGTGCTGTTTATCTGGCTGGGGCGCTACCGCATCCGCCGCAATGAAGGCGGAGTATGGACCAAAGACATGCTGGACGACTTCCTCACCTGGGGTATCTTGGGGGTGATTGCGGGCGGCCGTTTGGGTTTTATCCTGTTTTACCAGCCCGCTTATTATTTCAGTCACCCCATGGAAATGCTCAAGGTGTGGGAGGGCGGTATGTCTTTTCACGGCGGTTTTCTGGGGGTACTGGCGGCCATGTGGCTGTTTGCCCGCAAATACAGGCTGGGGTTTTGGGAAGTGGCCGATTTTGTCGCACCGTTGGTGCCCTTGGGCATTGCCGTAGTGCGTTTCGGCGGTAATTTTGTCAATGGCGAATTGTGGGGCCGCTTAACCCGCAGCGATGCCTTTTGGGCTATGGGCTTTCCGCAGGCGCGCGAGGCCGATGCCGCTGCCGTGGCGGCTGACCCGGCGCGCTGGCAGGCGGTGTGGCAGCAGTTTCAGGTATTGCCGCGCCATCCTTCGCAGTTGTATCAGGCTGCTTTGGAAGGTTTGGCACTGTTTGTGGCGGTGTGGCTGTTTTCGCGGCACCCGCGTCCCACAGGACAGGTGGCCATGGTCTTTCTCGGCGGCTACGGCCTGTGCCGCTTTATTGCCGAATTTGCCCGTGAGCCGGATGCCCACCTCGGTTTGCTGGCCATGAGTTTGTCTATGGGCCAGTGGCTGAGCCTGCCGATGATGATTGCGGGCGTGGCCGGTTTTGTGTATTTCGGACGTGCCCGCAAAACGGCCGCATAAGCACGATTGGTTATCAAAAGGCTGCCTGAAACGTTTCAGGCAGCCTTTTTTGCGTTTTATAGTCGTTTAAAATAAAAACGATACGGCGTTGCTGTTCCGCAGGGACTTCCTATGGTCGCGCCCGGCTCGAAGAGAACGATTTTGTAAGCCGCTAAAGCGGCAACAAAATCAGCTCCGTACTATCTGTACTGTCTGTCCCACGGGACTTCGCTGCGCTCGCGGCTTTTTTGCTGCCTTGTCTCGTTTTTATTTTATTCGACTATACACAAAGGGATTGTCGTAATGCCGTGGCGGGTATTGGGATGCCAATTCGGCATTGAGCGCATCCAGTGTATCCTGCATCACCGTTTGCAGATGGGCGGTGAGGGCGGCGGCGTCCCAATCGGGGTGCTCGGCCAAGAGGGCGCGCACGTCCAGTGCTTCAGGTGCGCGGATATGGGCGTGGCGGGCGGCGGCGCAGCGCGGAATCTGTTTGTGCACCACGTTTTGCCAGCTGCCCCAGGCGAGGTGGTCGCAGCGCAGGCGTTTGAGGCATTCGGCTATGTGTTCTGCCTGCCATTCCCGGCGGCTGTATGCCGTGGCCGGGGTGCGCAAAATCAGACCCAGCTCTTTGCGCCAGCGTTTTTCCATGCGGTCGAATTGGGCGCCGTCTTTTTCCGCTTGGCGCAAAGCGGCCAACATCTGGGTGGCCTGCTCCTGGAGGCTGCCTGAAAAACGGCCGTAGGCACTGAGCGCGGCCAGCAGTTTTTCGGTCAGCATGTCTTGGGCGGCAAAAAAGGGCACATCGGCCGCAGGCGGGGCAAAACCCATGTCTTGAAAACGCTGGCGCAATACCGTGTGATAGAGCCGCGAGAGCCGTTGCGACAGATTCAGTTGCGGTGCAGGCGCCAGTTTCAGCTGGCGTTCCACATGCGCCATTTCCGCATGCAGGCCGGGTTCGGGATTGCCGATAAATTTCAGTTTCCAAATCACCGGCTGGATATACACCGGTTTGGTGCAGTCCTGCACCGCCTGCATCGCCATTTTGGCGGCACCGGCAAATAAGGGGCTCAAGGTGTCGCTCTGCCATTGCACGCCGCCTTCGGGATGCAGCAGCACCGGCGTGCCGGTGCAGGCGGTGTGCAGCGAATAGGCAATTGCCGCTTCGGTTTGGCCGGGAATCTGCGCAATCAGATGATTTGCAAGCCAGAATTTCTGCATGCCGCGGCCCATACCGTTGACCACTTCATAGGCCGCCCAATTGGCGGTCAGTGGTGCATAGCGGGCGCCGATTTCTTTGTCCAGCATCCAGTCGGTAAACAGTTCCGGATGGTTGGGGGTGATGAATACCGCATTTTCGGGGCGGATGCTGTGGCGCAGGCGCGCATCATCGGCCGCGGGCAGGTCGATACGGCGGATGTCGCACACGCCGCGTATACCGGGTATGCGCCTGAGACCGGGCAGGTCGCGCAAGAGCGGGATGCCGTAGAAATTGACCCAACGGTTAACCCAGGTGAGGGTATGGATCAGGGCAGGGCGCGGACGCGGGGTGACGAAGGTACGCAGAAAAGAGGGTTTTTCAGTACTCATAATGGGGCGGTGAAATGGAAAATGCTGCCTTGGCATGGATTTTGGCCGCCAAAACGCGCATAATTTACACGTTCTTAACGCGCATGTCTTTTATTTTAACAATTAATCACAGTCTGTTCCCGCACCACACCATGAAAGTCACCACCCGTTTCAATCCCAAACTGTATGAACTGATGTCCGGCTACAACCGCACGCGCTTTGTCAAAGACCTGGGCGCGGGGCTGACGGTGAGCGTGGTGGCGCTGCCCTTGGCCATGGCTTTTGCCATTGCTTCGGGGCTGACCCCGCAGGCGGGCCTGTTTACCGCCATCATCGCCGGTTTTCTGATTTCGCTCTTCAGCGGCTCGCGCGTGCAAATCGGCGGCCCGGCGGGGGCGTTTATCGTGATTGTGTACGGCATCGTCGGGCAATACGGCGTCGGCGGCCTGCTCTTGGCCACGCTGATGTCGGGGGTAATGCTGTGGATCATGGGCTTTTTGCGCATGGGGGTGCTGATCAAATTCATCCCCGTGGCGGTGATTATCGGCTTTACCAACGGCATAGCGGTGCTGATTGCCTTGTCGCAAATCAAGGATTTCCTCGGCCTGCGCATCGAGGGCAGTGCTCCGGCGGAGTTTTTCGCGCTGATGCAGACCCTGTGGCAGGCGCTGCCGACCTGGAACGGCGCCGCACTGGCGGTATCGCTCTTGTCCTTGGGCATTATCATAGTCTGGCAATATGTAATGGCGCGCAAAGTCACCCTGCCGGGCGAGGCGGGCATGTTGCCACGGGTGTCCGGTTCGCTGGCGCTGATTCCCGGCTCCATTGTAGCCTTGGTGGTGGCGACTCTTGTGGTGTGGGCGGCGGATTTGCCGGTGGATACCATAGGCAGCCGTTTCGGCGGCATTCCGCAACAGCTGCCTGAATTCACCGTGCCCGATTACAGCTGGGAGGCGGTGAAAGGACTGTTTTTGCCCGCGCTGACCTTGGCGGTGCTCGGCGCCATCGAGTCTTTGCTGTGTGCGCGCGTGGCCGACAGCCTGATCCGCGACAAACACGATTCCAACCAAGAGCTCTTGGCGCAAGGCTTTGCCAATATGGTGGTGCCCTTCTTCGGCGGCATGCCCGCCACCGGCACCATCGCCCGCACCATGACCAATATCAAAAACGGCGGCAACAGCCCGGTGGCGGGCATGGTGCATGCCTTGGCGCTGCTTTTGGTGGTGTTGGTGGCCGCGCCTTTGGCGCAATATGTGCCCCTGCCGGCCTTAAGCGCCATTTTGATGTTTGTGGCGTGGAATATGGGCGAATGGCGCGAATTTGTGCGCCTGAAAAGCTTCCGCATGCCTTACCGCATTATTTTGCTGTCCGTGTTTGTGCTCACCGTGGTGGTGGATCTCACCGTGGCGGTGGAAGTGGGCATTTTCTTCGCCTGTTTTATCTTTATCTACCGCATTTCCAGCCTGACCACCGCGGAAACGGTGCGGCTGCCTGAAACGGTTATACCGGAAGGAATGGCACAGGAAGGCGTGGCGGTATACCGGCTCACCGGCGCGATTTTCTTCGGTGCGGTCAAACTGATAGACGATATGCTCGCCGCCCGACCGAGCCGGGCGTTGGTCTTGGATTGTGCGGCAGTGATTTATATCGACTCTTCCGGCGAGGAGTCTTTGGCGGAATTATTGGAGGAATACCAAGAGCGCGGCATTCCCATTGTGCTCTACGGCTTGCGCGAGCAGCCTACTGATATGTTACAGCGCACCGGCTGGCTGCAACGCGTGGGCGCGGAAAATGTGTGCGCCGATCAGGCAGCGCTGGCGCAGCGTTTGGCAGAGTTAACACAATGATGAGCGCCCCTATAGGCTGCCTGAAAACGGGTACAATACGGTTTTGCCGCCGGATACATGCCATTCGGCATCGGATAGATTAAATTTGAGAAAGAACACTTTATGACTTTGGCCATTATCGGCGCCATGCAGCCGGAACTGGATTTATTGCAATCCCGCTTGGAAAACGCCGCCACCACGCACGCGGGCAGTGTGGTGTTTCACCACGGCCGCTTAAACGGACGTGAGGTGGTGCTGGTGTTGAGCGGCATCGGCAAGGTGAATGCGGCCATGGCCACGGCGCTGGTGATACAGCAGTTTAAGCCGCAATATGTGATCAACACCGGCAGCGCCGGCGGTTTGGCTGCGGGTATCCGCGTGGGTGATGTGGTGATTGGTACCGAGGCGGCGCATCACGATGTGGATGTGACCGTATTCGGTTATGCACCCGGCCAGGTGCCGCAGCAACCGGCGCGTTTTGGCGCCGATGAGCGCCTGGCCGCCGCCGCCGAACGGGCGGCCGCTGCGTTTGCCGGTGCCGCCGTGCACCGCGGCCTGGTGGTCAGCGGTGACCAGTTTGTGAACGACAGCGGTAAAATCGCCGCCATCCGCGGCCATTTTGCCGATGTGCAGGCGGTGGAAATGGAAGCGGCCGCCATCGCCCAGACCTGCCACCAGCAGGGTGTGCCCTTTGTGATTGTGCGCGCCGTTTCCGACGCCGCCGACGAAGAGGCCGGGCAGAGTTTCGAAGCCTTTTTGCAAACCGCTTCCGTGCATTCGGCCGAGATGGTGTGTGCTTTGGTGGCGGCGCTGTAAGCGGCTTTTGCTATAATAAGCCATCGCTTCCATTACAGTTCGGGTAGGTCGGCTCTCCGAGCCGACTTTGAATTTTGATGCGTCGGCTCGGAGAGCCGACCTACGGCAGAATGTTCATTGCTTTCCAAATATTAAAGGGGATATGCCATGCAATACATCAGCACCCGCGGCCAATGCGGGCATTTCAGTTTCAGCGAGGCGCTGCTCACCGGTCTGGCGCCGGATGGCGGTCTGTTGCTGCCCAAACACTATCCGCAAATCGACACCCGCACGCTGGCGCGCTGGCGGATTCTGTCTTATGCCGATCTGGCTTTTGAAATATTAAGCCTGTTTGCCACCGACATTCCCAGCGAAGACTTGCGCCGCATCGTGCGCAAAACCTATAACGCCGAGGTGTTCGGCAGCGAAGAAGTCACTCCGGTGCGCGCCCTGCGCGACGGCATCCGCATCCAGGGTCTTTCCAACGGTCCCACCTTGGCCTTTAAAGACATGGCCATGCAGCTGTTGGGCAATCTGTTTGAATATGTGCTGGCGCGCGAGGGCAAGACCCTCAATATCATCGGCGCCACCAGCGGCGATACCGGTTCCGCCGCCGAATACGCCCTGCGTGGCAAGGCGGGCATCCATGTGTTTATGCTGTCGCCGCACGGCAAAATGAGTGCTTTCCAGCGTGCGCAGATGTACAGCCTCACCGACAAAAACATCCACAACATTGCCATCGAAGGCATGTTTGACGATTGCCAGGACATCATCAAAGCCCTGCAAAACGACGACCGCTTCAAAGAAGAATACCATTTGAGCACCGTCAATTCGATTAACTGGGGCCGCATTGCCGCGCAAATCGTCTATTACTTCAAAGGCTATTTCGAAGCCACCCAGAGCGAGCATGAAGAAGTGTCTTTCTGCGTGCCCAGCGGCAATTTCGGCAATATCTGCGCCGGACACATCGCCAAACAAATGGGCCTGCCCATCCGCCGCCTGATTCTGGCCACCAATGAAAACGACGTGCTGCACGACTTTTTCACCACCGGCCGCTACAAACCGCGCGACACCGCCAATACCTGGGTGACGTCCAGCCCGTCCATGGACATTTCCAAGGCTTCCAATTTCGAGCGCTTTGTGTTTGACGTGATGGAGCGCGACGACGACCCCGTGCGCGCCTTGTGGGCGCAGGTGGATGCGGGCAAAGGTTTTGACTTGGGCGTGCATCTGGACGCAATCCGCAACCGTTACGGCTTTGTTTCCGGTAAAAGCCTGCATGCCGACCGCATCCGCACCATTGCCGAAGTCTATGCCGACGGCGACGGCCTCATCGACCCGCACACTGCCGACGGCGTAAAAGTGGCGCGCGAACTGCGCCAAGCGGACGAGAAAATCATCTGCCTGGAAACCGCCTTGCCGGCCAAATTCGCCGAAACCATCGTCGAAGCCGTGGGTGGGGATGTGGCCATTCCGCGCCCGGCGGCATTGGCCAATCTGGAGCAGCTGCCGCAGCATGTGACCGTGCTGCCCAATAATGCCGCCGCGGTGAAAATGGTGATTAAAGAGCGTTTGGACGGCGCGGTTTAAACCTTGTCCTGCGTTTAAAACATTTCAGGCAGCCTTTAAGGCTGCCTGAAATGTTTTTATACGATTCAAAACAAGTTTAACGCGGCGCCACCATATCTTCCGGTTTCACCCACGCATCAAATTCTTCTCCCGTCAGCAGGCCCAGTTCGATGGCGGTTTCGCGCAAAGACCGGTTATTGCGGTAGGCGGTTTTGGCTACTTTGGCGGCGTTTTCATAGCCGATATGGCGGTTGAGCGCGGTGACCAGCATCAGGGAGTGGTGCAGGAAATGGTCGATTTTTTCCGGCACCGGCTCTATGCCCGCGGCGCAATGCTGGTTAAAGCTGTTGCAGGCATCGCCCAAGAGGCGCACGGATTGCAGCAGGTTGTAGCCGATGACCGGCATATACACGTTCAACTCAAAATTGCCCGCCGCCCCGGCCATGCCGATGGTGACGTCGTTGCCGAATACTTGGCAGCACACCATGGTCAGCGCCTCGCATTGGGTGGGATTGACCTTGCCGGGCATGATGGAGGATCCGGGCTCGTTTTCGGGAATGCGGATTTCGCCCAGACCGCAACGCGGGCCGGAGGCCAGCCAGCGCACATCGTTGGCGATTTTGTTGAGGCTGGCGGCCAGGGTCTTGAGTGCGCCGGAGGCATAGACGCAGGCATCGCGCCCGGCCAGGGCTTCAAATTTGTTTGGTGCGGTAACAAAGGGCAGGCCGGTCAGCTTGGCCAGCTCTGCCGCGGCTTTGGCGGCATAGTCCGGATGGCTGTTGAGCCCGGTGCCGACGGCGGTGCCGCCCAAGGGCAGCTCGTACAAATCGCGCAGCGCATCTTGCAGCCGTGCCAGACCGTGATCCAGCTGCGAGACATAGCCGGAGAATTCCTGTCCCAAAGTGAGCGGGGTGGCGTCCTGCAAATGGGTGCGGCCGATTTTGACGATGGAAGCAAAATCCTGCGCCTTGGCCGCGAGGGTGTCGCGCAGGGCGGTAACGGCGGGCAGCAGCAGACGGTTGATTTCTATTGCCGCGGCCACATGGATGGCGGTGGGGAAGGAGTCGTTGGTGGATTGGGCGTGGTTGACGTGGTCGTTGGGATGTACCGGCTGATAGGCGGCCAGACCCGTACCGGCCAGTTCGTTGGCGCGGTTGGCCAGCACCTCGTTCATATTCATATTCGACTGCGTGCCGGAGCCGGTTTGCCATACCACCAGCGGAAACTGATGGTTGAGGCTGCCTGAAAGCACATCGTCGGCGGCCTTAAGGATTAAATCCGCCTGCGCGGGCGCAATGCGGCCGAGTTCGGCATTGCTTTTGGCGGCGGCTTTTTTCACCAGCGCCATGGCGTGTATCAGCGGCAGCGGCAGGGTTTCGCCGCCGATTTTGAAATTGTCTCGGCTGCGCTGGGTTTGCGCGCCCCAATAGGCATCGGCGGGCACTTCGACTTCGCCCATGGTGTCGTGTTCGGTGCGGGTGCTCATGACATTTTCTCCTGCGTGGACCAAAAGTCTGCATTTAAACAGTAATGAGAATAAATATCAAATAAAGTTTGCAGGCTGCCTGAAAAACGCAAACCGGATTATTCGCCGTTTTCCGCCGCCTTGTGCGCTTTCAGCCACGCCAGTGCCGCGGCGCGTTCGGCTTCGTTGCCGTATTGCACATCGCGCTGGGCGCGGCGCAGGGCGGCGCGCTCTTGTTCGCGCTGCAATTGCTGTTGCTGGAAGTCGTTGCGGTTGGCGGTGCTTTGGCGCTGGGTCTGCTGTGCTTGCGCGCGCGCCATGGCTTGGGCGATGAGTTCGGTGGGATTGAGTTTGCGGCCGCTGTCGGTTTGCACGGCGGCAGCGGCATTGCCTTGCGCGGCAGCGCGCTTTTGTGCCAAACGGGCGGCTTTGGCGGCGGCTTGGCGTGCCAGACGGTCTTGGCGCTTGCGGTAGCGTTCCAGGGCGTAATCGGCAGCGCCGCGGCGCGGATTGGCAGGGGCGGCAGCCACACCGGCGCGCGGCAGCCAGGCATCGGCCACGGGCACAAGTTCGATGCAGTCGACCGGGCAGGGCGGCACGCACAGTTCGCAGCCGGTGCATTCGTCGCTGATCACGCTGTGCATGTATTTGGTGGCACCGAGGATGGCATCGGTGGGGCAGGCTTTGATGCAGGCGGTGCAGCCGATGCAGGCGTCTTCGACAATGCGGGCAATCACTTTGGGCGCCGCGGCTTTGGCCGCATCGGCGGGCGGCAGGGGCGCGCGCTGGAGCAGGCCGGCCAAGTCGTGGATAACGGTGTCGCCGCCGGGCGTACACAGATTGATGGCCGCCGTGCCCGCCGCCAGTGCGGCCGCATAGGGCGCGCAGCCCTCGTAACCGCATTGGCGGCATTGGGTTTGCGGCAGCAGGTGTTCGATGGCGGCGGCGGAAACAGACATGGGGCAGGGTGCGGGGCTGAAAAAAGCGCCATTTTATAACAATTGCCGCCCTACCGCCCATGCGGCCGCTGGCGTACAATTCGCCCCTTATGGAAAAAGAACACTGTTTTCACTGCGGGCTGGACGTGCCCGCAGAAACCGATTTGCCGGTCGAATTTGAAGGCCGGGCGCATCCGACCTGCTGCCACGGTTGCCAGGCCGTGGCCGAGAGCATTATTTCTGCCGGGCTGGGTCATTATTACCACCAGCGCACCGCCGAGGCGCAACAGGCCGCCCTGCCGCCGCCGGAAATGCTCGACCGTCTCAAGCTTTATGATTTGCCGCAGGTGCAGGCGGGCTTTGTGGAAGTGCTGCCTGAAAACCGTCGCGAGGCGGTGCTGATGCTCTCCGGCATCACCTGTGCCGCCTGCGTGTGGCTGATTGAGCAGCAATTGCTGCGTCTGCCCGGCGTATTGAGTGCCGACATCAATTACAGCACCGAACGCGTGCGTGTGGCCTGGGACAACAGCCGCACCGCGCTCTCCGACATCCTCCTGCTGATACACCGCACCGGTTACAGCGCCGCCCCTTATGATGCGCAAAAAGTCGAAGCCGCGGCGCAGAAGCAGCGCAAAACCGCGCTGGTGCGGCTGTGGGTGGCGGGGCTCTCGATGATGCAGGTGATGATGTATGTCTATCCCACTTATTTTTACGGCGATATTGAGGAGCCGTTTTTGTGGCTTTTGCATTGGGCCAGCATGGTGCTGACCGTGCCGGTGATGCTGTATTCTGCAGTGCCGTTTTATCAGGGCGCCTGGCGCGACTGGCGCAACCGCCGCGTGGGCATGGATACGCCGGTGGCGCTGGCCATAGTTGCCGCCTTTGCCGCCAGCCTGTATGCCTTGCTGCGCAAACAGCCCGAAGGCGTGTATTTCGATTCCATTTCCATGTTTGTGTTTCTGCTCCTGGGCGGCCGCTATCTGGAGCAGGCGGCACGGCGCAAAGCTGCCGGGGCCACCGAAAAACTGGTCAAACTGGTGCCGGCCTTTTGTCACCGGCTGCCTGAATATCCGCACAACGAAAAAACCGAAGAAGGCGTGGTGGCGCAATTGCAGCCCGGCGATGTGCTGCTGGTGAAACCGGGCGAGGTGATTCCGGTGGACGGCACCGTGCTCTCCGGCGACAGCGCCGTCAACGAGGCCATGCTCACCGGCGAGAGCCTGCCGCTGGCCAAACAGGCGGGCGACACCGTGGTGGCGGGCACGCTCAATACCGCCAGCCCGCTGATTGTGCGTACCCAGCAAGTGGGCAGCGACACGCGTTTGTCGCACATCGTGCGCCTGCTCGACCGCGCCCTGGCGCAAAAACCGCGCGTGGCCGAACTGGCCGACCGTTATGCCTCGTGGTTTGTGGCCGGATTGCTGGTATTGGCGGCGGCGGTCTTTGCCGCGTGGACTTGGGCCGCAGGCAGCGAACGCGCGCTGTGGGTGACGGTGTCGCTGCTGGTGGCCACCTGTCCGTGTGCCTTGTCGCTGGCCACACCGGCGGCGCTGGCGGCCAGTACCGGCCGCTTGGCGGGCGAGGGCGTGCTGATTGCGCGCGGCCATGCGCTGGAGACTTTGGCGCAGGTAAGCGATGTGGTATGGGACAAAACCGGCACCCTCACCGAAGGGCGCTTGAGCGTCATCGACATTTTGACTACCGAAAGTGGCAACACCGACTTGGCGGTGGCGGTGGCGCAGGCTTTGGAGGCCCAGTCCGAACATCCGCTGGCACAGGCTTTGTGCCGCCTGCCCGTACCGCAGGGCATCAGCGTGGACACGCGCGAACACCACAACCGTCCCGGCTACGGCATCCGCGCCCAAGTGAACGTGGACGGCCATACGCAAAACTGGGCCATCGGCCGTGCCGGTTTTGTGGCGGAGACCGCCGGGGTATTGCCGGAACTGCCGCAGGCGCAGCAACACCGCGGCAGTGTGGTGTATTTGGGCAATGAAGCCGGTTTTCAGGCAGCCTTTTTATTGCAGGACGACATCAAAGCGGGTGTGCCGCAACTGATGGCCGATTTGCGCCAACACCCTATCCGCTGCCATTTGCTCAGCGGCGACGGCCGCAATGCCGTGGCCCATGTGGCCGAAACCCTGCATATGGACGCCTTTGCCGCCGAGGCCGCGCCGGAAGACAAGCTCGCCTATGTACAAGCGCTGCAACAGCAGGGCCGCCGCGTGCTGATGGTGGGCGACGGCATCAACGATGCGCCGGTGCTGGCCCAGGCCGATGTGTCGGCGGCGGTGGGCAGCGGCGCCGATGTGGCGCGCGACGGTGCCGATGTGGTGCTGCTCAACGAAGATATGGCCGTGACCGGGCTGCTGCTGCAACAGGCACGCCGCACCCGCCGCATCATCCGCCAAAACCTGCTGTGGGCCATGGCGTATAATGCCGTGGCCGTACCCTTGGCCGCCGCAGGCATGGTCACCCCGTGGGTGGCGGCATTGGGCATGAGTTTGAGTTCCTTGCTCGTACTGAGCAATGCTTTGCGGCTGTTGGGTAAGGATAAGCGGGCCGTGTGAAGTTCGGGATGGGTGTGCCACTGCCTGACCGAATGACCGTACTGGGGCTGCCTGAACCGCCCTGGAACCGGGAAATAAAAAAGCGTAACCACACTGTGGTTACGCTTGATTTTTTGGTGGGCCCGGTCGGTTTCGAACCGACGACCAAGGGATTATGAGTCCCCTGCTCTAACCCCTGAGCTACAGGCCCCGAAAAAGTCGGCCATTTTAGCGGCAACGCCGATGGCGGGCAAGTTATTGTTTGTTTTCCTCGCTGTCCAAGAAGCTCTTTAAGCGGTCGCTGCGCGAGGGGTGGCGCAGTTTGCGCAGGGCTTTGGCTTCGATTTGGCGGATGCGCTCGCGGGTCACGTCGAACTGCTTGCCCACTTCTTCCAGAGTGTGGTCGGTGTTCATGTCGATGCCGAAACGCATGCGCAAAACCTTGGCTTCGCGGGGGGTGAGGCTTTCGAGCACGTCTTTGGTGACTTCGCGCAGACTGGAATACATGGCGGCATCGGCCGGGGCCACGTTGTTGATGTCTTCGATAAAGTCGCCCAGATGGCTGTCGTCGTCGTCGCCGATGGGGGTTTCCATGGAAATCGGCTCTTTGGCGATTTTCATGATTTTGCGGATTTTCTCTTCCGGCATTTCCATCAGCTCGGCCAGTTTTGCGGAATCGGGATCTTCGCCGGTTTCCTGCAAATACTGGCGCGAGATGCGGTTCATCTTGTTGATGGTCTCGATCATGTGCACCGGAATGCGGATGGTGCGTGCCTGGTCGGCAATCGAGCGGGTAATGGCCTGACGGATCCACCAGGTGGCATAGGTGGAGAATTTGTAGCCGCGGCGGTATTCGAATTTGTCCACCGCCTTCATCAAACCGATATTGCCTTCCTGAATGAGGTCGAGGAACTGCAAGCCGCGGTTGGTGTATTTTTTGGCAATGGAAATCACCAGACGCAGGTTGGCCTGAATCATTTCCTGCTTGGCAGCGGCGGTTTCGCGCTCGCTCTTGATCATGTTTTTGTTGATTTCCTTGAGTTCCTGCAAGGAAATCTGCGCTTCGGCTTCCAGTTCGGCCAAGGCGGTCTGTTTGGCCAGAATGTGCTCTTGGAAACGGCCCAGGGCTTCGTTCCAGACGCGGTTTTTCTTCAGTTCTTCCGCCACCCAGTTCAGATTGGTCGGTTGCGGCACGAAGCTGTTGATGAAATGGTCGCGGTCCATGTGCACGCGTTCCAGGGCGATGTCGCGGATGTCGCGCTCGAGGCGGTGGATTTGTTCCACTTTGCCGCGCAGGGTGTCGCACAGGGTTTCGATCTGGCGGGTGGAGAAGCGCACGTGCAGGAGGTCGTCGGCGATTTTCTGGCGCAGTTCGAGGTAGCGTTTGTCTTTGCTGCCTTTTTTCTGCAACACGGCCACCATGTCGTCGTAATAGCCCTGAATCACGCCGAAATGTTCCAGCGCTTTCTGTTTCAGCTCTTCCAGATTGGCCGAGGCGGCCAGTGCGGCGCTGTCTTCGCCGTCTTCGTCCTCTTCGTCTTCATCTTCGCCGTCGTCATCGCTGTCTTTTTCTTCGGCAGCGGTTTCCACGGCACTCACGCCGATGCCCAATTCGTCCAAGAGTTCCTCGGCCGGGTCGATAATGGCTTCGATGACTTCGTCCACCTTGATTTCGTCGCTGCGGATGCGCTCGATCAGCGCCAGAATCTCGGCCACGGAGCCGGGGCAGGCGGAAATGGCCTGAATCATATTGCGCAAGGCCGCTTCGATTTTTTTGGCGATGATGATTTCGTCTTCGCGGGTGAGCAGGTCTACCTGGCCCATTTCGCGCATATACATACGTACCGGGTCGGTGGTGCGGCCGAATTCGTTGTCGGCGCTGGAGAGGGCGGCTTCGGCTTCGGCGACGGCGTCTTCGTCGGTCATGCCGGCGCTGTTGTCGCTCATGAGCAGGGTTTCGGCGTCGGGGGCGACTTCGGTCACCTGAATACCGAGGCCGGCAATCATGGTGACGATGTTGTCGATCTGCTCGGCGTCGGACAGGTCTTCAGGTAGCGCGTCGTTGATTTCGGAGTAGGTGATGTAGCCGCGGTCTTTGCCGAGGATGATGAGCTGGCGCAGACGCGCCCGCTGCTCTTCCGGGGTCAGCGGGCGGTTGCTGTCTTGCTCGTCTTCGTATTCGGTTTGGGGCGTATTATTGGCCATTGTGTGCTCTCGCTTGGGTTAATGGGCGTCGGGCGTGTGTTGGCTATGCAGCAGGCGGGTTAACAGTGTTTTCTCTTCGTCGCTCAAACCGCCTTGGCGGTGCCGGGACATCAGGGCTTGGATTTGCTGCTGCATCAGCCGGACATTAATCATGCGCATGCCGTCTTGAAAGGCCTGGCGGTCTTCTTCGCTGCCGGCAGGGTGTTCTTCGGGCGCGCGCATGGCTTCCTGAAACAGGCGGGTGACGGTGTGCTGGTGGCCGCTGTCGCGCATCAGTTCCAAAACCGCGCCGCTGGAAAGCGGAACCACGGAGGCTTGTATGCGCTCGGCCAGACAGGCCAAACAGGCCAGGTCGCCGTCCAGATTCAGATAATCGGGCAAATCCGTATATAGAGCCCATTGCGGATTTATCAATAGGGCACGGATTTGTTTTTGCACCAGGGTGCTCATTTCAGGCTGCCTGAAAGTCTCTTTCGGCAGGCGGTAGTTTTGTGCGCTCGGTTGGCGGCGGGCAGGGGCTTCCTGTCCCAACAGCCGCGCCAGATTGTGCTCGTCTATGCCGACGAGACGGCTTAATTCCTGGCGCAACAAATAAGCCAGTGCCGGGGCCTGGATTTGCGCCAGCAGGCCGCTGCTGGTTTTGATCAGCTCGGCCTTGCCTTCCTGGGTACTCAAATCCAGCGGCTCGGACAGGGCCTGCCAGAAATAGGCACTCAAAGGCTGGCTCTGGTGCAGCAGTGCGTCTTCAAAGGCGGCGGCGCCATAGGCGCGGATATAGCTGTCCGGGTCGTGCTCGGCGGGCAGAAACAGAAAATGCAGCGCCTTGTCGTCTTTGAGCAGGGGCAAGGCGTTTTCCAAGGCGCGCCAGGCGGCTTTGCGTCCGGCCTTGTCGCCGTCGAAGCAGAAATACACCGCATCGGTTTGGCGCATCAGCAATTTGATGTGCTCGGCGGTGGTGGCGGTACCGAGCGAGGCCACGGCATAGCCGATGCCGAATTGCGCCAGCGCCACCACGTCCATATAGCCTTCCACCACCAGAATGCGTGCAGCGCTGCGGATGGCCTCGCGACCTTCGTAGAGGCCGTACAGATTGCGCCCTTTGTCAAACAGCGGCGTTTCCGGCGAGTTCAGGTACTTGGGCTCGCCTTTGTCCAAGACGCGGCCGCCGAAGCCGATGACCTGACCGCGCGGATTGCGGATGGGAAACATGACACGGTCGCGGAAGCGGTCGTAATGACGGCCTTCTTTCTCAATGATCATGCCGCTGTCCATCAGCGCGGTATTTGGGTAGGGTGTAATCGCGCCTGCCAGCGCCTGCCAGTCGTCCGGGGCATAGCCCAAGCCGTAGCGCTCGATGATGTCGGCACTCAGGCCGCGCTGTTGCAGATAGGCGGCGGCGCGGGCGTCTTGGGCGAGTTTTTGCTGGTAAAACGCGGCGGCAGCGGCGGTGGTCTCTTCCAGAGTTTGCTGTTGCTGTTTGCGCCGTGCGCGCACTTCCGGGTTTTCGCTTTTGCCTTTCACCTGCGGCACGGTCATGCCCGTACGGTCGGCCAGAAACTGTACCGCCTCGACAAAGCTCAGGCCCTGGTGTTCCATCACAAAGCCCAGCGCCGAGCCGTGGGCGCCGCAGCTGAAGCAGTGGTAAAACTGCTTGCTCGGGCTTACCGAAAACGAGGGCGTTTTTTCCTTGTGAAACGGGCAGCAGGCCATGTAGTTGGCGCCGCTTTTTTTCAGCGGCACATAGGCATCGATGATGTCCACGATGTCGGTTTTGGCCAGCAACTCGTCGATAAAGTCGGATGGAATCATGGTTTCAGGCTGCCTGAAAAACCGGTTTTGGCGTCTTTAGACGGACAAGGCGGCTTTGACGGCCTTGTTGACTTCGCCCATATCGGCCTTGCCGGCCAGGCGCGTTTTGAGCGCACCCATCACCTTGCCCATATCGGCCATGCCTTGGGCGCCGGTTTCGGCCACCACGGCGGCCACTTCTGCGGCAATGGCTTCGGACGACAGCATTTGCGGCAGATAGCGGTTGAGGATGTCGATTTCGGCGCGCTCTTTGTCGGCCAGATCCTCGCGTCCGGCTTGGGCGTAGATGTCGGCGCTGTCTTTGCGCTGCTTGACCATTTTGCCGAGAATGGCGATAACGCGGGCGTCGTCGGCTTCCGTGCGTTCGTCCACCTCAAACTGTTTGATGGCGGCATTGATCAGGCGGATGGTGGACAGGGCAACCGCCTCTTTGTTGCGCATGGCGGTTTTCATGTCTTCGGTGAGTTGTTGTTTTAAGGTCATGGCGGACTCAACAGGCGGGTTGGGCGCTTTGCAAAAGCCGATGATGACAACGGACAAACCGGCTGCGGTAGGGTGGGCATTGATGCCCACCAAACATTTTTGACAATCGGTTGCTTAAAATGGTGGGCATAAATGCCCACCCTACGGCCTTGCCTGCGTGCGGTTTTGCAAAGATCTCAGGTTAATTAGAAACACAAACACCGCAAGCACGATGCTGCGGTGTTTCGGTAACCATATTCAGACTGTTTTCAGGCAGCCTGAAAGCCGGAATTAATAGTATTTCGGCGGCAGTTGTTGGCTGCGCAGACGTTTTTGCAGACGTTTGGCGGCAGCGGCTTTTTTGCGTTTGCGCTCGGTGGTCGGTTTTTCGTAGGCTTCGCGGGCGCGCAGTTCGGTCAAGAGACCGGTTTTTTCCACGGCGCGTTTGAAACGGCGCATGGCAACTTCAAAGGGTTCGTTTTCTTTTACACGAATGGCAGGCATGATAATCCTTCATTTTTAATCGGGTTGGGCCGCTGCATGTGCTTTTTTAAAGCAGCGGCTGAAATAATTGGCTATGTGCAACAGGGATAAGGCCGTTTGCGGCCGCGGCGCTGTTCCGCCGCAACGGTAAAAATCACCTCCCACCGGGGGTGCAGTGTCTTGTTTGGCGCAGGCACTGCGGATAAAGGGTCAAAAATATCCGCGCATTATGCCGTATTTGTGCGCTGCGGTCAAGTACGCACCACGCGGCGCACTTGCGGAATGGCGTGCAGGCCGCGGATGATGCGGTTGAGTTGGTCGAGATTGTGGACTTGCAGGGCAAAGCGGAATTCGATAAAGCCTTCCACGCCGTCTTGGCGGCGCGAGGGTGTTTCCACCGATTCGATATTGGCCTTGTGGGCGGAAATGGTTTGCGCCATGGACATCAGCAGACCGTGGGCATCCACCGAGGTGACCAGCAGGCTGACATGGTAGTGGTTGGCCTGGATGTCGTCCCAATCGGCATCGAGCTGGTTTTCCGGGTCGGCCTTGAGGATGTTGTGACAGACGTCGCGATGGATGATCATGCCTTGGTCTTTGATGATCAGCGCCTTGATGCTGTCGCCGGGGATGGGATTGCAGCATTGCGCCAGATGCACGCGTCCGGTTTCGTTGCCGGAAACTTTGATGGGCGAGAGTTTGACGGTGTCGCCCAAGTATTGTCCGGCCAAGGTGGCCAAGTGCATGGCCACGGACACAGGTTGCAAACGGCCCATGCCCACATCGTAGAGTACTTCTTCAAAAGTGGTCTGTTTGGTGGCCAAATCCTGCAAATAGGCGTCTTTCAGGCTTTCGGACAAGAGCACGTTTTCAGGCAGCAGGCTGGAGAGGGCTTTTTGCAGCAGGTTTTCGCCCAGCTCCACCGCATCGGCGCGGTTCATGTTTTTGATTTGGTTGCGGATGGCGCTGCGGGCGCGGCTGGAAACGGTGAAATTGAGCCAGGCCGGATTGGGGCGGGCTTTGTCGGCGGTGATGATTTCCACGGTGTCGCCGGTTTTCAGACGTGTGCGCAGGGGCATCATATTGTGGTTGATGCGCGCGGCCACGGTGCGGTTGCCGATGTCGGTGTGCACCGCATAGGCAAAATCGATGGGTGTGGCGCCGTCGGGCAGCACCATGATGCGGCCTTTGGGGGTAAAGGTATAGACCTCGTTGGGGAAGAGGTCGATTTTGACGTTTTCCAAAAATTCGGCGGCGGAATCGCTTTGCGCCTGGAAGTCGAGGATGGTTTGCAGCCATTGGTGGGTGCGCATCTGCGCCTGTTCCATGCTGTCGCGCTCGCCCGATTTGTACATCCAGTGGCTGGCCACGCCGCCTTCGGCCACGGCGTCCATGTCGCGGGTGCGGATCTGCACTTCGATGGGCAGGCCGTAAGGGCCGACTAGGGTGGTGTGCAGGCTTTGGTAGCCGTTGTTTTTGGGAATGGCGATGTAGTCTTTGATTTTGCCGGGCTTGGGCTTGTAGAGGCTGTGCAGGGCGCCGAGGGCGGCGTAGCAGGCGGGAATGTTGTTGACGATAACGCGGAAGGCGTAAATGTCCATCACCTCGGCAAAACGCAGGTTTTTGGCCTGCATTTTCTGGTAAATGCTGAACAGATTTTTCTCGCGGCCTTTGATTTGCGCTTCGATATTGGCGCTCACCAGGCGCTGGCTGAAGGCGCGCAACACTTTGCCGACCACATCGCGGCGGTTGCGGCGGCTGGCTTGCAGGGCTTTTTCCAGCACGGCATAGCGGGCCGGGTGCAGATGAAGAAAGGACAAATCCTGCAATTCGCGGTACACCTGGTTCAAACCGATGCGGTTGGCCAGCTGCGCGTAGATTTCCATGGTTTCCTGGGCGATGCGGCGGCGGCTTTCCGGCTTTTTCGCATCCAGGGTGCGCATATTGTGCAGGCGGTCGGAGAGCTTGACCACAATGATGCGGATGTCTTTGGTCATGGCCAGAATCAGCTTGCGGAAGCTCTCCGCCTGATGTTCGGCCTGGTCGTTGTATTCCAGTTTTTCCAGTTTGGAGAGGCCGTCGACCATGTCGGCAATGGTATCGCCGAACAGGCCCGCGAGCTGTACCTTACTGGTGCCGGTGTCTTCCAGCACGTCGTGCAGCACACCGGCGCACAGTCCCTGTACGTCCACGCGCCATTCCGCCAGCTGGGTGGCCACGGCCATGGGGTGGGTGATGTAGGGCACGCCGCTGTTGCGGTACTGGCCTTCGTGCGCTTCGATGCCGAAGTCGCAGGCTTGGTTGAGCAGTGCCTGTTCTTCGGGCTTGAGATAGTGGGCGGTTTTCAGCAGCAGGGTGCGGGCGCGTTCGATGATGCGGCCGTAAACGGTGCGGACGTGTGCCTTGCAGTCGGCCAGTTGCTGCGCGGGCGGGTCTGCCGGTTCGGTATGCAGGGTGTCGATGATTTCAATGCAGACTTCACCCAGCTGCGGCAAGAGGGCGGCGGTATCGGCCGGCTTGCCGGTGTCGGCGGCGGCGGTTTGAACCAAAACCGCGCACAATACATGTACGCGGTCTTGTTCGTGGGCCAGCGCGGTGCTGAGGGCAAAAGCACGGGTGAGCGCGGCAGTCTGTCCGCCCGCCAGTTGCCATACGTAAACGCAGGCGGCCTCCAGCATCGCAAAGCGTTCTTCTTTTTTCAGGTAGCCTGCTGCCTGAAACAAGGTGTTGCGCAATGCGAGGGTGTGGCTGTCGTAAGCAACGCTGGGGGCAAGCATGGGCGGAATTTACTTGTTGCGGTTGAGCAATTCCACACCGATTTGTCCGGCGGCGATTTCGCGCAGGGCGGTGACGGTGGGTTTGTTGTTGCGGATGTCGTCCACCAGCGGGGAAGAGCCGTTGGCCAGCTGGCGCGCGCGCAGGGCGGCGGTAAGGGTGAGGTCGAAATGGTTGTTGATGCGGCCGATGCAGTCTTCTACGGTAATGCGTGCCATGGTGGTGGAGTCCTTCAATAAATTAAATAATGGGTTTGTAGTAGGCTGCCTGAAAAGGTTTTCAGGCAGCATTGATACAGTCTCAGAGGCGTATTATCCGGCAATTATCACGGATTTGCCAACACCGCTTCAATGGTGTGGCGTTGCGCCGCCTGTTGCAGGTGTTGGGCGCGGATGATGTGCAGCAGGTCGTGTTCGGCCTGAATCAAATCGTCGTTCACCACCACATAGTCAAACAGATAAGACTGTTCGATTTCGTTGCGCGCCTGCGCCAGGCGTTTGAATACCACCTCGGGCGCATCGGTACCGCGGCCGCTCAGGCGTTCGGCCAGCACCGCAAACGAAGGCGGCAGGATAAAAATGCTGGTGGCTTCGGGCAGGGCGCGGCGCACCTGTTCGGCACCCTGTACGTCGATTTCCAAAATCACGTCCATGCCTTGCGAGGTAATCGCTTCCAGTGCCGCCGTGCTGGTGCCGTAATAATGGCCGAACACATTGGCGTGCTCCAAAAATGCGCCTTCACCTATCATCTGCTCGAATTCGGCGGTGGTGACAAAATGGTAGTGCACGCCGTTTTCCTCGCTGCCGCGCGGTGCGCGCGAGGTGTGCGACACGCAGACGCGGATGCGCGGGTGGTTTTGCACCAGGCGGGAAACCAAGGTGGTTTTGCCGGTGCCGGAAGCGGCGGAAACAATGAAAATACGGCCGGTAGTGTGCATGGCGCTCTGCCTCGAAAAAGGGTCGGTCATCTGCATGCCATTATGCCATAAGCCCTCTGCACCTGACAGGGGGTTTCTTTATTTGTCGGGGCGCTTGGTGTAAAATAGCGCATTCCAATTCACACCCAGCATCATGACCAAGTTTATCTTTGTAACCGGCGGCGTAGTGTCTTCCTTGGGCAAAGGCATCGCCGCCGCGTCTATTGCCAGCATACTCGAATCCCGCGGCCTGAGCATGACCATGCTCAAGCTCGATCCCTATATCAATGTCGACCCCGGTACCATGAGCCCCTTCCAGCACGGCGAGGTGTTTGTGACCGACGACGGCGCCGAAACCGACCTCGATTTGGGCCATTACGAGCGTTTTATCAATGCCACCATGACCCGCCGCAACAGCTTTTCCGCCGGACAGGTGTACGAAAACGTGATTACCAAGGAGCGTCGCGGCGACTACTTGGGCGGCACCGTGCAGGTGATTCCGCACATTACCGACGAAATCAAACGCAAAATCCACGAAGGCGCGGCCGGTTACGATGTCGCCATTGTGGAAATCGGCGGTACCGTCGGCGACATCGAGTCGCTGCCGTTTCTGGAAGCCATCCGCCAGATGCGCAGCCAGTTGGGCCGCAACAACACCCTGTTTGTGCATCTGAGCTATGTGCCCTATATCGCCGCCGCCGGTGAAATCAAGACCAAACCGACCCAGCATTCGGTGAAAGAGCTGCGCGAAATCGGTATCCAGCCCGACGTGCTCATCTGCCGCATGGACCGCATTCTGCCGGACGAGGAAAAACGCAAAATCGCGCTGTTCTGTAATGTGGAAGAGCGTGCCGTGGCGGGGAGCTACGATGCCGAGAGCATTTACGAAATCCCGGAAATGCTGCACAACCAGGGCATAGACAACATTATCTGCGAGCAGCTGCAACTGAATGTGCAGCAGGCGGATCTGACCGAGTGGAAGAAAATCGTTTACGCGATCAAAAATCCCAAACACACCGTCAAAATCGCCATGGTGGGCAAATATGTGGATTTGACCGAATCCTACAAATCGCTCACCGAAGCCTTGAAACACGCCGGTATTCATACCGACACCGATGTGCAAATCACCTATATCGACAGCGAAGCCATCGAACAGGAAGGAACAGGCTGCCTGAAAGACATGGACGCCATTCTGGTGCCCGGCGGCTTCGGCAGCCGCGGTGTCGAAGGCAAGATTGCTGCGGTGAAATATGCGCGCGAACACAAAGTGCCTTATTTGGGCATTTGCCTGGGCATGCAGATTGCGCTTATCGAATACGCGCGCAACCAGGCCGGTTTGGCCGGGGCCAATTCCACCGAATTTGACCTGAAAGCCGAACACCCGGTGGTGGGGCTGATTGACGAATGGCTGGACCGCGACGGCCAGGTGGAAAAACGCGATGCCAACGCCAATCTCGGCGGCACCATGCGCTTGGGCGCGCAAGAAGTGGAATTGGCTTCAGGCAGCCTGGCGGCGCGTATTTACGGCAGCGAACACATCCGCGAGCGCCACCGCCACCGTTACGAAGTCAATAACCACTACCTGCCGCAGCTGCAACAGGCGGGCTTGGTGGTGGGTGGCGTTTCCACGGGTCACGAGCGCTTGGTGGAAACCGTGGAACTGCCCACCGAAGTCCATCCGTGGTTCTTCGCCTGCCAGTTCCACCCGGAATTCACCTCCACACCGCGCAAAGGCCATCCGTTGTTCAGCGCCTATATCAAGGCCGCGTTGGTGAACAAGCAGGCGCTATAAGCACCGCATACATATCATACATATGGAAACGGCAGTCAGTCTGTTCAGACCGGCTGCCGTTTTGTTTGTGTGCCGATATTTACAAACCCCGCATCCATTCCGGTCGCAGCCCTGCGGCGGCAGGTGCACGGATGGCGGCGCGGATTTGCGCCAGCAGGGCGGCTTTGTCGCGGCCGAGACGGCCTTTGAGCACCAGATAATTGGAGGCGTGGTCGCTGCGGAAGACGGTGTTTTCCAGTTGCAGATGCTCCATCAGGAGTGCCATTTCCTGCAAGAGGCCGACGGTATCGGGCAGTTCGAAGTCGGGATAGGCTGCCTGAAAACGGGCGCTGCCCAAGGGAAAAGACACCACCAGCGTGGAAAGATACTCCGGCTGGCTTGCGTTCATCAGGCGGGCGGATTCCAACGCGTGCCGGCGGCTGAGGCGGGTACCGCCCAAGCCGTTGAGCAGCATCACCGAGCGGGTAATGCCCGCTTCGCCCAGTTTCAGCAGCGATGCGGCCGAAGAAGCATGGGTTTCGCCCTTGTTGACCAAGCGCAGCACCTCATCGTCGCCGGACTCGCAGCCGACATACACCATGCGCAAACCGGCCTCGGCCAGCGCGCGCAAATCGGCCACGCTCTTATGTGCCACATTGCGCGGCAGACAGTAGGCGGAAATGCGCTCCACCTGCGGCAGGTAACGGTGAACGGCTTCCAGCACCGCGCTTAAGCGGCGCACAGACAAAGCCATGGCATCCCCGTCGGCCAGAAACACGCGCCGTACCGGCAGGCCGCTTTGGGCGGTGCGCATCAGGTCGGCTTCGATGTCTGCCTGCGGCCGCACCTGGAATTTTTTCTGCGGCGCGGTGTACATCTCGCAAAAAGTGCAGGCATTCCATGAGCAGCCGTTGGTAACCGGCAGTATCAGCGAGCGCGCCTCGCTGGGCGGACGGAAAACCGGTTCGATATAGTGAATGGGGAAAGCAGGGTACATGGTAGGGGCTTATATATATTGTTGATTGCGGCTGCCTGAAAATGTTTCAGGCAGCCTGGTCCAACCAGCCTAATAATTGCGTGCACACAGCGGCGATATGCGGGTGCTTGCGCCAACGCCGCTCATCGTCCAAATAGTCCAGCAACACACCCTCGCTGTTGTCGGCGGCTATGCCGATATGCATGTCCAGATACAGTTCCACACAGCCGAGCGTTTCCTGGCGGAAGCGGCGGTTTTTGCCGTCGTGCAGATTCAGCCAAGTGGCGCTGGCGGCATAAAATGCCAGATTTTCGCCCAGCATGTCGGCCGGATAGTCGTCTTGGTCGGCGATGTCATCCAATGCGGCCACCGCGGCGGCCATAGGGTCGTATTGCCAACGTTGGGAGACCACTTCTTCGCGCAGCGCCAGCAGGTGGGGGATTTGGGCAGGAAATTCCGTGGCTACTTTGGCCGCGGTGGCATATTCGGCGCAATGGTATGCCAGCAGTTGCAGTAAGACTTGGCACTGGCGGCGTTTATAGGATGCCAGGCGGGCGGCAACTTGGTCTAAGAAATCATCTTGGCTGTACGACATGGCGTTCAGGCTGCCTGAAACTATCGGCGCTCAATGTCCGGCGTGCTCACGCGCACATCGGCGTTTTGCGCACGCTGGCGCAGGGCGTGGTCCATCAGCACCAGTGCCAGCATGGCTTCGGCAATGGGCGCGGCGCGCAGGCCGACGCAGGGGTCGTGGCGGCCGTGGGTGGCGATTTCGCAGGGATTACCGTCGATGTCGATGGAACGGCGCGGGGTGGCGATGGAGCTGGTGGGCTTGATGGCGAAATTGGCGGTAATGGTCTGGCCGGTGGATATGCCGCCGAGGATGCCGCCGGCGTGGTTGGACAGAAAGCCCTGCGGTGTCAGCTCGTCGCCGTGTACGCTGCCGCGTTGTGCCACCACGTCGAAACCGTCGCCGATTTCCACGGCTTTGACGGCATTGATGGACATCAGCGCATGGGCAATATCGGCATCGAGGCGGTCGAATACCGGTTCGCCCAAGCCCACCGGCACGTTGCGCGCCTCGATATGCAGTCGGGCGCCGACGGAATCCAGCGATTTGCGCACACTGTCCATATAGGCTTCCAAAGCGGCAATCTGGCTGCGGTTGGCGGCAAAAAACGGGTTTTCGCCGATATAGGCTTCGTCTTCAAAAGCAATCACCTGTTCGCCCACCTGGGTGACATAGCAGACGAATTCGGTGCCGAATTGGGTGTAGAGCCATTTTTTGGCAACGGCGCCGGCGGCCACGCGGGCAGCGGTTTCGCGGGCGGAAGAGCGGCCGCCGCCGCGGTAATCGCGGGTGCCGTATTTGTGCCAATAGGTGTAATCGGCATGGCCGGGGCGGAATTGGCGGGCGATATTGCCGTAGTCCTTGCTGCGCTGGTCGGTATTGCGGATAAGCAGGGCAATGGGGGTGCCGGTGGTGCGGCCTTCGAACACGCCGGAGAGGATTTCCACCTCGTCGGCCTCGCGGCGTTGGGTGACATGGCGGCTGGTGCCGGGTTTGCGGCGGTCGAGGTCGGCCTGGATATCGGCTTCGGTGAGCGGCAGTCCGGGCGGGCAACCGTCAATTACGCAGCCCAGCCCCGGGCCGTGGCTTTCGCCGAAAGTGCTGATGCGAAACAGTTGTCCGAAGGAATTGCCTGCCATAATTCAGTCCGATGGGTGAAGTCTCAAAAACGGGCGCCAGTGTAGCATAAGCGCCGCAAGATATGTTTTCAGGCTGCCTGAAAACAAAAAAGGAAACCGAAGTTTCCTTTTTTTAAGCTCAAGCGCATTAAGCCAGAGCGGCTTTGGCTTTCTCGGCCAGTTGGCTGAAAGCGGCTTTGTCGAATACAGCCAAATCGGCCAATACTTTACGGTCGATTTCGATGGCGGCGCGTTTGAGGCCGTTCATGAATTTGCTGTAAGACAAACCGTTTTCACGGGCGGCGGCATTGATACGCACAATCCACAATTGACGGAACTGGCGTTTGCGCTGACGGCGGTCGCGGTAGGCGTATTGACCGGCTTTCATCACCGCCTGTTTGGCAACGCGGTAGACGTTTTTACGACGGCCGCGATAGCCTTTGGCCAATGCTAATACTTTTTTGTGACGGGCACGTGCGGTTACACCGCGTTTTACGCGTGGCATATTCTAAACTCCTTAAGCGTAGGGCAACATTTTGGCAACAGAAGCCATATCGCGCTCGTTCACCATAGAGGTGCCGCGCAGCTGGCGTTTGTTTTTGGTGGTTTTCTTGGTCAAGATGTGGCGTTTGAACGCGTGTGCGCGTTTAACACCACCACCGCCCAACACTTTGAAGCGCTTTTTGGCGCTGGATTTGGTTTTCATTTTTGGCATGGTTACAACTCCATACGGGTTTATCGGATAAGGCGTCAGGTGACTGCAGAACAGTGCTTGTTTTCAGAAAACAACCTGGACACCACGGTTTTTCGCCGCTTTTTAGTCTTTCCAAATAAGAATGATACGGCCTTGCTGCGCCTTATCTCATTCTGATTTGGTTTGACTATACAATAACGCCCGGCAGCGGCACGCCGGACGAAACGCGGCATTATAGCGGCCTTTGCTATGAAAAGCAAAGTATTCTTTATTTTCAGGCAGCCTTAATCGGTTTCCCAGCCGCCGCCCAAGGCTTTATAGAGCAGCACGCTGCTTTGCGCCTGCTGCAATTGCGACTGAATCAGCTGGTCTTGCGCCTGCTGTTCGGTCAGGCGGGCGTTAAGGGCTTGGTCGAGGGTGTATTGGCCGTGGCGGAACAGTTTTTCCGCCGCATCGGCTTGGGCGGCGGCCTGTTGGTGTGCCCGTGTCAGCTGTGCGCCTTGTTGGCGGAAAGCATGGTGGCCGTGGTAGGCGCTGTCCACTTCGCCCAGGGCGGTGAGGATGTTTTGGTCGTATTGCAGCAGGGCGGTTTGCAGGCGGGCATCGGCGGCGGCGATATTGGCGCGGATGCGGCCGTTGGTAAACAACGGCAGCTGGATTTGGGCGCGCATGAGGCTGCCCCAGCCTTTGAGATTGCTGTCGCTGTCGAGGCTGATGCTGCCGTTGCCGAGAAACTCAATCGAAAAACGCGGCAGCAAATCGGCGCGGGCGCTGGCCAGTTTGGCGGCATAAGCCTGTACCTGTGCGGCATGGGCGCGGATGTCGGGGCGGCGCTCCAGCAGCCCTTGGGGTGTGTGGCCTTGCGGTGCGGCGGGAATATGGCTTAAGGGATTGTGTTTGCTTTCAGGCAGCGTATAGCCTTGCGGGGCATGACCGCCGAGGATGGCGAGGCTGCGCACATGGGCGGCGCGGGCAGCCTGCAAGGGGGCTGGTTGCGCTTCCAGCGTGCTCAGGCGGCTGGCGACGGCGCGCACATCATGGGCGGTGGCGTGTCCGGCCTGAAAGCGGCCCTGCACATAGCGGTGCAGCCGGGCGGTGGTGGCGATGCTCTGTTGCAGGGTGGCGAGCCTGCGCTCGGCGGCACGGGCTTGCAGATAATGTTCGGCCACATCCGCCGCCACCAGCAGGCGCGCGCCGTAGAGCTGCTCTTGGGTACCCAGCGCGGCGGCACGGGCGGCGTCGGCATCGCTTTGTTTGCGGCCGAAGATGTCCGGTTCCCAGCTGACCGACAGCGTGCCGCCGGCGCTGCTGCCGTCGGTTTCCAAGGTGCGTGCGCCCAAGTCGGCGGTTTGGGGATTGCGGCGCAGCAGGGCGCGGGTGTTGTTATCGGCGGGGTTGCGGATATGGGCATCCAGATGTGCTGCCTGTACGCCCAAACCGGCGGTCGGGCCCAAATCGGCCTGTGCCAGCCGCGCCGTGGCGCGCGCTTCGGCGAGGCGGCTTTGGGCGATGCGGATATCGTGATTGTGCGCTAGCGCTTCTTCCACCAAGCGGTTGAGCACCGGGTCTTGCCAATGCTGCCACCAGCGCGCGATGTCGGTGGGCGCGGCGGCGGCGGGCGCGTGTTCGAAGGCGGCGGGCAGGTCAATTTGGCTGTCCAGCGCCACGGTGGTGTGTTGGCAGGCGGCGAGGCTCAGCAGGGCGGTGAACACGGCGGCAAGGGTTTTGTTGGGCAGGGTTTTCATAAGCATCAATCAGGTGTTTCGGGTTTTCAGGCAGCCTGAAAATGATTTACAGGGTTAAGCGTTGCGTAGGGTGGGAGCTGGCGCCCACGCGTTTGGTTTATTCGGCCCAATCCGCCCAAATTGTTTCATTCGTTTGGCGGTTTGCAGGACTGGGAAAGGATGGCGCGTGGGTGCAAGCACCCACCCTACGTATCATCCCTGTTTTTCCAACATTTTGCGGAAGCGCACCAGCGCCAGCAGCAGAAACAGGGCGCCGGTGATGGTCATGATTAACAGTTGCGGCCACACCAGTTCCGGCCCGGCGCCGCGCAGCAGCACGCTTTGGGCGAAAGACACAAACTGGGTGGTGGGCCAGTATTCGCTAATCCATTGCGCCGCCTGCGGCATATTGCTGCGCGGGCTGGAGGAGCCGGAAAACATCAGCGCAATGATGTACACCGGCATCATCAGCAGGCTGTATTGCGGCATGGTCGGTGCCAGGGTGGCGAGCATAATGGCGAGGGCGGCAATGGAAAACATAAAAATCACCGTGCCCAGCGCAAACAGCGCCAGCGAGCCCGACAGCGGCACTTGCAGCAGGCCGCCGACCATAAAACGCATACTCAGCACCGCCACCGTGCAAATCACCAAACCGTTGGCGAGTATCTTGGCCAGCACGATTTCCGCCGCGCCCACCGGCATCACCAGCAAATGCTCGATGGTGCCGCGCTCGCGTTCGCGGATGACCGCCGCGCCCACCAGCACCAGCGTAATCATGGCAATCATATTGTCCACTTCCATAATCGCCAGCGGCCACACATCGCTGGCATTGGGATTGAATTCCAGCGTCACCACCGGCTTGACCGGCATAATCTCTTCAATCAATTGCTTCTGCTGCAAAAAATCGATGATTTCGCTGTGAAAAATCTGGCTGATATAGGCTTGTCCCAGCCCGGCCTGGGTGATGGTGGTGGCATCGGCCAAAAGCTGCACCTGTGGCTCGCGCCCCAAGAGCACATCGCGCTGGAAATGCGGCGGAAACTCCAGCACAAACACGAGTTCGCCCTTGTCCAGCAACGCATCTGCCTGTTCGCGGCTCACCGCCACCGGCGTTTGGAAATGCGGCGGCAGCAGCGCGGCGGTGATTTGGCGGCTCAAAGGCGAGCGGTCGCCGTCGATAATGCCCACGGCGGCGTTTTTGACATCGTTGCTCACCCCGGTGGCGGCGGAATACACCAGACCGGTAAAGGTAAACACAATCAGCACCACCAGCACCGGGTCTCCGAGCAGGCTGCGCAATTCTTTGGCGCTGAGGGCGAGGATGTTTTTGAAAAATCGCATGGTCAGTGTTTCAGGCTGCCTGAAAAAGGGGGGTAAGTCGTAGGTCGGATACTTGTATCCGACATAAGTATAAGTTACTGAAATAATTAATTCTGTCGGATACAAGTATCCGACCTACAGGTAGTGCAGACCCAGCAGCACCAATCCGATCAAGCCCGGTGCCAGCTGTATGGCCGCCGGTTTGCGCTTATTGGGCGAGGTGGCGCCCAGATACACACCGGCGGCCACGGTGGATGCGGCACCGGCCATGCACAAGGCCGTGCCCCAGGCGGTATCGGCCAGCACCCCGGCAATACCGGCGAGCATGATGAGGGCCAAAAGCAGATTGTAAAAGCCTTGGTTGGCGGCCAATTCCTTGGTGGCGGCGGCAAATTCCGCGCTCAGGCCAAAGGTGCGGCGGCCTTGCGGTTGGTCCCATAAAAACATTTCCAGCACGCAGATATAAATGTGCAGCAGGGCGGAGAGGGCGATAAATATTAAAGACAATATCAGCATGGGTGTCTTTCTAATGATGGGTTTTCAGGCAGCCTGAATTAATGTGCAGATAAGCAGGTTTGCACAGATCCTGCGACTGCGCGCAGGATGACGCCGGTTTTGTCATTCTGCGCGCAGCCGCAGAATCTGTTTATATTTTCAGGCAGCCTCATCGTTCGGGTATCCGTACAACATCTACTTCTCCTGCTTTTTCAACAACACCGAAGCCAGGCCCAGATAGAGCAGGGTAAACATGGCCAGCATCAGATATTCGTTGCCGAAATCGGCCAGCCCCAAGCCTTTGCTGAAGCCGCCGCTGCTGATGCGCTGGAACCACGAGGCCGGGAAGCCGGTGCCGATGGCATAGGCGCTGCCTTCCAGGCTGGATAGCGGGTGGATGATGCCGGAAAAATTAATGGTCGGAATCATGGTGCCCAGGGCGGCGATAAAAAAGGCGGCGGTTTGCGAACGGGTAAACGAAGATACCAGCAGCCCCAGACCGGTGGATGCGCCCACCAGCAGCAAAGAGCCCAGCAACAGTGCGATCAGCGAGCCTTTGAGCGGCACGCCGAACCAAAACACCACCATGGCCGCCAGTGTGGCGAAATTGAGCGCGCCCATGGCGATATAGGGCAGCTGCTTGCCCAAGAGGTATTGCCATACCGAGGCCGGGGAGGCGTAGAGATTGGCAATCGAGCCGATTTCGCGCTCGCGCACCACCGAGAGCGCGGTCATGATGGCCGGTATCATCATCAGCACCATCACCAGAATATTGGGCACGATGCCGTTGACGCTTTTGAATTCCGGGTTGTAGCGGAAACGCGGCTCCAGCACCGCCGGAGTGGGCGGGTCTATGCCGCGTTCACGCAAAACGGCGCGGTTGTATTCTTCGCTGATAGCGGCCGCATAACCGGCCACGGTATTGGCGTTAAAGGGTTCGGTGCCGTCGATGTAAAACGCCGCCTGCGGTTGGCGTCCCAGCGCCACATCGCGGCCGAAACCGGGCGGAATGTCGATGACCAGCACCGCCTGTTTGCTTTGCAGCGCGGTCTGCATTTCTGCTGCCGATGACAGCGGCTGGATTTCGGCAAAATAATCCGAACCGGCAAAATGTTCGATAAAGCGGCGGCTTTCATGGCTTTGGTCGCGGTCGAGCACGCCGAAGTGCAGGCCGGAGACATCATAGGAAATACTCCAGCCCACCGCCGCCAGCATGATGATGGGGCCGCAGATGGCAAAAAACAGGCGGATGGGGTCGCGCAGCAATTCCTTGGCTTCGCGGCGGGCAAAAGTCCATACCGTGCCCCACAGATAGCGCCAGTCGCGGGTGCTGCGGCCGTGTTGGGGTGCGGCCGTTTCCGCCGGGCTGCCTGAAAGCTGTGTGCTTGGGTTTTCAGGCAGCCTGTTTGTTGGCCCTTGTTCCTGCGCTTCTTGCGCCGCATCCTGCTGCAAATAATAAATAAACGCTTCTTCGGTATTGGCCTGGCCGCTGGCGGCCACCACTTCGGCAGGCGTGCCGACGGCGAGCACGCGGCCGCGGTTCATCAGCGAAATGCGGTCGCAGCGCTCCACTTCGTTCATAAAGTGGGTGGACACGAAAATGGTGATGCGCTCCTGCCGCGACAGCCTGAGCAGGGTGCGCCAAAACAGGTCGCGCGCCGCCGGGTCCACGCCGGAAGTCGGCTCGTCCAAAATCAGCACTTCGGGGTGGTGCAGACAGGCGGCGGCCAGTTGCAGGCGCTGGCGTATGCCCAAGGGCAGGTCGGCGGGTTGGGCATCGGCCACCTCCTGCAAATCGAAATCCGTAAGCGCCTCGGTCACGGCGGCGCGGCCGTGTGCGCCGTCCATCTGGTAGAGCCGCGCGTGCAGCATCAGGTTTTGGCGCACGCTCAGCTCTTCATACAGCGAAAACGCCTGCGACATATAGCCCACACGCATGCGCGTGGCGATATTGCCCGCCTGCACCGGCTGCCCCAAGAGTTCGGCGCTGCCGGAAGTGGCATCGAGCAGGCCGGTGAGCATCTTCATGGTGGTGGATTTGCCGCAGCCGTTGGCGCCGAGAAAACCGAAAATCTCGCCTTTTTCAATGGTGAAGCTGACATCGTCCACCGCAGTAAAACTGCCGAAACGCTTGGTGAGGCCGTGCGCTTCGATGGCGGGCGGCGCATCGGCCAGCGGCACAAACGGGGTGATTTCCACGCCGCCCGCACCGGCCTGTTTTTCCGGCGGCAGCATGCGGATATAGGCCGCTTCCAGCGTGTCGGCACCATAGGCGGCCTTGACTTCGCGCATGGGACGGTCCACCAGCAGGCGGCCGTCGTCCATGGCCAGCAAATGCTCGAATTGTTCGGCCTCGTCGATATAGGCGGTGGCCACAATCACCGTCATGCCCGGCGTTTCCGCGCGCAGGTCGCGCACCAGCGTCCAAAACTGGCGGCGGGATAAGGGATCCACCCCGGTGGTGGGCTCGTCCAGAATCAGCACTTCCGGCGAATGCACCAGCGCGCAGCACAAGCTCAGCTTTTGTTTCATACCGCCGGAGAGCTTGCCCGCCGGGCGGTCGGGAAAGGGCGCCAGGCCGGTGGCCTCCAGCAGTCTGTGAATACGGCTTTGGCGCTCGCGGGCGGTGAGACCGAACAGGCGCGCATGAAAATCGATGTTTTCATACACGCTCAAGGTCGGATACAGATTTTTGCCCAAGCCTTGCGGCATATAGGCAATGCGTTGCGACAAAGCGCGACGCGTGGCTTTGTGCGCCATATCGCCGCCGAGCACCGCTACTGTGCCCTCTTGAATCACCCGTACCCCGGCGATCAGCGACAGCAAGGTCGATTTGCCCACCCCGTCCGGCCCGATCAAACCCACCGTGACCCCGCGCGGAAGCGACAGCGACACCCCGTCCAGCGCACGGATTTTGCCGTAGCGGTGGGAGAGCTTGTGGATGTGGATGGCGGGTTCGGTCATCGGGTTTCGGGTATCAGGGTGTAGGTCGGATTCTTGAATCCGACGATGGCAGGGGTAGGTCGGCTCGGAGAGCCGACCTACGGTGCTACGGCGCAGTTCTGAGGTTTAAAGACAGAATTTCGCCGGGCAATCCGTCGAATTCTTTGTATTCTTGATGGATAAAGCCGTTGTTCAGCAATATTTTGCGTGATGCCAGATTGGCAGGGTCGATGATGGCGAACAGACCGTCCAAGTCTTGCGCGCGTGCTTGCGCCACCAGTGTGCGGGCGATTTCACCGGCCATGCCTTGCCCCCAATACGCGGGTAACAGCATATAGCCTAATTCCGCTTGGCGGCTGTTTGCCGCATCCAGAGCCAACTTCCCCAAACCCAGATAACGGCCTTGTTCGTCCGATACTTTGAAACAGCCAAAATCAGGATGCAGGGCATTATTGGCGAGCAGCTGCTCGAATTCGGTGCGCGCTTCTGTTTCCGGCAGGGCACGTTCGGTAATCATGGCCATGACTTGGGTATCACCGACCAAACGGAAGTAATCGGCAAAATCGGCAGCGGTAAATTTTTCCAGTAACAAATTCATGGGTTTTCCTTATGCAGTTTGTTTTGTCGGTGTTTGGCAGTTCGCTCTACGGTCAGGTTTTCAGGCAGCCTTGCGCTTAAACCTTTTTTCCCAGCAACACAATATCCGCCAGCGCCCCGTCCAAATCGCACACCTGCGGCAACAAGCCCCAATGCTCGAAACCGGCGCGCTCAAACAGGCGCACGCTGGGGGTGTTGTGGGCGAAAATCACCGCTATCAGGCGCTGTAGGCCCAAGGCCGGGGCGCGGCTCATCATGGCATCCAAAAGCTGGCGGCCCAAACCGGCGCCACGGTATTGCGGGTCGAGATAAATGCTGATTTCGGCGCAAATGCGGTAGGCGGCGCGCGGGTAGTAGTCGCTGAAACTGCCCCAGGCCACCACCTGCCGGGCCTCGTTTTCCACTACATATAAAGGGCGGTGGCCGCTGTGGGCGTCAAACCAAGCCTGACGCTCGGCCACGGTGACCGGCTGCAAATCGGCGGTGACTTGGCGCGAGGCAATGGTGCTGTTGTAAATGGCAACAATGGCGGGCAGGTCGCCCGGGCGGGCGGTACGCAGGGTGTAGGGCGGGTTCATGTCAGGTATCAATGTAGGTCGGATTCTTGAATCCGACATAAGGTTATGGGCGGTGTGTTTGGGCGTGTGTCGGATACAAGTATCCGACCTACGACTGCTCAGGGTCCAATACCGCCACGGCGCTACGCAGGCGCTGCCAGGCCAGTTGCTGGAAGTCGATATGGGCGTTCCACAAAGTGTCTTCACCCAATACGCTGTATTCGTTTTCTGCAGGGGCGGCTTGAGCATGGCCCTGTTCCACTGCTTCGCGGGCGCGGCTAAAGCCGCCGTGGAAATAAAAGCCGTCCAGCGCGGCCATAATCTCTGCCGCCCGCTGCCAGTCGGCTTGGGCGGCTTGCAGGCGCGGCTGCAAGGCACACCATTCGCGGTACAGTGCCTGTGTTTGGCGGATTTCGGTGTTGATGTCTGGGTTCATGGTTTCAGGCTGCCTGAAAAAGTTGCCGTAGGTCGGGCATTGATGCCCGACAAGATTAAAAACACGGGAGAATGTCGGGCATGAATGCCCGACCTACGGCTATTGTTTAAGCGCCAATTCCCTCGGCCATTCACGGCTGCTGTCGGTGCGCACATAGCCGTTGCCGGTCATGCCGCCTTTGAGCAGGCCGCGGTGTTCCATCGCCACGGCGGCGGGGACTTTCAGGCGCACTTTAAACATCAGCTTGGCGCGTTCGTCGGCGGTTTCTACCGCCTTGGGCGTGAACTGGGCGTCGGTGGCGATAAAGCTCACCGTGGCCGGGAATACGGTGTCGATGCCGTCCAAGACAATGCGCGCTTCATCGCCCACTTTCAGGCGGCTCACCACGCCGTTGGGCAGGAAGATGTGCATGGACACATCGGCGGGGTCGAGCAGGCTCACCACCTTGCTGCCGGCGGCAATCACGCTGCCGACTTCGGCCATGCGGTATTCCACCCGCCCGGCAATGGGGCTGCGTATGGTCATATCGTCATTGGCGGAGGCAGCCTGATGGATTTGCGCCTGGGTGGCGGCCACGGCGGCAGCGGCTTCGGCACGGGCGGCACGCGCGGCCTGCACTGCGGCATTGGCGCTGTCGAAGGCGGCGCGGCGTTTCTGCACTTCGGCGGCGGAGACCAAATCATCGCGCTTGAGCTGCACCGCATTGCGCCATTCCAACTCGGCCACTTTCAGCTGTTGTTGGTGGGCGCGGATTTCGGCGTCCGCCCGCGCCACGGTTTCTTCGGCGCGCTGCTTCTGCGCTTGTGCGGCGGCCAGCTGGCTGGTGCTGGTGTCGGAGGACAGTTCCGCCAATACATCGCCTGCGGCCACATCCGCCCCTTCATCCACATGCACCGCCGCCACGCGGCCGGGGTAGAGGCTGGCAATGTCCAGGCGCTTCAGTTCCAAACGGCCGTTGGAATGGGCGAGGTAATCCGGGAGCGCTGCCTGCTGCTGGCGGTAATAGACAAAAGCGGCCGCCGCTGCAACGGCCACGGCCAGCATCACCAAAATGGGGGTTTTCTTCATATCGGCTCCTGCACGGGCGGGGAAAAGAGGGCAGCGAGTGCCCAGTCTATGCGTTGGTCTATGGCCCCGTCGCTGATGATGTGTTCGGCAAATTCGTCTGCCACCTGCTGCGGCGCCAAATCGGCGGCGATCAATTCGGACACCACCACCATGGGTTCGATGATGCCGCCCATCAAAAAGCCCAGATAACGGGTGATGCCGGTTTGCGGCAACAATCCCTGCGCCATGCCTTCGGCCACCAGCGCCATCAGCACCGCCACATGGCGCGTGCCGTGGTGGCGGATAAAATCGTTGACACAGGCCACACCCTCGGCACTGTCGGCAAAAACACGGTGTATCCACGGCAGATGGTCGCGCACAAAACGCGCCACAAAACCCAGCACCTCGCGCAGATTGTCGCGTACACCGGCCTGAGGGTTGAGGGTGAGGGTGAGTTCGGCAAAAGCGGCGCCGTAGCGCTGTTGCAAAAGTTCGCCCACAAAGGCGTCTTTATTGGCAAACAGATGGTGGAACATGCCCGGGCTCAGGCCGGTTTCCGCCGCCAGCAGACGCACCGACAGCTGGCGGTAGCCGTATTGCGGATAGAGCCGGAAACCGGCATCGAGAAATTGTTGGCGGGTGGCGGGGTTCATGTCGGAAGGCTTGATTAATGAATAATTGGACGGCTGTCCAATGGGCGGCAGTATAGCGTGGTTTTGGACAGGTGTCCAAGAGTGGCTTTACTCTCAGATCCAGACGCTTAGAGTGCAGCGGTTGTGGAATTACAGCGCGCGGCGCAGGCCGATGGCGCGCAAGACGTGCTGGCGGGTCACGGCATCGTCCGCGGCCAAATCGGCCACGGTGCGCGCCACGCGCAAAATGCGGTGGTAGCTGCGGGCGGAAAGGCTGAGTTTTTCCAAAGTTTCGGCCAGCACCTGTTTGGCCTCCGCTGTGATGGCGGCGCTGTGATCGAGTTCCAAACTGTTCAGGGCGGCATTGAGTTTGTTTTGGCGCGCATATTGGCGTGCACGGGCGGCGGCTACACGTGCGGCCACCACGGCGCTGCTTTCGCCGGCTTCGGCGGCCTGCAATTGTGCCGCCGGCAGCGGCGGTACTTCCACGGTGAGGTCGATGCGGTCCAGCAGCGGGCCGGAGATTTTGTCACGGTAACGCGCCACCGCTTCCGGCGTGCAGCGGCAGGCGCGGGTGGGGTGGCCGAGATAGCCGCAGGGGCAGGGATTCATGGCCGCCACCAGTTGGAAACGGGCGGGGAAGCTGGCTTGGCGCGCGGCGCGGGAAATATGGATTTCGCCGCTTTCCAAAGGTTCGCGCAATACTTCCAGCACCTTGCGGTCGAATTCGGGCAATTCGTCCAAAAAAAGAACACCTTGATGGGCCAGGGAGATTTCGCCGGGACGCGGATCCGAGCCGCCGCCGACCAGCGCCACGGCCGAGGCACTGTGATGAGGGGACCGGTAGGGGCGTTGGCGCGAAAAGCGTTGCTGGTGGGTGGGCAGCAGGGAGCGCAGCGCCCATACGCTGATCATTTCCGCTTCGTCCAAGGGCGGCAGAATGCCGGGCAGGCGTTGCGCCAGCATGGATTTGCCGGTGCCGGGCGGGCCGATAAACAATAAGCTGTGGCCGCCGGCGGCGGCGATTTCCAGTGCCAAACGGGCGCTGTGCTGGCCTTTGACTTCGGCCAAATCCGGCAGCGGGCCGTGTTCTTCTTCGCCGCTATCGGCCGCCGCTTCGGCGGTGGCCAGCGGGGTGATGCGGTTGAAGTGGGCGGCCACGGCGGCGAGGGTGTCGGCGCCGTACACGGTGGCGGTGTTTAATAGTGCCGCTTGGGCGGCGTTTTCCTCAGGCAGGATAAAGCTGCGTCCGGCCTGGGCGCCTTGCCAGGCCATGGCCACGGCACCGCGGATGGGGCGGATATGGCCGGAGAGCGCCAATTCGCCCGCCAGCTCGTATTGGTCCAGGGTGTCGGTGGCGATTTGGCTGGAAGCGGCGAGTATGCCGATGGCAATCGGCAGGTCGAAACGGCCGGACTCTTTGGGCAGGTCGGCCGGGGCGAGATTGACGGTGATTTTTTTCTTGGGGAAATCGAAGCCGCTTTGGATGATGGCGGCGCGCACGCGGTCGCGGCTTTCTTTGACTTCGGTGTCGGGCAGGCCGACGATATTGAAGGCGGGCAGGCCGGGCGCCAGATGCGCCTCCACTTCCACCGGCGGGGCCGCCATCCCGGCCAGCGCGCGGCTGTATACCAAGGCCAGACTCATGGCAGTTTCCCCCCTTTTATGGTTTCAGGCAGCCTTTAGGCCGCATCGCCGCTGTCGCCGTTTTCCAGCGCCGCCAAGCGGGCTTCCAGCTCGGCCAGTTTTTCGCGGGTTTTTTGCAGCACCGCCTGCTGGATTTCAAATTCTTCGCGGGTGACCAAATCCATGCGGTTAAAAGCGGAACCGAGCATGGCTTTGACATTTTTCTCCACGTCTTTCACCGGGCTGTTGTCTATGGTTTCACCCAGTTTGGTGGAAATTTCTTCAAACAGTTTTTTGGCAATCATGGTGTTTCCTCAGGCTGGAGATAATAAAATGCCATTGTATGTGTTTGGGGCTGTGGCGGCAATGACCGGGCGGCTCACGGTGCCGTAAAGGCAATGCGTTCCGGCACACCGTCGATATAAATATCGGCCAGATAATCGTGGCGCGATTCGATGCACAGGGGCAGGCGGATTTGCCGTGTCTGCCAACTGCCGTCGTCGGCGCGGCGCAGTTCGAAGCGGTTAAACCCCATGTCCATGCCGCTCATGGAAAACTGCACATACACGCTGTGTGTGTTTTGCGGCAGGCCGCTGATGTGGATGTCGAAGGGGGCGTTTACCTGCTGCTGGCGGCTGAAACGCACTTGCGCGCCATTGTTTAAGGTGCAGGCCACGCGGATGTCGCAGGGTGCGGCCGACGGTATGGTTGCCGGTGCGTGCGTGCCCGGCTGTTGCTGCCACCACCACAGGGCGGCGAGTTTTAAAGCCGCAAACAGCAGTAACAAAACGGCCATCAGCAGCAAACGGCGTTGGCGGGGAGAAAAGCGGCGGGACATGGTATAGGGTTGTTTTCTGATGGAGATTTTTGCAAAACCCGTTGATGACAACAAACAAGCTACCGGTAGGGTGGGCATTCTTGCCCACCAATCATTCTGAGACCTTTGCAAAACTGCTTGAGCTTCGCAACTCCGCTACGCTACGCAGGTAGCCTAAAACCTTAACTGCCGTCATTCCCGCGAACGCGGGAATCCATCCATCTGTTTATGAATCCGTTGTTTTAAAATGGTTTCCTAAATTTTTCCATGGATTCCCGCCTACGCGGGAATGACGTCGGTTTTATATTTTTGTTAGCACATAAGGTTTTACAAAATCTCAGGCTGCCTGAACGTCAAAAAAGCGGCTTGTGTATTTATACACATTCCGTATCGTTATCGATGAATACGGTATGTGCACCGGCGGCCAGCCACCGTGGTATATACAGACGGGCACTGTCCGCATGGGCGGCCACCACCAGCGGGCGGGCGACGCCGTGCTCTAACAAGGCCAAGGCGGTTTGGGCGGCGGTTTCGTCGCGCACCGGCCACACCCACACATCGGCGTCTTGGGCGGCGGCGCTGTTCACGGCGTCTGCCGTGTCCAGTATCAGCCACAGGCTGTCGCAGTGCGGGCGCTGTGTTAAGGCCGTCCATTCTGCCATATTTAATAACATACCTTCACAGTCTGCGGCGCCGCGGGCATAAGGCAGGATGCGCCAGCCGGGGGCGCTGAGGCCGTGTTGGAGGCTGCCTGAAAGCCGGGTCGGCACCGCCAGGGCTTTGAGCAGGGCGGTATTGGCGGGCAGCATGGGGGATACGGTGTAGTCGCCGGGGTGCTGCCAAGCCCAGGCTTGGCCTTCTTTGGCTTGCACATCACCGTGCCAGTCGGCAGCGGCGATGCGGAAAAAGCGCAGCCGCACATGGGCGTGTTCGTAATGGTGGTGCGCGGTCAGCCACGGCGTGGCACGGGTCACGCTAATGCCCAGTTCTTCGGCCAATTCGCGTTGCAGTGCCGCCACCTCGCCCTCGCCGGGCTCCACCTTGCCGCCGGCAAATTCCCAATATCCGGCATAGGGCTTGCCCTCGGGGCGGGAACTGAGCAGAAACTGGCCTTTATCGTTGTAAAGCACCGCGGCCACCACCGGAATCAAGGGGCGTTCGTTACTCATGCGTATTCCGCCACCACAAAGGCCAGTACCTGGTCGGCCTCGTCGCTGAGGCTTAAATGGATGCGGCCTATGCCCTGTTCGGCCAGCCAAGCCTGCAAAGGCGGCTCGCAAATAAATTCCGGTTTGCCCAAGCCATCGTGGCCGACACCGATGTGGCGCAAACTCACGGGCATGCGCAAGCCGGTACCGACGGCCTTGGCAAAGGCTTCTTTGGCGGCAAAACGTTTGGCGAGAAAATTCTCCGGCTTGCCCGCCTGCGGAAATTCCAGCCATTCCACCGGGCTTAACAGGCGGTGGGCAAACTGGCTGCCGTATTTTTTGTGCAGCCGGGCAATGCGGCTGAGCGCCACCATATCGGTACCGATGCCGTAAATCATGTGTTTCCTTTTTAATGTGAATTTTCAGGCAGCCTTGACGGGCGTATTTGGTGTTTGTTTTAAAATCAGAAACCGATGTTTCATGGACAAGGCTGCCTGAAAGCACAAAGCTGGTGTCACTTTGTATTCCAGTTGCCCAACGTTTTTACTTTTGCGCTTCATGGCCGTCCCACGGGGATTCCCTGCGGTCACGTGGATGTATTCTTTGCGCCGCCAAAGAAAAGAAGGCAAAAGAAAGGCGGCCGCGGTTGCAGGTTTGCTGCGCAAACTTCCCTCACTGCACACGGTTTTTCGGGCGGGCAACAACTCGCAGCTGCGCTGCTCAAACAGATTTGCCCTTGCTCCCCGAAAAACCGCGCTCCGTTCGGCTGCGCCAGCGGATTATGGCCGTAGCCGTGAACGTGCTTGGATTAAAGTATGGGTCCTTATGCCGAATAAAAGCCAAATTTTTCAGGTAGCCCAAAGTCTTTCACGGAAGCGGGAATACATTTGTCTTTACCCGTTATATCAATACGGCAGGCTGCGGGCGCGGAACATGGCTTCTTTCATCTGGCGGATGGCCTCCGGCAGGCCGACAAACAGCGCTTGGGCAATCAGGGAGTGGCCGATATTGAGTTCGTGTATCGCCAGTATCTGCGCAATCGGGGTGACGTTGTGGATGGTCAGCCCGTGTCCGGCATTCACCACCAGTCCCAATTCGCTGCCGAAATGGGCGCCGTCTTCAATGCGTGCGCGCTGCTGTTCGCGCGCTTCGCGGTTTGCGGCGTCGGCATAGGCGCCGGTGTGCAGCTCGATCACCGGTGCGCCCACATCGCGGGCGGCCTGAATTTGCGCTTCTTCGGCATCGATAAACAGCGATACGCGGATGCCGGCGCGGGTGAGGGTATCGGTAAAACGCGCCACTTTGTCCTGCTGCGCCAGCACGTCCAAGCCGCCTTCGGTGGTGACTTCTTCGCGCCGCTCCGGCACCAGGCACACATCGTGGGGCATGACTTTCAAAGCGTTTTCCAGCATTTCTTCGGTGAGCGCCATTTCCAGATTCATGCGCGTGCGGATGGCGGCACGGATGGCGAATACGTCGGCGTCTTTGATGTGGCGGCGGTCTTCGCGCAAATGCAGGGTGATGAGGTCGGCGCCGTGGGTTTCCGCCAGCAGGGCGGCTTCCAGCGGGCTGGGGTAAATGGTGCCGCGCGCATTGCGCACGGTGGCAACGTGGTCGATATTGATGCCGAGCAGCATAAGGAGCTCCTGAAGAATTAAAGGGTGGCGGCGGCTTCGCCGATGACCAGCACGGCATTGCTGCCGCCGAAGGCGAAGGAGGCGCTGGCGCCGATGCGGCGGCCTGCGGGCCAGCGGCTGTGTGCGTCGGTCAGTGCAATCGGCGGCAGTTCCGGGTCGCGTTCGCCGTCCCAGGCTTGCGGCGGCAGGCGGCCATCCGGATTGTGGCGGCGGCTGACAAAGCCCCACAGCAGCGCCGCTTCCACCGCACCGGCGGCGCCGAGGGTGTGGCCGGTAAAGGGTTTGGTGGAGGTGCAGGGGGTGGCGGTGCCGAATACTTCCGCCACGGCGCGGCTCTCCATGCTGTCGTTGTGGCGGGTGCCGGTGCCGTGCAGATTGATCCAGCCGATGTCGGCGGCCGCGGTGCGGGCGTGGGCTAGGGCGGCGGCAAAAGCCTGTGCCGCACCGGCGCCGTCGGGGCGCGGCGAGGACATGTGGTAGGCGTCGCTGCTGGCACCGTAGCCGAGCAGGGGCAGGGCGTCGGGGTCGAAACCGGCATCGCGGGTGAGGATAAAGGCGGCGGCGCCTTCACCGATATTGATGCCGTCGCGGCGGGCGGAAAACGGGTTGGCCAGGCTGCCTGAAAGCACTTCCAGCGAGGCAAAGCCGTTGACGGTGAGCGGCGAGAGTGTGTCTACGCCGCCGCAAATCACGGCATCGCACAGACCGGCGTGCAGCAGGCGGGCGGCGCTGATGAGCGCGCGCGCGCCGGAGGTGCAGGCGGTGGAAATGCCGTAGCAGGGGCCGCTCAGATTGTAGGCGGCGGCCACAAACTCCGCCGGAGCGCCCATGATTTGCTGTGCCTGCAAAAACGGTGCGCCGCCGTCCCAAGTGCCGCCTTGGGCGACTTGGGCAAACAGGGGGATGTTTTCGTCGGCACCGCTGGTGGACGTGCCCATGACCACGCCGATGCGGTCTGCGCCGTAGCGGGCTTTGGCCGCCGTGATCGCATCTTCGATTTGCGCCAGTGCGTGCCACAGCAGGCGGTTGTTGCGGCTGTGGTGTTCGGCGGGCAGGCTGCCTGAAAACGGGCGCAGCTCTTCGTGCACCGCACCGAAGGCGTGGTTTTTGCCGGGCACGGCGGTGTTGTTAAACACCAGCGGGCTGGGCGTGCCGTTCAAAAGGGCGTCGATATGGGTTTGCAAGCCGCTGCCCAGGGCGCTGGTGACGGCGGGCGTGCTTAAAAACAGGGCATCGCGCATGGTGTATCAATCCTGAAGGGGCGACAGTTGCCATTGGCTGCCGTCGGGGAAGGTGAGGCGGTGGCCGTTGTCTTTGTTTTGCCAGCGCCACAGCTCTTGCCGGCCTTGGCTGAAGCGGCCGCCGTGCTCGTCGGCTTGGTAATCCAGTTGCGGATACACGGCGGCGGGGTCGGCACTCATCAGCGGCAGGACGGCGGCAAACACGCGCCGCGCGGCGGCATTGGGCGGAATAAAGCCGTCGTTTTTCCAGCCTTGCGGCAGATGCAGGCGCTGGCGGGAAACGGGCGCACCCAAGGGGTCGGTCTGCACAAAGCGCAGGCCGCCGTTCTCGGCGGCGACGGTGAGCAGGGTGGCGCGCACGGGCGCTCCGGCGGCATCGTATTGGGTCAGCTGGTACCACGGGGCGGCGGCGGTGTTTTCAGGCAGCCGGTGCGGCAGCGGCAGGCTGCCTGAAGCGCAGGCGGCGAGTAAAACGGTTGCAGCTGTGAGTGCGGCGGTGCGTATCAGGCGCATGTGGCCGGTCCTACCAGTTCCGCCAGCGCGGCCAGACGGCGCTCGGCTTTGTCCACATAGGGGTTGTTGCTGTCCCAGGCGTAACCGGCGAGGATGGACGACAGCATGCGGCTGATGTCCGGATTGCGGTTTTCGGCGTAAATCACGTCTTGGAAACGGCCGTCGTACCAGCCGTTGACATAGGTGCGGAAGGTGTTGACCCCCAGCATCAGCGGCTCGGCAAATTCGCCCTGCCAGTCGGCCTCTTTGCCTTTGAATTGTTTGTCCAAAAGTTCGGCGGCCAGTTTGGCCGAGTGCATGGCAATGGTGACGCCGGAGGAAAACACCGGGTCGAGAAATTCGGCGGCATTGCCCAAGAGGGCGAAATGGCGGCCGTAAAGGCTTTTCACATTGGCCGAATAGCCCTGGATGCTGCGGAAGGGGAAACCGTTGTCCCACACCGCCTTATCCAGAATTTCCGCCAGCATGGGGCATTCGTACACCCATTTTTTGAGCACGGTTTCGCTGTCCCCGGCCAAGTCTTCGGCCAGGCCGACCACGCCGATGGAGCAGCGGTTGTCACCGAAGGGGATGGTCCAGAACCACACATTGCGCTGCACGGGGTGGGTGGTGATGAGGATTTTGTTGCGGTCGAATTTGGGGCTGGTGATGTTGTCGTCAATGTGGGTGAAATGCGCCATGCGCACCGGCAGCGAAGACGGGGTTTCCAAATCCAACAGCCGCGGCAGTACGCGGCCATAGCCGCTGGCATCGAGCACGAAACGGGCTTCCAGCGTGTATTGTCTGCCCTCGTCGGTTTCCACGCTCAGGCGCGCACTATCGCCGCTGTTGTCAAAGGCGGTGACGCCGTGGCCGAAACGCACTTCCACGCCCTGTTTGGCCGCTTCTTGGATGAGGATATGGTCGAAAACGTCGCGGCGCACCTGATAGGTGGTGCCGGGGCCGGGGCTGAATTTGTCGGTGAAATCGAAATAAGTGTAGCGGCTGCCCCAAGTAAAGGCGGCGCCGTTTTTAAACTGAAAACGCGGCTCGGCCTTGAGTGCCTCGGTAAAACCGGCTTCTTCCAGCATTTCCATGCAGTGCGGCAGCAGGCTCTCGCCGATAACAAAGCGCGGGAAATGCTGCTTTTCCAGCACGCACACACGCCAGCCACGGCGTTGCAGCAGGGCGGAAACCACGGAACCGGCCGGGCCGGCACCAATCACGGCAACATCATACTGATGACTCATCTTTGAATTCTTCCTATAAAAACCGCAGTACAGGGCGCACAAACACGCGCATTTTACGCTTCCAAAAGCCGGGCAGCCAGCCACAGATTAAACACCACGCCCAAAGTCACGCTCAGGCCGAAGGCGGCCACTGCCGGGGTGCTGCTCAAGCCGAGCAGAGCAAAGGAAATGCCGGTGGTGAGCGCCGCCAGCAGCATGCCGCCCAAACGTGCTTCGGGGGAATGGCGGGCGGTGCGCGCATACACGGCGTAATCCACGCCGATGGCGGAGGCGAGCAGCAGGCCGAAGAGGGCAAACAGGCTTAACGGCAGACCCAGCCAGCCCAGCACCGCCGCCGTGGCCAGCGCCGCGGTCAGCGGTACGGCGAGGATGCGGCTGCCGGTTTTGAGGCCGAACAGCCGCCACAGCAGCAGCCAGGCGAGTACAAATGAGGCCAGTTTCAACCATGCGGCCTGGTTGCGGGTGGCTTCAAACAGGCTGTTGAGGCGGCCGCGCTGGTCCACCCAGTGCACACCGGGCAGACCGCTGAGCGCAGCTTGTGCCGCTGCGGCATCGCGCAAACCGTGCAGGCGCACCACGGCGGCAAAACGGCCGGGCACGGCTTCTCCCAGATAGGCGGGCTGCCAGGCTTCGGCCAAGGCGGTATCCAGCGCGGTGGCGATGCCGACATCGGGCGCGTCGGCGGCCTGCAACAGCGCCGCGCGGATGGTGTGGTCGGGCACGCCCAAATCGCGCAGCGGCTGCCAGTGTGCGGGCTGGGCGGCCAAATCGCGCAGGGTTTGGCGCAAGGCGGCTTGTTGTCCGGCATCGGCCAGCCATTGGTCCAGACCTTGGATGCCGTCGAGCGAACCTTGAGCCTGCAAGGGTGCCAGCGCTTGGCGCACGCGGCGGCTTTGCGCCAGCAGGGCATCGCTGTTGTCGGCTTCCACCAGCACAAACCGGCCGCTGAAATCACTGCCGCTGATGCGGCCGATTTGCTCCACTTCGGCCAAGAGTTGCGGCGGCATGGCCACCCATTGGCGGATGTCGTCGCGCCCGTCGGTGCGCCACAGGCCGAAGCCAAGCAACAGCAGGGCGGCCGCCGCAAACACGGGATGCCGGATATAGGCTTGCAGGCTGCCTGAAACACGGTAGAGCGCGGCGGTCAGCGCAGCAAAACCGTGGGCGCGGTTGCGGTAGCGCGCAAACAGCGGCGGCAGCCACAACAGCGTGGCGCCAAAAGCGCCGATGAGGGCGGCGGCGGAAAACACCGCCGTCTGCCGCAGCACCGGCAGCGGCGTAAACCACAGCAGCACATAGCCCAGCACGGTGATGGTGAGGCTGATGACAAAAGTGGGGCGCACATGGCGCATGGCCTCTTGCGCCTGCCAGCCGTGGCCGTCACGCGCGGCAAAGGCGGAGGGTGCGAGCCAGTGCAGCGGAAAATCCACCAGCATGCCCACCAGACTGGTGCCGATGACCAGGGTGAGCACATGGATTTCGCCGAAGACCCAAAGGCCGGCGGCCACCCCGCTGAGCATGCCCGCCGCTAACGGCAGTGCTAAAACGAACACGCGCGGGCTGCGGAATGCCCACAGCAACAGGGCAAAGGTGAGGCTCAAGCCGGTAAGGCTCATCAGGCGGCTTTCGCGCTCGGCTTCGGCCTTGGCGGTGGCGGCAAACAGCGCGCCGCCCGCCTGCAATACCGTGGCGCCTTGCGCTTCCGCCAAGGCACGGCTGTGCTGCATCAAGGGCAGCAGCGCGGTAGGACTGGCGGTCAGGGTTTGGCCTTGGGGCAGACGGCCGCGCAGCCATACCCAGGTGAGGCCGTCTTCGGTTTCGGTATAGAGCATGCCGTTGTCCGGCTGCCATTGCAGGGTGCTGTGGGATTGCAATTGCTCGGTGACGAAGCGACCGAAGCCGAGCCAGTCCTGCTCCGGCGGCAGCGGCGAGGCGGCGGCAAAGGGATTGGCCCAGTCTTCGGCCAGAGTTTGGAAATACTGCTGCGGCTGTTCGGCCAGTTGGCTTCGTGCATGTTCCGGCAGCACCGCCTGCGCCAGCAGCGATGCTTCCCGGCGGATGTGCTCGAGGTCGGGGTCGATGCGGCTGTCCACGGCGGCAAAGACGCCGCTTTCCTGCCAGCTGTGGGCGGCCGCTGCGGCGGCGGCAAAGGCGGTGTCGGCATCCGCCGCACCCACCAGCATCACCACCTGGCCGTTGAGGCGCGCCTCATTGGCGGCATCGGCCTGTTGCAGCAGTACGTCCGGGCGTGTTTCCTGCGGCATCAGCGCGGTGAGGTCGGTTTGCAGCCAGCTGCCGTTGGCGAGGCGGGTGATACACCAGGCCAGCACCAGCAGCATCAACAGCGAATAAGCGTAACGGGATAAGCGCATAAAACGGTTTTTCAGGCAGCCTGGGGCAAACTGTCAGTTTGTCCTAAAGCTGCCTGAATATCTGTTTGAATCAATATAAAGCCTGTTTGGCAAAAGCATCCAGCGGCTGGCTGGTGCTGAGGTCTTTAAACTGAATCACGGTGCGGTCGCCCTGGCGTTCGGCCAGCTCGATGCGGCGCACCAAGCTGTCGCCCTGCAATTCGATACGATTGAAAATTTGGCGCATGACCGCGGTTTTCGGGGTCAGCTCCAGCGTCCAGTTTTGTGCCGTACCGCGGGCTTCTAGGGTGAACTGCTGTTCCAGTCCGGCGGTATTGCCGCCCAAAAGGTCAAGAAACAACTGGATTTGGCGGTTTTGTTTGGCGGCTTTGGCATCGGCCGTCCATTGGCTGCCATTCCATTGGCGGATGCCATCGGCACGCACGCGCAGGCGGTTTTCAAAAGGCTTGTGCATATGCCACAACAGGCCCTGCTTGGGCACCAGTACAAAACGGCCCTGGGTGGTCATGGGCTTGTCCAGCGATTTTAAAAAACGCTGCTGCGTAAACGCGCCCTGCACATGGGCGGGCTTTTGCAGGGTTTGCGTCAGCTCGGCGGCGGAGAATGCCCATGCAAACGGGGCGGCCAAAACCAAGAGGGTACTGAATAAGATTTTTTTCATTGCGTCCTTTCAGGCAGCCTGAGCTGCGAGAGTGTATGTATTTAATTTGGTTGCTTTAAATATTCGGGCTTCTATCCGGCGCAGGTATTCATACTTTAATCCAAGTATGTTTACGGCTACAGCCCTATCCGCTGGCGCAGCCGAACGGAGCGCGGTTTTTCGGGGAGTAAGGGCAAAGCTGTTTGAGCAGCGCAGCTGCGAGTTTTTTGCCCGCCCGAAAAAGCGTGCGCAGTGAGGGAAGTTTGCGCAGCAAACCTGCAACCGCGGCCGCCTTTCTTTTGCCTTATTTTCTTTGGCGGCGCAAAGAAAAGAAGGTGGCTGCGCGGCCACGAAGCGCAAAGTAGAATTTTGTGTAACTTAAAATACAAGGTGATATCAACTTGTATTTTCAGGCAGCCTTAATGGAGGTAGATACTGATGGTGGTCAGTCCTAAAGTTTCCAGAACATTGGCAATTGTTGGGTCTGGCGACCCAACCTACGGCTTGCGCAAAGGGTTTAATACCAATTCAGAAAAATAAGATAACAAGGCGGTGAGCCGCAGACAGTACGGGTAGTACGGCAAGGCGAGACAACGCGGTTAGGTTATTTTTATGGATTGGTATAAGGCTGCCTGAACGTCTCATGGCGGCGTACCGCTTCCTGCCAGCAGGGCGGGGTGTGGTATTGCATTTCGCCGTCGGCCAGACGCACCACGGCCTGGGTGGTGGTGGCGCGGGTGAGTTTGGCGCCGCTGGCGGCATCCGCAATGGTGTAGTCCAAACGCAAACAGCTGTCGATTTCCACCACCGCCACATCCACGCGGATGCGTTGGCCGAAACGGGCGGGCTGCACGTATTTGAGCTGCATCTGCACCACCGGCCACACATAGCCGGCTTCTTTCATCACCATATAGTCGTAGCCGATGGCGCTCAGAAATGCGCAGCGCGCCACTTCCAGATATTTGACGTAATGGCCGTGCCACACGATGGACATGGCATCCACATCGAAAAACGGTACTTCCAATTCTATACTGTGGCGGCAATAAATGTGTTTAGCCATGGTTGTTATCGTTCCAGAAATTGTAAAAATTAAACCATTGCAGCGGGTTTTGCGCGCATTCGGCTGCCAGTTGGTCGGCAAAACGCTGGGCGGCCACGGCTACGGCCTGGTCGCGGCCTTTGCGCGGCCAGTCGGCGGTATCGGCAAAACGGCGCAGTTTCAGATGATAACGGCCCTTGCGCTTGATGCAAAACAGGGTGTTGATGCGTGTTTTCAAGAGTGCGGCCAACAGCCACGGGCCTTGCGGCAGCGCGGCTTCCTGCCCCAGAAACGACACCGGCACGGTTTTTTCGCCGCGCACCGGCACGCGGTCGGCGGCAATGGCCAGCCATTCGCCTTCATCGATGCGGCGGGTGAGTTCCAGCATCAGCGCGGCATCCAAATCGGTCACCTGAATCAGCTGGATGCGGTCGGCTCCGGCGCGGGTCAGGGCTTCGTTAAACAGCTGCGCGTGGCGGCTGTGCACCAGCACATTGAGGCGGAAACCGGGATGGTGCGACACCAGCGCGCGGCAAATATCCACATTGCCCACATGCGAACACACGAAAATCTGCCCGCGCTGGCCGAGGGCATGCATCTGCGCATACACGGCTTCGGTTTCTTCCAGCACCAGGTGTTCATAACGGATTTGCCGCTGCCACACGGCAAAGCGGTCGCAAATGGCTTCGCCGAAGGCGACAAACTGTTTGAACACCGCCCGTTTTTCAGGCAGCCGCGTGTGCGGATAAGTCTGTTGCAGCCGTGCCTGATAGCGGGCGATGTGGCGCCGCTGCTGTGGCGAAGTGGCATAAAAATACAGCACCACCAGGCGGATGCACGGATTCATGATCCACGCGGGCAAATGGCGCACCATCTGCGTGGTCAGCCATAAAAACAGACGGCTGCCGCGTTCGTTTTGCGCCGCCCAGTGGGCGGATGGCGGTGGCGGCGTGTTCATGGCTGGGGCCGCATATTGCCGCGCAAACGCCGCCACAGCATGGTAAAAAACAGGCGCGCGTGCATTTTGCTGATGAGTACATTGTCGGCCCAAGCGCGGAAATGGGAAACGCCGCCCGCGCTGTAACGCACCGGGGTTTTGATCCACACCAGCGCTGTGCCGCGCCAATGGAGGCGGACAAGGATTTCGGTGTCGAAATCCATGCGCTCGCCGACATATTCTTCGCACACCACCGCCAAGGCCGCCTCTGCCGGATAGATACGGAAACCGCACATGCCGTCCTTAATATCGCAGGAGGCGGTGTGCAGACAGTTCCAAAAATCGGTGATTTTGCGACCGTAGAGGCGTGATTTGGGTGCATCGCTGCCGTATTGCGGCCAGCCGCAAATCACCGCTTCGGGGCTCCCTGCGGCGGCATCCAGCATTTTGGCAGTGTCTTGCAGGCAATGCTGGGCATCGGCATCCACTTGCAGCACATGGCTGTAGCCGGCGGCCACGGCATACTGAAAACCGGTTTTCACCGCCGCGCCCTTGCCGCGGTTGTGGGGCTGGTAATGCACGGTGATGCCGGGCTGTTGCACCAGTTCCGCCAGCACGGCACGCGCCGCCTCATCGGAGCCGTCGTCCACAATCAGCACATCCAGACCGAAGCCGCGCATGGCCGCGGCTACGGCGGCCACGGTGCCGCTGTGATTGTAATGGGGAATCAGGGCGAGGGTGTTCATACGCTGCCGTGCGCTCCGTACACCATGCGCCCGGAGGCGCAGACGCCTTCGGCCTTGCTCAATTTGAACAGCAGCTTGTTTTTGGCCGCATCGTAGGCCAGCTCCACGGTGATGTCGTCGCCGGGGCGTACAAACTGTTGGAATTTCAGGTTTTCCACCCGCAGCAGGCTTTGCCGTCCCCAATCGAAGCGGGCGGCGAGGCGGTACACCCATTGCAGCTCGATGACGCCGGGCACCAGCGGAAAATTGGCGAAATGGCCGCCGAAATAGACCAAGTCCACCGGCACGCGGCCGTGGAAATACAGCTTGTCATCGCGTTCTTCGGCGGGCTGCCATTGCGGCTCGGTTTGGGGTTGTGTCAGGGCTGCCTGAAAATCGGCGGCGGCGATTTTGGCCTGGGCATTGCGCGGCAGCGCGTCGGTAAAGCGCCAGAAACGCGGCAGGGCAATGACGTCGTTGGCGGCGGCCAGATGTTGCTTGAGCTCGGCAATCACGGCGGCGCGCCCTTGTTCGCACAGCGCGGCCAAGCCTTCATTGCTCAGTGCCGCCCACACCGCCAGGCGGCGGTGTTGCGGATGCAGGCCGCAATGGGCATCGGCCACCCACGGGTGCGCCAACAGGTCGTGCTCGATGCGGGTGAGCGACACGCGTTTGTCTTCAAATTTGATGATGCGGTCTTTGCGGCCTATGAGTGTGAAGCCGCTGCCTTCCCGTTCCACCACGTCGGCAGTCTGTACGCGGCCGTCCGACCACGGCGACGCTACCCACAGCGCGCCGTCGGCATCGCAACCGTTTTCCACTCCGGCCACCGGCTGCCACGGGCCGCTGTTTTGGCGGTGGGCAATCACGCCGGTTTCGGTGCTGCCGTAGATTTCAAACGGCCGCACGGCGTGCCGGGCCAGTAAATCGGCGGTGGCGGCGGGCAGGGCGCCACCGGAGGAAATAATGCCTGCCAGCTGCGGCTGCACCGCCGCCCAATTGCGTTCTTCCCCCAAGCGGTTGAGCAGGGCCGGGCTGGCAATCCACACCAGTTGCCGGTGATGGCGGCTGGCCTCAAGCAGGGTTTCCGGATACAGATATTGTGGCCGCAACATCGTCCAGCCCAAGGTCAGCGCCAGCGCAAAACGGAAGGTAAAGCCGTAGAGGTGTTGCGGGCTGACACTGCCGGCCACGGCGGCTGCCTGAAATGGAACGGTCGCGGCCAGCGCCAATGCCTCGGCCTGCATTTGCGCCATGGTTTTGGTGACCACCACCGCCTGGCCGCTGGAGCCGGAGGTTTTCAAACAGGCCCGCGCGCTCAGTGGAATTAAAAAATCAGCATCGTTTTCGGCGGCTTCTGCTGCCGTGTGGCGTGTCCACAACGGCGTGTCGCTCTGGCGCGCACTCAGTGCCGGATGTTCGGGGCTGTCGGTGAGCCAGACATCGGCTGTTTCATCCGCCCAAGCGAGGTTTTCCGCCGCCAGATTGGGCGGCAACAGCACGGTCAGTCCGGCATGCCAGGCGGCCAAGACCGCGCAGGCAAATTCGGCGGCATCGTCAAACCACAGCGCCGCCGTGCGCCACGATTGCGCGCGCAGGCTGCCTGAAAGCCGCAATACGGCGCGGTTAAAGTCGCCACGCGTCCAATCGGGACCGCAGGCGATTAAATCGCCGGGCGGCAGGCGGGGGGAGAGGATTTCGCTTAAGGGGTGCATGGTCGGGTTTACGGGTTTAGGTGTTCGGGAGGCAGGCGGTATATGCGCTGTTTGCGTTCGCCTTCGGCCTGCAACAGTCCGGCGGCCACGAGGGCGGCCAGATATTTGCGTATGGTGGCTGCCGATTTGCCGGTCAGTGCTTGCAGGCGGCTGTTGTTCACACTGGTGTGGGTGTGCAGGTATTGGCGTACCAAGGTGTAAAACTGCTGCTCTTTATCGCTTATTTTATCGCTTATTTTATCGCTTATTTTATCGCTTATTTTATCGCTTATTTTATCGCTTATTTTATCGCTTAAAACGGGTGTGGTGTACTGTGCCAAGGTGTCTTCGATCATGCCCAGCATAAACTCGACAAATACGGTGGAGTCGTTGGCGCGGTCGGCTTCGGCCAAGGCATGGTAATAGCCTGCCTGGTTTTGGTAAACCAGGGTTTCCACCGGCAGCCAGGCAAACAGCGGCTGCCAGCGGCTCAGCATCACGCTTTGCCACAAGCGGCCCATGCGGCCGTTGCCGTCGGCAAAGGGATGGATCATTTCGATTTCGTAATGCACTACCGCGCTTTTGACCAGCATGGGGGTGTCGTCCCGCCGTGCCCACGCCAGCAGCTTTTTCACCAAATCGGGCACAAACTGCGGCCGGGCACCCATGTGCAGCAGGGTACCGTCGGCGGCAAAAATACCCACGTCTTTACTGGGAAAACGGCCGGGCTGTGGGAGCAAATCCTGCATCAGCAGGCGGTGTGCTTTGAGGAAATCGCGCGTGCTGTAGGGATTGAAATCCGGTATGGCCTCATAGGCGGCATAGGCATTGTGCACTTCGCGGATGTCTTGCGGGCTGCCCAGCACGCGCTTGCCGTTGATGATGTCGGTAACCTGCTCCAGTGTCAGGGCATTGTTTTCAATCGCCAGCGAGGAATGGATGGAGCGGATGCGGTTTTGTTTGCGTAAATGCAGTTGTGTACCGTATTGCTGCTCCAAGCGGCCGATATTGGCAGAAATGGCAATAACACTGTTGAGTATGCGGTTGTTGAGGGTAAACGGCGGTTTCATCGATCGACAGTCTCCTTCACACCTTCAATACGCATTTGCGGTACAGCCACTCACCCGCAAACAACAGGCCCATAAGGATATAGGCAATCACGCCGGTATACAGTGCCCACCAGTCGTGGCGGCCGCTGAGGGCCAGGAGGGCGGCGATGAGGCCGTTGGCGATAAAAAACACGCACCAGATTTGGGTGACGCGGCGGGTGTGGCGCACGCCTTGCGGCGGCAGGTCGGGGTGTTGCAGGCGCGCCAGTTTTTCAATCACGGTTTGTTCCGCCATGAGGCTGCTGCCGAATACCGCCAGCATCAGCAGGTTGACCGCCACCGGATACCAGTACATGGAGGCCGGTTGCTGCCACAACAGGGCGGCGCCGAAAAAGGCCGCCAGCAAGAGCGCGGTGATGCGCTGGCTGCGGGTGGGGGCGGTGGCGGCGCGGATAAGCCACAACACGCCCATCAGCGCGGCCAAGACAAAGAAAAGACCGCTGTCGCGGCCGAAATACCACAACAGCGGATAGGCGGCGCTGACAACGCCCAGCAGTAGCTGCCCGAGAGTGCGCACGGTTTCAGGCAGCCGTTTGTTTGAGCACCGCTTGGACAATGTCTTCCACGGTGCGCACGCTCTTGAAGTCTTCGGTCATCAGTTTGTAGCCGGTTTGGCGTTTGATGTGGTCCAAGAGGTCGATGGCGTCGATGCTGTCGATTTCCAGGTCTTCGTAGAGGTTGGCTTCGGGTTGGATGCGTTCCGCGTCGATTTCAAACAGGTTCACCAGGGTGTCGGTGAGGATTTGGCGGATTTCTTGTTCGGTCATGATTTCCGGCTCCCGCATTACGCTTGGCGGCTGCGGACGTAATCGGCCAGGGTCTGCACGCTGGTAAAGTGTTCGCGCAGGCTGTTTTGTTCGCCTTCCATTTGGAAGCCGAAGGCTTTTTGTACGGCCAGGCCCAGTTCCAGGGCGTCTACCGAATCCAGACCCAAGCCTTCGTCGCCGAAGAGGGGGGCGTCGGTGTCGATGTCGGCCACGGTGATGTCTTCGAGGCCGAGGCTGTCGATAATCAGTTGTTTAATTTGTGCTTCCAAGCTCATGTGCTTTCCCGGGTAAAGTAATCTTGTAAAAAAGTGTTCAAGCGCCGTGCCGCAATCGGCAGCGGTTTTTCCGCCAGCCAGTCCTGCGGGTGAATGTCTTCGCCCACGGTAATGCGGTAACGGATCTTGCGGGGGGGGATTTTATACCAAGGCTGGCCTTTTTTGAAATTGGGCGGATCCATTTTGATGACCACCGGGGTGATGACGCGGGCGCTGCGCAGGCCGATGGACACCGCGCCGCGGTTGAGTTTCACCTGGCCGTCCCAGCCGGTGCGCGTGCCTTCGGGAAACAGCAGCAGGCACTGGCCGCTGTCGAACACGGCCTGCACTTCGTCCATCATTTCCAGTGATTCGTCGTTGGGAATATAGCCGCAGGCGAGAATCTGACTTTTCATGCTCGGGTTGCGCAGCAAGTCTTTTTTGACAATGCAGTTGGGTTCGGGCACATGGCTGATCAGCAGCACCACGTCCAGAAGCGAGGGATGGTTGGCGAGAATCAGCTGCCCCGGGCGGCCCAGCTTTTCCAAGCCGTGGAACTCCACGCTCAGCACACCCGCGGTTTGCAGATAGCGCACAAAAATTTTCCAGATGCCCGCCACCATGCGCCGCGCCTGCAATTGGCGCGGTATGTCGCCGCGGGTGCTTTTGAGGGTGTAGGGCAGGAGCACGATTTTAAACAGCACCCCGGCTACGCCGAAAATCACAAAGCCCAGTGCCGTGGCCACCAGGCGGCGCAGATAATCCAAAGTCTTCATGCGGCATCCGCGGCATTTTGCTGCCAGTGCCAGTGGCGGCGGCCGTAGCGGCGCAGGGTTTCGGGGCTGCCTGCAAGCATAAAGCGTATCCATTCCAGCGCACCCCAATAAGCGTCGCTGCCTTGGTCTTCTCCTGCTGCCAATGTGAGGCGGTAGCGGCTGCCGGGGCGGATGACCATGGCCAGCGCATAGGCCACGGGTGCGCGCTCGGCGGCCACGGCATAATCGGTGCTGAGCGGTTCGTCCACCCACACCGCCAGCACTTCGGGGCAGCCTTCCTGCAACAGCGCACAGGCTTCGGCCAGCGTGCTTTCCAGTCCGTCCGCGCCCACCGCCAGCGCGGTGTGTTCGCGCATGTCCTGGCGCAGCATGGACCATTGCCCCGGCAGGGCGTTGTGGACCGACAGGCCGAAAGAGGTGGGCGAAACCGTGTGGCTGCGCAAGAGTTCCGGCCACAAATCGAAGCTGCGGTTGATTTCGCCGTCGTGGGAGGCGAACACCAGTGCCGCATCGGGGTGGGCATCGGCCAGGGGCCAGGCGGCGGCGCACATCAGCCGTGCCGCCGTGCTGAGGCGGCGGCGCTGCATGGGCGGAAGAAAGGCCAAATCGGGCTTGTGTTCGGGCCAAGTGTCGGCCAGTGCCGGGTTGGCAGCCCAAGCCTGCCATTGGGCGGCATCGGCCATGCGGTCGCTCACGGCCTGCCAGGCGGCGATGTCGAAGGAAAAAGTGCAGCTCATATCGGGTGGAGGATATGTAAAGGAATGTGTTTCATTCTAAATGATTGCGTTAACAAATGCCACCAAGCCCCGTATAATTGACGGTTTGTTTGCCTTGAAAGACTGCCGACATCATGAGTGCCGACACGCAATTTCCCATCAGCGCCGCTGCCTTGGCGGGCCTGCTGCCGCACAGCGGCCATATGGTGTTGTTGGACAGCATCGAAGAATGCGGTGAGCAGCACATTGTGGCCCGTGCCGAAGTCGGCCCGCGGCATATGCTGCTGACCGACGGCGTATTGCCGTGCATGGCGGGCATTGAAATCATGGCGCAGGGCATAGCCGCCTGGGCCGGTTACCATGCGGTACAGGCCGGTGAGCCGGTACGGCTGGGCTTTTTGCTGGGCACGCGCAAATTGCAGCTGTTTGCCGACAGCGTGCCGGTGGGCACGCAGTTGCGCATTGAGGCGGCCATGTCTTTGCAGGACGCACAGGGCTTCGGCGTATTCGATTGTGCCCTGTATTGGACCGATGCCCCGAATAGTGCGCGCGCCGGGCTGCCTGAAAACGGTTTGCTGGTGCAGGCGGCACTCAATGTGTATAACCCGCCGGACGGCAAAGTCGTCTTCCAACCGAAAATGAGCACAACAGCATGAATCCGAAAACCATATTGATTACCGGCGCCAGCCGCGGTATCGGCAAGGCGGTGGCCTTGGCGCTGGCCGCAGACGGTTACGACATCGTGGTGCATTGCCGCAGCCGCGTGTCCGAAGCCGAAGCGGTGGCCGCTGCCATCCGTGCCCAGGGGCGCGAATCGCGGGTGCTGGCCTTTGACGTGGCCGACCGTGCCGCCTGCCGCACGGCGCTGGAAGCGGATATGGAAGCACACGGCGCGTATTACGGCGTGGTGCTCAATGCGGGCCTGACCCGCGACAATGCCTTTCCGGCCTTTAGTGACGAGGATTGGGACCAGGTGCTGCGCACCAATCTGGACGGTTTTTACAATGTGCTGCATCCCGTGGTGATGCCGATGATCCGCCGCCGCGCGCCGGGCCGGATTGTGTGCATGGCTTCGGTGTCCGGCCTCACCGGCAACCGCGGCCAGGTCAATTACAGCGCCTCCAAAGCGGGGGTGATCGGCGCGGCCAAGGCGCTGGCACTGGAATTGGCCAAGCGCAAAATCACCGTTAACTGCGTGGCGCCGGGGCTGATAGATACCGATATTGTGGACGAACAGGTGCCGGTGGAAGAAATTCTCAAGGCCGTGCCTGCGGCGCGCATGGGGCAGCCGGAAGAAGTGGCCCATGCGGTGCGCTTTTTAATGCACGAGCAGGCGGCCTATATTACCCGCCAGGTGATTGCGGTGAACGGAGGTTTGTGTTGAGACGCGTGGTGATTACCGGCATCGGCGCCGTGAGCGCCTTCGGCCGTGACTGGAACAGCGTTCAAGCAGCCTTTGCCCGCGGGCAGAATGCCGTGCGCGCCATCCCCGAATGGGCGGAGCAATATCCCGATTTGGAAGCGCATCTGGGCGCACCCATCGCGGATTATGCGCCGCCCGCACACTGGACGCGCAAACAGCTGCGCAGCATGGGACGCGTTTCCATGCTGTGCGTGGATGCCGCCGAGCAGGCGCTCGCCGATGCCGGACTGCTGCACGATGAGGCCATACGCGACGGCCGCATGGGCGTGGCCTGCGGTTCTTCCGTGGGCAGCACCCCCGATGTCTGCGCCTTGGGCACGCTGTTGCGCGAAGGCTCGTCACCCGGCTTCAATGCCAATACCTATGTGCGCATGATGCCGCATACCACCGCGGCCAATATCGGCATTTTTTTCGGTCTTACCGGCCGCATTATTCCCACTTCCAGCGCCTGTTCTTCAGGCAGCCAGGGCATAGGCTATGCTTATGAAGCCATCAAATACGGCCTTATCGACATGATGCTGGCCGGCGGCGGCGAAGAATTCTGCCCCTCGGAAGTGTATGTGTTTGATGCGCTTTATGCCGCCAGCCGCCGCAACGACGCCCCGCACACCACCCCCAGCCCCTATGACGCCGACCGTGACGGTTTGGTCATCGGCGAAGGCGCGGGTATTTTTGTGCTGGAGTCTTTGGACAGCGCCCGCGCCCGCGGCGCACGCATTTATGCCGAAATCGTCGGCTATGGTGCCAACAGCGACGGCAGCCATGTGACCCAGCCGCAAAAAGACACCATGCAGCGCTGCATGGAGCTGGCGCTGAAAGACGCCGGTATCAGGCCGGAGCAGGTGGGCTATGTCGGCGGCCACGGCACGGCCACCGACAAAGGCGATATTGCCGAAACCCAGGCCACCGCCGCGGTCTTCGGGCGCGTGCCCCTCAGCTCGCAAAAAAGCTATCTCGGCCACACCCTGGGTGCCTGCGGTGCGCTGGAATCGTGGTTCTGTATCGAAATGATGCGCAGCGGCTGGTTTGCGCCTACGGTCAATTTGAACAATATCGACCCGCTTTGCGGCGATGTGGACTATATCCGCGGTGAAGGGCGGGAAATTCACACCGATTATGTGGTCAACAATAATTTCGCCTTCGGCGGTGTGAATACCTCGCTGGTGTTTAAGCGTTGGCGGGAGGATTGAGCGGATTGGATGTTTTACCCGCTTGCAAAGCAATCGCAGCCGTTTTTATAGTCATTTAAAATAAGAATGATACGGCGTTGCTGCGCCTTGCCGTACTATCTGTACTGTCTGCAGCTTGCTGCCTTGTCTCATTCTTATTTTATTCGACTATAATACAACAAGGCTGCCTGAAAAACTTTCCAGGCAGCCTTGTTTGTTTATGAATGGCATCGGTAATGGTGTATCCGTATCGGTATTGCGGCTCCCGGATTATCGGGTTGAGACCTTTGCAAAACCTATGCAATACAGCGGCAAAACAGAACATGAGGCCTTTGCAAAACCTCATGTGCCACCACAAACATAAAACCGACGTCATTCCCGCGAACGCGGGAATCCATGGAAAAATTTAAGAAACCACTTTTAAAACAATGGATTCATAAACAGATGGATGGATTCCCGCGTTCGCGGGAATGACGGCAGCTAAGGTTTTAGGCTGCCTGAAGGCAGTTTTGCAAAGGTCTCAACATGTGTAGGGTGGGCATGCCTGCCCACCACTTTGAGTTACTGATAATTTAGGGCATAGGTGGGCAAGCATGCCCACCCTACGGCTCACACCCTTACCTGTTCTAGGTTTTGCAAAGGTCTCGGGTTGCGCCATATGCAGTTGTGTAGATACCTATGGTGCAAGCACCCACCCTTGTATGTTGAAACCAATGTACCATAGCAAGCAAACAGGCCGTCCGCCTCCGAACCCACCCTG
>NZ_JALJZY010000009.1 GCF_024171525.1 Neisseriaceae bacterium HSC-16F19
AGGACCGACACACCCTAAAGAGGCTTTAATTTTAACTCAACATTTTGATTTTAAATGAAATGTTCTGGGTGCGTCGAAAAAGCGCGGAAAACAGGTGAAGCATTTAACAAACGCTGCTTTCCGGTATGGGAAAGCAGCGTTTTTTATTGAGCCTGTCCAAACCACTCTACACAAAACCCCACAAACGCTTTTAATACCGCCGATTGATGACGGTGTGCAGGATAAATCAAATGTACATCGTGCTTGCTCTTGACTTCATTGGCAAACAGCTCGGTCAACTCGCCACGATTTAGCCACTCTTGTACCACATAGGGCGGCACCAAGCCGACCGCCAAATGCTGACGCACATAATAAAGCACCGCTTCTAGCGAATTGCTGGTAAAACGAAAATCAAGCCTAGGCAAGCCATTGGCAAACAACTGCTGATAAGGGTAAACCACTTGCCCACTCTCGCTCCATGTCGCCACAGGCAAGCGGCTTAAATCAGCCAATTGTGTCGGCGCTCCCCATTTGGCTAGAAATTCAGGCGTGGCGACTAAGGCGGTGTCACTGTCAAACAGCTTTTTGGCAATCACAGTATCGGTATGCAGCTCACCAATACGAAACGCTACATCGATGCCATCAGCAAAAAAGTCCATAAGTCTGCCGCTCGCCGTGCAATGTACCGCCACGTTGGGATAAGCGCGTGAAAATGCGGCTATGACATCCCAAGCAGGTGAAAATGACGGCGGTGTGGCAATGCGCAGCTGACCGCTTAAGTTTTGCTCGTCATCACTAAGATTGCGCTCGGCAATCAATAATTGCTCAATACCGCCAAGGCTTTGCTCGTAAAAACGCTGTCCTGCAACCGTGGTGCTGACGCCTGTTTTGTGGCGGATAAGCAGTTGGCAGTTGAGTGATTTCTCCAGTTCGCTGATATTGCGGCTTAATGTGGCTATCGGAATATCAAGTTTACTCGCAGACTTAGAAAAACTGCCTGTTTGCGCCACATCCACAAACATGCGCACGGCGTTTAGATTCATAAGATTTCCATTTTTGAAAAATATCTTCTTATTTTACACTATTACTATTTAAAATTGAAACACTTATAATACGCCTATTGCAAACATTCAACATAAGGTGAAATTTATGAAAATCGGTAACTTAGGTACAGGCAATAAAGAAACGGTGGCTACCCCGCCATTCACATTAGAACAAACGGATTTGTATGTAAAATTCGTGCAAAGTGTAACGGGCTACGACAATAAATCCTACGACCAACCCAAACCTATCGAAAAACAAGATTGGAACGGATTTACTTATATCAATGATATTCAATATGGTAGCGATTACAAACGCAGTTTTTTAGACCTATATTTATCGGGTAAGGAAAACGCTCCGACTTTGTTTTACACCCACGGAAGCGGTTGGGCAGCAGGCGACAAAACGATGCCATCGCCAGGTAGAGAATTTATGTTTAAACTTTTCTTGGAAAAAGGCTACAATGTGGTGGCAATTACCTACGGAATGACGCCCGAAAATCGCTATCCTTCTCAGCTTCATCAGTTTGCCCAATCGGTAGAATTTTTGCTCAATCACGGCAAGAAATACGGAATTTCAATGGACAAAATCGTATTTTCAGGGGCAAGTGCTGGGGGAAATTTAGCCGCACAATACATCAACACGCAACTAAACCCCGAATACGCTCAAAAAGTAGGTGTAAAAGTGGTTTTGAGTAAAGAAAATTTCCAAGCTACGATATTTTACGGAGCTCTTTTTGAAGGTTCGCAAATTAATTCGGGAAACAATTTTAATGATTTGGTATTTGACAGTGTTACCATGAGTTATCTCGGTGAAGCAGGACACCCAAATTATGAAGAAAACAGCCCGTTGAAAAACGCAACAGCAGATTTTCCGCCCACATTTATTTCGGACGGAAATCACGGAAGTTTTGCCAATCAAGCCGAACTTTTTGCCCGCCGCCTGACCGAATTAGGCGTTAAAAATCAGTTGATGATACTACCCATCAGCGAAGGTATATTCACCCACGGATTTGAAGAAAGCGATTCTCCACAGGCCTTAAAAGTCATCCAAAAAAGTTTTGAATTCGCAATCGAGCAGTAAAATGAAAGCCATTCTTAAAAAGAATGGCTTTTTTTGTTTCCAAATAATTTATAAATTTTCCCCAAAATTATAACATTAGACCATACTCTAAGGTTGTGGGATTGAAATTATAAACCTACATTTGCCGACAGAAATAGTAAAAACCAATAATGTAAAAACGGTTTTAATAAAATCTTTGTGGAATAATATTAAGTTACAACTTGAAAATTCTTACAAAAAATTCATTTTTCATTTAAACACAAAGGCAACATAGGACACATAGAAAAAAACTAAGACGAATTGCATTCGTGTGGGTGTCGGTGGGGTGATGTTGCCCAATCATTCGCCTTTTATCGTGGCAGAACAATACGGTACCTTGGCGAGTTTGTATCCCAATCGCGTCGATTTGGGCTTGGGACGCGCACAGGGTACTGATCAAGCCACTGCACGCGCTATTCGCCGTCACGTGGCTATGGGAATGGCAAGCTTAACCGCAGACTTAGAAAAACTGCCTGTTTGCACCACATCGACAAACATACGCACGGCATTTAAATTCATTATCTTTCCATTTTTGAAAAATATCTTCTTATTTTACACCATTCATATTTAATTTTGGAACATCTATAATGTACACATTCCCTTTAATTAAGAGTCAATCATGATGAAATTTCAATCCCGTATTCCCGAAATTTTGGGCATAAAATATCCTATCATTCAAGCCGCTATGAGCTGGATGACCGATGCCAAACTCGTCGCCGCGGTAAGCAATGCCGGTGGTTTGGGCATGCTTGGGCCGCACGCAGGGCAAACCACCAATCCCACTTCCACCGAAGAAGTGATAGACCGTATGCGAGCGGAAATTCGCAAAATCAAAGCACTGACCGACAAGCCTTTTGCTGTGCCGGTGTATATTTCGGAAAATCCAGCCGTGATCGAGCCGATGAAGCAATTGCTTTTAGAGGAAAAAGTGCCTGTGGTGCTTATCAATGTGGTGCTTGACCCCGAATTGTTCCGAACTTTCAAAGAGGCAGGCGTAAAAATCATCTATCGTGCTTATAATCCTACCATCGAAAGCAGTAAAGAAGCCGAGCGTTTGGGTGCTGATGTGATTGTAACCACAGGTTTTGACGAGGGAGGAAGCGTACCGAGCAACCCGATTGGGACATTTTCAGCCATAAGCCACATAGCCGATGCGGTGAATATTCCTGTGATGGCAACAGGCGGCATTGCCGATATTCGTGGCGTACGGGCAACCTTTGTCTTGGGTGCAGAGGGCGTGTATATCGGTACGGCGTTTTTGGCGACTGAAGAAAGTCGAATGGCAGAGAATGTAAAGCAAATGTTGGTGGATATGACTGCCGAAGATCAAATGATTTTCCGTATCAATATGTTAAATTCGTTTTACCGTTCGCTACCTACACAGTTGGCACACAAAATGGTAGCCGAAGACAACACCGACCCCGTGCGAGGTGAGAAAGCACAAGCTCTAATGCAAGGAACAGTAGGAATGCGTATCGGAATGCTCGAAGGCGACCTTGAAAACGGTTATATTTCTGTGGGTAACGGTATTACCTATATCAAAGAAATTCGCCCTGTAAAAGCGCTGATTGATGACTTAATGCAGGATTTTATCTGATTAATTAAAAATGCTGTTTTGTTGGGCAAGGCAGCATTTTTTATTTAATTCAATCAGTAATGAATTGAACAAAGGCTGCCTGAAACCCTTTCAGGCAGCCTGATGAATGTTATGTTACGGCCGTTTTTCAATACGCACGGTGGTTTTGTGTTTGCCCAGCAGGGCGGAAAAATCACCGTCGAATCTGCCCAGATGCACCAGACCGCGGGATTTTTCATGCGCTTTGTAAAACAGCGCCAGATTGCCCCAAGGGGCGTAATAATTGATGTTGCCGCTTTTGGCCGCCACGGCGGCGGGCGCTTGGCGCACATCCAGTTTGCGCGGCAGATAGCTGATTTTTTCCGCGCCTGCGTAATCGGACAATTCCAATTCCAGCGGCAGCATGCGGTAAAAGTCCTGCGCCGCCGGGCTGTTTGCCAGTGTGGCGTTGATACTTTGGCCGTTGGCAATAAAACGGATGTTCATGGTTTTCTCCTGTGCGGCGGCGGGGGTGGCGGTTAGCAATAAACCCAAAATCAAACCCAATGTTTTCATGGCTGTTTCCTGTTGCCGGTGTATTGGCGTGCAGTATAGAGGTGTATTGGAATTATGAATAATACTTTCTATCTATGCTAAACTATGCTTAAAAAGCATACATGGAGCCATGCATGGACATCAAAGCCCTGCGCTATTTTCTCGCTCTTGCCAAAACCGGCTCGGTGTCGGCGGCGGCGGAGTATCTGCATTTAACCCAGCCCACTTTGTCGCGCCAGCTGGCGGATTTGGAATACCGGCTCGATACGCAGCTGTTTGTGCGCGGCAGCCGCAAAATCACGCTCACGGAAGACGGCGAAAAGCTGCGCCACCGTGCCGAAGAGATTTTGGCGCTGGTGGCCAAAACCGAGCAGGAATTCAAGCCTTCCAGCGAAGCGGTGAGCGGCGAGATTTATATCGGCTGCGGCGAAACCGTGGTGATGCGGCATCTGATTTATATCCTGCACCAATTGCAGCAGGATTATCCGCAGGTGAAGGTGCACATCATCAGCGCCGACGGCAACGATGTCATGGAAAAGCTGGACCAGGGCCTGCTCGATTTCGGCGTGCTGTTGATGGAAGGGGCGTATGTGAATGCGTATGAAAGCATCCGGCTGCCTGAAAAAGACATTTGGGGCGTGCTGATGCGCAAAGACCATGCGCTGGCAGCCAAGGAAAGCATTGCACCGCAGGATTTGCGCGGCCTGCCGCTGATTTCGTCGCGGCAAGACCAAGTGGGCGATTTTCTGTCGCGCTGGCTGAAATACGATTATGCGGAGTTGGACGTGGTGGCCACTTACAACCTGATTTTCAACGCCACGCTGATGGTGGAACAAGGCATAGGCTGCGCGCTGGGCTTGGACAAGCTGGCCAATACGGGGGCAGAGAGCGCATTAACATTCCGCCCGTTTGAGCCGCTTCTGGAAGTGGAAAGCCATCTGGCCTGGAAGAAATACCGCCCCATGTCGAAAGCGGCGGAATTGTTTTTGAATCGGGTGAGGGCGGTGTTGAAATAAAGCGCTATATAGTCATTTAACACAGAACAATACGGCGTTACTGTGCCAGGCTCGAAGAGAGCGATATTTGTAATCCGCCAAAGCGGCAACAAAATCAGCTCGGTACTATCTGCGGATCGCTGCCTTATCCCGTTCTGCGTTATTCGACTATAACGCTTTTGATGACGACGACAAACCTCCCTAAAATGCCCCCTGTCTGCATTTGCTTCAGATGGATGCCCTTATGAAAAAATCGCTTTACTTTGTCCGCCATGGCCAAAGCCTGGCCAATACCGGTGCCAAATCCATGCCCGACGCCGAAATCCCGCTGACCGACCTGGGTATGGCGCAGGCACAAAACCTGCTGCAACGCTGGCGGCAGCAACAGGCCGCACCTGCCGCAATTTATGCCTCACCGCTGCTCAGAGCGCAGCAAACTGCGGCGGTTTTTCAGCAAGGCTATGCTTTGCCCGCCCACACCCTGCCGACACTCAGGGAATTTGCCTGCCTGAGCTACCCGACGGTGGCAGGCATGCTCGGCGAAGAGCGGGCGCTGTTGGCGCAGCACTATTGGCAAACCGCCGCACCCGCACACCGGGACGGTGCGGATGCCGACAGTTTCCTGGATTTTTACCGCCGGGTGGCGGATTTCAGAAATACACTCGACTCATTTGCGCCGGACAGCATCTTTTTCGGCCACGGCATTTGGATCGGCATGCTTGCCTGGCAGCTGTTGGGCGGCCGTGCCGACACGCTGCAAGACAAACAGCAATTCCGCCGTTTCCAAACCGCCCTGCCCATGTATAACACCGTGGTTTACCGCCTGGACATACAGGGTGAGGTGTGCCAATTGATGCATATGCGGGATTTGCAAGGCTAAAGCAAACCGACAAGCATCAAATATGATGCAAAAAATTACAGTGCTACCGCCCCATGTCGAAAGCGGCGGAGTTGTTTTTGAAACGGGTGAGGGCGGTGTTGTAGTCCGGCCTCCCAATCAATAACGGTTTAAGCAAGGAGTATATATGAACCAAAAATGGCTTGCGGCGGCGGGTTTGGCCGTGGTTTTGAGTGCCCAGACGGCTTATGCCTGCACGGAAATGCTGCCTCAATTTGCCTTTGTGCAGCAAAACGATAAAGACGGTGACGACAAGCTCGGCTTGGACGAATGGCTTAATGCCGACTTGGAAGATTTTGCCTTGGTGGCCGGTTTGGGGAATGCGGCGGGTTTTGCCAAGCTCGACCGCGACCAAGACGGATTCTTAGACGCCACCGAGCTGGCCGGTATCGTCATCTATTACCGCAGGCCGTGTGCCGACGGGCAGTCGGGGGTGTGACGGGGTTTCAGGCTGCCTGAAAGCAGTTTTGCAAAGAGCCCAGGCTGCCTGAAAATACAAAAACGCTGTTTTCACATTAAGAAAACAGCGTTTTTTATCACCAATCCCGCCCGGCAAAGCGCTCCGCCAAAAAATCCAGCAGTGCGCGCACGGCTTGGGGCAGCTTGTCTTTGGATGGGTAGAGCGCGTAAATGCTGTGCTCGGGCAGCTGCCAATCGGCCAATACCGCCACCAGGCGCCCGTCGGCCAGATAAGCGTCCGACAAATAGCGCGGCAGCATGGCGATGCCGTTGTGTGCCAGCGCCGCGTGCAAGAGCGTGGTGGCTTCGTTGACGGTGAGCGGGCAATCGGGCTGTATGTCTTGCCAAGTGCCGTTGCGGCCGAATTTCCACACCGTGCGGTTGACATTTTCGTGCGCCAGGCAGCGGTGGCGGCTTAAATCCTCCGGCGTCTGCGGGGTGCCGTATTGCGCCAGATAGTCGGGCGTGGCCACCAGCCACGAGCGGCAGGGCGCCAGTTTGCGGGCGTAGAGCGCGGGGTCTGGGCTGGCGGTGATGCGGATGGCCAAATCGGTGCGCGTGGCCACCATATTCAGGGTTTCGTCGCTGAAATGCAGGCGGATGTGCAGCTTGGGGTGCAGGCGCTGGAAGTCGCTGATGGCCGCCGCCAGATGGGTGTTACCGAACGACAGCCCGCAGCCGATGCGCACGGTGCCGTGCAATTCGCCGTCCCCGCTGCCGGTTTCCTGCTCGGCGTGTTCGGCCAGCTCCAGAATCTGGCGGCAGTATTTCACCGCCTGCTCGCCCGCGTCAGTGAGCGTGACCTGTCGGGTGGTGCGCTGCAACAGCCGCGCATTGAGCCAGCTTTCCATCAGCGCGATATGGCGGCTGACCATGGGGCGGGAAAGTTCCAATTTGTCGGCCGTGGCGCTGAAGCTGCCGCTGGCGGCCACTTCCAAAAAGACTTTGATGGCAGTGAGTCGGTCCATTGTTTCAAATTATGAAATAGATATGCTCGAAATGAAGGCTTTATTATATGGATTATTTCACTATAATGGCACCCATCGACACAGCAGTACTTTTTTGAACAATCGAACATAAGGAGTTTTATGATGAAAATCGCAGTGATAGGTGCCACCGGATATGTCGGCAAAGCCGTGGTCGCAGAATTGGCCGCACGCAAGCATCAGGTAGTGGCTTTTGCCCGCAGCGCCGACAAAGTGCAGCAAGCCGCCAATATCCAAGCCGTGGCCGTGGATGTCAACAGCCCCGAATTGGCCGAACAGCTCAAGGGCGCAGATGCCGTGGTGTCTGCGTTTAACCCCGGCTGGGACAATCCCAATATCGGCGCCGACTTTACCCAAGGTGCCAATGCCATTGTTGAAGCCGCCAAAGCCGCTGCCGTGCCCTATCTGCTGGTGGTGGGCGGTGCGGGCAGCCTGTATGTGGCGCCCGGTGTGCAGTTAATTGACACCCCCGAGTTCCCGAAAGAGATTTTCGACGGCGCCGACGCCGCCCGCAAACTGCTGCAAGACTTGCAGGCGCGCAAAGATGTGAACTGGGCCTTTGTTTCCCCGCCCGCGCTGTTGGGTGTGACTGCGGGTTACAGTGAAGAGCGCACCGGCGAATACCGCTTGGGCGGCGACGATTTGCTGATGGCAGGCGATGCCCCCGCAGGCATCAGCGTGGCTGATTTGGCGATTGCCATTGCCGACGACGCCGAAAACAAAGCGCATCTGCACCAACGGTTTACCGTTGCGGCCAAATAAGCGGTCATACCGGTAACGGGTTTTTGAATAGGGCAAAACGCTGTTTTATTTGAGAAAATAGCGTTTTTTGGTTTTCAGGCAGCCTGAACGGGCTTGGGTTTGCAGGGTGTAATGCCCATTCAAAATAATATAAAAACATAAGTTTACTTTGATAAGGTACATTATCTTTCTCAAGATCCTGCGACTGCGCGCAGGATGACAGCAGTCCTGTCATTCTGCGCGTAGCGACAGCGAAGTCGCAGAATCTGTTTTGTGTTTCCATTGGAGCGCCAGATCCAATAGATATAGTCGACTAAAATAAGAATGAGACAAGGCAGCAAAAAAGCCGCGAGCGCAGCGAAGTCCCGTGGGACAGACAGTACAAATAGTACGGCAAGGTGCAGCAACGCCGTATCATTCTTATTTTAAATGACTATACATACTGACCGGAGACCTTCAGAAACCGCCCAACTCATCCACACCCAATTCCAAGCAGGGCAATGGCAGCTGCTTGTATGAATAAGGCTGGATACCCGAGGCACTGTACAGGCGTACGATATTGGCGATTTCTTTAAGCATGCGCGTGTTTTCGGCGCTGCTTCGCCCCTGCATGCGTAAAGTGATTTCAAACAGAAAGTTGACATGCGGATGCGGCTGAACGGCCAGGCAGAGGACGGCATGAGTAGGATTGAAAAAATCTCTATTGATGTTGGTGACAAAAGTACGGTAGCCGCGGATTTGCGGCCACGGCAACAGCAGGCTTTGGTCGCGCGGCATGCCGTATTGCCAAATATGCAGACCTTGGGCATCGGCACGAATGGTTTCCGGTTGGCGGCACACCATGTATTCACGATGCCAGCTGTTCTGCGTTGCCCGCAGCATAATACCCAATAACAACAACATAAAAGACGCCAAAAACAGGAAGACCACAAAACTTTCAGGATGCTTGAACAAACCTATGACAAAGGCTGTAATCATCGCCATCAGGACTAAGGCAAGCAAGCCGATCAAACATCCCGGGCGGTAAAAAGGCAGATGCATCACCCATTCGTGTGAGCGGGTCAGTTCAAGTAAGGTTTGCTGTGGAAAAAACGGCTGCCGCGGCAAGACGCGCGTATTGATGGCCGCCGCTATCGCGCGTGCCTGCTGCAAACGGTAGCCGACACTGTTATCGGCCAGCTGCATATGCGATACATCCAGCGCGAACCGTGCCAGCCCGCCATTGGATTTGCTATATATAATGTGTAGAGTTTGCTGTTTGTGCAAATATTCCTGTTCGAGCGCATAGGCATAACGGCACTCTGCCCAAGTCAGACGGTATTCGCCGGTACGGAGCAAGCTGCGGTGGAGCAAGCTGCGGTGGCGCAAACGGATGCCTTGCCCGTCCAAAAGCAAAAATTCGCCCTGATACTTCAAAACCAGCACACGCCAGAGTTTGACTGCATTGACACCCACAAACAACAGCCACACTGCAAAGGCAAACCCGTTCATGATGGGATAAACCCTGGCCATAAACACCAGCAACAACAGTAAAAATGCGGCATTGATCCAAACCGGGCGCCAGGATGTGCGAAAAGTGAAGCGCATGCTTATCGGGCAGAAAAAGTGGGCAGATTTGCGTTAGGACAGGCAGCCATTTCTAAGCCTTGATAATAAACGGCAACCCGTATTCATGAATACGCGCATCGGCGCTTAAGAAATGCAGGTTCTCCACTTGTGCCTGTGCCAGCAGCAAGCGGTCAAACGGATCTTTGTGCAGCATAGGCAGGGCGGCGGATTGGGTGATGTGCGGCAGCTGTATCGGTAATTCACGGCAGCCGACGCTGAGCAAACCTTTGTGCAGCAGTGCCGCATCCACAGCAAAATCAGATTTGCCCAAGCCGGATTTGATGGCGATTTCCCACAGACTGACCAAGCTGAAATACAGCTCGTTGGCGAAATCATCCAGCAAGGCTACGGACAAAGGGGAGAGTTTGTGCTTTTCATCAAAAGCCAGCCACAAGAGCACATGGGTGTCCATCAAAATCTTCATGTCCCGTCGCCCCCGAACAGCACCTGAATTTCATCGGCAAACAAGGTATCGAAATCATCGGGCACGTTTTGCTTGGGCATAAAGCCGAAACGGCTGGCAGGCAGGTCATCGTCCAAGGGCACGATTTTCACCTGCGGCTTGCCGGCTTTGGCAATAATCACCGGCGTATGCAGGGTTTTGACTTCTTCGATAATGCGCGACAAATGAGTTTTGGCTTCGTGGATGTTGATTTGCTGAATATCGGTGGGCGGCATGGCAGTCTCCAAGCTTAGTTCAGGTGCTTAGTTTAACATAGTCAGATTGCGTAGGTTGGGTCGTAGACCCAACGTTTCTAAAAGTCCTGACAAGTGTTGGGTCTGGCGACCCAACCTACGGCATTACTGATATTTTTACTTTAGATTTAATTTTTTAATGGATATAAAAGCGCCGTTCTCATGTGAAAACAGCGCTTTTTTTGTTTGTTGGCTCAAGCATGTTTTCAGGCAGCCTGAAGCCACATCATTAAATCTTCACCACCACCCGCCCGCGGATTTCGCCTTTGAGCAGTTTGCCCGCGTATTCAAGGGCATCGGCCAGCGGGATTTCGGCGCTGCTGATGCGTGCCAGCAAGGCCGGGTCGGTGTGTTCGGCCAAGAGCTGCCAGGCGCGGCGGCGTTGCGGCATGGGGCAGGTCACGCTGTCTATGCCTTGCAGGGCAATGCCGCGCAAGATAAACGGCGCCACAGTGGCAGGAAAATCCATGCCTTGCGCCAAACCGCAGGCCGCCACCACGCCGTGGGTATAGGTGCTGGCGCAGACATTGGCGAGCGTGTGGCTGCCGACGCTGTCAACCGCTGCCGCCCAACGCTCTTTCATCAGCGGTTTGCCCGGTACGCCCAATTCGGCGCGGTCTATGATGTCGCGGGCGCCCAGCGTGCGCAGATAATCCTGCTCACTCGGACGGCCGGTGCTGGCGATGACGTGATAACCCAGCTTGGCCAGCAAGGCGGTGGCAAAACTGCCGACACCGCCGTTGGCGCCGGTCACCAATACCGGACCATGCGCGGGAGTGATGCCGTGGTCTTGCACCGCCAACACCGCCAGCGCGGCGGTATAACCGGCAGTGCCGACGGCCATGGCCTGGGCGGCGCTGATATTGTGCGGCAGCGGCAGCAGCCACTCGCTTTTCACGCGTGCTTTTTCCGCCAGGCCGCCCCAATGGGTTTCGCCTATGCCCCAGCCGTTGAGCAAGACCGCATCACCGGGCTGGAAGGCATCGCTGGCGCTTTCCAGCACCGTACCCGCCAGATCTATGCCCGCCACCATGGGGAAGCGGCGCACCACCGGCGACAGGCCGGTAATCGCCAGCGCATCTTTGTAATTGAGGGTAGAATGGGTGACTTGCACCAATACGTCGCCTTCGGGCAGTTGGGCTTCGTCGATGTCGGTGAGCGCGGCACGGTATTGGCCGTCGTTTTGGGTGATGAGCAGGGCTTTGAACATGGTTTTCTCCCGGGTAGATAGGGGTGGGGTGAGGCATTAGGGCACATCATCCGCTTCAGGCTGCCTGAAAAACAGCATGCACGCAATGCCCATGCGCTCTAAAACAATATCTGCTGCACAATGGCCATAAAAGTGCCGCCGAAAGAACAGATAATCCCCAGCATAAAAATCTGCAAAGTACGGAAATAATAGGCGCGTTCGCGGTTGCCGGGAACGCGGTTGTTGAGTATCCGGTACAGGGCAACCAGCAGCAGAACAATGCCGATAAAAAAGCCGACGGCAATAAACCAGTCGCTGATATGGACCACGGTGCGGTCGGCACTGGGCTCGGTGACCCAACGTCCCATAAAGGCGAGCACAAAGCCCAGAATAATACCGATGGCGGTCACCATCGGCGCGCGGAAACTGTCGATTCTACTGTTCATGTCGGTTCGTATGTGTCGGGAAGATTGTTTGCTTAATCAATGGAAACGAGGCCGTGCTTATGTGGCAAGGCGCTGCCTATTTTAAATCATGGATTTTTAAAATCAATTCGATAAGATACGTTTTACTTTGGCTTTTGGTGCGTGTAACCGCCGGAGGGTGGCACGGAATAGGGATAATACAGCATTGCTGCGCCCTAAAGTATTGAGCAAAAACCATTTGCCCGGCTGCCGCGACCTTGTTAAGATATACGAAACGTATCTATTTAAAGGAGTACTGCCATGGCCACAGCAAAACTGTTTTGGAGCGGCAATTCGCAAGCCGTGCGCCTGCCCAAGGAGTTTCGGTTTGAAGGCAGGCTGGTCAATATCCGTAAGCAGGGCAAGCAGGTCATTATTGAGCCTATCAGCGAAGACTGGGGCTGGCTGGATGATTTGCCCGCATTTGACCACAGTATGGCGCAAGTCATTGATGAACTGCGTCAGGAACCGGAGCAGGAGCGGGATTGGGGAGACGGGGCGTGAAGTATTTGCTGGATACCAACGCGGTGATTGCCATCAGCAACAAACACCCGACGATGATGGCCCGTTTGCACCAATACCGCCCCAGTGATTTTGCCCTGTCCAGTATTGTCTATTTTGAGTTGGCTTTCGGTGCCTACAACAGCCGGAAAGTGGCACAGAATGTGCAGACGCTGGAACAGCTGCCGTTTGAAATCCTGCCTTTTAATCAGCAAGACGCATATCAAGCCGGGCAAATTCGTGCCGAGTTGAAACGCCGGGGTACGCCCATAGGCGCATATGATGTACTGCTGGCGGGGCAGGCCGTGGCACAGGAGCTGGTTTTGATTACCCACAATACCCAGGAGTTTGCCCGGGTGGCGGGTTTGCGTTTTGAAGACTGGCAGAACGGGTGATTTTGCGGCTGCGTGACAATATTGCTCAAAACGCTGTTTTCAATCACGAAAACAGCGTTTTTTTATCACGCGCCGGTTTGGATAAAGCGCAGCCGCAACACATCATAAGCCCAGTTAAACACCAGTGCATACAGGGTAATCAGCACGGTCAGGCCGATGTCTGCCCACAGCGCCTGCCACAGGGTCAGTTGCAGCAGATAGGCCAAAACCGGCACGGTAAAGAGCAGCAGCCCGGCTTCAAACGCCAGGGTGTGGCCGATACGCAGTTGCAGGCTGCGCTGCTCGCGTTTGCCGGTAAATACCTTGTCGAAAAAGTAGTTGAACACAAAATTCCACACCATGGCCATCACGGCCATGACCACGCTGGCGCCGATGGCGGTGGCGGCGGTGTTGCTGCTGAATACCAGCACCGCACTGCTGGCCACGGCCACGGCGCCCACTTCAAACAGCACGGCATGCAACAGACGTTCGCTTAAATTCATAGTAGGTGCTCCCGAAAAACAGAGCGCCGATTATGCTTGGAAACAGAGTGGTGCCCAAGTTAGAATCCATCACCAATCATGATGGAGTGGGCAATGTACAGTTTGGAGCAATGGCGTATTTTCTTAAGCGTGTGCGAAACCGGTTCGTTTTCCGCCAGCGCCCGCCAATTGGGGCGGGTGCAGTCGGGCATCAGTCAGGCGGTGGCCAATCTGGAAATCGATGTGGGACAGGAATTGTTTGACCGCAGTGCCCACAAGCCGGTGCTGACCCCGGCAGGCCGTGCTTTGCTGCCTTTGGCACAGGCGCTGATGCTGCAGAAAAACCAGCTCGACCAGAAAATTGATGCCTTGGCGCGTGCTCAAGAGAGCGAATTGACGCTGGTGTGTGACGACAGCCTGCTGGGGGCGGCGCTGTTGGGTGAGATACACCGGCTGGGTGCGCAATATCCCATCACAAATTTTAATATCTTGGCCGCGTCCACGTTTGAAGCGGAAGAGATGGTCGGCGCCGGGCGGGCGCAGCTGGGGCTGGTGTATTTAAGCAGTGATTTTAAAAACGACTTCGATTTTGTCCTGCTCGGCCACCGCCCGGTGCTGACCGTGGTGTCGCCGCAGCATGCTTTGGCGCAGACGGATGGGCGCATCAGCGCCGAAGTGCTCAAGGCGCACCGCCAGCTGGTGTATCAGGACCGGCAGCAGCGCGAGCTGTGGTTTAGCGACCGCATCAGCGCGCAGTTTTGTTATGCCAACAGCCACACGGTGTTGCTGGACATGGCCAAACAGGGCATGGGCTGGACGGTGATACCGGATTTGCTCGCCGATGCGGCGGTGGAGGCAGGCGAATTGGTGGTGCTGGATTTGGATTTTGAAAGCAGCGACGTGTTTGTGCCCGTCGGCACCCTGGTGTCGCGCAGTCATCCGCAAGGGCCGGTGTTGCACGCATTATTGCAGGTGTTCAGGCGGTTTTTCAGGCAGCCTGAAAAACAGTGATTTGCTCCAGCAGCAGCGATACCGCCACCAGCATCATGGCCACACCGGACAGGCGGCTGATGCCGCGGGCCCAATGCGGACGGCGGCGGATGGCTGCGCCCACACCGAAAGCCAACACGGGATACAGCAGCGCGCAATTGGCCAGATGGGCTAAGCCCAAGGTGAAAATCTGTGCCGGAACGGGCCAAATTTCCGGTCTGATAGCCTATGGCGTGGCTTTTCTGGCCAACCCGGATTTGCCCAAACGTTTTGAGTTGGACGCCGAATTGAATCAGGCCGACCGCAATACCATGTTTGGCGGTGGCGAGCAGGGGTATATTGATTATCCGAGCTTGTAATACGGTTGATAAAAAAACGCTGTTTTCCTTGTGGAAAACAGCGTTTTTAATTTTCAGGCAGCCTGAAACTGTTTACGCCATTGTTTGGGGCTGATGCCGTAACGTTGTTGAAAATGCGCCCGAAAAGCAGCGGCGCTGCCGAAGCCGCTTTGTTCGGCAATATGCTCAATCGGCAGGGATGAGTTTTCCAATAGCTCCAGACTGTGCGCCAGCCGTTCCAATATCAGCCATTGGCTGAAACTGGTGCCGGTGGCTTTGTGAAAATGACGGGTGAAGCTGCGGCGGCTCATGGCCAGCTGTGCGGCTATATTGTCGATGCGGTAGACCTGTTGCGGATTTTGGCGGATTTGGTCCAGCAGTGCGCTGATGTCGTTGTTTTTGCGGTCTATGGGCATGGGCGCTTCGATGTATTGCGCTTGGCCGCCTTCGCGGTGCGGCGGTACCACCATAATGCGGGCAATTTTGTTGGCGATGCGGCTGCCGTGGTATTTGCGTACGATATGCAGGCAGCAGTCCAAGCTGGCGGCAGTGCCGGCCGAAGTGATGATTCGGCCTTCGTCCACATACAGGGCATTGCTGTCGAGCGCGACACGGGGAAAGCGGCGGCTGAAATCCTGCTCGCCCAGCCAGTGGGTGGCGGCGCGTTTGCCGTCCAGCAAACCGCAATAGGCCAGCGCATAGGCACCGTAGCACAAGCCCACCAGGGTGGCGCCGCGCGCATAAGCGGCGCACAGGGCTGCCTGAAAGGCCGTATCGGGCGGCTGCGTCACATCGTGCCAACCGGCCACAATAAGCATATCCATTTCAGGCAGCCGTTCCAAGCCGCCGTCGGTGGGCACGGTTACGGCAGCCGCATCAAGGCTGGCGGTATGCAGCACATACAGTTCAAACAGTTTTTGTCCGGGGATCAGGTCGCCAAACACCATATGCGGCACGGAAAAATGAAACAGGGGGATGCGCGGGTGAAACAGCAGCGCGATTTTGGGAACAGACATGATTTGGCCCGATTATTGCGTTTGTTGGCATACGGGCCACTATACCGATTTTGCCGAGCCGCTACAATGCGCACATTAACGACCCACACATAAGGCAATGATGATGAATATCGCCAAAACACTCTTGTTTGCCCTGACTTTGGGCATGGCCGCCGGTGCCCACGCTTTTGATTACCAGCATATCCGCAATGCCACCGCCAAAATCAGCTACGGCGGCGCCACTTTTCTGGTCGACCCCTATTTGGCGCCCAAGGGCAGTTATGCCGGATTTGCCGGTACGGTCAACAGCCGGCAGCGCAATCCGCTGATTGACATGCAGCCCAAGCCGGATGAAGTGCTGCGCGGGGTGGATGCGGTGATTGTCACCCATACCCATGACGACCATTGGGATGAAGCGGCACAAAAAGCGCTGCCGAAAAACATACCCGTATTTGTGCAAAATGCCGGCGATGCGCAAACCATCCGCGCCCAAGGTTTCAGCGATGTGCGCGTATTGGGCAAACAAACCGAATTCAAAGGCGTGAAATTATCGAAAACCGGCGGCCAGCACGGCACCGATGCCATGTACAGCATGCCGCTGCTGGCAGAAATGCTGGGCGATGCCATGGGCGTGGTGTTTCAGGCGGATAATGAAAAAACGCTGTATATCGTCGGCGATACGGTATGGAATGAGGCAGTGGATGCGGCCTTGCTGCGTTACCGTCCCGATGTGCTGGTGTTGAATACCGGCGATGCCAAACTGGACGGTGTGCCCGGCGGCATCATCATGGGTACGGCGGATGTGGCCAAGGCGTACACCCGCCTGCCACAGGCGCATATCATTACCGTGCATATGGATGCGGTGAACCATGCCACGGTCAGCAGCCGCGATATGCGTGCATTTGTGCGCCAAAACCGTTTCGGCGACCGTGTGGCCGTGCCACGGGAAGGCCAAGTTTTGAAATATTGAGGCTGTGTTTATCAAAAACGCTGTTTTCCTTGTGGAAAACAGCGTTTTTGGGTTTCCAGGGCTGCCTGAAAGAGGGTGTAGGTCGGATACTTGTATCCGACTGATGCTTAAGGTTTCAGCAGTGGGTGTCGGATACAAGTATCCGACCTACGGACTGCAAGCCCGTCATTCTGCGCGCAGTCGCAGAATCTGTTTTGTATTTTCAGGCAGCCTGAAACCCCATATCCCATGGCAAGCCGGACATGAATGCCGGTTGAAAGCCTACTCCCGCAACAAACCCTTGCTCTGCAAAAACGCCCGCGCCACGGTGTGTTCGTCCTGGCCTTCGTTTTCCACGGCGTTATTCATTGCGGCCATGTCCTGCTCGCTAATCAGGTTTTCCATTTTCAGCAAAGCATCTTTCAGCTTGGGGTGTTTTTGCAGGGTGTCGCTGCGCACCACGGTACCGGCGTGGTAATCGGTGTAGAAATGCTTGTCGTCGCTCAGCACTTGGATATCCGGGTTGGCCAGGGCGCCGTCGGTGGTGGAAATGCTGACCACATCAATCTGCTTGCCGGTGAGCGCCTGGTATTTGAGGCTGATGTCTAGGTCTTTGCGTGCTTTGAACTGCAAGCCGTAGGCTTGGGTGAGGGCGTTGTAGCCGTCGTCGCGTTCAAAGAAATCGTATTCGGCGCCGAATACCAGTTGCGGGCTGGCGGCGGCGAGGTCGGAATAGCTGTTGAGGCGGTGTTCCTGTGCCGATTCCCGGCGCACGGCCAGGCCGAAGGTGTTGTTAAAGCCGTAGAGGCCCACCCATTGCAGCCGGTATTGCTGCTGATACTGCTGTTGCAGCGCGTCCGGCAATTCGGCGGGATTGTCCAGCGGCGGCTGCTTCAACACATACAGCCAGGCGGTGCCGGTGTATTCGGGGTAGAGGTCGAATTCGCCTTTGAGCAGGGCGGGGTGGATATTGGCGGTGCCGCCGCCTATGCCTTTGGTAATCGCCACATCGGCGCCGGTTTCCTGCTGGATTAAAATGCCCAGCATTTCCGCCAGAATAAACTGCTCGGTCATGGGCTTGGTGGCGATGCGGATGGTGTCGGCATTTTTCTGGCAGGCGCTCAAGGCCAGGCACAGCGACAGCAGCAGGCCGCCGCAGAGGGATTTTTTAATCATGGTTTTGTCTCCATTTAATCGATTGTTCCAAACGGGCGCAGAGAAAATCCACCACAAAGGCAATCAGCATAATCAGCAGGCTGCCGAGCAGGGTCATGGCGGTGTTGTTGGTGGTGATGCCGCGGTATACCGCCACGCCCAGCCCGCCGGCGCCGATAAACGAGGCAATGCCGGTGAGTGCCACGGTCATCACCAGCATGGTGCGGGTGGCGGACAAAATCACCGGAAAAGCCAGCGGCAGCTTGATGTAATACAGAATCTGGCGGCGGTCCATCCCCAGCGCCCTGGCCGCTTCCACCAGCCCGGCATCGATTTGCTTGATGCCGGTATGGGTGCCGCCGATAATGGGCAGCAGCCCGTACACCACCAGCGCAATCACGGCGGACGTATTGCCGATGCCGCTGAAGGGAATCAGCAGGCCGAACAGCGAAATGGAAGGGATGGTATAGACGATATTGCTGGTCTGCATCACCAGCGGCGCCAGGCGGCGGTTTTCCGAAATCAGCACCCCCAGCGCCACGCCGATGCTGAGGGACAGGGCGGCGGCAATGCCGCTTAACAGCAAATGCTCGCCCAAGAGCCGGGCGAAAAAATCGGCGCGATTGGTGAGGAGCTGCCACAGTTCAGTCAGCATGGGGTGCTCCGTGGGCGGGGTGGGTCAAGACAGGCATGAAAGCGCAAGTCGGGAAGAGGGCGCAACACAGGCGGGAGCGGCCCGGTGACGCTGCGCTTACCCCGGTTTATTGTGATTGTTTGGCCGCCTGACGCACATCGGTAATGCTGCGCCCGCCCAGGCCGTAGTTGTCCATATCGATTTCATCGATGACCACCACGGTAGTGGCCGGATTTTTATTCAATACACGCGCCAAAAGCTCTGTGATGCCTTGAATAATTTCTTTTTTCTGTTCGATGCTGGGTGCTTCGCTGCCACCGGTTACTTTAACGTTTACATAAGGCATGATGATGCTCCTGTGTCAGGTTGGTTGATTGGGCAATATTCCGCTGGTTTTATACGGATGTGTTGTCTGGTACGAAGGAAGGTTATAGCCATTCCAAATAGAAATGATACAGCGTTGCTGCGCCTTGCCGTACTAGCTGTACTGTCTGCGGCTTGCTGCCTTGTCTCATTCTTCGGCTATATTTTAGCCATAAGCGGGCGGTGTCGCTTTTTTCCAGGCCATCCAAGCGCCGGCCAGCAAGGCGGCTGTAGCCAGCAGCAGGGAAAGGTGGAAGCTGTGCGTCCATTGATACAGCTGGCCTGAAACCAAAGGCCCGGCAATTTGCCCGATACTGTAGGCCACGGTGGCCAGGGCAATCAGATTGCGGCGGCTGTTTTTGGCCAGTTGCTGCGCAAGCGGCATTACTAGGGTTACCGTGCCCATAAACCCGCCACCCACCAACAGGGCGCTGAACACATAGCCCCAGATATTGGGCAGGATGACCGGCAGCAATACCCCCAGTGCCTGTACGGCCATATTGGCGCTTAAGGCCAGTCTGTAGCCCCAGCGCTGGCAAATCCGATACCAAATAAAACAAGAAGGGATGACGCTCAAGCCAAACACCGCCCAAATATGGCCGATATCGGCATCGGGCAAAGCCAGCTTAACCAATAAAGGCAGGTAGGTGGCGGTGATGATGTAGCCAAAACCGGCCAGACCGTACAAAACAATCAGCGTGTAAGCACTGATATTGCTCTCGAAACGTCGGGCGGCAGGCGCTGCTTCCTGTGCGGGGTGGCGTTCAAACAGCAAGCCGTGCAGCACGCACAGCATAATGCCGACCGCCAGCAATGCCAGCACCAGCCACATTTGCGGCGAAGAGAGGGCTTGTCTGACACCCCAAACCACGCCTTCGGCAGACAAGGCAATGCCCAAGCCGACCCCGGCATACATTATCGGTACCGCCTGCGGCTGTTTGCACTGCCCCAGCAACCACATCGAAGTGGCTACAATGCCCAAGGCACTCAAAATGCCCGCCAACAGACGGATGACGATAATGCCCGTACCCGATTGCAAAAAATACAATGCCAGCAGACAGACAGCCGTACCGGCCAAGGCCGCCAGCGCCACAAGATGTGCTTGTTTGCCATGGATGCGCACAGCCCACAAGGCGCCGATAAGATAGCCGACATAATTGGCCGATGCCGCCCAACTGCCCTGTGCGACGGTGATAAGGTACTCACTGACCATATAAGGGTAGAGGGCTGTATAGGCAAAGCGTCCGAAACCCATGACCACGGCGAGCATCAAGGCGGCTTCCAGACCGTTTTTCAGGGCTTTGCGGGAGAAGGCAGGCATGAGGGCGGAAGGTGGTGGCAAGAAGGCGCACTATAACATAGGCGGGCAAACGGTGTTTTGAGGGACGCGGCTTGAAAAGGCTGCCTGAATAGGTTTCAGGCAGCCTTTGGTGCATTTTTGGAGGTGTAGGGTGGGCATGCTTGCCCACCGATATTTATGATTATCAGCCGCTTATAGTCGAATAAAATAAGAATGAGACAAGGCAGCAAGCCGCAGACAGTACAGGTAGTACGGCAAGGCGCAGCAACGCCGTATCATTCTTATTTTAAATGACTATAAAATGGTGGGCAGGCATGCCCACCCTACCCGTGAGCCGTGTTGTCGCTGTATTGCGCAGGCTCTGCCAAGGCTTCAGGCAGCCTTTTACCCTTACGCTTCCATATGCTCGGCAAAAATCCGGCTTAATTCGCCAAATTCCTGCAACAGCCGCAAGCTGCGCTCATGGCCGAATTGCGTGAGGATGTGCTGTTCCAGTGCCTCCAGGCGGGCAATCAGCGGTTCGGCCAAGGCGCGCCCCGCGGCGGTGAGCGACAGCTGCTTTTCGCGTTTGTCGTCGGTAGCGGCAGCGGTCAGCAAGCCTGCGTCGAGGTAGTTTTTGCACACCGTGGACAGGGTTTGCTTGGGCAGCGACCATTCGTCGCTGATTTGTTTCTGCGTGCAGTGCGTTTGGCGCACCAGTGTGTGCAAGACCGCCAGCTGGGTATAACTGATGCCCTGCTGGCGTGCCCAGTCGTGGTAATAACGGGCCATGGCGGCAAACAGTCGGCCGAATTCGTCGGCTTGGGTGGTTTTAGTGATGCCCATGCGGCGCTCCCTGCATTGTGTATTCGGTGCGGATTTTACTGGCCATATACAAAGCCACCACGGTCAGCAGGGCGCCCAGGCCCACGGCCAGTTGCACGCCGTCGAGCATGGCCAGGCGCGGCTCGCTGTGTGACGACCATTGCTCGCCCACGCGGGTCACGCCGATAAAAAACGCCACCCCCAGCGCACCGGACAGCGGCATGATGGTGCCGACCATGGCGGTGCCGTGCGGACTTTGTTCGCCCGACAAATGGTTGAGACCGTGGGTTTCGCCGGTCACGGCACTGGCCACGGCTATGCCGAACAGGGCAAATACGGCAGAAAGCAGCCAGGCCGGGGTGTGTTCGCCGATAATCAGCCACATCAGCCCCATGGCGGCAAGCATGATCAGCGCACCGCTCCACAACACCGGACGGCCGCCTTTTTTATCCAGCAAAAAGCCGAAAACGGGAGAGAACACGGCTTCGCTAATGCTCACGGGCAGCATCACAAAACCGGTGAGGGTGGCGGAAAACAGCAGCACCTGCTGGCTGTACATGGGCAGCAGCAATTCCAGTCCCAAAAACAGGAAATAGGCGATAAACATAATCACCATGGTGTAGCGGAACTGGGCCACGCCCAAAATGCGCAGGTCCAAAAGCGGCGTGGAGAGGCGCAGCTGGCGGCGTACAAACAGACCAATCAGGCTGCCTGAAAGCAGCATCAGCGCGGCAAAGACCGGCAGGCTCAGCTCGGCAAACTGGCTGCACGCATAGACCAGGCTGCCGAAACCGCTGATGGACAGTAACACCGACAGCACATCAATGCGCGGGCGGGTAATGGTCATCAGATTGTGTTTCAGCGTGAGCGCAATCATCAGCATGGCCAGCACCACCAGCGGCGTGGTGGCCAAAAACAGATAGCGCCAGCCCAAGGTGTCGACAATGATGCCGGAGAGGGTGGGGCCGACGGCGGGGGCAACGGTGAAGATGACCGCCACCAAACTCATGGCGCGGCCACGCTTGCCGGGCGGAAAAATCGCCAACAGTGCGTTAATCAGCAAAGGCACGGAACAGGCCGCAGCCAGTGCCTGGATCAAGCGCCCGCCCAAAAGCATGGGAAAATTCACCGCCGCGGCGCAAATCAGCGAGCCGGTCAGGAAAATACCCAAGGTCATCAGCGCCATGGTTTTGGTTTTAAACCATTGCAGCACCCCCGCAGTGAGCGGCGCAAACGCACCCATCACCAGCAAAAAGCCGGTGGTCAGCCATTGCACCGTCTGTTTGGATACGGAAAATTCCACCATCAGCGTGCTTAAAGCCACATTGAGCAGGGTTTCGTTCAAATAGCCCAAAAAGGCAGCAATAAACAGCGCCGCCACCACGGTTTTGGTGGGGAAGTCGGGCTGGTCGGAAAAATAGCTTGGGGCGCCCATAAAAGTCTTGATTCGTACTAAATGGGTGATTATAGTCTGATTTAGGACTAATGTGCAAGTTTTTCAGGCAGCCTGAAAACAGCCAACTGATTCTGCGACTGCGCTTCGCTGCGCGCAGAATGACGGAGTAGCAGTCATCTTGCGCGCAGTTGCAGGATCTGGATTGGCTATCGGCATGCACAGATACGGCTATAATGTCGCACTACCCAAGCCAAGGAACACCTAATGAACATCCAAACCCTGCACGCCAGTACCAAAGACGTGGGCGGCATTCCCGTGGCGCGTTTGCTGCCGCAAGGCCGCCGCCGCACCATCGGTGCCTGGTGTTTTCTCGACCATGCCGGTCCGGCCCAATTTGCCGCCGATGCCCCCGGCCTGCAAGTGGGCGCGCATCCGCACACCAATCTGCAAACCTTTACCTGGATGCTGGAAGGCGAGGTGTGGCATCAGGACAGTCTCGGCTTCCGCCAGCTCATCCGCCCCAAGCAGGTGAATCTGATGACCGCCGGTACCGGCAGTCGGCGCGGCATTGCCCATACCGAACAGACCCCGGAAGGCATACACAGCCTGCATGCGGTACAGCTGTGGATTGCGCTGCCGATGAATCAGGAAATCGAGCCCGATTTCCAGCACTATCCCGAATTGCCCGAATGGCAGGAAGACGGCGTCCGCTATGTGCTCACCACCGGCAGCTTTCAGGGGCGCACGGCGCCGACACAGCAATACAGCCCGCTGGTGGGGGTGGATGTGCAGGCAGATACGGCCCAAAGCCTGAGCCTGGCTTTGGAGGCCGGTTGGGAATACGGAGTGCTGGTGATTGCAGGCAGCGTCAACGCCGCCGACGGCACCCGTGCCGCTGCGGACGAATTGCTGTTTTTTGAAGGCAGCGCCGACCGCCTGACGCTGGAAGTGGCCGCCGGCAGCCATTTTATGCTTTTGGGCGGCGAGCCTTTGCCGCACCCGACGGTGATTTGGTGGAATTTTGTCGCCGACAGCCGCGCGGCTTTGCATGAAGCCGTGGCCGATTGGAACAGCGGCAGCCCGCGTTTCGGTGCCGAAATCGATTTGAGCGGCACCGGCCTCAAACGCCTGGTGGCACCGGAACCGCCACAGGGTTTGCGGGATTGAATTTAAGCAGTACAGGCTGCCTGAAAACGCATATTTTCAGGCAGCCTGTTTTGTTGTGTACATCTACGGCGCCGTCTGCGGCGCTTTTTTGTGCTTGGCGCACTCGGCCGCATATTGCACGCCCCAGCCGTGCATGGCCTCAATCACCGGCATCAGCGTTAAGCCGAATTCGGTGAGGGAATATTCCACCTTGGGCGGCACTTGCGGATACACCTCACGGTGTACGATGCCATCGTTTTCCAATTCGCGCAGCTGCAAAGTCAGCATGCGCTGGGTCACCGCGGGCATCAGCCTTTGCAATTCGTTAAAGCGGCGGGTTTGGGTATTGAGGTGGTGCAAAATCAATACCTTCCATTTGCCGCCGATAATATCCAAAGTGGTGCTGACCGGGCAGCAGTTGTCGTGAATGTCTTGAGGTTCGGGCATGGTTTGCTTTCAAGAAAAAAGGCAGCTGTTCAACACGCAGTGAGACAAGGCGTAGCCAACGCAGTCTCATTGTGTGTTGGGTATTTATAGTATAAAAAATGTGCGTACTTGTTAAAAAGTTTGTACTGCGTATAATACACCTCAAGGCAGCAAACGCCCATCTTTTTAACAGCGCTTCTGCCCGGATTGATTAACAACCGGCTGTTTTTAATGAAAACATTTTTCAGGCAGCCTGAAATATACAGAAAGGAAACATCATGCGTATCGCCGAATTGGACCGCATCAACGAGCTCGCCCGCAAAGCCAAAACCGAGGGCCTGAATGCTGCCGAGCTGGCCGAGCGTGACACCTTGCGCCGTGCTTATCTGGCACAGGTGCTCGGCCAAGTGACCAATATGCTGTCCACCGTAACCGTGCTTGATGCCGAAGGCAGCGATGTCACCCCGGCCAAGCTGCGCGCCGCACAGGCCGCCGGTCTGCAAGTTCATTAATTTAATCAAGATAAAGGAAACCATCATGCGCCAAGTACGCGAAATCTACCGTGCCAACAGCCGCCATTGGGTCGGCGACGGCTTTTGGGTGCAACCCCTGTTTTCCCATATGGGCGAAGACCGCGGCACCGACCCGTTTCTGATGCTGGACTATGCCGCGCCCTATAATTTTGCGCCTAACGAGCGCCGTCATCCGCGCGGTGTCGGCCAGCATCCGCACAAAGGCTTTGAAACCGTGACCATCGCCTACCACGGCGAAGTGGCGCATCGCGATTCGGCCGGCGGCGGCGGGGTGATTAAAGAGGGCGATGTCCAATGGATGACCGCCGGTGCGGGCATTATTCACGAGGAATTCCACTCCGAGGCTTTCAGCCAAAGCGGCGGTTTGTTCGAGATGGTGCAGCTGTGGGTCAATCTGCCCGCCAAAGACAAAAATGTGCCCGCGCACTACCAGCACCTGGCCAAGGAAAACATCCCCGTGGTGGCCTTGGCGGACGATGCCGGACATGTGCGCCTGATTGCCGGTGAATACGCCGGTGTGGCCGGTGCCGCCCGCACCTATACCGAAATGAATGTGTGGGACGGCGTGCTCAAAGCCGGACATGAAGCCGTGCTTGCAGTGCCGGAAAGCCATACCTTGTCGCTGGTGGTTTTGCGTGGTCGGGTGCGCTTTAACGGCAAAGAAGAAGCCGCCGCCGGGCAGCTGGTGGGCTTCGAGCACAGCGGCGGCGAAGTGCAATTGGCGGCCGTGGGCGATGAGGAGGTCAAATTCCTGCTGCTCTCCGGTGTACCGATTGCCGAGCCGGTGGTGGGTTACGGCCCGTTTGTGATGAACAGCGCCGAGGAAATCCATCAGGCCATTAACGACTTTAACAGCGGCCGTTTCGGGCAGATTGCTTGAGGCTGCCTGAAAATAAAAACCGCTGCCGATAGGGCAGCGGTTTTTTATGGGGATGATACCAATTCACAAAATAATCTGAGCAGATGAATCCACTTTATAACGCGCCTTATCTTGATCAAGATCCTGCGACTGAAGCACAGGATGACAGCAATCCGTCATTCTGCGCGTAGCGTAGCGGAGTCGCAGAATCTGTTTCAGGTAGCCCGTTAATTTTTAGATTAAATTTTTAAATTGATAGAATGGCTTAAGCTACATCAGAAGTGCAATGCGGGCAGCGGCTGGCCTTGATGGCGATTTCGCTGCAACAGGCCGGACATTCTTTGGTGGTTACTTCGGCTACCACTGGTTTTTGCAACTTGCTGATGGCTTTGACCACCATAAAGATGGCAAAACCGACAATCACCAAGCTGATGATGGTGTTGATAAACAGACCCAGATTCATGGTCACCGCACCGGCGGCTTGGGCGGCTTCCAGGGTGGGGTAGCCGTCGGCCGGGGCAGTGGCGCCGTCTTTCAGGGTGATAAACAGATTGGAGAAGTCCACACCGCCGATCAACAGACCGATGGGCGGCATAATCACATCGTCTACCAGCGATTTGACCATGCCGGTAAAGGCGGTGCCGACCACCATACCCACAGCCAGGTCAACCACGTTGCCGCGCAATAAAAAAGCTTTGAAGTCTTGTGCCATACTCATGATGATTTCCTTATGATGGTTTTATCCAGGCTGCCTGAATTCAAAAACACTTGGCAAAACAGGGTTATGCGTTCAATCAAGACCCGTTTTGTAAAGCATTTTTAAGCCGGGGACAGCCAAAAAGTGCGCCATCATACGTATTTGCGCTAAATCTGTGTGTGGAATTTACGTAATTTATAGGCAATTAACTTTCATAAACCCGGTAGCCGAAAACGGCTTTCAGGCAGCCTGAGCAAGGCTGGCAGCTATGATTACGATGTAAACAAAAAGCCGCCTTAAGGCGGCTTTGGCAGAGAGGGTGCGCTTACTCGTCGTCGCGTTTGCCCAAGGCATTGATGCTGTAACCGCCGTCCACATAAGTGATTTCGCCGGTGATGCCGGAAGACAGGTCGGAGAGCAGGAAGGCGGCCACATTGCCCACTTCTTCAATGGTGACATTGCGGCGCAGCGGGTTGTGGGCGGCCACATGGCTGAGCAGCTGGCTGAAATTGCCGATACCGGCCGCGGCCAGGGTTTTGATGGGGCCGGCGGAAATGCCGTTGCAGCGGATGCCTTCTTTGCCCACGGCGGCGGCGGTAAAGCGTACACCGGCTTCCAAGCTGGCTTTGGCCATGCCCATTACATTGTAATTGGGGATGGCACGCACGGCGCCGAGATAGGAGAGGGCGACGATGGCGCTGTTGCGGCCGCGCATCATCGGGCGGGCGGCTTTGGCCAGTGCGGGCAGGCTGTAAGCGGAAACATCGTGGGCGATTTCAAAGGCTTCGCGGCTGATGCTGTCGAGAAAATCGCCGCCCAAGGCTTCGCGCGGGGCAAAGGCAATGGCGTGTACCAAGCCGTCGAGGCCGTCCCATTTCTGGCCCAAATCGGCAAAAACCTGATTGATTTCGTCGTCGTTCTGTACGTCGCAACGGAATACCAAGTCCGAACCCAGTTCGGCGGCCATGCTGCGCACGCGCTCTTCCAGTTTGTCCACCACAAAGGTAAACGCCAGTTCGGCGCCTTGTTCGCGGCAGGCTTTGGCGATGCCGTAAGCGATGGAGCGCTCGGAAATCATGCCGGTAATCAGAATTTTTTTGCCTTGCAAAAAGCCCATGGTATGTGTCCTCGGTAATGTGGGTGGGCGGGCATATCGATTTGACTTTTTCGCTATCCCGTTCAAAATAGGCGCGTATTATAGCCAAAAATTGAAGTGTTTGCCCCAGTTTTAAGGAAATCCCATGCCGGGTCGTGCATTACCGTCTTTTCTCCGCCGTTGCGGCCTGTTTGCGGCCGCTGTTTGCGTGTGCCTGCCTGTTGAGGCCGAACATGCCATGAGTTTGGGCGCACCGCCGCAATATGCGCCCGGCTTCACCCATTTCGGCTATGTCAATCCCGATGCCCCCAAGGGCGGCAGTTTCAATATGCCGTGGCCGGGCGGCTTCGACACCCTCAACCCCTATACCCTCAAAGGCGACAAAGAGATGGGTGTGGGCATGCTCACGGTGGAAAGCCTGATGACCAAGGGCGGCGACGAGCCCTTTGCCATGTACGGCCTGTTGGCGGAAGACATCAGCCTGGCGGCGGATAAAAAATCGGTCACCTTCCGCCTCAATCCCAAGGCGCGTTTCCACAACGGCGATGCGGTCACCGCGCGCGATGTGGTGGAAAGTTTCAAACTCTTAACCGAAGACAAAGACGCCGCGCCGTTTTTCCGCCATTACTGGGCGGATGTGGCGCGGGTGGTGGCGGCGGATGCGCGCACCGTGCGTTTCGAGTTTAAAAAGCCCAATGCCGAACTGCATCTGATTGTGGGCGAAATGCCGGTGTTTTCGCACAAAAGCTATCCGCAGGGCTTGGCCGCCGGAGCCAACCGCGCGCCCATCGGCTCCGGGCCCTACCGCCTGCTGCGGGCGGAAAACAACCGCAGCGAATTTGCGCGCGACCGCAACTATTGGGCGCAAAACCTGCCCACGCGCAAGGGCAAATACAATTTCGACACCGTACGCATCAAGTATTACCGCGACGATGCCGCCAAAATCGAGGGCATGAAGGCGGGGCAGTACGATGCGCTGCAAGAGTTCACCGCCCGTTTGTGGGCGCGTGCCTACAGCAATCCCGACCTGATGCGCCGCGGCCTCAAGCGGGAAACTTTCGAGGATGGTTCCACTGCGGGCTTGCAGGGTTTTGTGCTCAACAGCCGCCGCAAGCCTCTGGACGACATCCGCGTGCGCCGCGCGCTGGTGTTGTCGTTTGATTATGAAACCGTAAACAAGCAGTTGTTTTACAACAGCTACCGGCGCAGCAACAGCTATTTCACCAACAGCGAAATGGCCGCCCGCGGCCTGCCCAATGCCGCCGAGCTGGCCCTGCTGCAACCCTTGCGCGGCAAACTGCCGGAAGCGGTGTTCAGGCAGCCTGTGCCCGAACCGCCGCAAACCGACCCGCAACTGGGCGTGCGCCCCAATCTGTTGCAGGCGCGCGCTTTATTGGAAGAGGCCGGTTACCGTTACCGCAACGGCCGCCTAGTGGATGCACAGGGCAAGCCTTTGCAGCTGACTTTCCTCACCTACAGCAAAACCTTTGAGCGCGTGGTGGCCAAATGGCAGCGCGACCTGGCCAAAATCGGCGTGGATTTGCGCGTGCGCGTGACCGACAGCGCCGTATTCCAGCGGCGCATGCAGGATTTCGATTTCGACATCAGCATTGTCAGCTATGCCAACAGCGAAAGCCCCGGCAACGAGCAGTTTGAATATTTCAGCTGCCGCGCCGCGAAAACCCCCGGCAGCCGCAACTGGTCGGGCGTATGCGACCCGGCGGTAGAGGCTTTGTTGCCGCATTTCGAGCGTTTTGAAAACCGTGCCGAACTGGTAGCTGCCGCCCAAAGCTTGGACCGCGTGCTGCGGCACCAATATCTGGTGGTGCCCAATTGGCACTCGCCACATCAGCGCGTGGTGTATTGGGACCGACTCGGCCACCCGGCGCGGCCGCCGAAATATTTTCAGGCCTATGAGTGGGTGCTGAGTACGTGGTGGGTGAAGTAGGCTGCCTGAAAACCCTGTCTTTCTTTGCTATACTGCGGTTTTGCATTTTCCTACCCCAAGAAAGAAAACCCATGGTCAGCGAACAGTTAAACGCATTGGTTCTGCCGGATGCAGACGGCAATTTCGGCAAACACGGCGGTAAAATCGGCCATCCGCAATTGGCGGCGGCCTTGGCGGAAATCGAAGACGGTTTCCGCCAGATTATCCGCGACGAGGCTTTTATCGGCGAAATGAAGCGCCTGCAGGCGACTTATGTCGGCCGCCCCAGCCCGATTTACCATGCGCGCACGCTGTCGCAACGCGGGGCGCAGATTTATCTGAAACGCGAAGACCTCAACCACACCGGCGCCCACAAAATCAACCACTGCATCGGCGAGGTGCTGCTGGCGAAAAAACTGGGCAAGAAAAAAGTCATTGCCGAAACCGGCGCCGGGCAGCACGGTGTGGCGCTGGCCACCGCCGCCGCGCTTTTGGGCTTGGAATGCGAAATCCACATGGGCGTGGTCGATATTGCCAAAGAGCATCCCAATGTGTCGCGCATGAAAATCCTCGGCGCCAAAATCGTACCGGTTTCCGCCGGTGCGGGTACGCTCAAGGAGGCGGTGGACAGCGCGTTTGAATCGTATATGGGGCAGCTGGGCGACAGTATGTTTGCCATCGGTTCGGTGGTGGGCCCGGCGCCGTATCCGGAAATGGTGGCTTATTTCCAATCCATCGTCGGCCACGAGGCGCGCGAACAGTTCCAAAACCAATACGGCGGCCTGCCCGACGAAGTCATCGCCTGCGTCGGCGGTGGCTCCAATGCTTTGGGCCTCTTCAATGCCTTTATCGACGACACGGATGTGGCGCTGGTGGGCGTGGAACCGGCGGGCGAAGGTTTGGACAAACCCGGCCGCCATGCCGCCACCATGACTTTGGGCCAATTCGGCAATATTCAGGGTTTTAACTGCTATTACCTGCAGGAGGCCGACGGTACGCCCGCGGCGGTGCATTCCATTGCCTCCGGCTTGGATTATCCCGGTGTCGGCCCGCAGCACTGCCATCTGAAAGACATCGGCCGCGGCCGCTACGAAACCGCCACCGATGCCGAATGTCTGGACGCCTTTATGGCTTTGTCACGCGAGGAAGGCATTATTCCGGCGCTGGAATCTTCCCACGCCGTCGCCTACGCCCTGCGCCGCGCCGCAAAGCTGGGCAGCGACAAGCGCCTGCTGGTGAATCTTTCCGGCCGCGGCGATAAAGACATTGATTTTGTGATTGAAAAGCTGGCTTTGTAAGCCGCATAAGCTGTAAAAAGGCTGCCTGAAAATATTTCAGGCAGCCTTTTGTATGATATGGGCGTTTAACGCTTTTCCTGTCGGCGGATCAACCACAGCGCCAACAGGGCAAACAGCACGGTGGGGAGCAGGGCGGCGATGACGGGCGGGATGCCGTAGAGCTGGCTGGAAAAGCCGAACAGGCGGCCGGAGAAATGGAAGGCCAGCCCCAAGCAGATGCCGAAAAACAGGCGCAGGCCCATATTGCCGTGGCGGGTGTTTTGTGGGGTGAAGGCCAGTGCCACCCAGGCCATAATCAGCGCCGCCAGCGGATAGCCGAGCTTGCGCCACCATGCCAGCTCGTAACGGGTGGTTTGCTGGTGGTTGTCGCTGAGGTGGCGGATGTATTGGCCCAAATCGCGCACCGACATTTGTTCCGGCGTCACCAAAAGCACGCTGAGCAAATCCTGGCTCACGGCGGCGGGCCAGTTGTGCTCGGCAAACGCGGCGCTTTCGGTGCGCTCGTCGAGCAGGCGGGTGGTGCGCACGTCCTGTAACTGCCATTGGCCGGGCGTGTCGGCCTGCACCAGGGCGGCGCGGGCGTGTACGGTCTGTATCAGCTGGAAGCGCTCGTCGTGGCGGTAGATGGTGATGTCGCGCAGGGTGCCGTCGGGCAGCATTTCCGCCACATTGATGATGTCTTTGTCCTGCTTCATCCAGATGCCGCTGTTGCCGCTGGCGCTGATGGTGTTTTGCTGGGCGTTGACCTTGAACTGTTCGGCGCGACGGCCCATTTCCGGCGCCACCCATTCGCCCAGCACCAGCGTGAACGCGGCAAACAGCAGGCCGAATTGCGCCAGCATGGCCATCAGCCGCGCGGTGCTGATGCCGCTGGTTTTCATCACCGTCAATTCGCTGTTGGCCGCCAGCTGGCTCATGGCAATCAGGCCGCCCACCAGCACCGCCAGCGGCATCAACTCGTATGCGCGGCCGGGTAGCTGCATGGCGATGTATTGCAGCATTTTGGCGGCGGTGTACTGGCCTTCGCCGACGTCGCCGATTTGGTCGATGACGTCAAAAAACACAAACAGCGCCAACAGCGCCAACAGGGCATAGAGCGTGGCCACGGACAGGCGGCGCACCACATAGCGGTTGATGAGGGAGAACATCATGCGCCGCCCCCTTTGTTGCGGCTCAGGCTCTGCAACAGGCTTTGCGCGGGCAGGCCGCGCCAGCGCAGCAAGAGGGCGAACACCGCCAGCATGCCCAAATGCAGCGGCAGCAGGCCGGCGAGCATGGGCAGGCGTCCGGCGGCCACGGCGTCGCGCAAAAAGGTGAGGCCGTTTTGGTAGACCAGAAACAGGCCGATGGCGATGAGGATGTTATAGGTGTGGCCGCTGCGCGGATTGAAATAAGACAGCGGCAGTGCCAGCAGGCTCAGGACCAGTACGCTCACCGGCAGCGACAAACGCCACATCAGCTCTGCCTGGTGCAAAGGCTCGCTGCTGCCCCACAGTTGTGCGGTGGGAATGGTGCGGCGGTGCGCCTGCACGTCCACCACCTTGGTGCCGGTGCTGACGATGAGTTCCAAATCCTGAAACGAGGCGCGTTCGTAATCGGCGCTGCCGGGCGTGCCGTTGTAGCGGTAGCCGTTTTTCAGTTGCAAAATGCGTTTGTGGTCGTCTTGGCTGAAGCGGCCTTCGAGGGCGAAAATCACCGTATCGCGGCCGTTGGCTTCGCGTTCGCGGATAAACAGATTGCGCGCCTCGCCGCCTTCGCTGTCGAAAGACTCGATAAAATACACCCGCGGCAGCTGGCGGCCGCCGATTTCGCGGAACACGCCCGGTTCCAAGAGCGCCAATTCCTGCTTCTGTTTCAAAAGTTCGCCGAATTCGCGGCTGCGCAATTCCGCCCACGGTTGCACCCACAGCGAAATGGCCGCCACCAGGAGGGCAAAGGGCACGGCAAAGCGCAAAATGGGATTGATCCAGCTTTTGAGCGACAACCCGCAGGCCAGCCACACCGCCATTTCGCTGTCGCGCCAATAGCGGGTGAGCACGGTGAGGATGCCGATATAGGCGGTGAGGATGAGCAAAAGCGGCGTGAGCGAGATGGTCCAGAAACCGGCCAGCGCGCCCACGGCATCGATGGCCACACGGCCGCTGGCGGCACGGCCGAGCAGATTGATGACCTGGGTGGCCACCAGCACCACCAGCAGCAGCACGAAAACCGCCGCCGCCGTCCAAGAGGTGTCTTTGATAAATTGCCGTTGGTAAATCATGTTTGGGTACAAGAAAACGCAGGCCGAGCCTGATTTCAGGCAGCCACTTGCGTTACAATGGCGGGGTTTGCGGACCCCGCCACGAATGAATCTCTGAATAAAGGAATAGAAGATGCAATTTAGCACAAAAGCCGAAAAATTGCAGCCGCAGGCCGCGGCCGCCACCCTGTTTGTCACTACCGAACCGGCGGCGGACAATGCCGTTTTGGCCGCCCTGGCGGCGGATATGAAAGAGGGCGACCGCTTTCAGGCAGCCCGTGTGATTGAAAACGGCCAAAGCGTGCATACCGCCTGGTGGCGTGTGGACAAAAACGATTACGCCGGGCTGCAAAAAACTGCCGCCCAAGCCGCCGCTTGGGCCGCCGAGCGCGAGGCGCTGGCAGTGGATGTGTCGGCGCTGAATGCGGATGATGCCGCCACGGTAAGCGAAGTGCTGACCCTGGCGCTGGCGCAGGCGGTGTACCGTTATGACCATCTGAAAAAAGAAGCCAAACCGGCGGCGCTCACCGAAGCGGTGTTCTACGGTGGCAGCCACGACCTTCAGGCAGCCTTGGACGCGGCACAAGCGGCGGTGTACGGCATCAATCTGTGCAAAGACCTGGGCAATGCCCCCGGCAATGTGTGCACGCCCCGCTATCTGGCCGAAACCGCCAAACGCGAGGCCGAAGCGGCCGGCGGCAGCGCCAAGATACTCGATGCCCAAGCCATTCAGGATTTGGGCATGGGCTCCTTCTGGTCGGTGGCCAAGGCCAGCAGCGAGGGCGCCTATCTGATTGAATTGCGCTACAACGGCGCCGATGCCGACGATGCGCCGGTGGTGCTGGTGGGCAAGGGCATTACCTTTGACACTGGCGGCATTTCGCTCAAGCCGGGCGAAGCCATGGACGAGATGAAATTCGATATGTGCGGTGCCGCCAGTGTTATCGGTACCTTCTGCGCCGCCGCGCGCCAGAAACTGCCCATCAATCTGGTGGCGCTGGTGCCGACCTGCGAAAACATGCCCGGCGGCAATGCCAGCAAGCCCGGTGACGTGGTCAAGGCCATGAACGGTCTGAGCATCGAAGTGCTCAATACCGATGCCGAAGGCCGCCTGATTTTGTGCGATGCGCTCACTTATGCCGAGCAGTTCAAGCCCCGCGCGGTGGTGGACGTGGCCACGCTCACCGGCGCCTGCATTATTGCGCTGGGTCATGTGGCCAGCGGTGTGCTGGGCAATAACCAGGATTTGGTGGATGAGCTCTTGGCCGCCGCACGCACGGTGAACGACAAAGCCTGGCAGTTGCCCTTGTTTGACGAATACAAAGAGCAGCTGAAATCCAATTTTGCCGATTTGCAGAATATCGGCGGCCGCCCCGCCGGCACCATTACCGCCGCCGCGTTTTTGTCGCACTTCACCGAAAACTACCCGTGGGCGCATTTGGACATTGCCGGCACGGCGTGGAAATCGGGCAAGGAAAAAGGCGCCAGCGGCCGCCCCGTGCCGCTGTTGTTGCAATTTTTGCGCGCGCAGGCGTAGGGCAAACTGACCATTCGTTCACGGCTGCTTTTTTGTCAAAAATCGCCCGCTTCTGCGTTGAAAATGCTCGCAAGGTGTACAACCTTGCTGCGCTTTCCGCCTTGAATAGGACGTTTTTGCCTAAAAATCAGCTACGCGCCCGAATTGTCAGTTCGCCCTAGGTCGGATACTTGAATCCGACAGGATTGGTTTTCAGGCAGCAGGTGTGTTCAGGCTGCCTGAAAACGGGTTTATGTGAGATCCTGCGACTACGCGCAGGATGACAGCAATCCGAGACCTTTGCAAAACCTCATGTGTCGGCACAAATATAAAACCGACGTCATTCCCGCGAACGTGGGAATCCATGGAAAACTAAAGAAACCACTTTAAAACAATGGATTCATAAACAGATAGATGGATTTCCGCGTTCGCGGGAATGACGGCAGTTAAGGTTTTAGGCTACCTGAAAGCAGTTTTGTAAAGGTCTCAACCCGTCATTCTGCGCGCAGCGTAGCGGAGTCGCAGAATCTGTTTGAGCTTCACAGACCCGCTGCACTACGCAGATAGCCCGTTATTTTTTAGCAGTGCTAGGTCGGCTCTCCGAGCCGACGTTTATCTGTTTGTGTGTCGGCCCGGAGAGTCGGCTTACGGCTGCTATTGGTTTCAGGCAGCCTTGTAGGGGCGGGTTTTACACCCGCCCGTTCTACCGATAACACTTTTGCGGGCGGGTGTGAAACCCGCTCCTACACCCACCTCCCGCCCCGCAGCCGCGGCGGCGGTGTTTTTGTATGATTGATGCACAGTCGCCCAAAATGAACATGAGACAAGGCGGCAAACCGCAGACAGTACAAGTAGTACGGCAAGGTGCAGCCAACGCCGTATCATGTTCATTTTGGATGACTGAGCCTTATGTTATTTGATTTAAACCGCTATTCCCCCGCCGCTTTCGGCAGCGAGGCGCGCAAAACCCTGGTGCTGGCCTGGCCCATGCTGATCGCGCAGGTGGCGCAGGTGGGCATGGGCTTTGTGGATACGGTGATGGCCGGGCGGGTCAGCGCCGGGGATTTGGCGGCGGTGGCGCTGGGCACCAATGTGTTTGTCACCGTGTATGTCACCTTTATGGGGGTGATGACGGCGCTCAATCCCATAGTGGCGCAGCTCTTCGGTGCGGGCAAAAGCACCGAAGTGGGCGAGTATGGCCGTCAGGGGCTGTGGTTCGGGCTGTTTTTGGGCGTGGCGGGCATGCTGCTGATGTGGCTGTTGATCGTGCCGGTGAAAAACTATCTGCAACTGGGCGAATATGTGGATAACACCTTTGCGCTGTATGTGTTCTGGGTGGCGCTGGCCATGCCCGCGGCCATGGTGCACCGCGCCCTGCATGCCTATGCCTCCAGCCTCAACCGCCCCAAGCCGATTATGCTGGTGAGCTTGGCGGCACTGCTGTTGAATATCCCGCTCAATTATATTTTTGTCTACGGCAAGCTGGGCATGCCTGCCATGGGCGGTGCCGGTTGCGGGGTGGCCACGGCGCTGGTGTTTTGGTTTAACGCGCTGGTGTTGTGGCTGTATGTAGCGCGCCACCGCTATTTCCGCCCCTTCGGCCTGATGGCGCGCTTTTCCAAACCCGATTGGCAGGTGCAGCGCGAGGTGTTGAAACTGGGCGTGCCCATCGGCCTGTCGTTTTTTCTGGAAGTGAGCCTGTTTACCTTTATCGGCCTTTTGATTGCCCGTTTCGGCGTGGCCACGGTGGCGGCGCAGCAGGTGGTGATGAGCATTACCGCCATCCTCTATATGCTGCCGCAGAGCGTGGGCACGGCGGTGGGGGTGCGTGTGGGGCAGAATGTGGGCTTGGGCAATCTGCGGCGCGCACGCTATGTGGCCGGGGTGGGGCTGTGCCTGGGTTTTGTCGGTGCGGTCAGCACCGCCTTGCTGTTGCTGTTGTTGCGCGGCGAGGTGCTGGCGTTTTACACCCGCGATGCGGCGGTGATTGCACTGGGCGCCAGCCTGCTGGCGTTCGCCGCCTTTTTCCAGTTGTCGGACGCCACCCAAACCATCGCCTCCTACGCTTTGCGCGGTTATAAAATCACCCGCGTGCCCATGGTCATCCATGCGGTGGCCTTTTGGGGCTTGGGGCTGGGTTTGGGCAGCTTTTTGGGGCTGTATCTGGGCTACGGCATTTACGGATTTTGGAGCGCGCTGGTGGTGTCCCTCACCGGCGCGGCCGTGGTTTTGATTGCGTATCTGAATACGCAGAGCCGCCGTTTGGCGGTACGCAAAGGACGGATGAATGCAAGTTGAATACCGGGTCGATTTGCGGCCCCACCACACTTTCGGCCTGCCGGTGCACGCCGCTGCTTGGGTGGAACTCACCGATGCGGCGCGGCTGCCTGAAATTCTCGCCCTGCCGGAATACGACCCCGCCACGGTATTGTGGCTGGGCGGTGGCAGCAATGTGCTCTTTGGCGGCGATTATGCCGGACTGGTGGTGCATTTGGCGCACAAAGGCATTGCTGCCGAAGCGCGGGCCGACGGACGGGTGGCGGTGACCGCGCAGGCGGGCGAAATCTGGCACGACTTTGTGCAGCACACCGTGGCCCAGGGCTGGTACGGCTTGGAAAACCTGAGCCTGATTCCCGGCACCGTGGGCGCGGCACCGGTGCAGAATATCGGTGCCTACGGGGTGGAAGTGGGCGAATACATCGCCAGCGTGTATTGCTTCGATGTGGACACACAACAATTTGTCACCTTGGATGCCGCCGCCTGCCGCTTTGCCTACCGCGACAGCCTGTTTAAACAGGAAGGCCGCGGCCGATATGTGATTTGCGCGGTTACCTTTGTGCTCGATACCGTGTTTGCGCCGCGCTTGGCTTATGGCGATGTCGCCGCCGTGGCTGCAGAAATCGCTGCCGGACGCGCCATCGGTGCCGCCGATGTGGCCGCTGCCGTGTGCCGCATCCGCCAAAGCAAGCTGCCCGACCCCAAAGTGCTGGGCAATGCCGGCAGTTTCTTTAAAAACCCGGTGGTGGACGCTGAGACTGCCGCTGCGCTGCTGGCACAACATCCGACCCTGCCGCATTATCCGCAGGCCGACGGTCGGGTGAAGCTGGCGGCGGGCTGGCTCATCGACCAATGCGGCCTGAAAGGCTTTGCCGTGGGCGGTGCCGCCGTGCATGACAAACAGGCACTGGTGTTGGTGAACCGTGATCATGCCAGTGCTGCCGATGTGCGCGCGCTGGCGCAGACGGTGCAGGCGCGCGTGGCCGAAGGTTTTGGTGTGGCGCTGGAGCCGGAACCGGTTTGGCTGGCGTGCTGATAGTCATTTAACACAGAACGAGACGGCGTTGCTGTCCCGCGGGACTTCGCTGCGCTCGCGGCCTTGTCTCGTTCTTATTTTATTCGACTACAAATTGCGGTATCATTACACAATTGTTTTGTATTAAATAAATTAACGGATTAGCCATTAAGACATACACACGGCCTGCCTGTTTGTCAGGCTGCCTGAAAACGGAGAGACACACACCATGCCCCGCAGCAACCGACCCAATACCTACGAACGCATCATCGATGCCAGCCTCAAGCTGTTTAACAAAGAGGGCGAGCGCAGCATCAGCACCAACCACATCGCCGCACACATGGGCATCAGCCCCGGCAATCTGTACTACCATTTCCGCAACAAAGACGAAATCATCGTGCAGCTGTTCAAGCGTTACAGCAGCGCCCTGCTGGCCTATCTGCAAAACACGCCGCTGCCCGGCAGTGTGAGCGAAGCGCGCGACTATATGGCCGGGGTGTACCAGATTTTGTGGAATTACCGCTTTTTGTTCAGCGACATCAACAGCCTGTTGCAACGCAGTGTGATTCTGCTGGGCGAGCACAACGAATTTACCCGCGCCAAGGTGTCGCCGCTGCTGGTGAGCCTCTTGACCAAGTTGGACGAAAACGGCGTGATTGAAGCCAATGAAATCGAGCGCGAAGAGCTGGCGCTGAATTTGTGGCTGATTACCAAATACTGGTTCGATTTCGACAGCTCGCTGGGACGCAAGCAGTCCGAAGCGGTGAAATTCCGCGGCATCCGTCAGAGCCTCACCCTCATCCGCCCCTATGTGCGCGCCGACCAGCGCGAAGCCTTCCAAGCGGTGATGGCGGAATTGGACGCCGAAATCGGCTAAAGCCGTGCCGCCCTTTGCCGGGCGGTTTTTTCTGTCGTAGGTCGGATACTGGTATCCGACACATCCACCAATTGCAGAAGCCTTACCTGTTTTCAGGCAGCCTGAACCGATATGGCAGCAGGGTGGGTGCTTGTACCCACCCTACGCACGAATGATTAAAAACCAAGGATATCCCATGCACACTTTCTCCATCGCCCGCACCGCCGACAACCGTCCGCTGGACATCATCGGCAACCGCGCCAACCGCCACGGCCTGATTGCCGGGGCTACCGGTACCGGCAAAACCGTCACCCTGCGCCGCATGGCCGAAGCCTTCAGCGCCGGCGGCGTGCCGGTGTTTTTGGTGGACGTGAAAGGCGATTTGTCCGGCCTGATGCAGGCGGGGCAGGGCAGCGGCAAAGTGGGCGAGCGCATGGCCCAGTTCGGGCTGCCTGAACACTGGCTGCAAGGCTTTCCGGTGCGTTTTTGGGACGTGTTCGGCGAGGCCGGCATTCCCCTGCGCGTGACCATTTCCGCCATGGGGCCCATGCTGTTGGCGCGGCTGATGAAGCTCAACGACACTCAGGAGGGCTTGCTCAATATTGTCTTCCGCGTCGCCGACGACAACGGCTGGCATCTGATTGATTTGAAAGACCTGCGCGGCCTGCTCAAACATGTGTCCGACCATGCCGCCGAATACCGCAGCCGCTACGGCAATGTGTCGCCCGCCAGCGTCGGCGCCATCCAGCGCCAGCTCTTGGCCTTGGAAAACGAAGGTGCGGACGTGCTCTTCGGCGAGCCGGATTTGAACCTTTCCGACTGGCTGCAAACCGAGGGCGAGCGCGGCGTCATCAATATTCTCAGCGGCGCGCGCCTGATGCAGAGCCCGCGCATGTACAGCGCCTTTTTGCTGTGGATGCTGGCCGAATTGTTCCAAAACCTGCCCGAAGTCGGCGACCCGGACAAACCCAAGTTTGTGATGTTCTTCGACGAAGCCCATCTCTTGTTCGACAATGCCGCCGCGGCTCTCTTGGAGCAGGTGGAGCAGGTGGTGCGCCTGATCCGTTCCAAAGGCGTGGGCGTGTATTTCGTCACCCAAAATCCACTCGATTTGCCCGACAGCGTGCTGGGCCAGCTTGGCAACCGAGTGCAGCACGCCCTGCGCGCCTTCACCCCGCGCGACCAAAAAGCGGTTAAGGCCGCCGCCGACACCTTCCGCAGCAATCCGAATATCAAAGTGGCCGAAGTCATCAGCGAATTGGCGGTGGGCGAAGCGCTGGTGTCGTTTTTGGATGAAAAAGGCATGCCCGAACCGGTGGAGCGCGCCTATGTGCTGCCGCCGCAATCCGATTTGAGCCCCTTGAGCGCCGAGGTTTGCCGCGCGCAGTTTGAGGGTGATATTCTCTACCGCCATTACAAAGACGCGGTGGACAATTTCTCCGCCTTTGAGGCGCTGGAACAACTGGCGCAACAACAGGCCGAAGCCGCCGCCCAAGCGCAAGCGGCAGCGGAGCAGGCCAAACAGCAGCAGGCAGCGGCCAAAGACGGCGGCAGCGGCGACGGCTTGGTGGGCGGTTTTCTCAACGGTCTCTTCGGCAACCGCAAAAAAGCCAATCAGGGCTTGGCCGACAATCTGGCGCACACCATAGGCAAAAACATCAACACCCAGGTGACCAACAGCATAGGCCGCGCCATCAGCCGCAGCATACTCGGTGCGATTAGCGGCAAGAAAAAATAGCTTAGAATGCCGAGGGAATGCATGGGGGCTGCCTGAATACAGCTTACCCATATTGACAGAAGGAGAAGACCATGAAGAAAATCGTTTTATTCGGTTTGCTTGCTGTGGCATTGGGCAGCCCGGTTTATGCCCAGCAAGATCCGCATCAGGCCAAGAAAATAGCGCTGATCAAGAAAGTTTATGCCGCCTATAAACCCACCGGTATGCCGCGCATAGATGACCGTTGGTTCAGCCGTGATTTCAACGCTGCCTTGGCGCACGATGCCAAAGCCGCCCGTGGCGAGATTGCCTGTCTCGGTTATGACTATATTGTGCAGGGTCAGGATTTCGACGGCGCGGAAATCAACCGTACCCTCAAAGTTACACCCGCCAAAAACGGTCGTGTAAAAGCCACCTTCCGTAATTTCCAATCGCCGCAAACCGTTTATTATGAATTTGTGTGTAGCGACAAAGGCTGTGTGATTGATGACATTATCGAATCCGACGGTTCGTTCAAAAAGAATTTGCGCAGCTGCCTGAAAAAGAACTATCCGAGAGTCAAGCCATGACCCATATAGCCCGAACATCCGTCGGCCTGCCCGCCGTTTTGCAGCACTGGCTGGGCCAGCCCAAGCCGGATGTGTGGTCTATGGTTTTGCCCGACCGCTACGCCACAGCGACCGATTTTGCCGCCGATATGCAGGAAGGCTACCGCCACAACAGCCGCAGCGGCCAAGACCTGACTTCCGCCGCGCCCGGTGGTTGGCATCCGGAGTGGTGGGTCGTGGCGGCCAATTATTTTGCCGACCCGTTTTTTGTGGATATACGTGAAGCCGCACAGGGTTTGCCGGTGTATTTTGCCTTTCACGGCGCAGGCAAATGGATGCCCTTGCCGGTAGCTTCCGGCTTGGCGGAATTTAATACCCTGTTAAATGAGATCCGGGCACGGCAGGAAGATGATGCGGCACTGCGTGAATGGCTGGCACAACATACCGATATACACGGCCATGAGTTGTGGCGGGAGCTGTATCAGGGCTTGTGCGAAGCGTAGACGGCAGGGCGGGTATACTTGGCCTTGGTCATTGAAAAGGCTGCCTGAAAAACTTTTCAGGCAGCCTTTGTTCACCTACTCAAACTTACTTCGCCAATTCGGCGCGCAGTTTTTGGGTCACGTCCATCATCACTTCCAATTGCTCGAGGGTTTCTTTCCAGCCGCGGGTTTTCAGGCCGCAGTCGGGGTTGACCCACAGGCGCTCTACCGGTACCACTTCCATGGCTTTGCGCAGCAGTTTTTCCACTTCGGCGGCGGTCGGTACGCGCGGGCTGTGGATGTCGTACACACCCGGGCCGATGTCGTTCGGATATTTGAAATCACCGAAGGCGGTCAGCAATTCCATGTCGGAACGCGAGGTTTCGATGGTGATTACGTCGGCATCCATGCTGGCGATGGCGGGCAGGATGTCGTTGAACTCGGAATAGCACATATGGGTGTGGATTTGGGTGCTGTCTTCGGCGCCGGTGGAGGAGAGGCGGAAGGCTTCGCAGGCCCAGGCCAGGTATTCGTCCCATTGCGCTTTTTTCAGCGGCATGGCTTCGCGGATGGCGGGCTCGTCGATCTGGATCACTTTGATGCCGGCTTTTTCCAAATCCAGCACTTCGTCGTTGAGCGCCAAGGCGATTTGTTTGGCCACCACGCTCAGGGGCACGTCGTCGCGCACGAAAGACCATTTGAACATGGTTACCGGGCCGGTGAGCATGCCTTTCATCGGGCGTTGGGTCAGGGTTTGCGCGTAGGCAGACCAGTAAACGGTCATCGGCTCGGGGCGGGATACGTCACCGAAGATGATGGGCGGTTTCACGCAGCGGCTGCCGTAGCTTTGTACCCAACCGAATTGGGTGAAGCAGTAACCGGCCAGTTGCTCGCCGAAGTATTCCACCATGTCGTTGCGCTCGGCTTCGCCGTGTACCGGCACATCCAGTTGCAGTTTTTCCTGCTCTTCCACACAGTAGGCGATTTCTTTTTTCATCGCGGCATCGTAATCGGCGGCGCTCAATTCGCCTTTCTTGAAGGCGGCACGGGCTTGGCGGATTTCGGCGGTTTGCGGGAAGGAGCCGATGGTGGTGGTGGGCAGTACCGGCAGCTTCATCCAAGCCTGCTGGGCTTTGATGCGCTCGGCAAAGGCGGATTTGCGTTGGTCGGCGCCGGCGGGCAGTTCGGCCACGCGTTTTTGTACCGCTTCGTTGTGGATTTTCTTGTTGGTGGCGCGGTCGGCGGCGGCGGCGTCAGAAGCGGCAATGGCTTCTTTCACGCTGTCTTTGCCGTGGGCCAGGGCTTGTTTGATCACGCCCAGTTCCACCAGTTTTTGCGCGGCAAAAGCCATCCAGGACTTGATTTCGCCGTCCAGTTTTTCTTCCACGGCCAAGTCTTGCGGGCTGTGCAGCAGCGAGCAGGAGGGGGCAATCCACAGATTGTTGCCCAGTTTGGCTTTCACCGGCTCCAAGGTGTCGATGACTTTGGAGAGGTTGGCACGCCATACGTTGCGGCCGTCTACCAGGCCTACGGACAGGACTTTGTTTTCCGGCCAGGCGTCGGCAAACACGGCCAGTTGTTCCGGTGCGCGCACGCAGTCGATGTGCACGCCGTGTACCGGCAGGTTTTTCAGCAGGTTCAGGTGCTCGGCCACGGAAGCGAAGTAGGTGCCGATGATGATGCGGGTGCCGGTGATGGCCAGCTCTTTATAAGTGGGGGCAAAGGCGTCCAGCCAGGCTTGGTCGGCATCCACGGCCAGAATCGGCTCGTCGATTTGGATCCAGTCCACACCGGCGGTGGCCAGTTCGCGCAACAGTTGTTGGTAGGCGGGTACCAGTTTCGGCAGCAGGCTTAAGCGTTTGAAGCCTTCGTCTTTGGCTTTGCCCAGCCACAGCAGGGTGATGGGGCCGATGAGGGTCGGTTTGATGTCGTGGCCTTGGGCCTGGGCTTCTTTGATTTGTGCAATCAGGTTGGCGGCATTGACTTTGAATTCGGTGTCGGCATGCCATTCGGGCACGATGTAGTGGTAGTTGGTATCAAACCACTTGGTCATTTCCATGGCGAACTGGGTGGCGTTGCCGCGGGCCAGTTGGAAGTATTCCGGCAGGGTCAGCTTGGCGGCGTCGAAACCGAAGCGTTTCGGAATCGCACCCAAGGTGCACAGCAAATCCAAAACATGGTCGTAGAAAGAGAAATCGCCCACGGGTACCAAATCGGCACCGGCGGCTTTTTGGGCGGCCCAGTTCAGGCGGCGGATTTCGGCGGCTACTTCTTGCACTTCGGCTTCGGTTTTGGCGCCTTTCCAGAAGGCTTCAACGGCAAATTTCAGTTCGCGCTTCGCGCCGATGCGCGGATAGCCGGACAGATGGAAGGTGTTCATGGGTTACTCCATTAGCAATGAAAGTGGATGGGTACAAAATTGCAGGCTCGCAGTGTGCAACATGCAGGGCAGGGCGGCAAGCGATTAATTTTGCTGTGCAGTATGAATTTAATTAATGATTAAGTATTTTCAGGATATATGGGGTTATGAGGCGGAAAAAGATTGATTTGTTAAGGTTTAAAATGCTTTTTCAGGCTACCTGAAAAGCAGTATTTATGAAAATTGATACTGCTTCGGCGTATGCTTGCAGCTCGGCTCTCCGAGCCGACAAAACAAACATATAGTCGAATAACACAGAACGAGACAAGGCAGCAAAAGAGCCGCGAGCGCAGCGAAGTCCCGTGGGACAGACAGTACGGATAGTACGGAACAGATTTTGTTGCCGCTTTAGCGGCTTACAAAATCGTTCTCTTCGAGCCGAGCGCAGCAACGCCGTATCGTTCTTATTTTAAATGACTATAAAGTCGGCTCGGAGAACCGACCTACACCTTCCGGAACCGACAAAACGGGCGGGTGTAAAACCCGCCCTATACAGCTGCCTGAAAACGGTTTTGCCAGAATTCCGCTGCCTTTAAGCATCAATATTCTGCGCCACCAACGCATTGGTTTCGATAAAGGCGCGGCGCGGCTCTACGTCGTCGCCCATCAGCGTCACAAACACCTGGTCGGCGGCGATGGCGTCTTCGATGCGCACTTTCAAGAGGCGGCGCACTTGCGGGTCCATGGTGGTTTCCCACAGCTGCTCCGGGTTCATCTCGCCCAAGCCTTTGTAGCGTTGGATGGACATGCCTTTTTGCGCTGCCACCAGCAAATGGTCCAGCGCTTCGTCGAAATGCTGCACCGGGGTGCGCTGCTCGCCTTTGACCAATTCGCTGCCTTCCACTACCAAGCCTTTAAGCTGGGCAGCGGTTTGGCGCAGGGTTTGGCAGGCTTTGCTGTCGGCAAATTTCTGATCCAGATAGCTGACCGCCACATTGCCGTGCAGTTTGCGGGTGATTTTAATCAGCCGCTGTTCGTCCTGTTGCACCGCTTCCAGCGTGACATCGGCATTGCGGATGTGGGCGCTGATGGCGGCAATGGCCGCGGCCACGGCTGCGTCGCTGCCGAAATCCAGGTCCACATCGGCATCCACCAGCGCATGCAGCACGGCGGTGTCGATAAAGCGGCTTTCACGTTCGATGACATTGCGCGCCAACAGGTATTGGCGGGCAACGGCGGCCAGTTCTTCGCCTTCAACCACGCGGCTGCCGGACACAATCTGCGCCTTGTCCAAAGCCAGACCCAAGAGCCACTGGTCTTTTTCCATTTCGTCTTTCAGGTAGCGTTCCTGTTTGCCGTATTTGGCTTTGTAGAGCGGCGGCTGGGCAATATAGATGTGGCCGCGCTCCACCAGTTCCGGCATTTGGCGGTAGAAGAAGGTGAGCAGCAGGGTGCGGATGTGGGCGCCGTCCACGTCGGCATCGGTCATGATGATGATGCGGTGGTAGCGCAGTTTGTCGGGGTTGTATTCGTCTTTGCCGATGCCCGCGCCCAGGGCGGTAATCAGGGTGGCCACTTCCTGGCTGGCGAGCATTTTTTCAAAACGCGCTTTTTCCACGTTCAAAATCTTGCCCTTGAGCGGCAAAATGGCTTGGAATTTGCGGTCGCGGCCCTGCTTGGCGGAACCGCCGGCGGAATCGCCCTCCACCAGATAGAGTTCGGACAAGGCCGGGTCTTTTTCCTGGCAGTCGGCCAGCTTGCCGGGCAGGCCCAAGCCGTCCATCACGCCTTTGCGGCGGGTGATTTCGCGGGCCTTGCGCGCGGCTTCGCGGGCGCGGGCGGCTTCGACGATTTTGCCGGTGATGATTTTGGCTTCGTTGGGGTTTTCTTCCAAAAAGTCGTTCAGCGCCTGGCTGATGACTTCGTTGACCACCGGGCCGATTTCGCTGGACACCAGCTTGTCTTTGGTTTGCGAAGAAAATTTGGGGTCGGGCAGTTTCACCGACAGCACGCAGGTCAGACCCTCGCGCATATCGTCGCCGCTGGTATCGACCTTGGCTTTTTTGGCCACTTCATTGGCTTCGATATAGCCGTTGATGGTGCGGGTCATCACCTGGCGCAGCGCGGTCAGATGGGTGCCGCCGTCGCGCTGGGGAATGTTGTTGGTGAAGCACTGCACGCTTTCCTGATAGCTGTCGTTCCACTGCATGGCGCATTCGACGGTCATGCCGTCTTTTTCGCCCAAGGCATAGAAGATTTTTTCGTGCAGCGCGGTTTTGTTGCGGTTCATGTATTGCACAAAACCGGATACGCCGCCGGAAAAAGCGAAGTTTTCGTGACGGCCGTCGCGCTTGTCGGTCAGTTCGATGCCGACGCCGTTGTTCAGGAAAGACAATTCGCGGATGCGTTTGGCCAGGATTTCAAAATGGTATTCCACCAGGCCGAAGGTCTCTTCGCTGGCGAGAAACTGCACGCGGGTGCCGTGTTTGTCGGCCGGGGCGTCGCCCACCACCGCCAAAGGCGCCACCGCATCGCCGCGGCGGAATTCCACGAAATGCTCTTTGCCGTCGCGCCAAATGGTCAGGCGCAGCCAGTCGGAGAGCGCATTGACCACCGACACGCCTACGCCGTGCAGGCCGCCGGAAATTTTGTAGTTGTTGTTGTCGAATTTGCCGCCGGCGTGCAGCACGGTCATGATGACTTCGGCAGCGGAGCGGCCCTCTTTGGGATGGATGCCGGTGGGAATGCCGCGGCCGTTGTCTTCGATGGTGATGGAATTGTCGGCATTGATGGCCACGGTGATGGTGTCGCAATGTCCGGCCAGCGCTTCGTCGATGGCATTGTCCAAAACCTCAAACACCATGTGGTGCAGGCCGGAGCCGTCCTGGGTGTCGCCGATATACATGCCGGGGCGTTTGCGTACGGCTTCCAAACCTTCCAATACTTGAATACTGTCGGCGCCGTATTCGGCTGCTGCTTTGGGGGTGTTTTGTTCGGTCATGGGCTTTATCTTAAATACACAATACGGCCGCACAAGCTGCGCGGAAAAACAGCGCATTATACCCGATTTTGCCCGGCTTTTCATGCCCGCCGGATGGGGCGGCGGCGCACGGAAAAGGCTGCCTGAAAAGTGTGCTTGCGCTTTTCAGGCAGCCTTGGGTACACATGGCTTGCGTAGGTCGGATACTTGTATAGTCATTTAAAATAAGAACGATACGGCGTTGCTGCGCCCGGCTCGAAGAGAACGATTTTGTAAGCCGCTAAAGCGGCAACAAAATCTGTTCCGTACTATCTGTACTGTCTGTCCCGCGGGACTTCGCTGCGCTCGCGGCTTTTTTGCTGCCTTGTCTCGTTTTTATTTTATTCGACTATATCCGACAAAATGCCAAGGTTTCAGCCAAACGGAGTTTATGTCGGATACAAGCCGTAGGTCGGGCACGGGTGCCCGGCCTTGCTTGGCCTGGTTGGATTTTGTCGGGCATAAATGCCCGACCTACGCGGGTTGGTTTAAGGCGCTGCGCTCGGTCACGGCAATCAGAATACCCTGCTGCCACAAGGCTTGCTGTACCCGCAGCAGCTCGGTGCTGTCCACTTCCCAAGCAGCGCCCCAGTCATACGTTGTCAGCACACCGTTTTTCGGATTGGCCTTAATCCATTCCGCCAGACTGGTGCCGCCCACCCGCAGGGCCAAATGGGCGGGGCTGAGCAGGTTGAAACCGTAAACATGGCGCAGATAGCCCTGCAAATGCAGCTTGGGCGCCTGTTGCAATTCTTCCATGCTGAAGGGCTGCCACGGCGGCTCGGTGCCGTAATAGCTTTGGTACCAGGGCTTGCCATATTCTTTAAACAGGTTGATGGTATAGGGCGATACCGCATAGGCATTCACGCCCCACAGCTCCCGACAGGTGCCGAAATAATCGTGGCCGTAGAAGGGGCCGCCGGTGATGCCCAAGGTTTGGGCGGCGGTGAGTATGCCGTGCTTGAATTCGGCATAAGCCATCAAATCGGCCGCCACTTTAAACACCAAGGTTTTTTCGGTCTGATAATTGTCCCAAGTCAGTTCCAGAAACGCATCTCCGGGGTGTTTGACGTAATAAGCAGTATAAATACAGACAGTCTGGTCGTGGATGGCGATGTCGGGAATATCACCGGCCTTGAGCTTGGTTTTGCCGACGGTAATGTCGCTGGCATCCGGATTGACCACATAGGCGGCACTGATTTCGGCTGTGGGAAACAGGGTGCGAAAGAGCGCAATCAAGTCGGCGAACGTCAGCGGCTTGTGCTCGGTAAAGTACAGCGCCCCGCCGTAAAACCATTCGTTATAAGTCGGGTTTTTGAATTTTTTCTTAAGGTCTGTAAAGTCCATGATGCGTCTCTTGCACAGAAAAACATCCGCCGTACCAGACAAAACCGTTTTCAGGCAGCCTGCATAGGCTGCCTGAAACCATCACCGCTGTCTTGAGAAAGCCGTAGGTCGGCTCGGAGAGCCGACCTACTTATATTGATTAACGCGCCTTATCCGGCAGCGCTTTTTTGTGCAGCAGTTTGCCGTCTTTTAAACGCACGGTGTAGCGGTAGGGTTTGCCGGCATAATTGCCGCGGCTGCCCAATTCCTGCGAATCAATCACCAGCACGCCGCCGGGTTTGGCTTGTACCGCAGAAACAAAACGGCTGTTGAAGCCGGGGGCGGTGCGTTGCAGCGGAGAAAACAGGTCTTCAGCACCGACACGCCAGCGCCCCTTGTTTTTTACTACTTCTGTGAGGCGGAAATGGGCGGTGCCGGAGCCGCGGTTGCAGGCTGCGGAGCCGACTTCGCCTTCAATTCTGTCGCCGTCTACCAGAAACCACACCGCATAACGCTCGGGCGCCAGTTGCAGCACTTGTTCGGCAGTGGCGGTTTCCACATCGCAATACCCTTTCATGGCATGGCTGTGTGCAGCTTTGATAACCTGGCGGGCGGTATCGGCACTCACTGTGTTTTGTGCGTGTACGGGCAGCGCCAAGCCGGCGGCCAAGGCGGCAAGTCCCAAAAGTTTGCATTGCATATCGGTTCTCCTGTGCGGGTGGGTGAAACATGTGCCGCATCATAAAAGCATTGCCGTGTGCATACTGTCGGGTTTACCTGTTTTTACCGCCTGGTAGAAGCAACAAGGCTGCCTGAAAAGCGAAAACACACTTTTCAGGCAGCCTGAACAGCCAACAAACGCTAAAACTGTTTCCCCACTTCGATAAAGATCCGGTTTTTGCGGTTGCGGTGCAGCATATGGTTGCTGCTTTGGTAGGAACTGCTCCAAGCCAGTTTGGGCATCAGCCCTTTCCATTGCCATTTGCGGTTGCCCACCGATGCATAGCCCCAGTATTCCCGGTCGCGGCGCGGTACATCCAAGAACCAGTCGGGTGCCCGATAACGGCGCTGTGCCGTACCCAGTTGCAGTGTGCCCTCCCAGCCCGATGCCGTGATTCGCTGCCATCCGGCGCGCAGGCCGATGCGCCGGTAGGCCGCACTGGGGTCGCGGGCGGATTCGCGGCTGTAATCCATGCCCAGCAGCCAGTTTTGCTGCGGTGAAGAGCGGTAGGATACGGTGGCCGACGTCAGCAGGCTGCCGCCGTCGAGAAAGGTGCGGGTGTCGTGCTCTTTGTGGCCATACTGCACTGCGGTGCGCAGCGTCCATTTCGGGTTCAGCACGCGGTTGTAACGGATTTGCGCACCGTAGTGTTGCGAATAGGGGCGGGTGCCGAACCAGCGGCGCTCGTAGAAGGGCAGCAGCTGCCATTCCTGCCTGGCGGTGCGGTAGGTCGGGCCGGTTTGGCTGCGGACAATCAAATCGTCGTAGTCGTGGTTGTCCCAGAAAAAGCGGCCGGACACCTGGGCGGAAGCGTGCCATGCCCAATGGCCTGCCAAAGGTGTGGTTTTGGCGGCAGAAAATCCGTAGGCCAAGCCGTGGGCGCTTTGGCGTTCGGGAAAGCGCCAGGTGCCGGTGGGGGTATGCAGCACACTTTGCTGCGGTGCCTGGTTGATATTGTCGTCCTGCTCGTATTGCACATTGGCCGCAAACTGCCATTTTTGCTGTTGTGCCAAAGCCAGGTCGAAGCGGTTTAGCAAGGTATTCACCGCTGCGGGCAGATCCGGCTGCTGCCGCAGTGTTTCGATTTCTGCGGCGGCTTCGCGGTTGCGGCGGTTGTGGAGCAAGACCTGAACCAGATCCAGACGCACGGGTGCCAAATGCGGGTGTTCGGCCAAAAGGCGGCGGTAAATGCGTTCGGCCTCGTGCAGGCGGCCGTCGGCGGTATGCAGCCGGGCTTGGGCATAACCCAGCAAAATCGGCTCGGGATCCGGCAGTTGCCGGTAGAGCGGCAGCAGCAGGCGGATGGCCTGTGTGTCGCGCAGCAAGATGGCGGAATCCAGGGCGCGGCGCAGCAGTGCCGGCTGTTGCAGCAGTTCGGCGCTGCTCATCTCCGGTATGGCGGCGGCGGGCGCGGCTTCCGCTTCCGGCAGCGGCGGCGGTGCTTGGGGTGTGTCGGTGAGGTCAAAGCGTGCTTCCGGCTCCGGCGGCAGCGCCACGGTTTGGGCGGCGGCGGAAGCGGCGGTTACGGCAGCGGCAAACAAAAACAAACGCATCATCGGCAGACCTTTCCAAATCAGGCAGGTATAGTCATTTAACACAGAACGATACGGCGTTGCTGTCCCACAGGGACTTCCTATGGTCGCGCCAAGCTCGCAGAGAACGATTTTGTAAGCCGCTCAAGCGGCAACAAAAATCAGTTCCGTACTATCTGTACTGTCTGTCCCGCGGGACTTCGCTGCGCTCGCGGCTGTTTGCTGCCTTATCTCGTTCTGTGTTATTCGACTATTATGTGCGGGGGCAAAAACACCGGCCCGAAAGCACGGGCCGGTGCGGCTTGGGCGTCCGGCAGATGCCGCATGGCGGGCTCAGTCTTTTTTGGCGCCGAAGGAGCCCCAGAAGCCATCGGTGGTGTTTCGATAAACCCCGCCCAATTCGGCGGCCTGCGGGCCGTAGAAAGCGCCGTGCATCTGGGTGCCGCCTTCATTGCCGGCAAAGCGGTTGCCGGTGATATTGCCGGAGAGGGCAATGCTTTTGTCTCCGCCCGCAGCCAAGGGCACCGTCAGCACGCCGAGTAGGGTTTGGTTGCCGTAGTCGACGGCAAAGCGGGCACTGCCTGCGGTGAAGCCGTCTATATGGTCAGCGCCGCCAGCTCCCGCGTACAGAGTGTAGCCGCTGTAGGTGGCAGTGCCGGTGGTGGGCATATCCGTGGTCAGGCGGCCGGTGGCAAACATGTTGAGTATCTGAGCCTGATTGAGCAGGTTATTGTTGTCATCCAGCTCGTAACCGCCATAGCCTGAAAAACCGAAACGGGTATAGCTGAGATCCGGCTGGGCGGAAACAATCTGATATATCTCTCTGGTCGGCTGCACCGCTCGTGTGAGGGTATAGCCCTCTACCGCCTGGGTGGAATCGCTGAACAAGGGTATGGTAATGCCGTCTATCTTCAGTGTATCCAAGCCGCTGCCGTGCTGCCCCGGTGCGGTATGAAAGCCGTTTCGCTCTACGGTGCCGGTGTCGGCGTGGTATATCGTGCTGCCGCCTAGGGTGGTGGCTTCATAGACGGCAGTGCCCGGGGACTGGGCGGATGAGATATCCGGACCGCCTCCACCACCGCCACTGCTGCCGCAGGCGCTCAGCGCAAAAGATGCGGCCAAGGCCACGGCAAGGGGTTTGTAATCGTAAGTCATCGCTCTACTCCTTATTGTGTTTGTTAAAACGGATAGTGCTTTGCTACAGTGTTTTGTTTGTTGTCTATTTTGTTGTTTTGTATCATTTTTTACAAAACAAAACAAAACAAAACAAAACAAAACAAATATATTGTTGTTGTAAATTTTTGCTTGTTCAAGATAAATATTTTCTTAAAATACAAAAAACCTGAGTTTATTTATAATTTAATATGCTTGTGATTGCATTAAAATTTTATTTTTGAATTTAATTGTGGAATTAAATTCTAATCAGGCAGTAAATACTGTGTGGCAATAGAGGGTTACGGGTGGCGGATATGGGCGGCGCAGGTTTTTATTGCGGTCGGATAAAACAGGGAGTTTTGCCTTTAAATTTGCCATTATCTGCTGTTGAAACAACAAACAAGGCTGCCTGAAAATGTTTTCAGGCAGCCTTGTTTGTCGGGCGGGCTATTTACACGCCCTGTTTCAAACTCGCCTCAATAAAGCCGTCCAAATCACCGTCGAGCACGGCTTTGGTGTTGCCGACCTCGTAGCCGGTGCGCAGGTCTTTGATGCGCGAGGAATCGAGCACATAGGAGCGGATTTGGTGGCCCCAGCCCACTTCCGATTTGCCGTCTTCCAGCGCCTGTTTCTCTTCGTTGCGCTTGCGCATTTCCAGTTCAAACAGCTTGGCTTTGAGCATGTCCATGGCGGCGGCGCGGTTGGCGTGTTGCGAACGGTCGTTCTGGCACTGCACCACGATGCCGGTGGGCTCGTGGGTAATGCGCACGGCGGAATCGGTTTTGTTGATGTGCTGGCCGCCCGCACCGGAGGCGCGGTAGGTGTCGATGCGCAAATCGGCAGGATTGATGTCGATTTCGATGCTGTCGTCCACTTCCGGATACACAAATACCGAGGCAAACGAGGTGTGGCGTTTGTTATTGGAATCAAACGGCGAATAGCGCACCAGGCGGTGGATGCCGGTTTCGGTGCGCAAGAGGCCGTAGGCGTATTCGCCTTCCAGACGGATGGTGGCGCGGTTGATACCGGCAATCTCGCCTTCGTCCTCTTCCAGCACTTCCAGCTTAAAGCCTTTGCGCTCGCCGTAGCGGCTGTACATGCGCAACAGCATACCGGCCCAGTCTTCGGCCTCGGTGCCGCCCGCACCGGCGGTGATGTCGATAAAGCAGTTGTTCACATCCGCCGGCTGGTTAAACATGCGCTTGAATTCCAGCTCGGCCATTTTGCTTTCCAAATCGGCCACATCGGCTTCCACCGCGGCAAAGGCATCGGCGTCGCCTTCTTCCACCGCCATTTCAATCAGCATGCGGTTGTCTTCGATGCCGTTGCCGATGGTGTCCAGCGTCAGCACAATGCCTTCGAGCACCTTGCGCTCTTTACCGATTTCCTGGGCGCGCTTGGGGTCGTTCCACAACTCCGGGTCTTCGGAGAGGCCGATCACTTCTTCCAGACGGTCTTTTTTGCCGTCGTAGTCAAAGATACCCCCGAATGTCGGTGCTGCGTTGCAGCAGGTCGTCGAGTTGCTTGTTGAGCAGATTGATTTTTTCGGCTTCCATGATGTTTTCCTCAAGTTCTTGCAAAATAGGGCGGATTATAGCAAGGATGCGGTATGGGCGTCATTTCCGGCTGCCTGAAAACATGAGATGCCGAAGCGGGCGCAATCGGGTAAAATCGCGCCTGATTTTTGGCCGGTGCGGGGGCGAACTGACCATTCGGACGTGCAGCGGATTTTTTAGGCAAAAACGTCTGATTCAAGGCGGAAAGCGCAGCAAGGTGTAGACCTTGCGAGCATTTCCAACGCAGAAGCGGGCGCTTTTGACAAAAAAGCAGCCGTGAACGAATGGTCAGCTTGCCCTAATGCGCCGCTTTATTTTTGCTAAACCGACGAGTACATCATGATCAATGCCCTGACCGCCCTCTCGCCGCTGGACGGCCGTTACGCCAAATCCGTTGAAACCCTGCGCCCGATTTTTTCCGAATACGGTCTGATGAAAGCCCGCATCCGTGTGGAGCTGAGCTGGCTCAAAGCCCTGGCGGCCGAGCCGAAAATCACCGAAGTACCGGCCTTCAGCGACTTTACCGTGGCGGAAATCGACCAGGTGATGGCCGAGTTTTCCGTCAACGATGCCGAGGCGGTCAAAGCCATTGAGGCCACCACCAACCACGATGTCAAAGCCATCGAATACTGGCTCAAAGAGCGTTTTTCCGGCGTACCGGAAGTGCTGGCGGTGAGCGAATTCATCCACTTTGCCTGCACCAGCGAAGACATCAACAACCTCTCCCACGCGCTCATGCTCAAAGAAGCCTGCGAGCAGGTGATTTTGCCGCAGCTCAACAGCGTGTGTGCCAAATTGCGCGAACTGGCACACAGTCACGCCGCCGTGCCGATGATGAGCCGCACCCACGGCCAACCGGCCACCCCGACCACCTTGGGCAAGGAAATCGCCAATGTGCTGGCACGCCTGAAACGCCAAATCGAATTGCTGGAAAAACAGGAATTCCTGGGCAAAATCAACGGCGCGGTGGGTAATTACAACGCCCATATGGTGGCCTACCCGGATGTGGATTGGGAGGCGCATTGCCGCTATTTCGTCGAGCTGGATCTGGGCCTGACCTTCAATCCCTACACCATCCAGATCGAACCGCACGACTATATGGCCGAGTTGTTCCAGGCCGTCAGCCGCATCAACACCATCCTCATCGATTTCAACCGCGATGTGTGGGGCTATATTTCGCTGGGCTATTTCAAACAGAAAGTCAAAGCCGGCGAAGTGGGCTCCTCCACCATGCCGCACAAGGTCAATCCCATCGACTTTGAAAACTCCGAAGGCAATCTGGGCATGGCCAATGCCGTGCTGGGCTTTTTGGCGGAAAAACTGCCGGTATCCCGCTGGCAGCGCGATCTGACCGACAGCACCGTGCTGCGCAATATGGGCGTGGGCGTGGGCTATGCGGTGCTGGGCTGGGCGGCGCATTTGCGCGGCCTGAACAAACTGGAAGCCAACCCCGCCGCCCTGGCCGCCGATTTGGACGCCACCTGGGAATTGCTGGCCGAGCCGATTCAAACGGTGATGCGCCGCTACGGTGTCGCCAACCCTTACGAAAAACTGAAAGACCTCACCCGCGGCAAAGACGGTATCACCCCGCAGGTATTGCAGGTGTTTATCGACACTTTGGATATTCCGGCCGAAGCCAAAGCACAACTCCTGGCCCTGACCCCGGCCCTGTATGTGGGCAAGGCCGAAGCGCTGGCCAAGCGGATTTGATGGTGTAGGTGTGAAAAAGGCTGCCTGAAAGGTTTCAGGCAGCCTTTTATAGTCATTTAAAATAAGAACGATACGGCGTTGCTGCGCCTTGCCGTACTATCTGTACTGTCTGCGGCTTGCTGCCTTGTCTCGTTCTTATTTTAGTCGACTATATTATGCTGAAAACACATCAGTTTTCTTCTTCCATCTTCTTCATGCGATACGCCAGTGCCGGGCGGGTGAGGCCGAGTTTGCGTGCCGCTTCGGAAACATTGCCCTGACTGGCATGCAGGGCATGGCGGATCAGGTCTTGCTCAAAGGTTTCCAGGGCAAAATCGGTTTGCAAGAGTTGTGACAGCCAGCTTTGCCATTGTGCATTGTGGTTGCGCTGTATCTGGATTTTGCCGGCCGCATCGAAGCCTTCGGCCAGAAACGGCGTTTCTTCGCGGTCGGGAAACAGGCTGCTGCTGGCGATGTGGCGGTTTTGGTCGGTCAGAATCACGCCGCGCTCAATCACGTTTTCCAATTCGCGGATATTGCCCGGCCAGTCGTATTGTTGCAGCATTTCCATGCCGCGGTCGCTGATGCCGGGAATGTGTTTTTTGTATACGCCGCAGAATTTTTCCAGGAAGTGCGACACCAATAGCGGGATGTCTTCTTTGCGCTCGCGCAAAGGCGGGATGCGGATGGGAAACACATTGAGACGGTAATACAAATCGGCGCGGAATTTGCCTGCTTCCACCGCCTGTTGCAGGTCTTCATTGGTGGCGGTCACCACACGCACGTCGATGCGGCGGGTTTTGTGGTCGCCCACACGCTCGTATTCGTTTTCCTGCAATACCCGCAGCAGGGCCGCTTGGGCACGCGGCGACAATTCCACCACTTCGTCCAGAAATATGGTGCCGCCGTGGGCGCGTTCAAATTTGCCCTGGCGCGACTGGTGGGCGCCGGTGTAAGCGCCTTTTTCCACGCCGAAGAGTTCGGCCTCAATCAGTTCCGGCGGTATGCAGGCACAGTTAATCGCCACAAACGGCCCGTCGGCGCGTTCGCTGCCGGCGTGCAGGCTGCGGGCAAACGCTTCTTTGCCGGCGCCGGTTTCGCCTTGCAGCAAGACCGTTACCTTGCTGGCGGCGGCACTGGCGAGCAGGCTGTAGGCTTGGCGGAAGGCTTTGGATTCGCCGATGGCATTGAAAATCTTGAATTCGGGGTCGGCGCGCAGCGGTTGGTTGGAGCGCAGGCGCACCAATTCGTTGCGCAGGGCCGCCAACTCGTCTTGTACCGAGTCGGGCATCATGGCGCGCTCGATATCGGTCAGCCCGCCCCATTCTTCCGCCGGTTTGCCGACAATGCGGCAGCAGGGGTCGCCTTTGGCGGTACAGGCCACTTCCTGATAGATGATTTTGCGCCCCATAAAATAGCTGGTGTAGCCGCTGGCATAACCGAGCAGGGTCCAGCATGCGCCGTCATCGAGGGAGCGGCCTTGTGCGTCTTTGGGATAAACCCCCGCCTCATAAGAGTCATACCAGTTAAATACGCCGTAGTAATCACCGTTGTTGATATTAAACGACAATTCCACCGGTTCCACTTTCACCATGCCGCGGATATTGTGCATTTGCGGCCCGGCCAGAAAAGCCTTTTGCGGGCTCATGTGCGGGCGCAGTTGGCGCGAGACTTCGGCGTCTTTCATACCGGCCTGATAGCCGAAGCGCATCAAAAACAGCTTGGCCCGGTCTGTGCCCAGGGTCGCAATCAAGTCGGCTTTCAATTGCGCCATTTCGCTGGCGTCGACCAGCAGCATGCGCTGTTCGTTGAGCCAGATTTTGCCGTTGTCGGTATCGAAGGTGATGGCACGAATCAGGTCTTTGGCGGTGGGGAGTTTGAGGGCGGCGGTACTCATGGGTCCTGCCTTTCTGGTAGTGGTATTTTTGTGTATCGGGGCAGTATAACGGCTGCCCCCGTAGCCGCGTCAAATCTGTTTTAAAGGGCGGAACATCTGTTTTCAGGCAGTCCGAACAGCCGGTTTCATCATTTGGTGAAATCGGCTGTTTTGTTTTTATCAAATGATGAAATTCGCTGTATGGAACATCATGCTTGTGGTATTCAATATTTTGATTTTAAATTTTAATTTTTTAAGTTTCAGTGGTTTAGTCGGAAAAAATCCGGCTTGGCACCGGCGCTGCTATAGCGCTGTCACGGCCGCTATGTCTTTTCGGCCACAACCTGAGGAGGATGTTGATGTCGGTAGCAAGCCACACCCGCGAGGCCCTGCCCGGGCTCACCAAATACATCCGTATCCGTAGCGAAGCAGGCGCCCGTTTTGTCGAGTTTGATTTCGCCATCGGCGACCCGGCCCTGTTTGTCGAGCTGGTGATGCCGCCGGCGGCCTTCGCCGATTTTTGCAGCCGCAACCATGTGGTGCATATGAGCGAGGCGCAGATGGCGGCCATAGACAGCGAGCTGGATAAATGGCGTTACGGTGAGGATACCCTGATGAGCCATAACCATTTCCGCGACGATTAGTCCGCTTCCGTATTCAAAACCCAAGGCGGGAGACACCGCCACCCAACTGAAATAAGGAGCAACCATGACCCTGGAAATCAAAACCTCTGCCATCGAGCCTGTGCGCCAGACCTATGCGCACATTGCCCGCCGCTTCGGCGACAAACCGGCAACCCGTTATCAGGAAGCCACTTACGATGCGCAGGCCACCACCAATTTCCACTACCGCCCCTTGTGGAAACCGGAAAAAACCCTCAACGATGCCAGTCATACCGCCATTGTCATGGCCGACTGGTATGTCCTCAAAGATCCCCGCCAGTTTTATTACGGCGCCTATGTGCAAAACCGCGCACGCATGCAGGAAAGTGCCGAGCACAGCTATGCCTTTTTTGCCAAACGCCAGTGTGCCGAGCATCTGGATGCGGCACTGAAACAGTGCATCATCACCGGCCTTCTGCCTTTGCGCCATATCGAACAGACCGCCAATCTCAACCATATGAGCGGCGCCGCCTACGGCTACGGCACGGCGGTGACCCAAGCCTGTCTGTATGCCGGTATGGACCGTTTGGGCATGGCGCAATACGTATCGCGCATCGGCCTTTTGCTGGATGACAACAGCGGCAGCTCGCTGGCCGAGGCCAAAACCGCGTGGATGGAAGATGCGGCTTGGCAACCCCTGCGCGCCTTGTGCGAGGAAATGCTGATACAGCAAGACTGGTTCGAATTGCTGCTGGTGCAGACCGTGTTGGTGGATGCCCATATCCAGGCAGTGCTGTATCAGGGCTTCGGTGCTTGGCTGGATGCCAATCACGGCCGCGACGTGGCCATGCTCACCGAGTTTATGCAGGACACCCTCAAAGACCTGGCCAATTGGAGCGACAGCGTGATTAAGGCCGCAGCGGCCGAGAGCGAAGACAACCGCGCCCTGCTCAAACAATGGCTGGCCGCCTGGCAGCCGAAAGTGGCCGCCGCCTGGCAGCCTCTGGCTGATGCCGTACTCGGTGACGCCGCCGCGGCGGTGATGGCCGAAGCCGACACCCTCATTCAAAAGCGCCTGGCCAAATGCGGCCTGGCTGCCTGAACAAACACAAGGGAGCACAACCATGTCCAAAGTTTATTTGGCCTTACAAGACAATGATATGTCGCGCTACATCGTGGCCGCAGTGGAAGAAGACAACCCGGAAGTGACCGTGATTTACCAACCCGCCATGGTGCGCATGGAATGCGAAGGCGAGCTGGTGGTCAAACGCAGCACGGTGGAAGCCCATTTGGGCCAGAGCTGGGATGTGCAGGAACTGCACCTGAATCTGATTACCTTGGGCGGCAATGTCGATGAAGACGACGAAGCCATGCGCCTGAGCTGGAATTGAGTGACGACACCCTAAGGAGAAACCCTACCATGGCCGCCAAACTGAATTTGAAAGACAAATACCGCCTGCTGACCCGGGATCTGGACTGGGAATTCAGCTACCACAGCCGCAAACAAGCCTTCCCTTATGAGGACTTTGAAGGCATCAAAATCACCGACTGGTCGAAATGGGAAGACCCCTTCCGTCTGACCATGGACGCCTATTGGAAATACCAGGCCGAAAAAGAGAAAAAGCTGTATGCGATTTTCGATGCCTTTGCGCAAAACAATGCGCAAATGAATGTCACCGACCCGCGCTATCTCAACGCCATCAAGATTTTCCTCACCGGCGTGACGCCGCTGGAATATCAGGCCTTCCAGGGCTTTGCCCATGTCGGCCGCCAATTCGGCGGCATCGGCGCCCGCATCGCCTGCCAGATGCAGTCCATCGACGAATTGCGCCATGTGCAGACGCAAGTGCACGCCATGAGCCATTACAACAAATTCTTCGACGGCTTCCAGGACTGGAGCCATATGCACGACCGCGTGTGGTATCTGTCCGTGCCCAAGTCCTTCTTTGAAGACGCCCGCGCCGCCGGACCGTTTGAATTTTTGGTGGCCATCAGCTTCTCCTTCGAATACGTGCTCACCAATCTCTTGTTTGTGCCCTTTATGTCCGGTGCCGCCTACAACGGCGATATGGCCACCGTGACCTTCGGCTTCAGCGCCCAGTCCGACGAAGCCCGCCACATGACCTTGGGTCTGGAAATCATCAAATTCCTGCTCGAGCAGCACGAAGACAATGTGCCCATTGTGCAGAAGTGGATAGACAAATGGTTCTGGCGCGGCACCCGCCTGCTGGCGATTGTGGCCATGATGATGGATTACATGCTGCCCAACAAGGTGATGTCGTGGAAAGAAGCCTGGGAGGTGTATTTCGAAGAAGCCGGCGGTGCGCTGTTTAAAGACCTGGCCCGCTACGGCATCCGCGCACCCAAGTACAGCGAAGTGATCGAGAAAGAGAAAGAGCACATCTCGCACCAGGCTTGGTGGATTTTCTACAATTTCGGCCATGCCGCCGGTTTCCACACCTGGATTCCCACCGACGAAGAGCTGGACTGGCTGAGTGAGAAATACCCGCACACCTTCGACAAATACTACCGCCCGCGCTGGGAGCTGGCCCGGCAAATGGCCGCCGAAGGCAAGCGCTTCTATTCCAACGGTCTGCCACAGCTGTGCCAAGTGTGCCAGGTGCCGATGGCCTTTACCGAAATGGACGGCGACCCCGGCCAAATCAGCTACCGCAGCACCGAATACAACGGCGAGCGCTACCACATGTGCTCCGACGGCTGTCGCGACATCTTCCTGGAAGAGCCGGAGAAATTCGTGCAGGCCTGGCTGCCGGTGCACCAGATTTTCCAAGGCAATTGCGGCGGCCCCGGCTTGGAGGAAATGCTGCGCGATTACTACCGCTTCAATGTCGGTGCCGACAATCTGGATATGGCCGGCTCGCCCGATGAGGAGCGCTGGAACAAATGGAAGGGTGCGGCTTAAAGCCTTGCATCAGGCTGCCTGAAAAGGATTACCGGCTTTCAGGCAGCCTCAGGAAAACCCGTTTTGAGGCTTTTGCAAAACCGCATGTGCCACCACAAACATAAAACCGACGTCATTCCCGCGAACGCGGGAATCCATGGAAACGTTTAAGAAACCACTTTTTAAACAATGTATTCGTAAGCGGATGAATGGATTCCCGCCTGCGCGGGAATGACGGCTTCTGGTTTTAGGCTGCCTGAAAGCAGTTTTGCAAAAAATGATTTTGCTTAATCACAATAATAATCCAGGAGAACAACCATGCCTGTACATGCCATTACCCCCGATTACCGCGGCGAGGTGCGCGATGCCCAAGCCAATTTCGGCGGCAATATTCTGGTTTACATCGGTTGGGACGAGCATTTGCTGTTCTGTTCCGCCCACGCCTTTCCGCTGTCGCCCGACATGAGTTTTGCCGATTTGCAGGCCGGGGTGATGCCGCAGGGTTTTGCCCAGCATCCCGATTTCGAGCACATCGATTGGAATACGGTGCAATGGCAGCTCAACGGCGCACCCTTCACACCCCAACCCGACAAAACCTTGGCCGAGCAGGGCTTCGACCACAAAAGCCTGCTGCGTTTCAAAACGCCGGGTTTGAACGGCTGGCGCGGCACCGGCGTGTAAGGAGGCGGCGATGAGTTATCAAGTCACCGTCGAACCCACCGGCGACGTCATCGAAGTCGAAGACGGCCAAACCATACTCGATGCCGCCCTGCGCCAAGGCGTGTGGCTGCCTTTTGCCTGCGGCCACGGCACCTGCGGCACCTGCAAGGTGCAGGTCTTGGACGGCTATGGCGATGTCGGCGCCGCCTCGCCGTTTGCGCTGATGGATGTCGAGCGCGACGAGGGCAAGGTCTTGGCCTGCTGCTGCCTGCCCGAATCGGACATGACCATCGAGGCCGATGTGGATGTGGATCCCGATTTTCTCGGCCATCCGGTGGAAGACTACCGCGCCACCGTTACCGCCATCGAAACCCTGTCGCCCACCATCATCGGCATCACCTTTGCCTTGGACCGCGACATGGCGTTTCAGGCAGGCCAGTACATCAATCTGCACATTCCCGGTGTGGAAGGCACGCGCGCGTTTTCCATTGCCAATCCGCCTTCGCGTGCCGCCGAAGTGTGCCTGCATGTGCGCAAAGTGCCGGACGGCGCCGCCACCACCTGGCTGCACGAGCAGCTCAAGGTGGGCGATACCTTGGATTTGTCCGGCCCTTACGGCCAGTTCTTTGTGCGCAAATCCGACAGCCAGGACGTGATTTTTATTGCCGGGGGCTCCGGCCTGTCCAGCCCCGAATCCATGATTCTGGATTTGCTCGAAGCCGGCGACAGCCGTCAGATTTATCTGTTCCAAGGCGCGCGCAATCTGGCCGAGCTCTACCACCGCGCCGAATTCGAGGCGCTGGCGGCGGAACACGCCAATTTCCATTACATCCCCGCCCTCAATGCGGCGGAAGAGGGCGACAACTGGACGGGCTTTGCCGGATTTGTCCACGAGGCGGTGGTGGCGCATTTCGACCACCGTTGCAGCGGCCACAAAGCCTATTTGTGCGGCCCGCCGCCGATGATAGACGCGGCCATCACCGCGCTGATGCACAGCCGTTTGTTTGAGCGCGACATCCATATGGAACGCTTTGTCACCGCCGCCGACGGCGCCGAATCGGCCGGCCGCTCGGCCCTGTTCAAGCGCATCTGAGGAAAGGAACACACAACATGAGTCAAAAACTCAAAGCAGCCATCATCGGGCCGGGCAATATCGGCACCGATTTGCTGATGAAAATGAAACGCTCCGAATGGGTGGAGCCGGTGTGGATGGTGGGCATCGATGCCGCCTCCGAAGGTCTGAAACGTGCCCGCGACATGGGCATCAAAACCTGCGATACCGGGGTGGACGGCCTGCTGCCGCATGTGATTGCCGACGATATCCGCATCGCGTTTGATGCCACTTCCGCCTATGTGCATGCCGAAAACAGCCGCAAGCTCAATGATTTGGGCGTGTTGATGGTGGATTTGACCCCGGCGGCCATCGGCCCCTTCTGTGTGCCGCCGGTGAATCTGAAACAGCATGCCAGCGAGCTGGAAATGAACGTCAATATGGTCACCTGCGGCGGCCAGGCCACCGTGCCCATGGTGGCGGCGGTGTCGCGCGTGCAGCCGGTGGCCTATGGCGAAATCATTGCCACCGTGTCTTCGCGCTCGGTCGGCCCGGGCACGCGCATGAATATCGACGAATTCACCCGCACCACCGCCAGCGCGGTGGAATCGGTGGGCGGTGCGGTACAGGGCAAGGCCATCATCATCATCAATCCGGCCGAGCCGCCGCTGATGATGCGCGACACCGTGCACTGCCTCACCGAAACCGCACCCGACCAAGAAGCCATCCGTCAGTCGGTGCTGGACATGGTGGCCGAAGTGCAGCGCTATGTGCCCGGCTACCGCTTGGTCAACGGCCCGGTGTTTGACGGCAACAAGGTGTCGGTATTCCTGGAAGTGGCGGGCTTGGGCGATTTCCTGCCCGACTATGCCGGCAACCTCGACATCATGACCGCCGCCGCCCTGCGTACCGCAGAAATGTTCGCCCAGGAAGCGGCCGCAGGCAGCATCACCCTGCCGCCGCGCGCATAAACCAGACGGGAGCACACCATGAATTTATCCGGAAAAAAAGTCACTCTGCACGACATGAGCCTGCGCGACGGCATGCATGCCAAGCGCCATCAAATCAGTGTGGAACAAATGGTGGCGGTGGCCGGCGCCTTGGACGAGGCCGGTATGCCGCTGATTGAAGTCACCCACGGCGACGGTTTGGGCGGCGCTTCGCTCAACTACGGTTTTCCCGCCCACAGCGATGAGGAATATCTGAAAGCCGTGGTGCCGCATATGAAGCAGGCCAAGATTTCCGCCTTGCTGCTGCCGGGCATCGGCACCGTCGACCACCTGAAAATGGCGGTGGATTGCGGCGTGTCCACCATCCGCGTGGCCACCCACTGCACCGAGGCCGATGTGTCGCAACAGCATATCGGCATGGCCGCCAAAATGGGCTTGGACACCGTCGGTTTCCTGATGATGGCGCATATGGCCGATGCCGACAAACTGGTGGAGCAGGCCAAGCTGATGGAAGGCTATGGTGCCAACTGCATTTATTGCACCGATTCGGCCGGCTATATGCTGCCTGAAGAAGTGACGCACAAACTGGGTGCCCTGCGTGCGGCGCTGAATCCGGCCACCGAGCTGGGTTTCCACGGCCACCACAATCTGGGCATGGGCATCGCCAATTCGCTGGCCGCCATCGAAGCCGGTGCCAACCGCATCGACGGTTCCGTGGCCGGATTGGGTGCCGGTGCCGGCAATACGCCGCTGGAAGTGTTTGTGGCGGTCTTAAGCCGCATGGGCGTGGAGCACGGCACCGATTTGTACAAGGTGATGGATGTGGCCGAAGACCTGGTGGTGCCGCTGATGGATCACCCCATCCGCATCGACCGCGACGCCCTGACCCTGGGCTACGCGGGGGTGTACTCCTCCTTCCTGCTGTTTGCCAAACGCGCCGAGCAGAAATACGGCGTGTCCGCGCGCGACATTCTGGTGGAACTGGGCCGTCGCGGCACCGTCGGCGGCCAGGAAGACATGATTGAAGATTTGGCCCTGACCATGGTGAAAGAGAAAGGATTGCCGCTATGAGCACATTGAGCGCCCAACAAATCGAACAACTGGCCGAACACTTGGAAAACGCCGAGTTGCAGGCCTATGAGGTGACCAAAATCACCGACGATTATCCGGACATGGATTATCAGGACGCCTTCGATATCCAGTGGGCCATCCGCCGCCGCAAAGAGGCGCGCGGCCACAAAATCGTCGGCATGAAAATGGGTCTGACCTCGTGGGCCAAGATGAGCCAGATGGGGGTGGAACACCCGTGCTACGGCTTTCTCGCCGATTACTTCAGCGTGCCCGAAGGCGGCGACATCAAGCACAGCGAACTCATCCACCCCAAAATCGAAGCCGAGCTGGCCTTTGTGACCAAGGCAGATTTGCGCGGCCCCGGCTGCCACATCGGCGATGTGCTGGCGGCCACCGATTTTGTCATGCCCGCCATCGAAGTCATCGACTCACGTTACAAGGATTTCAAATTCGATTTGAAATCGGTGATTGCCGACAACTCCTCGTCCAGCCGTTTTATCACCGGCGGCTGCATCAAACCCGTGTCCGAACTGGATTTGAAAAACCTCGGCGTGGTGATGGAAATCAACGGCCAAGTGGTGCAGACCGGTGCCGGTGCGGCGGTGTTGGGCCATCCGGCCGCTTCGGTGGCCATGCTGGCCAATATGCTGGCCGAGCGTGGCGAATACCTGCCCGCAGGCAGCTTTGTGATGATAGGCGCCATTACCGCCGCGGTGCAGGTGAACCCCGGTGACAGCTTCAATGTGCGCTTCCAAGACTTGGGCAGCATAGGCGGCCGCTTTGTGTAAAGGAGAAGGAGATGCCGATTATTCAAGTACACATGATGGAAGGGCGCACCGAGGCGCAAAAAGAAGCGGTGATTGCCGAAATCACCGAAGCCATGGTGCGTGCCGTGGGTGCACCGCGCGAATCGGTGCGCGTGCTGATTAACGAAATGCCCAAAGCCCATTTCGGCATCGGCGGCAGTTCGGCCCAAAAGCTGGGGCGCTGAGCGGAGGGCATGCCATGGGCCACCGCATCCGCGTTTGGCGTGAAGACGGACAATGCTGCGAATTTCACGCCGCCGCCGGCCAAACCCTGCTGGTGTCGTCCGAACAGGGCCTGCACAAGGCCGTGGATGTCGGCTGTCGCGGCGGCGGATGCGGCGTCTGCCGCATCCGCGTCCTGAGCGGCAGCTACGAGGCCAAAGTCATGAGCAAGGCCCATATCGGCGAATTCGAGCGCAGCAACAACATCGTTTTGGCCTGCCGCATTTTTCCCACTTCCGATATGGAAGTACAGGCAGCCCGGCCGGAACCGCCACAGGCTACCTGAAAACATCAAACCCCGTAACACAACCACAAACTAAGGAGAAGCATCATGAAAAAAGGCGTTATGCGTCCCGGACACGTGCAACTGCGTGTATTGGATATGGAAGAAGCCGTCAAACATTACCGCGACCTGATGGGCCTGATTGAAATGCACACCGATGCATCCGGCCGTGTCTATCTCAAAGGCTGGACCGAAGTGGACAAATACTCGGTGGTGCTGCGCGAAGCCGACAGCGCCGGTATGGACTTTATGGGCTTCAAGGTGGTGGACGAAGCCACACTGGATTCCCTGCGTCAGGAGCTGATTGATTTCGGCGGCCTGGACGTGCAGGACATTCCCGCCGGCGATTTGGACGGCTGCGGTCGCCGCGTGCGCTTTACCGCCCCCACCGGCCATGTATTCGAGCTGTTTGCCACCAAAGAGCAGACAGGCAAATATGGCGTCGGCCACCACAATCCGGAAGCCTGGCCGCGCGACCTCAAGGGCATGAAAGCCACTCGTTTCGACCACTGCCTGCTCTATGGCGATGATTTGGACACCACCTACCGCCTGTTTACCGAAGTATTGGGTTTTTGCCTGGCCGAGCAGGTGGTGGATCCGGAAGGCAACCGCGTGGCGCAATTCCTCACCGCCTCCATGAAGGCACACGATGTGGCCTTTATCAAACACGGTGAGAAAAACAAATTGCACCATGCCTCTTTCTTCCTTGAAACTTGGAACGATGTGTTGCTGGCCGGCGATCTGATTTCCATGACCAATACCTCCATCGACATCGGCCCGACCCGTCATGGTCTGACCCACGGCCAGACCATTTACTTCTTCGACCCCTCGGGCAACCGCAACGAAGTATTTGCCGGTGGCGACTACCACTATCCCGACCATCCGCCGGTCACTTGGGATGCCGACAAACTGGGCAAGGCCATCTTCTATCACGACCGCGTGTTGAACGAGCGCTTCCTGACGGTATTGACCTGAGACACAGTAGGTCGGGCATGGATGCCCGACCTGCGGCTGAGACATTTGTGCCACCACAAACATAAAACCGAAGTCATTCCCGCGTACGCGGGGATGACGGCAGCTAAAGTTTCAGGCTGCCTGCGCAGCGTAGCGCAGTTGCGAAGCTCAAGCAGCTTTGTAAAGGTCCCGGCCTATCAAGTCATGTAACGGTTGCGATGAAACAGGCTGCCTGAAAACTTTCAGGCAGCCTGAAGATAAGGAATACACCCATGCAAGAATTCAAACATTTTATCAACGGCGAATATGTGGCCTCGGCCAGCGGCAAGACTTTTGAAAACCGCAATCCGGTGGACAACAGCGTCATCGGCCTGGTACACGAAGCCGGACAGGCCGAAGTGGATGCCGCCGTGGCCGCCGCCCGTGCCGCCCTGAAAGGGCCGTGGGGCAAGCTCACCCAGGCCGAGCGCATCCGCCTGTTGAACAAAGTGGCCGACCGCATCAACGAGCGCTTCGAGGATTTCCTCGCCGCCGAATGCCGCGATACCGGCAAACCCCGCGCCATGGCCAGCCATATCGACATTCCGCGCGGTGCCGCCAATTTCAAAGCCTTCTCCGAAACCCTGGCCAACCATCCCACCGAAGCCTTCCGCCTGGATACGCCGGACGGCAAAGGTGCGGTCAATGTCGGCCACCGCACCCCCAAAGGCGTGATTGCGGTGATTGCGCCGTGGAATCTGCCGCTGCTGCTGATGACCTGGAAAGTCGGCCCGGCCTTGGCCTGCGGCAATACCGTGGTGGTCAAACCCTCGGAAGAAACCCCGGCCACCACCACCCTGCTGGGCGAGGTGATGAACGAATGCGGCGTGCCGCCGGGCGTGTTTAATGTGGTGCACGGTTTCGGCCCCGATTCCGCCGGTGCTTTCCTGACCGCCCATCCCGGCATCGACGCCATCACCTTTACCGGCGAAACCCGCACCGGCGAAGCGATTATGAAGGCCGCAGCCGTGGGCTTGCGCAATATCTCGCTCGAATGCGGCGGCAAAAATCCCGCCATCGTGTTTGCCGATTGCGATATGGACAAAGCCATCGAGGGCACCATGCGTTCCGCCTTTGTCAATTGCGGCCAAGTGTGCTTGGGCACCGAGCGCGTGTATGTGGAGCGCCCTGTATTTGAAGAATTCGTACAGCGTCTGAAAACCGAGGCCGCCAAACTCAAGCCCGGCCGTCCGGAAGACGCGTCTGCCAATTTCGGCCCGCTGGTCAGCCACGAACATCGCGAAAAAGTGCTGTCTTACTACCGTTTGGCGGTGGAAGAGGGCGCCACCGTGGTCTTGGGCGGCGGCGTGCCCGATATGGGGCCGGAGCTGAACGAGGGTGCCTGGATCGAGCCCACCATCTGGACCGGTCTGGCCGACGATGCCCGCGTGGTGCGCGAAGAAATTTTCGGCCCCTGCTGCCATATCCGCCCGTTTGACAGCGAAGAGGAAGTGATTGCCCTGGCCAACGACACCGATTACGGCTTGGCAGCTGCCATCTGGACCGAAAACAGCAGCCGCGCCATGCGCGTGGCCGAGCAGATGGAAGCCGGTATCGTGTGGGTGAACAGCTGGTTCTTGCGCGATTTGCGCACCGCATTCGGCGGTGCCAAACAATCCGGCATCGGCCGCGAGGGCGGCGTACACGGGCTTGAGTTTTACACCGAGCTGAAAAACATCTGCGTCAAACTGTAAAGGAAGCCTTATGAATCAGGAACTGATAGCCGCCTGCGGCCTGGAGCTGTATCAGGCCATGCAAACCCGCCGGGCACTGCGCCCCCTGACCGAGCGTTATGCCGACATCAGCATAGACGACGCCTACCATATTTCGCTGGCGTTTTTGCAGCACCGCCTCGATGCCGGCGAGCGGGTGGTGGGCAAAAAAATCGGCCTCACGTCCAAAGCCGTGCAAAACATGCTCAAAGTCGACCAGCCCGATTTCGGTTTCCTAACCGACAAAATGGTGTTCAACCAAGGCCAGGACGTGCCGGTGAGCGAAATGCTGATGCAGCCGCGTGCCGAGGGCGAAGTGGCCTTTATCCTCAAAAAAGACCTCTTGGGCCCGGGTGTGACCGCCGCCGACGTGCTGGCGGCCACCGAAGCGGTGATGCCCTGTTTTGAGATTGTCGATTCGCGCATTGAAAACTGGCAGATTAAAATTCAGGACACCGTGGCCGACAACGCCTCTTGCGGCGTATTGCTCTTGGGCGACACTGCCGTGAGTCCGCGCAAAGTCGATTTGGCCACCTGCGGCATGGTGGTGGAGAAAAACGGCAGCGTCATCAGCACCGGTGCCGGTGCCGCCGCCTTGGGCAGCCCGGTCAACTGCGTGGCTTGGCTGGCCAATACCCTCGGCCGTTTCGGCATCAGCCTCAAAGCGGGCGAAATCATCCTCTCCGGCGCGCTGGTGCCGCTGGAGTCGGTTCAGGCCGGGGATGTGATGTCGGTGTCCGTCGGCGGCATCGGCAGCGCGTCGGTGCGGTTTACTTAATGTTTTAATGTGAAAAAGGCTGCCTGAAAACTTTTCAGGCAGCCTTTTTTGAGCCCATTATTTAGCGCGGACCATAAGCAGCTTCAAAGATGCCGATAATATCGTCCAAACCGCCCTGTACCGGGTTGGTCAGGCCGCACACGTCTTTGAGGGCGTTTTTGGCCAGGGTGGTGAAGTCTTCGCGTTTGACACCCAATTCCTGCAAGGATTTGGGAATGCCGACCAAATCGGCGAGTTTCTTGATGGCGTCTATCACTTCGAGACCGGCCAAGTCGGGATTGTTAGCGGCGAGCACGGCGCCCACTTGGTTCAGACGGTCGGCGGCCTTGCTCATATTGTAGGCTTCCACATGCGGCAGCAAGAGGGCATTGCACACGCCGTGCGGCAGGTCGTAGAAACCGCCCAGCTGGTGCGCCATGGCATGCACATAGCCCAAGGAAGCATTGTTAAACGCCATACCGGCCAGGAATTGGGCATAGGCCATTTGCTCGCGCGCTTGTTTGTTGCCCGGCTCTTTCACCGCGGTGGGCAGCCAGGCGGCAATCAGTTCTACCGCTTTTAAGGCGCAGGCATCGGTAATCGGCGTGGCAATGGTGGACACATAGGCTTCCACGGCGTGGGTGAGGGCGTCCATGCCGGTGGCGGCAGTGAGCGCGGCGGGCATGCCTTCCATCAGTTCGGAGTCGTTGACGGACAGGGTGGGGGTGACGTGTTTGTCCACAATCGCCATTTTCACATGACGGCTCTCGTCGGTGATGATGGTAAAGCGGGTCATTTCCGAGGCGGTACCGGCGGTGGTGTTGATGGCCACCAGGGTCAGCTGCGGTTTGGCGGATTTGTCCAAGCCTTCGTAGTCTTCGATTTTGCCGCCGTTGGCCGCCACCAGGGCAATGCCTTTGGCCGCATCGTGGGGCGAGCCGCCGCCCAGCGAAATCACAAAATCGGCGCCGCTCTCTTTGAGCAGGGCCAAACCGGCATTGACATTGCCGACGGTGGGATTGGGCTGCACGCCGTCAAACACCACGGCGTCCACGTTTTGGGCCGCCAGTTTGTCGACGACTTGTTGCGCCACACCCAAGGACACCAAGGGTTTGTCGGTGACAATCAGGGCTTTTTTGAAACCCAGGCGTGCCACTTCGGCCAAGCCTTGGTCCAGCGCACCGGCACCGATGAGGTTGCGGGTGGGCATAAAAAATTGCGATACGGTCATGATGTGTTCCTTATGTTGGGTTTCCGGCCCAATCAGTCGTACTGCCGCAGCAGCCGGGAACTGCGGCGGGCTGTATAGCTTCTGCCTTAAATATAACCTTGTCGTCAGGCCGGTGTGTTGCGTTGCATCAAGCAATCGCCAAATGTAAAAAAGGCTGCCTGAAAACTTTCAGGCAGCCTTGTGACAGTGCTTTAAAACTTAGAAGAAGCCCAGCGCATTGGGCGAATAGCTTACCAGCAGGCACTTGGTGTGCTGGTAGTGGCCCAGCATCATTTTGTGGTTTTCGCGGCCGATGCCGGATTTTTTGTAACCGCCGAAGGCCGCGTGCGCCGGATAGAGGTGGTAACAATTGGTCCACACACGGCCGGCCTGAATGCCGCGGCCCATGCGGTAGCAGGTATTGGCATTGCGGCTCCACACTCCGGCGCCCAAGCCGAAGATGGTGTCGTTGGCAATGGCCAGCGCTTCTTCGGCGTCTTTAAAGGTGGTCACCGCCACCACCGGGCCGAAGATTTCTTCCTGGAAGATGCGCATTTGGTTATTGCCTTGGAAGATGGTGGGCTCGATGTAGAAACCGTCGGCCAAATCGCCGCCTTCTTTGCGCACATTGCCGCCGGTGAGCACTTTGGCGCCTTCTTCCTGACCCAGTTTCAAATAACCGGCAATCTTGTCCATTTGCTCTTGGCTGGCTTGTGCGCCGACCATGGTGTCGGTGTCCAGCGGGTCGCCCACTTTAATGGCTTTCACGCGCGCCACGGCACGTTCCATGAATTTCTCGAAAATGGATTCCTGCACCAGCACGCGCGAGGGGCAGGTACACACTTCGCCCTGGTTGAGGGCAAACAGGGCAAAGCCTTCCAGGCATTTGTCCAAGAATTCGTCGTCTTGGTCCATCACGTCGGCAAAAATGATGTTGGGGCTCTTGCCGCCCAATTCCAAAGTCACCGGAATCAGGTTTTCGGTGGCATAGCCCATGATCAGCTTGCCGGTGCCGGTTTCGCCGGTAAAGGCCACTTTGGCGATGCGCGGGCTTTGCGCCAGCGGTTTGCCGCATTCCACGCCGAAGCCGTTGACCACATTGAGCACGCCCGGCGGCAGCAAATCGCCGATGATCTCCAGCACATAGAGGATGGAGGCCGGGGTTTGTTCCGCCGGTTTGAGCACGATGCAGTTCCCTGCCGCCAGTGCCGGGGCCAATTTCCAGGCCGCCATCAAAAGCGGGAAGTTCCACGGAATGATTTGGCCGACCACGCCCAAAGGCTCGTTGAAATGATAGGCCACGGTGTTGTTGTCGATTTCGGAAATGCCGCCTTCCTGGGCGCGGATGGCGCCTGCAAAATAGCGAAAATGGTCGATGGCCAGCGGAATGTCGGCGGCCAGGGTTTCACGCACCGGCTTGCCGTTTTCCCAGGTTTCGGCCACGGCGATTTTTTCCAGGTTCTGTTCCAGGCGGTCGGCGATTTTCAACAGAATATTGCTGCGCTCGGTAACGCTGGTTTTGCGCCAGGCGTCTTTGGCGGCGTGCGCCGCATCCAGTGCTTTTTCCACGTCTTCCGCCTGTGAGCGCGGCACGCGGGTAAAGGGTTTGCCGGTAACGGGGCTGACATTGTCAAAATATTGGCCGCCAACAGGAGGGACCCACTGGCCGCCGATGTAGTTTTCGTATTGCGCTTTGTATTCGACAATGCTGCCGGGGGTGTTGGGTGCTGCGTATTTCATAATTGTTTCTCCGATATAGTTTAATGACTTGGAATAATAAAGACCCGCTGCCGAGCCTTGGCGCAGAGTATGCCTTTTTGCGCAGCGGCGCTATCTGCACTGCAACAAAGGCAAAGGCTGCCTGAAAGCGGCAACTCCTTTATAATGCGCTCCGGTAACCACAGCTACGGCATTCCCACCCCCATGAAAGCCCATCAGGCCCGCAAACGCTTCGGCCAAAATTTTTTGCAGGATACCCGCGTCATTCAGGATATTGTGGCGGCGGTGCGGCCGCAGCCGCAGGACACGGTGATTGAAATCGGCCCCGGCCTGGCGGCGATAACCGCGCCTCTGGCGGCCAAACTCGATACCCTGCATGTGGTGGAAATCGACCGCGACATCGTTGCCCGCCTCAAAACCCTGCCCTTTGCCGACAAGCTGGTGATACACGAGGGCGATGTGCTGCAATTTGATTTTGCCAGCGTACCGGGGCGCAAAAAAATCGTCGGCAACCTGCCCTATAATATTTCCACACCGCTCTTGTTCCGTTTGAGCGAAGTGGCGGCTGAAGTGGAAGACATGCACTTTATGCTGCAAAAAGAAGTGGTGGAGCGCATGGTGGCCGCACCCGGCAGCAACGATTACGGCCGCTTAAGCGTGATGCTGCAATATTTTTTCGACATGGAAAACCTGATCGAAGTGCCGCCGGAAGCCTTTGACCCGGCGCCGAAAGTGGATTCCGCCGTGGTGCGCATGATTCCCCAGCCCGGGCGCATCGGCGTGGCGGACGATTTCGACCATTTTGCCGCGCTGGTCAAACAGGCTTTCCAGCAACGGCGCAAAACCATACGCAATAATTTGAAAGACCGGGCCGACGACGCACAGTTGGCGGCCGCGGGCATAGACCCGCAACAGCGGCCGGAGCATATTGCACCGGAACGCTATGTGCAGCTGAGCAATAACCTACAATCACACAAGCGCGAGGAGATGTCATGATCCAATTTAAAAACGTGCACAAATGGTTTAAAGACCTGCATGTCATCAACGGTGTGGATTTGGAAATCCAAAAAGGCGAGGTGGTGGTGGTCTGCGGCCCTTCCGGCAGCGGCAAATCCACGCTCATCCGCACCGTCAACCAGCTGGAGAGCATCCAGGAAGGCGAAATCTGGGTGGACGGCATCAATGTGGCCGACCCCAAAACCGATTTGAACAAAGTGCGCGCCGAAGTGGGCTTTGTATTCCAGCATTTCAATCTCTACCCGCATTTGAGCGTGCTGGAAAACATCATCCTCTCGCCGATGAAGGTGAAAAAACAAAGCCGCGAACAGGCGGAGAAAAAAGCGCTGGAACTGTTGGAGCGCGTGGGTTTGGCGCATAAAAAAGACGCCATGCCCAGCCAGCTCTCCGGCGGCCAGCAGCAGCGCGTGGCCATTGCCCGCGGCCTGGCCATGGAACCGCGCGTGATGCTGTTTGACGAGCCCACTTCAGCACTTGACCCGGAAATGGTGGGCGAGGTGTTGAAAGTGATGAAAGACTTGGCCGAAAGCGGCATGACCATGATGTGCGTGACCCACGAAATGGGCTTTGCCCGCGAAGTGGCCGACCGTGTGATTTTTGTCGACCAGGGCCAGATTGTGGAAATGGCCGACCCGGACACCTTCTTCACCAATCCGCAAAGCGAACGTGCGCGCCAGTTTATCAATCAGGTGAAATCACACTGAAGTTTGTCCATACAGCAAAAGGCTGCCTGAAAGTTTTCAGGCAGCCTTTTGTTTTTTGAACAGTATTTAAGAGAGATAAAACGAGTGAGGTAGGTTGGGTCGCCAGACCCAACACTTATCGGGCATTGACCCGTGTTGGGTTTTCAACCCAAGCTACGGCTGTATTAAGAGAGATAAAACATGGTTTTGGCCAAGAGCACAATCAGCGTGGCCTGTATCAGCACCGCGGTGTGGATATAGCGCGACCCGGCGGCGGTGAGGGTGTTGCGGCGCATTTTGGTCACCGCGGTAATGAAATGCACCAAGATGCTCAGCGCCAGCGCGATTTTCACCCCCAGCTGCCAGGTAAAGGCGGTGAAGGGCTGGGCAAACAGCGGTGCGTAACGGTGCAGCATCATCAGGCCGCTGCCGAACAGCAGCAGGATGACCCACGGCATCACGCGTCTGAGCCGCCGCGACAGTGCCGGCTCGACCTCCCGGCGTGCTTCGCGGCTGACGGCGCGGGTGTGCAGCACCGACAAAACCAGCATTTCGAAAAACACGCCGCCGACAAATATGACGGCGCACAACAAATGCACAATGTGCGCCCAGGGATAAGTGGAAGCCATGGCTCACCTTTGGGGTTGGTTAAAAGGTTTTTCAGGCAGCCTGAGACCTTTGCAAAACCTCATATGCCACCATAAACATAAAACCGACGTCATTCCCGCGTATGCGGGAATCCATGGGCAAACTTAAGAAACCATTTTAAAACAATGGATTCATAAACAGATAGATGGATTCCCGCGTTCGCGGGAATGACGGCAGCCAGGAGTTTAGGCTACCTGAAGGCAGTTTTGCAAAGGTCTCAGCCTTGAAGGATTTATCCGGCTTTATTTTTCAAGGTTCAGAGCTTGAAAAGGCTGCCTGAAACGATAACGGCGTCTTATGTTCCCTCTCCCACAGGCGAGGGGCTTATGTTGCCGACATTATTTAATGGGTAGGGTGGGCATTCTTGCCCACCATTTTAAATGACAGCGTGTAGGGTGGGCATTTATGCCCACGCGGACAATCACATCAACACCCATGCAAACAATGGTGGGGGTAACGGTGGGCTTAAAAGCCCACCCTACGGCCATCTGAAAAAACGGCTTCAGGTTTTGCGCATATCCCACCCGCCCAAAAAAATCAACCGCCGTGCAAGGCGGCGGTTGGTGGGGTGTACTGCATTTTTCTCTCTGTAATACCTTTGTATTCTTGGCGTTGCGGCTTGTGTCGCCATTTAGGCTTGCAACTTTAATTTATCGGGGGCAAAAAAGCAAGCCCGCGATGCGGTACACATTAAGAAAAAAACGATTCTGCCGCGCCCGGCGCCCATATGTGGCTGTTTGTGGCGCACTTATGCCGTATGTATGGCGGCTGTGCTATTGCGGCGCTTGCGCCGCCGCCGGTTTGGGGCTGAGCACATAGCGCCCGCCCATGGCTTTGTAAATCATGGCCTGGTGTTGCAGGGTGGCGTACTGCGCCTGTAGCAGGCTGCGCTCGGCGCTGTATTCGCTGTTGAGCGCGGAGAGCCAGTCTTTGAGTTCGTTGCGGCCGTGTTGGTAGCGGGCACGGTAATAGCGGCTGTTTTCCTGCGCCAAACGCAGGGTTGCGCGGGCGTTGTCCTGTACTTGCAGGCTGTGCCGGTATTGGCGGTATTGGTTGTTCACTTCGTGCAGCGCGGTGACGAGCGCCTGCTCGAAGCCGATTTTGGCCTGCTCGAATTCGGCTTCGGCGATGCGGTTTTGCCAGCGCAAAGTCGGCCAGTTGAGGAAGGGCAGGCTGATGCCGACGCTGCCGCCGAGCATGGGCACTTCAAATAGCGTGGCGGCGCGGTTGGAAGTGTGGCTCAAGGCGGCATTGAGGGTAATGCTGGGATACCAGCTGCGGTATTGCGCCAGCTGGCTTTTGGCCGCGGCCTGCAAACGCGCTTCGGCGGCCAAAAGGTCGGGGCGGTGGGTCAGCGCGGCAATGGGCACGTCCAGATTGGGGGCGGCACCTTGGCCGTCGGGCAGCAGAAAATCGTGCGGATTAATGCCGCTTGGGTGATGCGGGTCCAGATGGAGGATTTGCTGGAGCGTGCTCCAGGCGGCGGCATGGGTTTCTTTGAGGCTGTCGAGCTGGTCTTGGGCGGTTAACAGCGCCTGGCGGGCCTGTACCGGCTCGTTGGCGGCAGCCTTGCCGTGACGGTGGCGGCTTTCGGCAATGCGCAGAATGTCTTGGTAATTGGCCAGCGCTTTTTCCTGCAAGACGATGGCGCGGTTGAGGTAGGCGAGGTGGAAATAGCCGTCCACGGTATTGTTGATAACGGTCAGCCGCGTGGCGGCCATATCTTCGGCGGTGGCGCGCTGCTTCCACACCTGCGCCGAGGCGGTGGCATTGAGGCGGCGCCACAAATCCAGTTCATAGCTCAAACCCAGCTGGCTGCTGTAGCTGCGCGGCGTGTTGGTGCCGGTTTGCAGATTGCGGCTTTGCGACACGCCCAGGCTGGCGTTGAAATCCGGCACCAGATTGGCGCCGAGAATATTGGCCTGATACAGCGCCTTGTTGACATTGAGGGCGGCCTGTTTCAGGTCGGCATTGTTGTCCAGCGCCAGGCCGACCACCTGGTCCAAAGACGGGTGCTGATACAGCCGCCACCAGTCCTGCTGCATGTCCACTTGTGCGGACAGGGCCAGTGTTTCGTCCGCCACCACCGTCAGCGGCGCGCGCTCGTGCATGGCCCGGTTCAGGCCGATGGAGGTGTCCGGCGCGGTGTGGATGGCACAGCCGCCCAAAGCGGCGGCGGTGACGAGGGCAATAAGGGCAGGAAGGCGGAGCGGCAATGTATTCATAAGGGTTTCTTCGGTTTTTAAGGTTTTCAGGCAGCCTTTGCGGCTTAATCCCGCGACAGCGCTTCAATCGGGTTCAGCTGCGAGGCATTTTTGGCGGGCATAAAGCCGAACAGCACGCCGATGGCGCTGGAACACAGCACCGCCAGCACGATGGACAGCGTGGAAAACGACATGGCAAAGTCGCTGACAAAGGCATTAAACAGCGCACCGATAATGTAGGACAGCAAAATGCCGGTGAGCCCGCCAATCAGGCAGATCAGCACCGCCTCAATCAGAAACTGCTGCAAAATATTGCCCTGGCGTGCGCCGATGGCCATGCGTACGCCGATTTCTTTGGTGCGTTCGGTCACCGACACCAACATGATGTTCATCACGCCGATGCCGCCCACCACCAGCGAAATCACCGCAATCGAGGAAATCAGCAGCGTCATGGCGCCCATGGTGCTTTCCACGGTTTTCTTGATGCTGTCGCTGTTATTGGTGAAAAAATCTTCTTTGCCGTGGCGCGCCAACAGCAATTCCTTCAAGCCCTGTTCGGCCACGGCAGTACTGACATCATCCTTGATTTTCACGGTAATCGAATTGATGTGGCTCTCGCCGGTAATGCGCTGCATCACCGTGGTATAGGGCGCCCACATTTGCAGATTGTCACCGCCAAACCCGCTCTGGTCGGCCGAGCTGATGCCGATCACCGTCAACGGACGCTTTTTAAACAAAATGGTCTGCCCTATGGGGTCGACGTCTCGTGGGAACAGTTGCTTTTGCGTGTTGGGGTCGATGACCACCACCTGCGCCCCGGCGGCCACTTCGTCGTCGTCAAACAAGCGCCCGCGGTCGAGCTTGATGCCGCGCACGGTGAAATACTGCTCGCCGGCGCCGTAAATCTGCGCGGTGACATCGGTATTGCGGTAAGTCACCGTGCCGCTGGAAGAGGTCATGGGGGTCACGCTGTCCACATAGCTTTGCTTGCTGATGGCATTGGCATCGGCCACCGTGAGCGTGCGGATGCGGTGGCGCGTGCGGTCGCCGAAACTCTTGCCCGGATACACGCTGATGGTATTGGTGCCGATGGCGCTGATGTCGGCCAGCACTTTCTCCTGCGTACCGCGCCCCAGCGCCACCACCGATACCACCGAGGCAATGCCGATGATGATGCCGAGCATGGTCAGAAGCGAGCGCATCTTGTGCGCCAAAATCGCCTGCACCGACATCTTGAAGGCTTCCACAAACTGGTCTTTGTAAAATAGCCACGAAGTGTTTTCCGGCACGCTTTCTACCGAACTGGGCGCAATCTCGGTGTTTTTGCTGGTGTCGGCAATGATTTCGCCGTCTTTGATTTCAATCACGCGGTTGGCAAAGGCGGCGATATTCGGGTCGTGGGTCACCAAAATAATGGTGTGCCCCTTTTGGTGCAGCTCGCGGATGATTTCCATCACCATCTCGCCGCTGCCCGAATCCAGCGCCCCGGTGGGCTCGTCCGCCAGAATGATTTCGCCGCCGTTCATCAGCGCCCGCGCAATCGACACCCGCTGCTGCTGGCCGCCGGAGAGCTGGTTGGGACGGTTGTCTTCCTTGCCGCTCAAGCCCAAATCGGCCAACAGGCGGTTGGCGCGTTCTTCGCGCGCTTTTTGTTCCAAACCGGCATACACCGAGGGCAGCGCCACATTGTCGCGTGCCGAGAGCGCGCCCAAAAGATTGTAGCGCTGGAAGATAAAGCCGAATTTGCGCCGCCGCAAAGCGGCCAATTCATCGCCCGACATATGCGCCGTTTCCACACCGTCGATTTTGTAGGAACCGGAGGTGGCGGTATCCAGGCAGCCCAAGATATTCATCAGCGTGGACTTGCCCGAGCCGGACTGGCCGATGATGGCAATAAAATCGCCTTTTTCGATATTCAGGCTCACGTCTTTGAGGATATGGACGCAGTTGTCGCCTTCACCGAAATAGCGGTTGATGTTGCGGCATTCGATTAGACTCATGGTGTTTCTTTGTTGGTTTTCAGGCAGCCTGAGCTGCTGCTTCAGTAGTTCGTAGTTCGGATACTTGTATCCGACAAAACCGCAAATGCGGCGGCAATATTGGAAGTTTGCAGCGTATTATCAAAGTGTCGGATTCAAGAATCCGACCTACGGCTGCTGATGCAGTGTAGGCCCTATTATCCGTGCCGAAACAGGCTCAGCGCGTTTTGGTATTGCGGTTGTGCAAAAGTAAATACCCAGTATTCAAAACAGCTGTTGTCCGGCGGGTCGATGGTATTTTCATAAGTAAAGTTCTGCCAAATCACACAATCGCTTTCAAACACGATTTCCACACTGACCACCCCGCAGGCAAAATCGGCGCATTCCGGGCACACATACAGCGGGTAACGGTCGGGAGCCAAATCACCGGGCACCTGTCCTGTCAGTTGCCGCATCCAGGCATTTTGCTGCCGGGAAGAGACGGTATCACTAAAAATACCCGCCACATCAAAGCGCTCAAGCGCGAGCAGCTCGAACAATGATTTGCCGGAAATCACAAAATCCCAGTAATGCACCGTATGGCTGTGGGCGCCGCCTTGGCGGATACGCGGTTTGAAGTCCAGTGTTTCCATAAGGTTTTCAGGCAGTTCGTAGGTCGGATACTTGTATCCGACAAAACCGCAAATGCGGCAGCAATATTGGAAGTTTGCAGCACATTATCAAAGTGTCGGATTCAAGAATCCGACCTACGGCTGCTGCTGTTAATCCGCCTTCACCCAATGAACGGCAATAGCGCCGTTTTCACGCCGCAGCGTGGCTTTGGCAAAACTGCCGCTGTTGTTTTCTTCCGCCACCAGCACTTCGTCGGCAGAGGCCCATTTCACATAGCGGTGGGCATCGTCGGCGGGATACACGCGGCTGCCGGAGGGCAGTTCCTGCGGCAGTTGTGCGGTCTGCGGGTGCAGGGTCTGCAACAGTGCACGGTAGGCGGTGGCGAAATCATCGCGGGCAAAAGTGCATTCCAGCACCTGCATATCCGGGTCGCTGACTTTGCGGGTGCAGTCCAAACCGGCCTGTCCGTGGGCAGCGGCAGGCAGGGCCAGGGTCAGCAACAGGGCAGTGGGCAATAAGCGTTTCAACATGCTTGTCTTTCGCGGGTTATCGGTTTCAGGCAGCCTGAAATATCAGCTGCATTGCAAAATCATTGTCGTAGGGCGGGCATTCTTGCCCACCGATTACCATTGGTTTATCAGCGGTCTAAAGCGGTGGGCAGGAATGCCCACCCTACTTGTAGCCTGCCATCAATCCGCGCAGGTATGGGCAGCGCCACTCTCCGGTTGGCGCAAATAGGCCAGCACGCGTTCGTCTATACAGCGGCTCACACCGGCCAGTGCCAGGGTGTGGCCGTCGCTGTCGCGGGTGAGCAAGGGTGCGCGCCAATGGGCGGCCATGCGTTCGGCGTTGGCATACGGTGTGGCCGGGTCGCCGGTTTGTGCCACCAGCAGCACGCTGTGCGCCGGTGCGGGCGGCGGCGGGCTCAAGTCGTCATTGCCCGCATGCGGCCAGTAATAGCATTCGTCCAACAAATCGGCCTCGCTGCGGGGGCGGTAATTGTCGTAATCGGCGAGCGCATCCACGGCCTGCATGTTGTTCAGGTAGCCTGCGCGGTCGCGACCCGGAGGCGGGGCGCTGTCGGCGCAATTGACCGCAAACAGGCTCCAATGGCGCGAATCGGGTACGGCCACCACCGACAAGGCGTAAGGATTGTCGTAGGTGAGCGCGTGGAAGGTATCGGTATGGCCTTGCGCCAAATCCTGCAACAAGCGGCGGATGTGCGGCCAGGTGTCCGGCCACATCAGGTTTTCATTCACCACCGCCAGCACTTCTTCGCCGCGGATGGGGCGGCCGAGGCGGTCGGTGAGATTTTGCGCCTCAATGGCGTTTACCAGGCGGTGGAATTGCGCCACTGCGCTGTCGTCACCCGTCAAGGGGCAGTCGGTGCTTTGGGCGCAATCGGCGGCAAAACGCGCAAAGGTGTGTTGCAGGGCGCGCTCCTGACCGCAGAGCATGGCAAACCAGTCTTCGGTGGTATCCACCACGCCGTCCAGCACCGCGGCGCGGACCTGTGCGGGGTGTTGGCGCAGATACAGCGCCGCCACTTTGGTGCCGTAGGAATAGGCGAGGAAGTTGATTTGTTCCTCGCCCAAGGCGCGGCGCAGGGCTTCGACATCGGCTACGGCATCGGCGGTGCTCAAATGCGCCAGGAAAGCGCTGCCGCTGTGACGCACACAGGCAGCCACGCGGTCTTGGGCGCCGGTGTCGCCGTGCCATCCGGCCTCACCGCAATCCAGCGCCGGGGTGCTGGGGGCAATGCCGCGCGGGGCGAGGCCGATGAGGTCGAAGTGCTGCTGCATTTCATGCAGCGATTCCGGGTCTAAAAACGTCCACCACTCGAGGCTGTGCTGGCCGGGGCCGCCGGGAATCACCAGCAGGCTGCCGAGGCGTGCTGGTGTGTTGTCGGCAGGGCGGCGGGTGAGTGCCAGCGTTACGCTTTGCCCTTGCGCCTGCGCCGCATCCAGCGGTACGGTGAGCGTGCCGCATTGCGTGCCCTCGGGGACATCCCCCAGCTGCCAGTCGGCAAAACGGCTGTGACCGCAATCCTGCCAGGCAAAGACGCTGCGGTCTTCGGCTTTGGGGGTGCAGGCGGAGAATGCGGTCAGGAGCAGGGCGGCAGCAGCAAAACGGGTGGCGGACATAGACAGTATTAAAGATTAAGTGTCTCAAAGGCTGCCTGAAAGGGTTTTCAGGCAGCCTTAAGGCTTACATGCGCGGGCCGCCGGGGCCGCCTTTCCATTCTTTCACTTCGCCGTCACTCTCGGAAATCACCACTTGCTCATTCTCTTCCAAGCCCGATTTGATTTCCGTGCGCGTGCCGTCGCTGATGCCCACGGTCACGGTGCGCTCCTGCGGCTGGCCTTTTTCATCCAGTACGCGCACATAGCGCTCGCCTTTGCGCTGTTTCACCGCCATAGACGGCACGGTGAGCACGTCTTTGGCTTCGCTGATGGTAATGGTGTTTTGCGTGGTCATGCCGATGGCGAGCTTGCCGTCTTCATTCGGCACCAATGCGCGCGCATAGTAATAAATGGCAGTGCTGGTGGTGTCGGTGCTGGTGGTGTAACTGCCTTGCGACATGGTGGTGAGGCCGGGGTCTATGCTGTCCAGTTCCGCACGCTGCGGGTGTTCCGGGTCGGCCAGAGTGGTGAAGCTCAGTTTTTGTCCGGCGCGCACCTTGGTGATGTCGCCCTCGGCAATCTGCATTTTGTTGAGCATTTGTTTGAGATTGGCAATCTGCACGATGGTGGGCGTGGTCTGGTTGGCATTTACCGTTTGGCCTTCTTCCACCACCAAAGACACCACCGTGCCGCTGATGGGCGCGGTAATGCGGGTATAGCCCAAATCCGATTCGGCGGTATTGATGGCAATGCGGCTCTGGCGGATGGACGATTGCAGCTCGGCCACGCGCGCCTTGGCGGCGGCATGCGCATCTTGCGCGCTTTCCAATTCCTGCTTGGAAGTGGCGTTTTCCGCCATCAGCGCGCGCTCGCGGGCCAGCTGTTTTTCGGCGCTTCTCAAGGCAATCTGCGCCGAGGCCAGTTGCGCCTGATAGGTTTCCAGCTGCGCTTTGTGGGTGTTGAGGCTGTTGCGTTGGGTGGTGGCGTCGATTTCGGCAATCAGGTCGCCTTTTTGCACCTCCTGGCCGATTTTGACATGCATCACCTTAATCTGGCCGGACGCCTGGGCGCCCACATCCACCAGTTGCGCGGCGGAAATCTCGCCGGTAGCCGCAACGGTTTGCGCCACATGGGCGCGGCTGACGGTGTCGGTGAGATAGGTGGTTTTGTCTTCCGGCTTGAGCCACCACCACACACCCGCAGCCACGGCCAGCAAGACCAGCAGCAGCGCCCCCCATTTAAGCCATTTTTTCTTCACGTTGTATCCTGTTTATATGAGACAGATTATCAGCCGCGGCATTGTACGGATTTTCAGGCAGCCTGCAAGTGCGTGCCTCTTGAAAAATAAAGAATAAACAATGATTAATTTATATTAACCTGTTAATTACATAATGCTTGGACAGATTCATTCTGGGGCAGACAGCAGCTTGCCCGGGTTGCGGGGGTGGTAAAGCCAGATATGGCGGTGGCCCAGAAGGTGGCTGAAGCTGTAGTATTGTTCCGGATTGGCGGATGCAGGCACATCCAAGAGGCTGAGTTTGTTGTCGGCCACAGAGTAGTAATGGTATGTGCGCTTTGTGTCGGTGGAGATGCTTTCCAGCCACAGATGGCGGCCGTCGGCACTGAATTGGCCGTCAAATACCTTAATCGGCAGCTTTTCGGTATGCAGTTGGCGCAGGCGGGGCAGGGACCAGGTTTGCAGTGTGCCGTCAGCGTCTACTGTGCGCACCGTTTGGCTGCCCATCCATACGGCCCTGCTGGGTGACATGGTGACCGGGCCTTTCAATTCATCCAGTTTGGTGGCTTTGGTACGCACATTAATATGGCCCAAGGGCTGTATATTCTGAATTTGCCCGTCTTGGTTGTATTTGATTTCCCATACTTTGTCCCGCACGGCGTAGCTCAGCAGCATATAGCGACCGTCGGAACTGAAATGCAGATAGGGCGGGGCTAAAACCATCAGGTCAAAATCATTGGCTTCTTCCAAGGTGCCGTCCGGTATGGACAAGAATTGGCCGCTTTGGGTATGGAAGAACTCAAGCTGCATGATGCCGCGAATGGGGTAGGCTCTGGCCACATAATCGCGTGTAGGGACGGCGGTCATAAAACGATCCAGGCGGTTTGCTAATATATCCGCCAGTTGCTTGTGCGTTTCGCTCTGCTCGGGCATGGATAAGCGGCTGACTTTTGTGGCGCCTTGGGTACCCAGTTGCCAGACATCATGGCCGAGCAGTAAGCGGTCCTCTGCCAGCCACAATACCTGATTATTGGCGCGGCTCTCGGCGACAGGGCGGTTGTGATAATGCCGGCGTATGTGTTCCAAAGCCGTACGATAAGGTTCTTGAGCCGGATTGCCGTTGTATACAGCCTGCAAGCGCGAATTCAAAAGCAGGCCGTTGCCCGGATGGAAGCTGCCAACATGCGGCGGACTTGCCCGGTGTGACAGGGCTTCGATAAAAGTGGGGTGTAAATTCGTATCGGGCAGATGGTCTGCAAATTCGCGGCTGTTGCCTGTGCTGCCTGAAAATATTTGCCAAGTACCCAGCAGCAGTACGATCAGTGTCAATGCCCATACCCATTTGCGCTGCCACCATGGCTCGTCCGATGCCGGATGTAGTATTTCGTTTGCCGTTTCAAACGGTGTATCGGCTGCCTGTAACACCTGCTCGGCCTGTGTCCACAGTTCGGGATGAGCTTGGCGCAGGGCGTGGTCGTAAACGGATTTGCGTTGCGGATGAAACAAAACCTGTTGCAGGGTGCGGATTTGTTCCAAACTCAGCCTGCCTGCTTCCGACTGCCGCAGCAGCGCACGCTTTAATTGAGCTTCATCGGCCAGTACATGTGTGCCCAGCCAAGCGTAGTAGTTATCCATATTGTATTTCCCGCAGAGTTAATGAACAGTTTGTCCTAAGGAATAGCTTGCCCTAAGGATGTTTCGTAGAAAGAAAGCGGCTCCATTTGTCTTGCCAGGAATAAAGCCACAAATGGTGGTTGCCCAATACATAACGCCCGGATGGGGCGATATGTGTTTCCATGGAAGCAAGATGTTTATCGGCCAAAGTGTAGCGGGCAAATTGGAAATTCATGGATGTCTCCAACTCCAGCCAGATATGCTTGCCGTCATCACTGAATTGAGCCCAGCGCACTTCGTGCCCCAGTGTTTCGGTGCGCTGTAATTGCAGCTGTGGCAAAGACCAGTGGCGGACATCGCCGTTTTCATGCACGGTAATGAGATGGGGTGAAGCCAGCCATGCAGCTTGGGTGTGATTGCGGTACCAGCGGTTTTCCGTGGCATGGGCGGGTGCGGCGTGTTTGTTGCGGTTGATGCTGCCTATATGGCGCAAATTCTGTATCTGTCCGTCCGGATTGTGCTCCAACATCCACACGTGATCTTCATCAAAATAGGTAATCAGCATATAGCGTTCGTCGGCGCTGAAATGAACGGCGGCGGGCGGTGCCTCTGCGGAAGGTTCCGCCATATAGGGTCGACCCCGGCCTTGCAGGGCATAGGTGATCTGCCGACCGTTGTCGCTGTCCAGAAACAGCAACTTCAGATCTTGATCCTGCTTGGTCATCCATAAAACCGTACGCCGCTGCGGCAACAGGACTACCTCGGTACGCTGTTGCCGGTCTTGTGCCGGGGTGGTCATGGAAAAACGCTTGCGGGCGCCGCTGCTGCCCAAAGTCCACACATCTCCGCCCACCAGCAAACCCTGATTGTGCAGCCAGGCAATCGGTTGGTACGGCTGCTGCCCCTGATTTCGGTATTCGGTACGGATGTCGTTCATGGCCGCGATATAAGGGTGCTGTGTGGCCTGTTTGCTGTTACTGAGTATATCCAGACTGTCATTAATGGCGAGGCCGCGACGGTCGTCGTAATCCATACGCAAATCCCGCCACACCCAGCTTTGCAAACCTTGGACAAAAGACGGGGACAGAGCGGCATCCTGCATATTGCGCTTATAGAGATAGCCTGTTCCCAGCCATGCAGCCAGCAGCAATACCGGTAGCAGTACCCCCAATATCAGTAGCTTGGGCGGTTTTCTGTTTATTGTGTTTACGGATTCGGTCGTTGATATATCGTCTTTGGGTATATCTGCTTCGCTTTGCCCGGCTTGCGGGTGTGCCTGCTGCAATAAACGGTCGTATACACGACGCCGCTCCGGGTTTAATAAAATATGTCTGATGGCGCGTGCCTGCTCCAAACTCAACTTGCCGGCTTCGCTTTGGCGTTTTAAGGCTCTGTCTAATTGGGCTGCGTCTGCCGTTATCGGCATGTTCAGCAGTGCATAGTAATTTTCGATGGCCATGATGGCATCCGCATCCGTAAATACCGCATTATGCCACCCCGTCTTCATAAAACCAAAGTATAAAAACCTCTGTTCATGGGGCAGGTAGGGTGATCTGGGCGTTAAATTTTGACTTGGCGCGCCGGGGCGATTATGCTTAGCCGCCTTGTGCCCGCCCAAGCGGATATCAAGGCCCAAGCGGATATCAAGACATAGGGCAGAGTCACTGTCTGCCCGAGGTTTTGCAAAACCTTAAACGAATTATTTCAGGCAGCCTTAAGGCTGCCTGAAAACACCTTTGAATATAATGAGGAAACACATTCCCATGACCACACCCACTGCCGTACTCAGTGCCACCGGCCTGTTTACTCCGCCGGAATCCATCAGCAACGACGAACTGGTGGCAGCCTTTAACCGCTATGTCGCCGCCTACAATACGCGCCACGCCGCCGAAATTGCCGCCGGCAGCCGTGCGGCGCTGGCCGAATCCGGCAGCGAATTTATCGAAAAAGCCTCCGGCATCCAGAGCCGTTTTGTGATGGACAAAAGCGGCATCCTCGACCCGGACATCATGCGTCCGCAGCTGCCGCAGCGCAGCAACGACGAGCCGTCTTTGCAGGCGGAAATCGGTGCGGCCGCCGCCCGCGAGGCGCTGCAAGGCGCCGGGGTGGACGCCGCCGACATCGATATGGTGATTGTGGCCAATTCCAATATGCAGCGGCCTTATCCGGCCATGGCGGTGGAAGTGCAGGCGCTCTTGGGTTGCGGCGGCTTTGCCTACGATATGAATGTGGCCTGCTCCTCCGCCACTTTCGGCGTGCAGGCCGCTGCCGATGCCGTGGCCAACGGTTCGGCCACGCGTGCGCTGGTGGTGAATGCCGAAATCTGCTCGGCGCATCTGAATTTCCGCGACCGCGACAGCCATTTTATTTTTGGCGATGCCGCCACCGCGCTGGTGGTGGAGCGTGCCGATTTGGCGCAGCCGGGGCGCGGTTTTGCCATCCGCAGCACCCGTTTGTGGACGCAGTTTTCCAACAATATCCGCAACAATGCCGGTTTCCTCAACCGCTGCGAAATCGGCAACGATCCCTTGGCCGCCGACAAATTGTTTGTGCAAAACGGCCGCAAGGTATTTAAAGAAGTGTGCCCGGCCGTGGGCGAGCACATCGCCGCCCATCTGGCCGCCTGCGGCATAGACGCGCACAAGGTGCGCCGTTTCTGGCTGCACCAGGCCAACCGCAGTATGAATGAGCTCATCAGCCGCCGCGTGCTCGGCCGCGATGCCAGCGCCGAAGAGGCGCCGATTATCCTCGACCGCTATGCCAATACCAGCTCCGCCGGTTCGGTGATTGCGCTGCATCTCTATCAGGATGACCTGAAGGCCGGTGATTTGGGCGTGCTCTCCAGCTTTGGTGCCGGATATTCCATCGGCTCGGTGATTTTGGAGAAACGCTGATGAGCCAAAAACGCATCCGCCGCGCCGTTTATGCCGGCAGTTTCGACCCGCCCACCAACGGCCATTTGTGGATGATCCGCGAGGCGCAGGGCATGTTTGACGAGCTGGTGGTGGCCATCGGCGTGAATCCGGACAAAAAATCCACTTACAGCACCGACGAGCGCAAACAAATGCTGCGCGACATCACCCGCCATTTCCCCAATGTCAAAATTACCGCCTTTGAGCACCAGTTTTTGGTCAACTACGCCAAAAGCATCGGCGCGGACTATGTGGTGCGCGGCATACGCACGGTGTCGGACTACGAATACGAACGCTCCATGCGCTATATCAACCACGATTTGCAGCCGGACATCTCCACCGTGCTGCTGATGCCGCCGCGCGAATACGCCGAGGTGTCGTCCACCATGGTCAAAGGCATGGTCGGCCCCAAAGGCTGGCAGGAAGTCATCCGCCGCTATGTGCCCGATGCGGTGTATCAGAAAATGATGCAGGATTATGTGTATGCCGGGCGCTGAGGTGTTGCAGGCATCAGGGCAGGGCGGAAACCATCCGTCCTGTTTTTTTCAGGCAGCCTGCAAGCGGAGAGAGTAAAGAACGCAAATCATTTGCATACAGGTGTATGATGGTTCTGTTGAAACCCGCAAGCAGTATTTAAGGAGGCGACATGAAACCCTTAGTCTTGGCAGCCGCCGCTGCCGCCGTTATTTTGTCCGGCTGTGCCGCTACACCCGAACAAATTGCTGTCCGCCAAGCCGCCGAAGCACAGGCACAGCACCGCCTGCACTTGGCGCTGTTGGCACAATGCGACCCCGAAGCCGCCGCACTGGCGCCGTCACCTTCAGACAGTGCCGACGACGCCCAAGCCGCCAAACGGGCGCAGGCTTACCGTGAAAAAGTGAGCGACCCGGTATTCCAACGCTGTTACCGTCTGGCGTGGGAAAACCACCTCAACCAGGCGCGCTTGCAGGCAGCCGCCTACGAAATGCAGCGGCGTGAATTCTGGCACGACGGCTTTTTCCACCCGCGCTGGTTCGGCTGTCGCGGTTATCGCAGCTGTTATTGGTAAGCAGGGGAATGGAGCATGAGAAAAGGCGGGTTGTGGCAACCCGCCTTTGGTGTGTGTTGTTGAGCAGTCGTAGGTTGGGTCGTCAGACCCAACACCTCTGGAGACCATGGCACATATTGGATTTGGCGACCCAAGCAATGACTACTTATCGATGTTCATCCTTTCAGGCAGCCTGCAAAGCGCCGCCTTCTTCCGTCCAATCCACCGCACCCCACACCGCCGAGGTCATGCTCAGCGATTTGCCGACCATTTCGTCATTAAACAGCAGCGGCTTTTCGTCGGCATCGGCCAGTGCCGCCGCATAGAGCAGCGGCCACCAGTGGTCTGGTGTGGGCGCGGCCAGGCGCAGGTCGGCGGGGTAGGCCGCTTCGTTTGTCAGCGCCGCATGGTCGGCGCGCAGCAGCCAGTCGTTCACCCGCAGCCGGGCGCTTTCCGCCCAATCATAGCCGCGGCCGGGTTCGTCCGGGGCGCTGCGGTCGGTTTGGCGCAGATTGTGGACAATGCTGCCGCTGGCCACCATCAGCACACCCTGCTCGCGCAGGGGGGCGAGGCGGCGGGCCAGTGCGTAATGGGCGGCGCTGTCCAAGCCTGCGTCCAGGCTCAATTGCACCACCGGCACGCCGGCATCGGGAAACAGATGGCAGAGCACGCTCCAGCTGCCGTGGTCCAAACCCCAACCGTGGTCGTCGGCGACGACATCTTCACCCAGCAGGCTGCGCACCTGTGCGGCCAGTTCCGGGCTGCCGGGCGCGGGGTATTGTACCTCGAACAAAGCCTGCGGAAAGCCGCCGAAATCATGGATGGTGCGCGGTTCGGCCATGGCGGTCACCGCACTGCCGCGGGTGCACCAGTGGGCGGACACCGCCAGCACGGCACGGATATGGCCGCCGTACTGCTGCCGCAAAGCCGCACCCAGCGTGCGCCAGTTGCGCGAATAACGGGTGTCGGTAATGGCATTCATCGGACTGCCGTGGCCGATAAAGAGAAAGGGCAGTTTCATTTTCGCTTCCTTAAACGGGTTTCACTGGCTGCCATCATATAGATTGCCGGATAAGAGATAAATGAAGATATTGTTGATGTATATTTTCTTATTGGGAAATGATTAAAGGCTGCCTGAAACGTTTTCAGGCAGCCTTTACGCCTTATCCGGCCAATAATTGGCCGACAGCATGTATCAGCAAACCGGCCAGGCCGCCGACGAGGGTGCCGTTGATGCGGATAAATTGCAGGTCGCGGCCGACGCCGTGTTCCAGTTTTTCCACCATTTGGCGGCTGTCCCAGGCTTTGACTTTGTCGGCCACAAAACGCGCGCCCTGGTGTTTGTAGCGTTCGATGAGTGCGCGCAGCCACCAGGCGAGGCGGGCGTCGATGCGGCGCAGCCACGGCGGTGATTCGGCGGCTTGCAGCAGCAGCGGGTCGATGAGGCGCGCCAGTTGCGTCTGCCATTGCGGGTCGTCGGCGCTGCGCTCGCCCCAAGCGCCCAGTTGCTGCCACATCCGGCTCACATTGTCTTGCAGGGCGGGGGAGAGGGCCAGTTGCTGTTTGCCTTCCTGCAGGCGGCGGTGCCAGGTGGGGCTGTGCTGCAAATCCAGCACCACGCTGTCGAATTGGCGGCCATAAGCCTGCCACAGCGGATGTTCGTCGTCGGCGAGCACGGCGGCCAGATAGCTGTCGGCCCATTCCAGGGTTTGCCCGGCCACCCAGTCGTCCACGCGTTCGGCTATCGAGCTTTTGAAACCGGCCTTGATTTTGTCCCAGGCGCTGGCGGTGTCGGCGGGTACGTGTCCGGCCCATTGGCGCAGGTTTTCTTCCAACAGTTCGCGGGTTTGGTCTTGTTGCAGCCACAGGCGCATTTGTTGCAGCAGGGCGCGCAACAGCGGGCGGTCCAGCCCTTGCTGGCGCAGTATCTGCATCAAGGAGGCCAGGGTCTGCCCCAGTTTGGCGCCGTCGTACTGGCTGTACAGCAGGCGGCTGCCGAGGCGGGCCACCTGTTCGGGCGGAATGGCGCGAATGAGGGCGGGAATGCGTGCCGCCAGCCACGGCTGCCACAGGGCGCGGTTGGCCGGTTGTGCCAGCCAGCGGCAGATTTTGGCGCCGGGGCGGGCTTGGTAGATGCGTTGGGCGATGGCGCGGCCGTGCAGGAAATTGCCGGCGACAAAACGGCCGAGTTCGTCGGCCAGTTTGTCCTGTTTGCGCGGAATAATGGCGGTGTGGGGAATGGGCAGGCCCAGCGGGCGGCGGAAGAGGGCGGTAACGGCAAACCAGTCGGCCAGGCCGCCGACCATGGCCGCTTCGCTAAAGGCTTTCAAATAGCCCATGGCCGGGTGCAGGCTGTGGTAGCGGGTGCTGAGTACGAACAGAATGGCGGCCAAAACCAGCAGCAAAGTGGCCAGGCGGCGGCTGTTGCGCAAGCCGTGCGGGGTGGTGTCGGCGGAGTGTTCCATAAGGCGTGGCGGGTGGATAGTCGGACAACACAGAATGAGACAAGGCAGTAAAAAGCCGTGATTGTAGGCAGTCCCGTGAGACGGCCACGCCGTCTCATTCTGTGTTGAATGATGTTAGCGTTGTTGCAGCCAAGCCAAAGCAGCCACCACGGCGGCGCCCCACAGCTTGTGGCGCCAGCGTCGCGGTTTGGCCACGGCGGCCACCAGCAGACGGCCTACGGGCAGCTGGTCGGCGAGTTTGAGGGCATCGGGCAGCAGGGACGGGGTGCGGCCGCTTTCGCGGCGGTTGCGCAAATGGGCGGCGGCGATTTTCAGGCGCAAAACATCGGCCTGCATTTCCAGCAATTCGCGCTCTTGTTGATGGCGGTTCATACGTGTTCCCTCAGACCGAATAATCGTTGGCATCGGCGGACGGTGCGGCAGGACGGGCGGCACGGTTGTTGATGTGGTCCAAGTCTTCGCTCATGGCTTGCAGGGTGTCTTCCATAAAATGCCCCTGCTGCGCCCACAGACGACCCACCCACCACAACAGGGCGATAACGCCGAGGGCGAATGCGGCGGCAAGACCGAAAAAGACCCAGATTTTGGCTTCGGGCGTGAGTACGCTGTTGAGACCAAACAGCAGGCTGATAAAGCCGAGGAAAAACGCCACCGTGGCCAGCAAGACCGCGGCTACCAGCAAAATAATGCTGCGCAGCTGGGCGACGGCATCCAGGCGCAGCATGCGCAGGCGCACCCACAACAGGCGGCTGCCGTATTCGCTCCAGATTTTCAGTTGTTTCCACTGGCTGAGCATGGGACTCCCTTTGTTCAGGTAGCCGAACAGGCAAAAAATGTGTTATGGACAGGGAAATATAGAGAGAAAGGCTTTTCAGGCAGCCTGGGGCAAACCGGCCGTTTGGGCGCGTAACTGATTTTTTAGGCAAAAACCGTTCGATTCAAGGCGGAAAGCACAGCAAGGTTGGACACCTTGCGCGCATTTCCAACGCAGAAGCGGGCGGTTTTTGACAAAAAAGCAGCCGTGAACGAATGGTCAGTTTGCCCCCTCAGGCTGCCTGAAAAGCCGTATGCCTTAACGGCGGCGGCAACCGCCGCCCAGCAACAGGCCGAGTACCAAACCGGCTACGGCCGCCGCGCCCATGGCGTAATAGGGCTGCTCGTGTACCAATTCGTCGGTACGGGCTGCGGTTTGCTTGGCTTTGTCCACCACGGTGTGTTCCAAGTCGTGCAGCTGGCTTTTGGCCTTGGCCAACTGGTCCTGCACCTTGTCTTTCAGCGCCTTGGCCTGCTCGCTGCCGGCTTCGGCGGAGCTTTCATACAGGCTTTCCACTTCGGCCAGAACCGAACGCACTTCTTTCATCAGGGCTTGTTTTTGGGCTTCGAAATCTTTGCTCATGCTGCTTCCTTTCCTGGAGGTTGTTGAAGAAAATGGCAATAACCGTATCGGCGGCTTAGGGCGAACTGACCATTCGTTCACGGCTGCTTTTTTGTCAAAAACCGCCCGCTTCTGCGTTGGAAATGCTCGCAAGGTGTCCAACCTTGCTGCGCTTTCCGCCTTGGATCGGACATTTTTGTCTCAAAAATCAGCTACGCGTCCGAATGGTCAGTTCGCCCTGGCGGAACAGGCCGCCAATATACTTTATAAATCGGCCATAGAGCCAGCATTTCAAGGGCAGGGCGGCGGCGGGGCAGGTTAATTTTGTGTAAAAATTTGCGCCTGCCCCCGGGTGTAAAACCGCAGCAAAACATTGTGAATCGGGCGGAGCTTGCCTAAAATAGCGCCTTTACACAAAACCCCGAAAAAGCCTGCCATGAGTGCCATCAGTTTGCAAAAAATCTATTCCGGCAAAGTCCGCGACCTCTACCACATCGACGACAAACGCATGCTGATGGTGGCTTCCGACCGCCTGTCCGCATTCGACGTTATCCTCGACGACCCCATCCCCGGCAAAGGCGAAATCCTCACCCAGATTTCCAATTTCTGGTTTGCCAAGCTCGCCCACATCCTGCCCAATCATTTTACCGGCGATACCGTGTACGACGTGCTGCCTGAAAACGAGGCACGCGCGCTGGAAAAACGCGCGGTGGTGGCGAAAAAGCTCACGCCGGTGAAAGTGGAAGCCATTGTGCGCGGCTATCTGGCGGGCAGCGGCTGGAAAGACTACCAAAAAACCGGCGCCGTGTGCGGCATCGCCCTGCCGCCCGGTTTGCAGGAAGCGCAACAGCTGCCGGAAGTGATTTTCACCCCTTCCACCAAGGCCGAAGTGGGCGACCACGATGAAAACATCAGCTATGCAGAATGCGAAAACATCATCGGCAGCGAACTGGCGGCGCTGGTGCGCGACAAATCCATCGCCCTGTACAGCGAAGCGGCGGCGTATGCGCAAACCCGCGGCATCATTATCTGTGACACCAAATTTGAATTCGGCCTCGACGAAGACGGCACGCTCACGCTGATGGACGAAGTGCTGACCCCGGATTCCAGCCGTTTCTGGCCGGCGGACCAATACCAAATCGGCATGAGTCCGCCGTCTTTCGACAAGCAGTTTGTGCGCGACTGGCTGGAAGCGAGCGGCTGGAACAAACAGGCGCCCGCCCCGCGCGTACCGCAGGACATCATAGACAAAACCGTGGCCAAATACCGCGAGGCTTTGGATTTGCTCACCGCTTAAAACCGTAGGTCGGGCATTTATGCCCGACTTTCTTTTCAAAGAGGCACGCAAGATGTCGGGCATAAATGCCCGACCTACGTTCACTTGCCCCCCAAGCTTCCTTATTCTTAAGCTAAATCCCATGTCCCGACACCCCTACCGCCGCTTGCGGCCCGCCCGCGCCCATCTGCCCGAAGTAGGCATTTCTGAGGAAGGCAATATCCGCTCCCTGCATCTGGGCAGCGCCACCGTGCAAAGTTCGATGAATGTGGACCATCCCAGCGAGCTGGTGCTCTCCTACAGCCGCGCCATGATGGCCTGGCTGCTGTTTGCCGAAACCGCGCCCAAGCACATCGTGGAAATCGGCTTGGGCGGCGGCTCTTTTGTGCGCTGGCTGGATGCACACCTGCCCGAAGTGCGCCAGACGGTGGTGGAAATCAATCCGCAGGTGATTGCGGTGGCCAAGAGTCTGTTCGAGCTGCCGTTTGAGGGCGAGCGTTTTGAAATCATCGAAGACGACGGCGCCGAATACATCAAGGTGCTCTACGGCAGCAATATAGATGTGCTGTTGGTGGACGGTTTCGACGGCGAACAGATTATCGACGACTTGGTAGGCGAGCCCTTTTTTGCCGATTGCCGCGCCGCTTTGGGTGAGCACGGCATTTTCGTTACCAACTGGTGGCAGGGCGACAAGCGTTATCCGGCCTTTGTCGAACGCCTGCGCCGTGTTTTTGGCGCTGCGGTGCTGGCGGTGCCCGCGGCCACCCACGGCAATGTGGCGGTGCTGGCCTTCAAACAGCCGCCGCAACCGCAAAGCTGGGAGGCTTTGAAAAAACGCGCCGCGGCTTTGGACGAGCGCTACGGCCTGGGTTTTGCCGCCATGCTCGCGGCGGTGAAGGCCGAATATGGCGGGAAAAGCTGTTTGGAATGGGACTGATATGGCTGAGACCTTTGTAAAACCCTCATCTGCGGGGCATTTCTGCGTTGCGCGCTGCTCGCTCGCTTGCCTATCTACATGATATGTCTGCGCTCGCTGTGCTGCTACGCCTTGAACTGCATCCACATCTGAAGGTTTTACAAAGGTCTCATGACTTTGGGCTGTGGTATTTTGTGGCGCAAACACCTGCGGGCTATTGTTAACATATTCAAATAATTAAACAGTCAAATGAAGGATTTGCTTTTGCCGTTGCGGCTGTGTGCGGGCAGCCCGCGCCGGGTGTGGCGGCAACGCTGTGCCGCTGCCGGGTAAAATTGCCGCTCTTGTATTTACAAGCGCGGCAAAAAACTGCAAACTACGCAAAATTCCGTTAAGGCAGCGGTTTTAGATTGCTTTCAACTGCTTTAAAGGGAATCTCCAGAGAACATTCAGGCGGCAGCAGTCCCGTGCCGCCGGTTTTTTTGTACCAATCGCATTCTTCACCAGGAGCAATTCAGCATGTTTCAAAAACGTTTTTTGGCGGCCGCTCTGGCCATGGCTTTGGGTTTGAGCGCCTGTGGCGGCGGTAACAACGCAGCTGCACCCCAAGGCGGTACCGACAGCGGCAGCGCACCGGCTGCCGGCAGCGTAGAGAAAATCGGCGTCACCATCTACAAATACGACGACAACTTCATGTCTCTGGTGCGCAAGTCTTTGGAAGACGAAGCCGCTGCACAGAAAACCGCCGAGTTGCTGATGAACGACTCGCAAAACAACCAGTCCACCCAAAACGACCAGGTGGACGTGCTGATTGCCAAAGGCGTGAAAGCCCTGGCCATCAACCTGGTGGACCCGGCAGCTGCCCCCACCATCATCAGCAAAGCCCAAGCGGCCGGCCTGCCGGTGGTGTTCTTCAACAAAGACCCGGGCGAAGATGTGCTGAACTCCTATGACAAAGCCTATTACGTGGGTGCCGACGCCAAACAGTCCGGCGAAATCCAAGGCGATCTGATCGCCAAAAAATGGCAGGAAAACCCCGATTGGGACTTGAACAAAGACGGCGTGGTTGACTTTGTGCTGCTCAAAGGCGAGCCGGGCCACCCCGATGCCGAAGCGCGCACCAAGTTTGTCATCGAAAAGCTGAACGCCGCGGGCGTACAAACCAAACAGCTGCAACTGGATACCGGCATGTGGGATGCGGCCAAAGGCAAAGACATCATGCAAGCCTGGCTGGCCGGCCCCAGCGGCAAGAGCATCGAAGTGGTGATCGCCAATAACGACGCCATGGCCATGGGCGCGATTGAAGCCATGAAAGCCCACGGCGGCATTCTGCCCACCTTCGGCGTGGACGCCCTGCCCGAAGCCCTGCAACTGGTGAAAAGCGACCAGCTGGCCGGTACCGTACTGAATGACGGTGCTTCCCAAGCCAAAGCCGTATACGCTCTGGCCGTGGCTCTGGCTGCCGGACAAGACCCCGCCCAAATCCCGGGTGTGGAACTGCAAGGCAAAAACGTGCGCATTCCCTATGTGGGCGTGGACAAAACCAATCTGGACCAGTTCTTGCAATAAGACGGCCCAATACCGGCCCGGCTCCCGCTTTGTGCGGGGGCGGCCGGTTTTTCGTTTTCAGGCAGCGTAAAACCTGAAACGTGTTTTCCTATCAACGGTACGACAACAGCAATGGTTACAGCAAGCCAAGAACATCCGGCAGCCGCCGCGGCGGCAGAGCCGGTTTTGCTCACCATGAGCAATGTCCACAAAGCTTTCCCCGGCGTCAAAGCCTTGGACGGCGTCAACCTCACCGTGCGCGCCCACTCGGTGCATGCGCTGATGGGGGAGAACGGCGCGGGCAAATCCACCCTGCTCAAATGCCTGTTCGGCATTTACGCCAAAGACGAGGGCAGCATCTGCTTTTTGGGCAAGGAGGTGGATTTCACCACTGCCAAAGAAGCACTGGAAGCCGGCATTTCCATGGTGCACCAGGAGCTTAATCTGGTGAAGCAAAGCTCGGTGATGGACAATCTGTGGTTGGGCCGCTACCCCAAAAAAGGTCTGTTTATCGACCACAAGAAAATGTACCGCGACACCCGCGCCATTTTCGAAGAACTGGAAATCGACATCGACCCGCGCCAGAAAGTGGCCAAGCTGACGGTGTCGGAAATGCAGATGGTGGAAATCGCCAAGGCGTTTTCCTACGATGCCAAAATCGTCATCATGGACGAGCCGACCTCTTCGCTGTCGGAAAAAGAAGTGGCGCATCTGTTTAAAATCATTGCCAAACTTAAAGAACGCGGCTGCGGCATTGTGTATATCTCGCACAAAATGGACGAGATTTTCAAAATCTGCGACGAAATTACCATTTTGCGCGACGGCAAATGGATAGACACCGTGGCGGTGGCCGACACGAATATGGACGAGCTGGTGGCCAAAATGGTGGGCCGCAGCCTCACCCAGCGTTTCCCGCACAAAGAAAACACCCCCGGCGAGGTGGTGCTGAAAGTGGAAAACCTCAGCGCCCGCAACCAGCCCTCCATTCAAGACGTGTGCTTTGATTTGCGCCAAGGCGAAATCCTCGGCATCGGCGGCCTGGTGGGCGCCAAACGCACCGATATTGTGGAAGCCCTGTTCGGCATCCGCGAACTCAAAGACGGCAAAGTCACCCTGCACGGCAAGGAAATCCACAACAAAACTTCGCTGCAAGCCATACGCAACGGTTTTGCGCTGGTGACCGAAGAGCGGCGCAGTACCGGTATTTTTGCCGGACTGGACATCGCATTTAATTCGCTGATTTCCAATATGCGCCGCTACACCAAGCTGGGCCTGTTGAGCGACAAACCGATGAAAAAAGACACCCAATGGGTGATCGACTCCATGCGCGTGAAAACGCCGTCGCAAAAAACCCGCATCGGCTCGCTCTCCGGCGGCAACCAGCAAAAAGTGATTATCGGCCGCTGGCTTCTGACCGGCCCGGAAATCCTCATGCTCGACGAACCCACCCGCGGCATCGACGTGGGCGCCAAATTCGAGATTTACCAGCTGATTGTGGATCTGGCCAAACGCGGCAAAGCCGTGATCATCATCTCCTCGGAAATGCCGGAACTCTTGGGCATTACCGACCGCATCGTGGTGATGAGCGCGGGCAAAGTGGCCGGCGTGGTGGAAACCGCCCGCACCAGCCAGGAAGAAATTTTGCAGTTGTCTGCCAAGTATTTGTAACGCTGTTTCAGGCAGCCTGATTCAGGCTGCCTGAAAACAATTATTCCGAAACCGAAGGACATACACATGAGTCAAGCCACAGCCATGAACAAGGCCACGCAATTTTTCAAGGACAAAGCCCTCTACTTTGTACTCTTGATGCTGCTGGTGGTGATTGTGTCGAAAGACACATCGTTTTTGAGCCTTAACAACCTGAGTAACATCCTCACCCAATCGTCGGTGCGCATCATCATCGCCCTGGGCGTGGCCGGTCTGATTGTGACCCAGGGCACCGACCTCTCCGTCGGCCGCCAAGTGGGTTTGGCCGCGGTGGTGTCGGCCACCTTGTTGCAGTCCATGGACAACGTCAACAAAGTGTTCCCGCAGATGGATGTGGTGCCGATTCCGCTGGTGATTTTATTGGTATGCGCCATCGGCGCGCTTTTGGGCCTGATCAACGGCATCATCGTCACCTATATGAATGTGACGCCGTTTATCGCCACCCTGGGCACCATGCTGGTGTTTTACGGTATTAATTCGCTCTATTACGATTCCGTCGGCTCTGCGCCGATTGCCGGTTTTGACCAAGGCTATTCCACCTTTACCCAAGGCTTCTTCAATATCGGCGGTTTCAGGCTTTCCTACATCACCATTTATGCGGTCATCGCCATCGCGCTGGTGTGGGTGATCTGGAACAAAACCCGTTTCGGCAAAAACCTGTTTGCCATCGGCGGCAACCCGGAAGCGGCCAAAGTATCCGGCGTGAACGTCACCCTCAACCTGCTGGGCATCTACACCCTCTCCGGCGTGTTCTACGCCTTCGGCGGTTTCCTCGAAGGCGGCCGCATCGGTTCGGCCACCAATAACCTGGGCTTTATGTACGAGCTCGATGCCATTGCCGCCTGCGTGATCGGCGGTGTGTCCTTCAGCGGCGGTGTCGGCACGGTGTTCGGCGTGGTGATCGGCGTGATTATCTTCACCCTCATCAACTACGGTTTGAGCTATATCGGCGTGAGCCCCTATTGGCAATACATTATTAAGGGTTCCATCATTGTGCTGGCGGTGGCCATCGACTCTTTGAAACACGCCAAGAAGAAATAACATTGCGGTATTGCCGCGCTGTCAAAAAAAGGCTGCCTGAACATTTTTCAGGCAGCCTTTCTGCATACAGACACACTCAATCCGTATGTTCGGCCAAAAAGCCGCCGCTCTGATGCGCCCACAACTTGGCGTACAGGCCGTTTTGCGCCAGCAGTTCCGCATGGCTGCCTTCTTCGACAATACGGCCTTTGTCCAGCACAATCAGGCGGTCCATGGCGGCGATGGTGGACAGGCGGTGGGCAATGGCAATCACGGTTTTGTCGGCCATCATTTTGTCCAAGCTCTCCTGTATCGCCGCTTCCACTTCCGAATCCAGCGCACTGGTGGCTTCGTCCAAGAGCAGAATCGGTGCATCTTTGAGCATCACGCGGGCAATGGCAATGCGCTGGCGCTGGCCGCCGGAGAGTTTCACCCCGCGCTCGCCCACATGGGCGTCGTAGCCGGTGCGGCCTTTGGCATCGCTCAGGCCGGGAATAAAATCGGCGGCTTCTGCGCGCTCGGCGGCGCGGTACATGTCTTCATCGCCGGCATCCGGGCGGCCGTAAACAATATTGTCGCGCACCGAACGGTGCAGCAGACTGGTGTCTTGCGTGACCAGACCGATTTGCGCGCGCAGGCTTTCCTGGGTGACATCGTTGATGTTGGCCCCGTCTATGGTAATGCGCCCGCTTTGCGGCTCGTAAAAGCGCAGCAGCAGATTGACGATGGTGGATTTGCCCGCGCCGGATCGGCCGATGAGGCCGACTTTTTCGCCGGGGCGGATGGTGAGGTTAAAGCCGTTGAGCAGGGGTTTGCCCGCTTCATAAGAGAAATCCACATGCTCGAAGCGGATTTCGCCCTTGTCCACCGCCAGCGGCAGCGCCTGGGGTTTGTCGAGTATGGTTTGCGGTTTGGACAGGGTGACCATGCCGTCGTTGACGGTGCCGATATTCTCAAACAGGCGTGCCGATTCCCACATAATGTATTGCGACAGGCCGTTGATGCGCAAGGCCATGGCGGTGGCGGTGGCCACTGCGCCCACACCGACATGGCCGCCGTGCCACAGCCAGATGCCCAGGGCGGCGGTGGAGAGCGTGAGCGCCGTGTTCACAAAGGCACTACAGGTATGCAGCAGCGTGGCCAGGCGCATTTGCGCATGCACGGTGACCATAAACTCTTCCATCGACTGCTTGGCATAACGGGCTTCGCGCGCGCCGTGGGAGAACAGCTTTACCGTGGTGATATTGGCATAGGCATCGGTGATGCGGCCGGTCATCAGGCTGCGCGCGTCCGCCTGGCGTTGCGCGGTTTTGCCGAGCTTGGGAATCAGCATCGCCATCACCGTGCCGAAACCGATGATCCAGCCGACAAAGGGCAGCAGCAGCCAGCCGTCGAAGGCCGCCAGAATCACGCCGGAGGTGACGAAATACACCAGCACATACACCACCATATCCGCCAGCGTCATCACCACATCGCGCACGGCCAGCGCGGTCTGCATCACCTTGGCGGAAACGCGGCCGGAGAATTCGTCCTGATAAAAGCCCAGGCTCTGCCCCAGCATCTGGCGGTGGAAATTCCAGCGCAAACGCATGGGAAACACGCCTTGCAGGGTTTGCAGGCGGATATTGCTGCCGACAAACTGCCACACCACCGCAAACAGCATCAGCACCAGCATGCCGGCCAGCGCCCAGCCTTTTTCCGCCAACAGGGTTTGCGGCGTGTATTGCCCCAGCCAGTCCACCACCAGGCCGATAAACTGGAACACCAGCGCCTCCATCACGCCGACACCGGCGGTAAACAGCGCCAGCAGCAAAATCCAGCCGCGCATGCCTTCCAGATTGCCCCAGATAAAACGCAACAAGCCCGCCGACGGGGTAACGGGCGGGGTATCGGGATAGGGGTCGATGCGGTTTTCGAACCAGGAGAACAAACGTTTGAGCATGGGGAACAATCTAAACAGGCGCCGGGCGCCGGGCAAAACAAAAGCGGTATTATACCGAATGGCGGAGGCTTTGTTGGCTGTGAAATCCTATCTGCGCGGATTTTCAGGCAGCCTCTTGACCTTAACCTCGGGTTAAGCCTTATAGTGTCATCCGTGTATTCATATATCGGTTTTCAGGCTGCCTGAAAACATCGTTTATCAAGAATAGAAAGGACAAAATCATGCAAACCATTATTTTGAATATCAGCGGCATGACGTGCGGCGGTTGCGGCAACAGTGTGACCCGGGTGTTGCAGGCGTTGGACGGGGTAGAGAATGTAACCGTGGACTGGCAGGCCGGGCGTGCCGAAGTGGCGCTGCAAGAGGGCACATCTACGGTGGCGGATTTGATTGCCGCGGTGGAAGACGCCGGTTTTGAGGCTAGGGCGAACTGACCATTCGGGCGCGTAGCTGATTTTTTAGACAAAAGCGTCTGGTTCAAGGCAAAAAGTGCAGCAAGCTTGGACACCTTGCGAGCATTTTCAACGCTGAAACAGGCGATTTTTGGCAAAAAAGCAGCCGTGAACGACTGGTCATTTTGCCCTATGGTTTAAACACGGTGGAAAGCATATCATGCAACAAAAAGCCCGTTTCCATATCGACGGCATGACCTGCCAAGCCTGTGCCAGCCGCATTGAAAAAGTGCTGGGGCGCAAGGACGGCATTGTTTCGGCCAGCGTCAATTTCGCCAGCGAGGAAGCGCAGGTGGTGTTTGACGACAGCCGTCTGCAAGCGGCGGATGTGGCGCAGGCAATCGAGAAAACCGGTTTTCAGGCAGCCCTGCATACTGACGACGAAACCGTCAGCGTGGGCGAGGCGGCCAAACCCGGTTGGCGTTTGTGGCTGCTGTTGGCCATCAATATCCCGTTTCTCATCGGCATGGCGGGCATGATGCTGGGGCGGCACGACTGGATGCTGCCCGCCCTGTGGCAATGGCTGCTGGCCAGCATCGTGCAGTTTGTGCTGGCGGTGCCGTTTTACCGCAGCGCCTGGGCCAGCATCAAAGGCGGGCTGGCGAATATGGATGTGCTGGTGAGCGTGGGCACGCTGGCGATTTACGCCTATTCGGTGTGGATGCTGTTCCACCACAGCGGCATGGGGCACGACGCCGGCGCACATGTGTATTTTGAAGCCGGGGTGATGGTGGTGGGCTTTGTCAGCCTGGGCAAGTTTCTGGAGCAACGCGCCAAGAAAAACAGCCTCGACAGCCTCGGCCTGCTGCTCAAACTCACGCCGCGCCAAGTGCGGGTGTTGCGCGACGGCCAATGGCAGCAACTGGTTTTGGACCAAGTGCAGGCGGGTGATGTACTGCGCGCCAATACCGGCGAGCGCATTGCCGCCGACGGCACGGTCACCGAAGGCAGCGGCTGGACGGACGAGAGCCACCTCACCGGCGAATCGCGCCCGGAAAACAAAAGCACCGGCAGCCGTGTGCTGGCGGGGGCGCTGGTCAATGAAGGCTCCTTGGTGTACCGCGCCGAGGCACTGGGCAGCCGCACCCTTTTGGGCGACATGATGGCGGCCTTGTCCGAAGCCCAGGGCAGTAAAGCGCCGATTGCGCGCGTGGCCGACAAAGTGGCGGCGGTATTTGTGCCTGCGGTGATGGCCATAGCCGTACTCACCTTTATCCTCACCTGGCTGATACGCGGCGATGCCGTGGCCGGGCTGATACACGCCGTGGCGGTGCTGGTGATTGCCTGCCCATGTGCGCTGGGTCTGGCCACCCCGGCGGCGATTATGGTGGGCATGGGCCGCGCCGTGCGCCACGGCATCTGGTTTAAAGACGCCGCCGCCATGGAGGCCGCCGCCCGCGTGGATACCGTGGTGCTGGACAAAACCGGCACCCTCACCGAGGGCAAACCGCAGGTGGCGGCGCTGTGGCTGCCTGAAAACCCGCACCCTGCCGTGCCGGACGCAGCCGCACTGTATGCCGTGGCCGCCGCCGTGGAGCAGCACGCCGCCCATCCGCTGGCCGCCGCCTTGGTCGCCGCCGCCCGCGCCCATAATGCAGTTACACTGAACGCGCGCAATATCCGCACCGAAGCCGGCGCCGGTATCACAGCCGACATCGACGGCATCGGCGCCGTGCGTGTGGGCAAACCGGATTTCTGCCACTGGCGGCTGCCTGAAAACGCAGACGAGATTTGGCATATTGCCAGCATCGTCGCCGTGGCGGTGGACGGCGAAGCCGTGGGCGCATTTGCGCTGGCGGACACCTTGAAAGCCGACAGCCGCGCCGCCATAGAACGCCTGCACGCGCAGGGCATCGAAGTGCATATGATGAGCGGCGACCATGCCGGTGTGGCCGCCTATGTGGCCGCACAACTGGGCATAGACCGTGCGCAGGGCAATATGGGCCCGCGCGACAAGGCCGAAGCGGTGCGCCGTTTGCAGGCGGCGGGCAAAACCGTGGCCATGGTCGGCGACGGCATCAACGACGCGCCCGCGCTGGCCGCCGCCGATGTCAGCTTTGCCATGAAAGACGGCGCCGACGTGGCCGAACACACCGCCTCGGCCACCCTGATGCAGCATTCGGTCAATCAGATGGTGGACGCCCTCCTGATTGCCCGCGCCACCCTGCGCAATATCAAGCAAAACCTGTTTTTCGCTTTTGTGTACAACGTGGCGGGCATTCCGCTGGCGGCACTGGGTTTCTTAAGCCCGGTGATTGCCGGTGCCGCCATGGCCTTGAGTTCGATTTCGGTACTGGGTAATGCGCTGCGGCTGAAACGGGCGCGTTTGTATAGCCATTCCGAATAGGAATGATACGGCGTTGCTGCGCCTTGTCGTACTATCTGTACTGTCTGTCCCACGGGACTTCGCTGCACTCGCGGCTTTATTTGCTGCCTTGTCTCATTCCTATTTGGTTCGGCTATAATCTCCATAAATGTTTTCAGGCAGCTTGACAGTGTTAAATTGAATTAAAAGAGTAGGGCATACTTGACGCAGGTCAAACGCATTTCTTATAATGCCAATCGTTAAGTCATTAACGGCTTAGCATTTCTCCTCTATTTCTCCTTTGTAGACTTGGCGCATACCCGTATCGGGTGTGCGCATTTTTTTTGCCCGCCCGCTCAGGGCAAACTGTCGAAATTCAGCACACTCTCCTCTTTCACCTCCTCCATCACCACATAGCTGCGGCTCTCCGCCGCCGAGGGCAGTTGCAGCAGAATGCTGCCCAACATATCGCGGTAGGCACTCATGCTGGGCAGGCGGATTTTAATCAGATAATCATATTCGCCCGACACCAAATGGCATTCCATAATCTGCGGAATGCGTAACACCTCGCGGCGGAAATCTTCAAAAATATTGCCCGATTTGGAATGCAGTTTGAGTTCCACAAACACCAGCAGGCTTTGCCCCAAGGCATGGGGATTGAGGCGGGCATGGTAGCCGCAAATCACGCCTTCGCGCTCCAGACGGCGCACGCGCTCGGTCACCGGTGTGGTGGACAAACCCACTTGTTCGGCCAGTTCGGTCAGCGTGGTACGGGCGTTTTTTTGCAGCAGCGTCAGTATTTTCATGTCGATTTTATCGAAAGTGTGCATTGCAATAATCCCTGTATTTCGGTCTTTTTATAAAAATATTCACTTTTCCGAGTATATATTTTGGTGAATACCACTGCAAATAAAGTAATACACTGCATTTTTTCACTGAATGTATATTTTGCGCCGCAGCAAATAACGGCGGGGTGATGTATTTATAGTCGACTAAAATTAAGAACGAGACAAGGCAGCAAGCCGCAGACAGTACAGATAGTACGGCAAGGCGCAGCAACGCTGTATCGTTCTTATTTTAAATGACTATATTTTCAGGCAGCCTGAAAGTGCTGTCATTTTAGGGAGTTGCGAGATGAAAGTATTGGTGATGGGCGCCGGTGTGGTCGGTGTGAGCACCGCCTGGTATCTGGCCAAGGCCGGACATGAGGTAACAGTCATTGACCGTGCCGCCGACGTGGCGGAGGAAACCAGTTTTGCCAATGCCGGACAATTGTCCTACGGCTATACCACGCCGTGGGCGGCGCCGGGCATTCCCAAAAAAGCACTCAAATGGTTGTTCCGCCCGCATTCGCCGCTGCTGCTGCGCCCGGACGGCAGTTTGTTTCAATTGCAATGGTTGGGCCGCATGCTGCTCAACTGCACCGAAAAAAACTATGCGCAAAACAAGGCGCGCATGGTGCGCGTGTCCGAATACAGCCGCGCCATGCTGCAAGAACTGCATGAAGAATTGCCGGATTTGGATTATGAAGGCCGCCAGCACGGCACTTTGCAGATTTTCCGCACCGACAAGGAAGTCGCCGCCGCCCAGGCAGACGTGCGCGTGCTGCAGGACTACGGCGTACCGGTCACGGTCATCAGCAATCCGCAACAATGCCTGGATTACGAACCGGCACTGGCGGGCACGGTAGACAAACTGGCGGGCGCCCTGCACCTGCCCAACGACGCCACCGGCGACTGCCATCTGTTTACCGTGCGCCTGGCCGAACAATGCCGTGCTTTGGGCGTGAATTTCCTGCTCAATCACACCATCAACCAAATCGAGCGCGACGGCAGCCGTATCCGCGGCGTGATTGCCAACGGCCAGCGTTTCGAAGCCGACCATTATGTCTGCGCCTTGGGCAGTTTCAGCCGCACCATGCTCAAGAGCCTGGATATGTCGCTGCCGGTGTATCCGGTTAAAGGTTATTCCATTACCGTGCCGGTGAGTAATAGCGACGGCGCGCCGCAATCCACCGTGCTCGACGAAACCTATAAAGTGGCCATCACCCGCTTTAAGGACCGCATGCGCGTGGGCGGCATGGCCGAATTGTCCGGCTACAAAATCCAGCTCAACCCCAAACGTCGCGAAACCTTGGAATTGGTGGTGAACGAATTGTTCCCGACCGCAGGCAATGTGGCCGAAGCCACCTTCTGGAGCGGCCTGCGGCCCATGACCCCGGACAGCACCCCGCTGATCGGCGCCACCCGCTACGGCAATCTGTGGCTCAATACCGGCCACGGTACCTTGGGCTGGACCATGGGCTTGGGCTCCGGCCGCGTATTGTCGGATTTGATCAGCGGCGTGACTCCGGAAATCGAAAGCAGCGATTTGTCCGTGATTCGTTATGTTTAAATAAATCAGAGGCTGCCTGAAGGTTTTTCAGGCAGCCTGTTTCTGCTGTGCAACATCATCTGCACGGTATGCCGTACCGACACCGCAAGCCCCTCGCCCTGTGGGAGAGGGGTTGGGGAGAGGGCCAAATTTTGAATATTGCGGCAAACTATTCAAAATAGGTGCAGCTCTTCACAGCCCTCTCCATAACCCTCTCCCACGGGAGAGGGAATACCGCCCCACGGTACAACCTGATAACATCCTTTACATCACACCCTAAAGACATCGTTTACACCGACAATACCGGTATGACCTTACAAGGAGGAAATACCGAT
>NZ_JALJZY010000010.1 GCF_024171525.1 Neisseriaceae bacterium HSC-16F19
GTTGCAGATAGTGGTTTACTCTCCAAACAAAATATTGCTCTATTACAGGAAGCTGGTTATCACTACATTCTTGGGGCCCGACTGAAAAATATGCCTCAATCCCTACAAGGGAACCTTTTGGCTGAACAGTGGCAAGATAATCAAACTAGGAGCTTTCAAATTGATACAGACCGGCTGGTAGTGCATTACAGCCATAAACGTGCGCATAGGGATAAAGACAATCGTCGTAAAGGTTTAGAGCGCTTACAAAAGCGGGTACGTAGCGGACAGCTCACCAAAGCACATTTAAATAATAGAGGCTACAACAAATACCTTGTGATGCGGGGAGAAGTTATGGTGGATATTGACATGGAAAAATATGAACAAGATGGTGCTTGGGATGGACTGAAAGGATATATGACCAATACCTCTCTAACAGAGACGGAGCTCTTAAGGCATTACGGACAGCTTTGGCAGATTGAACGGGCATTTAGAATGTCAAAGACGGATTTAAGAATTCGTCCAATCTACCATCGTCTGGAAAGCCGTATTCGAGCACATATCTGTATTGTCTTTGTAGCCTACAGCATTATGAAAACCCTGGAGACAGCATTACACCAAGAACAATCCACACTTTCACTCAAAAAAGCAGGAGAACTTACGCAGAATATGTATCAGATACAGATTGAGTTACCTGCATCGAAACAGCGAAGAACGATTCTGCTGGGCATGGATGAGGAACAGCAAGAATTATTGGATATTTGCCGTAAGTACTTTTAGGGTGTGTCGTTGCGGAAAACAGGTGCGAATTGATATTTTTTGGCAAGGGAAAATGTTTTCAGGCAGCCTTAAGGCTGCCTGAAATGAAATTAATTTATTGAATTTATAATTTAATTTTTAAAATTGAAATAAATGCAATTGAATTCATTTGCATTCGATTTGTTATCGAAATGTGATGCCAAGTTCGATTTGATCCGTATCGGACAAAATGTATACAACTGTATCAATTGGGTCTTTGGCGCGCTTGCAACTGAGTTGCAAGTTACATCTCTTGTGCCGCCAACAAAGTAAACTCGGTTTCCGGCCAGTGTGCGGCCAAATGGTTTTGCAAATAATGTTGGCTGTCGGCATCAATCACCGGGTCGGCGGGCGGGTGGGTGTTGTAAATCACCCGCGCCACGCGGATGCCGTATTGGCGGCAGGCCATCAGGCTGAGCAGGGTGTGGTTGAGGCTGCCCAAGCGGCCGCTGGTGACGAGGATGAGCGGATAGTCGCGTTCGGCCACAAAGTCGAGCAGGGTGTGGTCGCCGTCGTAGGGTACGGCCAGGCCGCCGGCGCCTTCGATCAGCACACAATCGTAGCGCTCGGCCAAAATGGCGGTGGCGCGGTCGATGACTGCTGGGTCGATGCGCTGCCCCTGCCGTGCCGCGGCCAGATGCGGTGAGCAGGGGTAATCGAATACATAGGGGCAGGTAGTGCCGTCCTGATCTTCCGGCAATAAATCTAAGCCTTGCAGGCGGCGGTGCAGCAGGATGTCTTCCGACAGCCCCCGGCAGCCGGTCTGCACCATTTTTTGGGTCACCACCCGCTCGCCGCGCTGCATACGCTCGCGGGCGTAGAGGCCGGTGGCGACGGTTTTGCCGATGCCGGTGTCGATGCCGGATACAAATAGGATTTCTGCGCTCATGGTTGATGTTGGGTTGGTTTTCAGGCTGCCTGAAAGGTACGGGCATTGATGCCTCAATCTAAGTTAGTTGCGTAGCTTGGGTCGTCAGACCTAACACACTCTGAACGTTTAACAGTTGTTGGGTTTTCAATCCAAGCTACGGCTGCTTATATGCGTTAGAGATCCTGCGACTGCGCGCAGGATGACAGCACGGGTCATTCTGCGCGCAGCGTAGCGAAGTCGCAGAATCTGTTTTCAGTTGCGTAGCTTGGGTCGTCAACCCCAATGCTTGCTTAACGTGCCTGCTACACCATAGGTATCTACACAAGCTCACAGTAGCCGTAGGTCGGCTCTCCGAGCCGACGCGCATACAGATAAACGTCGGCTCGGAGAGCCGACCTACCCGCTTTGGCGACGCAAAGAATACATCCGCGTGACCGTAGGGAATTTCGTGGGACGGCCATGAAGCGCAAAGTGCAATATTCAGCAATGTGTACAACAAGGCTGCACAAATTTCTGTGTTCAGGCAGCTTTAATATTTGTGCGGATTCTTTGGTTCTTCGGCCAATATTTCTGGAACGTTGGGCAAGCGTTGGGTCTGGCGACCCAAGCTACGGCTAAACCAATGTGTCGGATACAAGTATCCGACCTACATCCACACCGCCTCCACTTCCATCACACCGCGCACGGCGTTGCACAGCAGCCAGCGGCGGGCCGGGCGCAAGTCGGTAATGGTGAGGTGGCTGAATTGCACGTTATCGCTGCCCAAATAGCGTTGCGGCTCGGCCAGTACGGCTTGGCGCATCACACCTGGGAGGATGGGTAGATCAGTACCGGGGGTGTGCCAGCCGTCGGCCAGTTGCACAAATACATTGCTGCGGCCGCCTTCCAGCAGTATGCCGTTTTCGTCGAACAAGAGCGCGTCGAAGCAGTCGTGCACGGCGGCGTCCTGCCAGGCTTGGTCGTACACGGCGCGGTGGTCGGTTTTGTATTGTGCCAGCAGGCCGGGGCGGATGCGGCGGGCGGGATCTATGAGTACGCGCTGCGGGGCGGTGAGTGCGGTCAGCGGCTGTTGTTCGTGGGTGAGGCTGCCGTCGGGGTGCAGGCAGATGCGCACGCGGCGGCTGCCTGAAGCCGCAGCTTCTAGCACGGCCTGATGCAGGGCTTGGGCGATGTTTTCCGCATCAGCGGGGAATTGCAAATCGGCGGCGGCGCGGCTGAGGCGCGCTTGGTGCAGGGGCAGGAGCGGGCAGGCGCCGTCGTGCACGGCCAGGCTTTCAATCAGCGCCACCGTGGGCGGCAGCGCGGTGACAAAGGCGCTTTTCCATTGGCATTCGGTGTATTCGTCTGCAGCCACGCTGTCGGTGACGATGCCGCTGCCCACGCCCATTACGCCGCGCCCGCCGTGTGCTGTGGGGGTGATTTGCAGGGTGCGGATGGCCACATTGAGGCTGCCTGAAAAACCGGGGCCGCTGTGGCAGGGAGCGATGTGGCCGAGGCTGCCGGTGTAGAGATGGCGCGGGCTGTGCTCCAGCGTGTCGATGATGTGCATGCTCATGCGCTTGGGTGCGCCGGTGATGGAGCCGCAGGGGAAGGTGGCGCGGATGATGTCGGCCAGCGGTGTGCCGGGGCGGATGTCGGCTTCCACGGTGCTGGTCATCTGCCATACTTTGCCAAAGGCGGCGACATCGAAGGCGCTGGGCACGCGCACGCCGCCGGTGCGGGCGATGCGGCCGAGGTCGTTGCGCAGCAAATCCACAATCATCACGTTTTCGGCACGGTTTTTCGGGTCTTGGCGCAGGGCGTTCGCGCGTTCTTCATCATGGCCGTCGTGGCAGATGGGGGCGGTGCCTTTCATGGGGCGGGTTTCGATACGGCCGTCGGCATGGAGGTGCAAAAACAATTCCGGCGACAGGCATAAAGTCCAGGCGGCGTCATCGGGCAGGCAGGCCAGCGCGGCATAGGGCACGGGCTGGCGCGCGCGCAGACGGCGGTACAGACCTGCGGGCGGGCCGTAGGTGTCAAAGCCGAGGCGCACGGTGTGGTTGATCTGGTAGGTGTCGCCGCGGGCGATGGCGGCGTGGATGGTGGCAATATCGTCCAAATAGTCTGGCCGCCCGGTGTCGCTGTGGCAACGGGCAATGCCGTTGGGACTGCCGTCGTCCTGTTGTGTCAGCCAGTGTTCGGTTTGCGCGGCATCGAGGCGGCGCTGTACGGCAAACCAATGCACGCTCATATGGCCGGAATGCGCCGGAGTATCGTCCAAACCGTGCAGCGGGCGGCCGAAATCATAGGGCAGCCACAAGACCGCATGCCAGCCTTGCCGCCAGCCGTGCTGCAAACAGGCGTCCAGCGCATCCAAATCGGCGGCGGCCAAGCGGTCGCAAGCCTGCCAGTGTTGGAACAGGCGCGCATGGCCGTGGGTGATGTCGTCCAAAAGCACAAAACAATCGCGGTTCATGGCGAGTGCTTTCAGGCAGCCAGATGGGCGGCCAGGGTTTGCAGGGCAGGCCAGGCTTGGGCTTTGAGCGTGCCTTGGCGCAGCAGCCGCGCCGGATGCGGCACAACCACATAGGGCAGGCCGCCCAGCACCGAGGCCAGCAGCGGCGGGTGCGGCAGGAAATCCTGACCCAGCAGCAGCACGGCTTTGGGTTGCAGCCACGCCAGCTGTTGCGCCAGCCACGGCAGGCAGGCGGCACGGGCATCGGCGCCGGGGTGGATGCTGGCCGTGGGCGTGCATTTGACTTGGCTGGTGTAATACACCTGTGCGGGGTCTATGCCTGCGGCGGTGAGCATATTGTTGAGCAAGACCCCGGCCTCGCCGCTGAGCAATTCGCCGGCAATATCGTCCTGCGGCGCCGGATTGGGACTGATGACCAGCAGGCGTGCGTGTTCGGAACCGCGGCCGGGCAGGGAGTTGCGCCGTTCGCCGGCGAGATTGCAGCGGCGGCAGTCATTGAGCAGTTGCGGCAGGGTGGCCCAGTCGGCGGCGGGCAATGCGGGCGCGGGGGCGGGCGCGGCTGTTTTGGCTGCGGCAGGCGCCGTGCGGGGCGGCGCTGTGTTGTCTGCCGCAGCCTGGCCGATATTGAGTGAGGAGAGCAGGGCGCGACGGGCTTGGGCGGCCGCGGGTGCAGGTGTGTCGTGTGTCTGGTCAGGAGCGGATACGGGCGCAGGCGTGCTTGCGTTTGCAGCGGTTTCCACGGCGATGGTGCGCGCCGCAGGCACAGCAGCGGATGTGTCGGCTTCAGGCAGCCCGTCTTCCACGTGCGCACCCTGACGCAGCCACATCGGGCCCAGGCCCAAGGCGGCGTGCAGATGCACATAGCGGTGGCTTAACATAAACACTCCATCAGCACGGCGTCTTCGCCGTTGTCGGCATAATAGGCGCGGCGGCGGCCGCATTCCTTAAAACCGCATTGGCGGTAGAGCGCCAGCGCGGCCTCATTGCCCGCACGCACTTCCAGCAGCAGCCGTGTCCAAGCGGCGGCGCGGGCATGCTGTTGCAAGGCGGCCAGCAGTTGGCGGGCATGGCCCCGTCGGCGGCAGTCGGGGTGGGTGTCCAGCAGCAGGATTTCCGCTTCGTCCACCATCTCTTGCCATACCAGCATGGCCGCCACGCCGTATTGCGCATGCGGCAGCAGCCACAGCGCATTGCCCGCATTTAAGGCTGCCTGAAGCTGGTTTTGCGACCACGGATGCGGATTGCACGCGATTTCCAAGGCGGCCAAAGCGGGCAGGTCTTCTGCCGTGGCGTAACGCAGCGGTGCGGGCGGCGTCATGCGCCAGCCTTGCGGGCCGCCTGTTCGGCGGCGGTGAGCGCCACTTTGTCGCGCACATACAAAAGTGCGGCGTGTTGGGCATCGGTGGCGGTATAGCGGCCGGATGCGGCCAGTTGCAGATAATGTTCCGCCCCGGGCATCAGCGCCCGGCCTGCCACCGGCAAGACGGCATCGGTAAGCGCAAAGGCATTGCCCACACCGACCCCGTGTTCACAGCCCGGCGGCAAGCGGATTTCTTGGGCGCTGCCGACGGCGTAATCGCTCAGGCGCTGCCCGGCACGGGTATCGAACCAGGCGTAAAACACCTCGCCCATGCGCGCATCGGTGGCGGCAAGCACGCAGGGCTCATCCGGCGCCAGCGCGGCCACGGCATCGAGGCAGGGAATGCCGATTAAGGGCGTATCCCACGGCGCCGCCAAGCCCTGGGCCACACCGATGCCGATGCGCAAACCGGTAAACGCCCCCGGCCCCTGGGCATAAACCACTGCATCCACATCGGCCACGGCCAAACCCGCCTCGGCCAGCAAGGCGCCGATGGCGGGCAGGATGCGTTGCGACTGGCGGTGTCCGGCCTCTTCCGTGTGCAGCAACACGCGTCCCTGGTGGGACAGACCCAGCGACAGGGCGGTGGTGGAAGTGTCTATGGCCAGATGGGTGGGATGACTGCTCATGGCGGGGTGTATGGCGTAAAATGGCCGCCATTATATAGTCTTTCCAAATAAGATTGATACCGCGTTGCTGCGCCAGGCTCGAAGAGAGCGATTTTTGTAAGCCGCTAAAGCGACAACAAAATCAGCTCCGTACTACCCGTACTGTCTTTCCCACGGGACTTCGCTGCGCTTGCGGCTCTTTGCTGCCTTGTCTCAATCTTATTTGGTGTGACTACTCCCGCGCCGGACAGGATATGGTGCGGACTTTGTTTTCAATAGGAATATCGCCCACCATGCATAAGGATAGGGCTTTCAGGCTGCCTGAAAAACCTGAGACCTTTGCAAAACCTCATGTGCCACCATAAACATAAAACCGACGTCATTCCTGCGAAAGCGGGAATCCATGGGTAAACCTAAGAAACCATTTTTAAAACAATGAATTCATAAGCAAATAGATGGATTCCCGCTTTCGCGGGAATGACGGCAGTTAAGGTTTTAGGCTGCCTGAAAGCAGTTTTGCAGAGGTCTCACCCTGTTTTAAAAGCGGTACAAGTTGATTGATGGGTTTTTAGCTATGTAGTAACATTTATACAATTAAAATAAACAAGGAAATAGCCATGACTTCCATCATCAGCAGTCGTGAATTTAACCAGCATACCCATAAGGCACAGCGGGAAGCGGAAAAAGCACCGGTCTTTATCACCAATCGGGGCAAGTTGGCGCATGTGCTGCTGAGCTATGCCGATTATCAGAAATTGGTCGGCCAAGGGAGCAATACATTGGAGGTGCTGATGAATCTGAACAGCCCCGATGTGGCGGATATTCCCTTGCCGCTGGCGCCGCGCCGTTCGGCACAACGCCGTCCTGTGAATTTTGAGGAGTAAGGCGGTGTATTTGTTGGATACCAATGTAATCAGTGAAATGCGCAAGGTGCGACAAGGCCGGGCCGACTCCAATGTGAGCGCATGGCTGGCCGGGACCGTGCCGGAATTGTTGTACACCTGTCCGGTGGTGACCATGGAACTGGAGCGGGGTATTTTGGATATGGAGCGCAAAGACCCGCAGCAAGGGCAGGCTTTGCGGGCATGGTATGCGGCGCTGATGACCCATGTGTTTCATGAGCGCATTGTCGCGATAGATGCCCAAACGGCGGCCATCTGTGCCGGACTGCATATTCCCGATAAAGCGCCGGAAAACGATGCCTGGATAGCGGCGGTGGCCTTACAGCACGGCCTGACCCTGGTGACCCGCAATACGGCCGATTTTGAACGCACAGGGGTTAGACTGCTCAATCCTTTTCAGGCAGCCTGAATATAGTCATTTAAAATAAGAATGATACGGCGTTGCTGCGCCTTGCCGTACTATCTGTACTGTCTGCGGCTTGCTGCCTTGTCTCATTCTTATTTTATTCGACTATAGCTCAATATCAACTCTTCACTTATGGCACCCCAGCTTTCCCGACAGACTGAAAACCCCGCCACGCCCTATATCGGCCGTTTTGCGCCCAGCCCCACCGGCCTGCTGCACATCGGCTCGCTGCTTACCGCCGTGGCCTCGTTTGCGGATGCGCGCGCCCACGGCGGGCTGTGGCGGCTGCGCATGGAAGACCTCGACCCGCCGCGCGAAATGGCCGGGGCGGCGGCACATATTTTGCGCACGCTGGAAGCCTTTGGTTTTGAATGGGACGGTGAGGTGGTGTACCAAAGCCGCCGCCACGAACTGTATCGCGCAGTTTTGGATGAACTACGGGCGCAGGGGCGGGTGTACCCTTGTTATTGCAGCCGCCGCGAAGTGGCCGAACAGGCACGCGGCATGGGGGTGGACGGGCCGCTGTACGGCGGGCGTTGTGCCCACGGCGCTAGCGCCACGGCCAAAACCCCGGCTTGGCGCATTCGTGTGCCGGCGGCGGTCTATGGTTTTGGGGATGCCGTGGTCGGTCATTATCAACAACAGCTGGCGGCGGATGTGGGCGATTTTGTGCTGTTGCGTGCCGACGGTTTTTGGGCCTACCAGCTGGCGGTGGTGGCCGACGATGCCGAGCAGGGCATCACCCACATTGTGCGCGGCCAGGATTTGCTGGTGTCCACGCCGCGGCAGTTGTTTTTGCAGCAATGCTTGGGCTATGTGCAGCCGCATTATGCCCATTTGCCGCTGTTGACCAACCGCTTGGGGCAGAAATGGTCCAAACAGACCCTGGCACCGGCCATAGACGCCGCTGAAGCGGAAACGCTGTTGCGACAGGTCTTGCATTGGCTGGGGCTGCCTGAAGCGCCGCCGGTGGGCCATCACCGCGAGCTGTTGGATTGGGCCGTGGCGCATTGGCGTATGGCGGCGGTACCGAAAGCGGCTATTGTGACCGAAGCAGGCGTATAATCGCCCCCTTGCTTTTAACCCCGTCCACCCGCCATGTACGACGTCAATACCACCGATGTGCGCCGCTTTTTCGCCCATGTCTGGCAGCTGCGCCAACAACCCGACCGCCTCGATGCCCTGCAACGGCGTGCCTTGCGCATCATCGAAGCCCATCCCGAATACCATCATTATTTGGAACATGTAGAGCAGTATCTGGATTACAACTGGACCCCCGAAGGCGGCGAGAGCAATCCGTTTCTGCATATGTCGCTGCATCTGTCGATACAGGAGCAGGCGGGCATAGACCAGCCTTTCGGCGTGGCGGACATCCACCGCCGCCTGTGCGCCAAATACAACGACGACTGGGTGGCGGCCGAGCACGATATGATGGAGGCGCTGGCCGAAACCCTGTGGCTGGCGCAGCGCTACCGTCAGGGTTTGGATGCCAATGCCTATATCACCCGTTTGCGGCGCCTGGTGGATTTGGGTGAGGAAGACGAAGCACGGCTCAATCCGCATGAGGTGGCGGACTGGGCGGAAAAACAGCAGCAGGAATAACAAACGCGGCCTTTGGGCCGCGTTTGTATTTGATGGTTGCCTGAAACGGATTATGCACCGATTTTCAGTTTGTCCTGTTCGGCCAGTTCGGTGGCACGTTCCAGGCGTTTTTGCTGTTGCTCGGCGGCTTTGAGCGAGGAGGCGACAAAGTCGATGTGGGCGTGCGCCGCTTGTGCGGCTTTGTGCGGCTGGCGTTTTTTGATGGCTTCAAACAGGGCGCGGTGTTGTTGCGCCAAATCCGCCTGCATGCCGTGAATGCCGAACATATTGCCCAGGTTCTGGCGGGTGTGCTCTTTCAGCATGCGCAAGAGGCTGCCTGAAAGATGGGCAAACAGAATATTGTGCGCCGCTTCGGCAATACTTTGGTGAAAGCCCACGTCGGCTTGCGACTGCTTGTCGGTATCGTGCTCGTTGTGGGCACTGTCCAGCTGGTCGAGCCAGAAGGCAATGCGTTCCAAGTCGGCATCGGTGCGGCGCTGGGCGGCCAGTGCCGCCAGCGTGCCTTCCAAGGAGCGGCGGAAATCCAATACGTCGTCACGCAGGTATTCGTGACGGCCGAGCAGCCCTTGCCATGTGCCCATAAAGTCGCTTTGCACCGCATCGTGCACATAATGGCCGCCGCCAGGGCGGCTGAACAGCAGCTGCCGTGCCGCCAATACGCCCAGGGCGTCGCGCAGGGGCGGGCGGGAAACGCCGAATTCTTCTGCCAGCTGGCGTTCCGAGGGCAGGCGTTCACCCACGGCATAGACGCCGTTCAAAATACGCTCTTCCAAAACGGCGGCAATTTGTTCGGACAACTTGGGGGCGCTGATGCGTTTTTGTGTCATAAACGGAATAGGCAGGATTAATTGATAATATGTTTCAAAAATTTCTTTCAGGCAGCCATTGGAGATAAATATCTTTGTTTATTTTTCGGTTTTTGTCGGATTTGGCCGATACCGGTATTATTTCGATGATAATAATTTTTCAGGCAGCCTGTGTGCCGCATGTAAACATTGATTTTTCGATTGACCGCACTGCAAAACTTTTTTAAAGTGTTTATCCAATTGGTAAATTGGTATTACCAGTTTCCAAGCATAGCAAATCGTCGGGTGTTTGCCAAGACGGTTTGTCGTGTGGTTTGAGCGGCACCGCAGGGTTATGCCATGCGGTGCGCTTTTATATGTCGATGTTTTTGCAATTGGAGTTTTTATGGGCATCTTGCATACCCTACTTGCCGTTGCGCCGATTTTCACCGTATTCCTGTTTTTGGTGGTGATGCGGCGTTCAGCCACCCTGTCCATGGGCTTGGCCTATGCCGTTACCGCCTTGCTGGCTTTGTTTGTTTGGGGCGCACCCGGCAACAAAGTGGCCGCCGCCACGGTGAACGGTGTGATTGTGGCGCTGACGGTGCTGTTTATCGTATTCGGCGCGGTATTGCTGCTGAACACCCTGCGTGAAAGCGGTGCGCTCAAAGCCATCCGCCGCGGTTTTATGGATATTTCTCCCGACCGCCGCGTACAGGTGATTATCGTGGCCTGGCTGTTCGGCTCGCTGATTGAAGGCTCTTCCGGTTTCGGTACGCCTTCTGCCGTGGGTGCGCCTTTGCTGCTGGCTCTGGGTTTCCCGGCTATGGCCGCGGTAATGTCGGTGTTGGTGATCCAATCCACGCCGGTGTCTTTCGGTGCCGTGGGCACGCCCTTGCTCTTGGGTGTAAAAACCGGTATCTCCACCGATGGTGTGGCCGAGCAAATTGCCCCCATTACCCAAGACCAATACCTGCTGGACATCACTGCCAATGTCGGCTTTCTGCATGCCAGCGTGGGTGTGCTGATTCCCCTGTTGCTGTGCGGTCTGTTGACCCGCTATTTCGGTGAAAAACGCTCTTTCCGCGAAGGTTTGGCCGCATGGAAATTCGCCATTTTTGCCGGTCTGGCCTTCACCGTGCCTTATTATCTGGTGGCCCGCTTCCTCGGCCCGGAATTCCCCTCCATGATTGGTGCCTTTATTGGTCTCTTGATTGTGGTTCCCGCCGCCAAAAAAGGCTTTTTGGTGCCGAAAACCACCTTCGATTTCCCCGATCGCAGCAAATGGGAAAGCACTTGGGTGGGTACTCTGGCAGATGACGACCACAACGACGACAAGCCCAATTTCTCCGTATTGCGCGCGTTCTCGCCCTACGTGATTGTGATTGGTCTCTTGATCCTCACCCGTACCATCGACCCGCTGAAAAAATTCCTGCTGGGTGATTTGATGACCGTGAAATTTTCACAAATCTTCGGCAGCACCATCACCAGTACCATTCAGCTGGCCTATTCTCCGGGTACCATTCTGATCATCGCCTCTTTGCTGTGTATTGTGATTTTCCGCATGAATACCCAGTCCTTTATGCGCGGTTGGGCCGCTTCCGGTAAAACCATGATCGCCGCCGCACCGGCACTGCTCTTGTCCGTACCCATGGTGCAGGTATTCATCCACTCCGGCGCCGGTGTGGAAGGCGCGCTGCCCTCCATGCCCATGGTGTTGGCACAAAGCGCCGCCCAAGGCTTCAGCGATATTTGGCCGAATGTGTCGCCGTGGATTGGTGCGCTGGGTGCGTTTATCGCCGGTTCGAACACCGTATCCAATATGATGTTCTCTTACTTCCAGTTCTCCACCGCTATGCAGATTGGTCTGACTCCGGATCTGGCTGCCTATGTGGTGGCGCTGCAAGCCATCGGCGGTGCCGCGGGCAATATGATTGCCGTGCACAACGTGGTGGCCGCCGCTGCGGTGGTGGGCATGATCAGCCGCGAAGGCGAAGTGATCCGCAAAACCCTGATTCCCATGGTGTACTATGTGGTGCAGGCAGGCATGATCGGCCAGGCGCTGATTACCGGCAATATCTTGTGGATTGCCCTCGCCATCATCTGGCCGCTGGTGTACTTCGGTGTATTGGCACGCCGTTAAGCGGATATACTGCTAAAACCAAAGCCCCTGCGGATGCTGGGGCTTTTTTTGCGTGTGTGCAGTCATTTTGACGGATGAAAGCGCACACAAACAGCGCATAAGACATTAAAATAGCGCCTTTTTGCCCCGCAGCGTTCGGGGCAGTGCGCACATCACAACGAGATATTAGGACTCTTTATGCTGTTATGGCTTGCCGACATTTTTCAAAACTGGATCAGCGGCTTTAATCTGTTCCAATACACCACCTTCCGCGCGGTGATGGCGGCGCTCACGGCGCTGGTGTTTTCCCTGCTCTTGGGGCCGTGGACCATACGCAAACTCACCGAACTCAAAGTCGGCCAGGCCGTGCGCCACGACGGCCCGCAAACCCATTTGGTCAAAACCGGCACCCCCACCATGGGCGGCACGCTGATTCTGTTGGCCATCACCGTCTCCACCCTGCTGTGGGCCAATCTGGCCAATATCTATGTGTGGATTTTGCTCGCCGTGCTCTTGGGTACGGGCATGCTCGGTTTTTACGACGACTGGAAAAAAGTGGTCTATAAAGACCCCAACGGCGTGTCGGCCAAATTCAAAATGGTGTGGCAGTCTGCCGTGGCGCTCGCCGCCGGTCTGCTATTGTTTTACGCCGCCAGCAATATGGCCAACAACATCCTCATCGTGCCGTTTTTCAAGCAGGTAGCCCTGCCGCTGGGGGTGATCGGCTTTGTGGTGCTGGCCTATTTCACCATTGTCGGCACTTCCAATGCGGTCAACCTCACCGACGGCCTCGACGGCCTCGCCGCCTTTCCGGTGGTGCTGGTGGCGGGCGGTCTGGCGATTTTTGCCTACGCCACCGGCCACGCCCAGTTTGCCGAATATCTGCAACTGCCGTTTGTGCCCGGTGCCAACGAAGTGGTGGTGTTTTGTGCCGCCATGTGCGGCGCCTGCCTGGGTTTTCTGTGGTTTAATGCCTATCCGGCGCAGGTGTTTATGGGCGACGTCGGCGCCTTGGCCTTGGGCGCGGCCTTGGGTACGGTGGCGGTGATTGTGCGCCAGGAAATCGTGCTGGTGATTATGGGGGGCCTGTTTGTGGTGGAGGCTTTGTCGGTAATGATTCAGGTAGCCTGGTACAAGCGCACCAAAAAACGCATTTTCCTGATGGCACCCATCCACCACCATTACGAACAAAAAGGCTGGAAAGAAACCCAGGTGGTGGTGCGTTTTTGGATCATCACCATTGTGCTGGTGCTGGTGGGTCTGGCATCGCTGAAAATCCGTTAAGCGCCGGAGCGGTAGGGTGGGCATTGATGCCCACCATGGCGCTTTGATTCTGCGTGGGCATCAATGCCCACCCTACACATTAAGGTGCAACCATGACCACCCTGTGGAACGACGCCAAACGCCAAGCCGTGCGCGACACCTTATTGCAATTCAGCCGTCAGGGTGTGGCCGCTTTTCTCGATGCGCATGCAGGCGAAACCTTTTACGCCTTTGCCTACGACTGCAATCTGGAATACGGCGAAGTCAATCTATGCCTGAATACCGAGCAGGGTTTCCAAACAGCGCTGGGCGAATTGCAGGCAATGTATGCCGAGTATCGCGACAACGCCGATGCGATACGCCAAGTGCGTTACAACACCGGTGATTGGGACTGCCAGTGCTTCGATACCGTGTATGTGCTGAATGAGGAAGAATTGGCCGAATTGTCCGCCTGTCTGGACGAGGGTAATACCGATGCCTGGTTTGCTTTTTTGGATGATTTGGCACAAGTATGCCGCCAAGCCTTGCTGGCGTTTACGCACACGCCCGAATATGAGCGTATTACCAAAACCGATGATTTTGTCTGCTATGTCATTGACCACGAGCAAGATGTGGCCGATGCCTTGGCCACAGCCATCCGTCACCCTAACGAAACCCAAACATGAACGCCTACCAAGCCTTGGGCGGTGAAGCCGGAACAGCCGCACTCACCGCCCGTTTTTACGATTTGATGGACAGCGACGCACGTTTTGCCGCCCTGCGCGCCACCCACGGCGCGTCGCTGGATTACGCCCGCGAACGCCTGTTTCAATTTTTGAGCGGCTGGCTGGGCGGGCCGCCGCTGTATGAAGAGCTGCACGGCCATCCGCGTTTGCGCCAGCGCCATATGCCGTTTGTGGTGACGGTGAAAACCCGCAACCAGTGGATTGCCTGTTTTGCCCAAGCGCTGCAAGATACGGCTGCACCGCCGGAATGGGCGGTGGCCGTGGTGCTGCGCCTGTTTGCGCTGGCCGACTGGATGCGCAATCAGGAGGAAGCCAAATACCCGCCGCCGCAACCGCCGATGGCGGCAGACATCGCCGAGCGCGTGCCCGAATTGCAGGCGGTGCTGGCCGAATATGGTTTGGCGGATTTTTTGGTGTTGGCGGAATAGTTGCCGTAGGTCGGATACTTGTATCCGACAAAACCGAATAACTGCCGGTAATATCCGGCACATGCGGCAAATGTATAGTCGAATAAAATAAGAACGAGACAAGGCAGCAAGCCGCAGACAGTACAGATAGTACGGCAAGGCGCAGCAACGCCGTATCGTTCTTATTTTAAATGACTATAAAAATGTCGGATTCAAGAATCCGACCTACGGCTGCCCGTTATACTTTTCAGGCAGCCTGAAAACCGAAAGAAAGACCATGACCATATTCCCCAATCTTCAAGCCGCCGTGCAGGCATTGCGCAATTTGGACGACAACGAATGGCTGCATGTGGATGAGGCCGAATGGCAGGCCGAGCCGCTGACGGCGCCGCTGTATCTGTTTCCCGAAGACGAAATGGAAGACTTGGCCGACGAGGATTTGGCGGTGGAATGCGCTTCCGGCACTTGGGTACCGCTGGCCTATGCAGAGCGCGAGATGTACACCTTGTGCGATACCGGCACCCTGGCCGGTGTGGTGTTCAATCTGGCCAAATATATGCCCGCGTACAGCGCAGAGCAGTTATTGCACGCCTTGAACCATTATCTGCAATACGATGATTTTTACGAGGCAGAACAAGTGCCGCTGCAACTTCATATCTGGGCAGGCAAGGCGGCCGGCCGCGATTTGCACCTGCTCAAAGACTGGCAGGCCGCCATGGACGCAGCGCTGGATTATCCGCCGGGCGCGATGTGGGTGCGCCATAATCAAGCCCGGCCGATTGCCGCTTTACTGTACGGCATCCGTCTGCATGAGCCCTTGGCATTGGCCGCCGCTGCCGCCGAGGCGGATATGAGCGATGTGAATGCCCTGTATCTGCTGGCCGCCGACTGTAATTCCGCCGAGACAATTAAAGCGGGCGGCATGGTGTATTTGGGGCGTTTTGCCGCAACCGCCAATCCGGCTTAAAACAGGCGTAGGTCGGATACTTGTATCCGACAAAACCGAATAACTGCCGGTAATATCCGGCACATGCGGCAAATGTAAAAATGTCGGATTCAAGAATCCGACCTACGACTGTCCGCTATCCGTTTTCAGGCAGCCTGTCCCCCAAGCCCTTATCCAAGGAGTCCGCCATGAGCAATAAAGCCTATCTGCATTGCAGTACCGGGCCGCTGATTTACCCTTATTGGAACAGCGCCGAGCGCGGCGGCGGTGAATATCAGTGCGTGGCCTTGGTCGACGGCTGCATCCCCTTGTTGTGGTTGTTGCTGTTTGCGCCGGAAGATATGCGCAGTGAAACGCTGGCCGACGATAACGGCCAAGACTGGTTATTGCTTGCGCCATGTACCACCCGCGGCCTTGCTGTGGAGCGCTTGCAGGCACGGCGCGGGTTTGTGAATGACCTGTTCGCCGCCAACGGCGGTCTGGACACCCATATCGATGCCTTGGCAGGCTACCTGAACAGTCTGCCGCCGCAAGCGTACATCAGTTTGGATACGGTGGAATTGCAATGTATGGACGCCGATTTCCAGTACCTGCCGCAGCAGCTGGGCGCAGTATGGGCGCAACTGGCGGCGCAAGACCCGGCGGTGAAAGCCGGTTTGCTGGATGTGAGTACGGTTATCGACGACCGCCGTTTCCTGCCTTGGCCCGCCGCTTATCAGGCCGAGCCCGAAGACCGTTGGAACCTGTTCCGCCTGCTGGGTGAGACGGTAAAACCTGCACCGTGGATGTAGGTGGCATCCATACCATAGGTATCTACACAAATATTAAGGCTGCCTGAAAACACAAGTTGGTATCACCTTGTATTTCAAGTTACACAAAATTTAACTTTGCGCTTCATGGCCGTCCCACGGGATTCCCTACGGTCACGCGGATATTGTCTTTGCGCCGCCAAAGAAAAGAAGGCAAAAGAAAGGCGGCCGCGGTTGCAGGTTTGCTGCGCAAACTTCCCTCACTGCACACGGTTTTTCGGGCGGGCAACAACTCGCAGCTGCGCTGCTCAAACAGATTTGCCCTTTTCCCCCGAAAAACTGCGCTCCGTTCGGCTGCGCCAGCGGATAGGGCTGTAGCCGTAAACATACTTGGATTAAAGTATTAGGTACTCAAGCCGAAAAAAGCAAAATCTTTCAGGTAGCCTAAAATGTGTAGATACCTATGCATCCATCCCCCTTATTGCAAACGAAAGCACAAGTATGCATACCGATTGGCATAACAAACGCATTTTGGTGGCCGGTTTGGGCGGCAGCGGTCTGTCCATGCTCGCCTATTTCACCCATGTCGGCGCACAAGTCGCGGGTTACGACGGCAAACTGAGCGATGAGCGCCGTGACGAATTGGGCCGCCGTTTTCCGCAGGTATCATGGTTTTCAGGCAGCCTGGCCGATGCCTTGGCGCAGGATTTCGATATTTTGGCCTTGAGCCCCGGTATCACCCGCCGCCAAGCGGCCATTCGTGACTTTGAGCGCCGTGGCGGCGAAGTCTTGGGCGATATCGAGGTGTTGGCGCGCATTGTGGCCGCGCGCGGCGACAAGGTGCTGGCGATTACCGGCAGCAACGGCAAAACCACCGTCACCAGCCTGGTCGGCCATTTGTGCACCCATGCCGGGCTGGACACCGTGGTGGCGGGCAATATCGGCACGCCGGTATTGGAAGCCGAACTGCAACGCCAGGGCCGTGCCGCCGATGTGTGGGTGCTGGAGCTGTCCAGTTTCCAGCTGGAAACCACCGCCAGCCTGAATGCCGCGGCGGCGGTGTGTCTGAATATTTCCGAAGACCATCTCGACCGCTACGACAGCCTGCTCGATTACGCCCACAGCAAGGAGGCGGTGTTTGACGGCAGCGGCGTGCAGGTGCTCAATGCCGACGATGCCTTTTGCCGCGCCATGAAACGCAGCGGCCGCCAAGTGCACGGTTTTTCTTTGCAGCAAACAACAGGCTACCACCTGCACCAAGGCTGTCTGAAACACGATGAAGAGGTGTTGATGTCTGCTGCCGAGGTGCCCTTGCAAGGCAGCCACAATGCCGCCAATGTGCTGGCCGCTTTTGCCCTGTGCGGGAGCATAGGCATCACCCGCGAGGTTTTGGCCGCCGGGGTGTGCAGCTTTAAAGGTCTGCCGCACCGGGTGGAAAAAGTGGCCGAGAAAAACGGCGTGCTGTTTATCGACGACAGCAAAGGCACCAATGTCGGCGCCACCTGTGCCGCCATTTCCGGCCTGGACGCGCCCATCGTGCTGGTGGCGGGCGGGCAGGGCAAGGGGCAGGATTTCACCCCTTTGCGCGATGCGCTCAAAGGCAAGGTGCGCGGCGTGGTGCTGATTGGCGCCGATGCGGCGCAAGTGGGCCGCGATTTGGCCGGTTGCGGTGTGGAGGCGGAATATTTCGACGGCCTGCCCGCCGCCACCCGCCGCGCTTATGAAATGGCACAGCCCGGCGACATCGTGCTGCTCAGCCCCGCCTGCGCCAGCTACGATATGTTCGAGGGCTATGCCCACCGCGCGCAGGTGTTTGTGGAGACGGTGCAGAGTTTGTAAAGCGGTTTCAGGCAGCCTGTAATAAGCATGATATGCCTGTTTTAAATAAAAAAACTGATTGAAGGAGCCGGAATGTCTTCACGCCTGCACGAATTGATGGACCAATCCAATCTGCTGTCGGAAGAAGGCCGCCATGAAGAGGCAATCGAATTGGCGCTGGCGGCATGGGCTTTGTTGCCGCAGCCGCAGGCCGAACATGAAGATTTCGGCTGGGTGGTGGAATCCTTAATCGCGTCTTTTTTCGATTTGCAGCGGTATGACGAGGCCGAACAATGGGCGCGGGTGTTTTTGTCCGGCAAAGAAGCAGACAATCTGCCGGTGGGTGATTATTTCTGGCTGGGCAAAATCTGTTTCGAGCAAAACCGGCTGGAAGAAGCGCGTCATTATTTCCAACTGGCCTACGCAGAAGACCCTTATGCCTTTGAAGACGAGCCCAAGAAATATAGGCAGTTTTTCAAACAGGCCCAAGCAGGGCAGGGCGGTTGAAGCGGATTTTTGCGGGCAGATGCAGGATTGGGGCGGATGCTCCGTTTTTTTCAGGCAGCCTAGGGCGGGCTGATCATTCGGGCGCGTAGCTGATTTTTCAGACAAAATCGTCCGATTCAAGGCAAAAAGCGCAGCAAGGTTGGACACCTTGCGAGCATTTTTAACGCAGAAGCGGGTGATTTTGGCAAAAAAGCAGTCGTGAACGAATTGTCAGTGCGCCCTAGTAATATTTACGCGCTTTTTTGTGCCGCAGGCATGGAATAAGACGGCAAAATAACGGAAAATAGCGCCATGTCCGAAACCGCAGCGTATTGCGGGTGTCTGCTGCCCACGGCAGCGCCCCGTTTCAAGCCTTGCACGGTCTTGCCGCCGTGCAAGGGCTTTGTGTTTCTGGCCGCCGCGCCAGCGGCAAATGAGATGAAAAAATATACGGCTGCTGCCTTTCAGGCAGCCTGAAAACAGCGGCCCGGATTGATATACACGCATGATTACCGAATCGAAACTCTTAGACCGCAAGCTCTTGCGCCACGGCCATGAGTGGGATTATTCCCTGCTGTGGATGGTGGTGCTGATGACCGGCTTCAGCCTCATCATGGTCTATTCCGCCTCCATCGCCTATGCCGCCCACGGCAGCGGCAGCCCGTATTTCTACCTTGGCCGCCAGGCCATGTTTTTGGGCTTGGGCGGCTTGTCTGCCTGGGTGGCGGCGCGCACGCCCCTGTCTGTGTGGAAAAAAGCGACGCCGTGGATACTGGCCTTCAGCCTCATACTCTTGGTGGCGGTGCTGTTTGTCGGGCGCGAAATCAACGGCGCGCGGCGCTGGATTCATGTCGGCGCCTTCAATGTCCAGCCCAGCGAATTGTTTAAGATTGCGGTGATTCTGTACTTGGCCAGTTTCTTTACCCGCCGCGCGGAAATCCTTAAAGAATTCAAAAAAGTATGGTTTGTGGCCCTGCCGGTGGGCGCGGGCTTGGGGCTGCTGATGCTGGAGCCGGATTTCGGCTCCTTTGTGGTGGTCTCGGTGGTGGCCGTGGTGCTGCTGTTTCTGGCCGGGCTGCCGTTTCGCTGGTTTTTGCTGGTGGTGCTGATCGGCGTGCTGATGATGGTGGCGATGATTCTGTTCGAGCCCTACCGCGTGGCCCGGATTACCGCCTTTCTCGACCCCTGGGACGACCCGCAGGGCAAGGGCTACCAGCTCACCCATTCGCTGATGGCCATCGGCCGCGGCGGACTCTTCGGCGTGGGCCTGGGCGGCAGCATCGAAAAACGTTTTTACCTGCCCGAAGCGCATACCGACTTTATCTTGGCGGTCATCGGTGAAGAATTCGGCATGGCCGGTATTCTGGTGATGATTTTCTGCTATGTGTGGCTGGGGCTGCGTGCCTTTTCTATCGGCAAACAGGCCATGAATCTGGATTTGTATTTCGGCGCCTATGTGGCCAAAGGCATCGGCACCTGGCTGGCGATTCAGAGTTTTTTCAATATCGGCGTGAATATCGGCCTGTTGCCGACCAAGGGGCTGACCCTGCCGCTGATGTCTTACGGCGGCTCGGCGGTTATTGTGATGCTGGTGTGCATGGCGCTGCTCTTGCGCGTGGACCATGAAAACCGGCGCGTGATGCGCGGTTATAAAGTGTAGCTTTGAGGCTGCCTGAAAACGAGATTGAAGCGGACGCATACATGAGTGCAAAAACCTTTCTGCTGATGGCCGGCGGCACCGGCGGCCATATTTTCCCCGCGCTGGCGGTGGCCGCATCGCTGCAAAAACGCGGCCACCAGGTGCTGTGGCTGGGCAGCGAAGGCGCCATGGAAACCCGCATCGTGCCGCAGCACGGCATCCGCTTGGAAACCCTGGCGATTAAAGGCGTGCGCGGCAACGGCCTCAAACGCAAGCTGCTGCTGCCCGTTACCCTGTGGAAAACCATAGGCGCGGCGGTGGGCATTATCCGCCGTTACCGCGTCGATGCGGTCATCGGTTTTGGCGGCTTCGTCACCTTTCCCGGAGGCGTGGCCGCCAAATTGTGCGGCATTCCGGTGATTATCCACGAACAAAACGCCGTGCCCGGCCTCGCCAACAAAGTGCTGTCGCGCTGGGCGCGCCGCGTGCTTTATGCCTTTCCCGGCGTGTTTGCCGATGCCGACGGCCTGGTGGGCAATCCGGTGCGTGCCGACATTGCCGCACTGCCCGCCCCGCAAACGCGTTTTGCCGCGCGCCAAGGCCCGCTGCGCGTGTGCGTGGTCGGCGGCAGCCTCGGTGCGGATGCACTCAACCGCATCATGCCGCAAGCCGTGGCGCTGCTGCCTGAAGCACAGCGCCCGCACATCGTCCACCAGTCCGGCCGCAACAAGCTGGCCGCGGTGCAGGAGGCGTATGCCGCCGCCGGTGCGGATGCCGAATGTGTGGAATTTATCGACGACATGGTGTCGCTCTACCGCGATGCCGACGTGCTGTTATGCCGCGCCGGTGCGCTGACCATAGCCGAACTCACCGCCGCCGGTGTCGGCGCCCTGCTGGTGCCCTATCCGCATGCGGTGGACGACCACCAAACCGCCAATGCGCGCTTTATGGTGCGCGCCGAGGCCGGTTTGCTGCTGCCGCAGTCCGAACTGGATGCGGCCAAGCTGGCGCACATCCTCGGCGGTTTAAGCCGCGAAGACTGCCGCCGCTGGGCGGAAAACGCCCGCACCCTGGCCATGCCCGACAGCGCCGACGAAGTGGCGGCGATTGCCGAAACGGTGGTGCGCTGAGCAGCCGTAGCCGTAGGTTGGGTCGCCAGACCCAACATTATCTGTAAATTAAAACAAGTGTTGGGTTTGACAACCCAGCAGCCGTAGGTTGGGTCGTCAGACCCAACATTATCTGCGCATTAAGACAAGTGTTGGGTTTGGCAACTCAACCTACAAGCGATAAACCACAACTGCCTTAGGTCGGCTCTCCGAGCCGACACATACATGATTTAAAGTCGGCTCGGAGAGCCGACCTACCCGGTTACACCGAATACACCATCAAAATTTTCAGGCAGCCTGTCCGGCCATTTGACCCGGCTTTAAAGGCTGCCTGAAAGAAAGAAAACCATGAAAAACCGTATCCAACACATTCATTTTGTAGGCATCGGCGGCACGGGCATGTGCGGCATTGCCGAAGTTTTGCACAATCAGGGCTACCGCGTGTCCGGTTCCGACCAGGCCGACAATGCCGCCACCCGCCGTCTGAGCGCGGCCGGGGTGCGCGTGTTCCGCGGCCACGATGCCGCCCATATCGACGGCGCCGACGTGGTGGTGACGTCCACCGCGGTCAAGGGCGACAATCCGGAAGTGCTGGCGGCGCAGGCGGCCAAAGTACCGGTAATCCCGCGTGCGATGATGCTGGCGGAAATCATGCGTTTCGGCGACGGCATCGCCATTGCCGGTACCCACGGCAAAACCACCACCACCAGCCTGGCGGCCTCGGTTTTGGCCGCGGGCGGCTTGGACCCGACCTTTGTCATCGGCGGCAAACTCACCGCCGCGGGCACCAATGCCCAGCTCGGCCAAGGCCGCTATATCGTGGCCGAGGCCGACGAATCGGATGCCTCGTTTCTGTATCTGACGCCGCTGTTTACCGTGGTCACCAATATCGACACCGACCATATGGAAACCTACGGCCACAGCGTCGACAATCTGCATCAGGCTTTTATCGATTTCGTGCACCGCATGCCGTTTTACGGCAAGGCGTTTTTGTGCACCGACAGCGAGCATGTGCGCGCCATTTTGCCGAAAATCAACAAGCCTTATGTCACCTACGGCCTTGACGACAGCGCCGATTTGTATGCCGACCATATCGAAGCCGTGGGCGCGGCCATGCGCTTTACCGTACACACGCGCAAAAAAGGCATCGGCTCGTTTGAAGTCACCGTGAATATGCCCGGCCGCCACAATGTGCTTAACGCCTTGGCGGTGGTGGGTGTGGCGCTGGAATGCGAGGTGCCGGTGGCCGCGATTCAGACCGGTCTGGCACAGTTCTCCGGAGTCGGCCGCCGCTTCCAAAATTACGGCGAACTGCCTTTGCCCAAGGGCGGTACGGCGCTCTTGATTGACGACTACGGCCACCACCCGGTGGAAATGGCGGCCACCATCGCCGCCACCCGCGGCGCCTATCCCAACCGCCGCCTGGTGCTGGCTTTCCAGCCGCACCGTTACAGCCGCACCCGCGATTTGTTTGAAGACTTTGTGCAGGTGCTCAACAAAACCGACAGCGTGGTGCTCACCGAAGTCTATGCCGCCGGTGAAGAACCGATTGTGGCCGCCGACAGCCGCGCCTTGGCGCGCGCGGTGCGGGTATTGGGTAAAATAGAGCCGATTTATGTGGAGCAGGTGGACGACCTGGCCGCCACCCTCATCGATATTCTGCATGACGGCGACGTGGTGCTGACCATGGGTGCGGGCAGCATCAATAAAGTGCCGGCGCAGTTACAGGCGCAGACACAGGCTGCCTGAAAAACAGAGGCGTAGGTCGGATTCTTGAATCCGACAAAATGAAGCATTTGCAGTAATTTTGTCCAATGTCGGATACAAGTATCCGACCTACGGCTGTCCGGGAAAAATCTCCGGATGACATCCGGTAATGTAAACAGTGTCGGCAACATAAGCCCCTCGCCCGTGGGAGAGGGAATACAGACGCCGTTATCGTTTCAGGCTGCCTGAAAAAACACAAGGAGAAATGCTATGGGATTACTGGGCTCATTATTCGGCAAGAAAAATACCGCCGCCGAAGACGAATACACGCAGCAGCTGCATACCTTGTCGCAAAACGCCCGTGATTTTTGGGCGGCCTGGCAGGATGAAGAAGCGCGCTTGGCCGCGTTGGACAACCGTGAGTTTGTCGAACAGGGCAATGAATTGTTGAAACGCTTCTGCCCCGAAGTGGCACTGGAATTGGAAGGGCTGGCCGATGGCAGCGATACGCCCAGCCTGATTTTCACCGCCCATGGCATGAGCGCCCAATTTCCACAGGTGCAGGCGCTGGTAGAGCACGCGCAAACGGCGCGCTATCAGGTGCGCGCCTTCCGCCACGGCATGATGGCGGGCAATGCCGATTTTGCCATCGGCATGGAGGGTTTCTCGCTCTCTGCCGCCGATATTCTCGTGGCCTGTACGCCGTGGCGCGAAGTGGCGGCGCTGGATGTGGCTTTTGCCTGCGACATTCCCGACCATATGACCGACCACGCGCGCAATATGGCGATGATTATGCTCGACCATGTGGTGGGCGAATGGGATGCCTCGGTAAAAATCGGCGCCGTGGATTTTGTCGATACCGCACCCGAAGGCGCCGTGCCGCTGCACGCACTGCCGCCGCTGCTGGCCGAGGTATGGCAGGGGCTGGGACACACGGCCGTGTATCCCGAACCGGAATGGCAATACGGCATGTACGAGGTGGAAGAGGCGGAAGACCAGGACGCGCTCACGCTGTTGCGCAACCAGTCGGCCACCGCCCTGGTGGGCCGCGCCGATATGGCTTGGTGCGTATCCGTAACCTGCCGTTGCGGCAATCAGGAAGAACTGGAACAGGCTTACGCATTGCAAGACGCTTTGTGGGCGGCGGCTGAAACGCAGCAGCAGGGCATCGGCACGCTCACGCTCACCAATCTGAGCCAGGGCCGCCGCACCGCCTATGCCGCCACTTCCGAACCCTTGGCGCTCTTGCAGCAGGCGCAGGAATGGTGCGCACGCTTTGGCGACCTCGAAGCCGAGGCCGCCTGCGAATACGACCCGTCGTGGCAGCATTACCGCTTGTAAACAGCGGGTTTCAGGCAGCCTGAAAGATACCGGATTCAATTGATAAATTAGGAAACACATCATGCAACAATTTGGCAAAGTGGCGGTACTGATGGGCGGTTTTTCCGCCGAGCGCGAAGTATCGCTCAACAGCGGCCGCGCCATTTTGGCGGCGCTGCAAAGCAAGGGCATAGACGCCCATGCCTTCGACCCGGCGGAACAGCCCTTGCAAAACCTGAAAGAACAAGACTTTCAGGCAGCCTTCAATATCCTGCACGGCACTTATGGCGAAGACGGGGTGGTGCAGGGCGCGCTGGAAGCCATGAATATCCCGTATACCGGTTGCGGCGTGCTCGCCAGTGCCATCGGCATGGACAAATTCCGCAGCCGTCTGGTATGGGCCGGTTTCGGCCTGCCCAATGTGCCCTACGAAGTCTTGGACGACAACAGCGATTTTGCCGCGGTAGAAGCACGTTTGGGTCTGCCCCTGTTTGTGAAACCGGCGGCCGAAGGCAGCAGCGTGGGGGTGAAAAAACTCAAACAGCCGGGCGAATTGGCGCAAGCCTATCAGGAACTCAAGCAATACCACGGCGCGGTGCTGGCCGAGCGAGCGCTCACCGGCGGCGAATACACCTGCGCCGTTTTGGGCGGTCGCGCCCTGCCCAGCATCCGCATTATTCCGAAAAACGAATTTTACGATTACGAGGCCAAATACCAGCGCGACGACACCGAGTATCTGTGTCCTTCCGACCTTTCCCCAGAGCAGGAGGCGGAAATCCGCGATTTGAGCCTGCGCGCCTTTGCCGCCGTGGAAGGCCGCGGCTGGGGGCGGGTGGACTTTTTGCGTGACGAAGAGGGCCGCCTGTATGTGTTGGAAATCAATACCGTGCCCGGCATGACCGATCACAGCCTCGTGCCCAAGGCCGCCGCCCAAACCGGCTTGAGTTTTGCAGATTTGTGTGTTGAAATTTTAAGCCATGCGACTGTGGGATAATGCGGCGGCGTTGCGACGCCTGTACCGGTGGCTGTATTTTATGGTCATCGTCTGTCTGCTCGCCAGCGGCGGCATCTGGGTGGTGAATTCGCCGTATTTCCCCATCCGTCAGGTGCAGCTGGCCGCGCCTTTGCAACAGGTGGCGGCGGAAGACGTGCAAACCGTGGCGCAAACCCATTTGCGCGGCAATATTTTCAAGGCCGACGTCAATGCCGCGCGCGTCGCCTTTGCCGAACTGCCGTGGGTGGCCGAAGTGCAGGTGCGGCGTTTGTGGCCGGATACGGTGGAAGTGGCCATCACCGAGCGCACTGCGGTGGCGCGTTGGGATGACGACCATCTGGTGGACAGCACGGGCGTGATTTTCCCCGCCCAGAGCGAGGAAGAGCTGCCCTGGTTTGTGGCCGACGACGAACACGCCGGTGAAGCCACCGCCCGCGCCATGGTGCGCGGCCTGCACGAGTTTCAGGCAGCCTTGCAAAACAGTGATCTGGCCATCAGCCAGCTTTATTACAGCGAGCGCTCGGCGTGGATTTTGGTGCTGGACAACGGCATCAAGGTGCGGCTGGGACGCGAAAACGTGGCGCAGCGTTTGCGCCACTTTGTGTGGGCGTGGCCGCGCATCCTCAAAGACCGTGCCGAGGGCATCGTCTATGTGGACATGCGTTATAAAGACGGCTTTGCCGTGCGCCGCAACAATGCGGACGCAGACGGCGACAACGGCGATGCGGCCGAGACCGAATAAACAATTGAGACAATTACTTTATTTTTAAAAACCAGCAACAGAAAGCGGACTTCATCCATCATGAGCAAATCCAAAAAATACATCAGCGCACTGGACATCGGCACCTCCAAGGTCATCGCCCTGATCGGCGAGGTGCAGGAAGACAACCAAATCCACATCATCGGCTTGGGCGAAACCCCCTCGCGCGGCCTCAAGGCGGGCATGGTGACCAATATCGAAACCACCGCCCAAGCCATCAAACAGGCCATGGAAGAGGCGCAGCTGATGGCCGATGCCCATGTCGGCAGCGTCACCACCGGCATTGCCGGCAACCACATCCGCAGCATGAATTCGCAAGGCGTGGTGAAAATCAAAGACGGCGAAGTTACCCAGGCCGACATCGACCGCGCCATTGAAACCGCGCGTGCGGTGAATATTCCGCCGGATCACGAAATCCTGCACACCGTGGTGCAGGAATTCATCATCGACAACCAGCCGGGCGTGCGCGAGCCCATCGGCATGAGCGGCGTGCGCCTGGATACGCGCATCCACATCATCACCGGTGCGGTTACCGCCATGCAGAACATCCAAAAATGCGTCAACCGCTGCGGCCTGCAAATCGACAATATGATTCTGCAACCCTTGGCCAGCGGCCAGGCGGTACTCACCGAAGACGAAAAAGAGCTGGGCGTGTGCGTCATCGACATCGGCGGCGGCACCACCGACATTGCCGTGTACACCAACGGCGCCATCCGCCATACCGCGGTGATTCCGGTGGCGGGCGATCTGATTACCAAAGACCTGGCCCAAGCCCTGCGTACCCCGCACAATGCCGCCGAATACATCAAAATCAACCACGGCGTGGCGCTGGCCAATATGGACGGCCTCGACGACATGATTGAAGTGCCGAGCGTGGGCGACCGCAATCCGCGCCAGATTTCGCGCCGTGTGCTCGCCAGCGTCATCGGCCCGCGTGTGGAGGAGATTTTGGAACTGGTACTCAACGAATTGCGCCGCAGCGGCTTCCCCGAAGAAATGCTCACTTCCGGCGTGGTGCTCACCGGCGGCGCTTCCTTGCTCACCGGCATGGTGGATTTGGCCGAAGACGTGTTCAACCTGCCTGCGCGCATCGGCGTGCCGCAAGACGTGTTCGGCGTGTCAGAGCGCATCCGCAATCCGCGCTTTGCCACCGCCATGGGCCTGCTGCAGGCCGCCCGTGGCGACGACGTCAAAGCGGGCATGCCCGCCGGCCATGCCGACGAGCACCGCGACTCCTTGGTGCAGCGTCTGAAAGATTGGGTGCAGCGCAATTTTTAAGCGGGCAGGGTAAAAATGCCTGAAAGCTTTTGCCAGCGAGGCACAAACCCCTTATAATCCGCGCAACTTTTTAATCAGCATTTCGGCACACGGTGTAAGGAGGCAGTACATGCAATTGGTTTATGACGTAATGGAAGCGGCGGCCAGCCCGGCGGTCATCAAGGTTATCGGTATCGGCGGCGGCGGCTGTAACGCCATCAACAACATGATTGCCAATGCCGTACAAGGCATCGAATTTATCAGTGCCAACACCGATGCCCAGTCCCTGAGCGGTTCGCAAGCCCCCAAACGCATCCAGCTGGGTACCAATCTGACCCGCGGTCTGGGCGCCGGTGCCAATCCCGAAATCGGCCGCAACGCCGCCTTGGAAGACCGCGAAGTCATCGCCGAAGCCCTGCAAGGCGCCAATATGGTGTTCATCACCACCGGCATGGGCGGCGGTACCGGTACCGGCGCTGCACCCGTGGTGGCGGAAATCGCCCGTGAAATGGGCATTCTCACCGTGGCCGTGGTCACCCGTCCCTTCGAACACGAAGGCAAACGCATCCACATTGCCAAAGAAGGCTTGGAAGTGCTGAAAAACAGCGTGGATTCGCTGATTGTCATCCCCAACGACAAACTGATGACCGCCTTGGGCGAAGATGTGACCGTACGCGAAGCCTTCCGTGCCGCCGACGACGTATTACGCAGCGCCGTGGCCGGTATTTCCGAAATGGTCACCAGCCCCGGCATCATCAACCTCGACTTTGCCGACGTGAAAAACGTGATGGGCATCATGGGCATGGCCATGATGGGTTCCGGCAGCGCCCACGGCGTAGACCGCGCCCGCCTGGCCACCGAAGCCGCCATCGCCAGCCCGTTGCTGGATGACGTCACTCTGGAAGGCGCGCGCGGCGTGCTGGTGAACATCACCTCCGCGCCGGGCTGCCTGAAAATGTCCGAATACAAAGAAATCATGTCTGTGGTGGACCAATACGCCCACCCGGATGCCGAGCGCAAATACGGCACCGCCGAAGACGCGCACATGGACGAAGGCGAAATCCGCGTCACCATCATCGCCACCGGCCTGGCCGAAAACAAGCTGTCGCAAAGCAACAATCTACGCATGCTCAAAACCCAACAGGCCACCGGCACCGACGGCGGCTTGGACATGAGCGCCATCGCCCACTCCGGCCGCAGCAATGTGCGCCGCATGAATCTGATTGCGGAAGACTTTGCCAACCAGTCGGTGATGGACAATATCGAAATTCCCGCGGTATTGCGCCGCCAGGCCGATTAAGCGGCTTGCAGTCTTAAGCAAACCTGCCCTCGGGCAGGTTTTTTATTATGGTAGAAATTTTTGGGTATTGAAAGCGTATGTGCCGTGTGCCCTGATTGCGAACCCGATGTCTGTGTTACTGCACATTCTTTATCATGATGACTGCCTGGTGGCGGTGAACAAACCGGCGGGTATGCTGGTACACCGCAGCTGGTTGGACACGCACGAAACCCGTTTTGTGATGCAGACTTTGCGCGACCAGATCGGGCAATATGTCTATCCCTTGCACCGTCTCGACCGGCCCACTTCGGGGGTATTGTTGTTTGCCTTAAACCCGGAAACGGCACGGCAGATGGCTGTGCAATTTGAACAGCAGCGCATTGAGAAACATTATCTGGCGGTGGTACGCGGCTGGTTATTGGGTGAGGGGCGTATTGATTATGCCTTGAAAGAGCCTTTGGACAAGATTGCCGACTGTATGGCTGAGCCGGATAAGGCGGCGCAGACGGCAGTGAGTGATTACCGTTGTTTGGGTGTAGCGGAGCTGCCTTATGCCTGCGGCCCGCATCCGAGCAGCCGTTTCAGTTTGATGCGGCTGTCACCGCTGACCGGACGCAAACATCAGCTGCGCCGCCATTTGAAGCATGTGTTTCATCCGATTTTGGGTGACAGCAATTACGGCGACAAAAAACAAAACCGCGCGTTGGCGGCTTATACCGGAGTGAGACGTTTGATGCTGCATGCACACAGTTTGGTGTTTACGCATCCGCAAGCGGGCGGGCAGGTGCGGGTGGAAGCGCCGACGGATGCGGTTTGGCAGCAGATGGAGGATATATTGCAATTCAGGCTGCCTGAATAGATGTGTTGTCGTTTTTCAGGCAGCCCTCAATAAAAGTCATAGTACAAAACCCATGCGCCGGTTTGCGGATGGCGGGCAAACATCAAGCTGCCGCTGTCGACTACATTAAAATTGGCTTTTTCATCCGATGAGATTTGCAGCACAAATTCATATTCGCCAAAGTCGATACCGGATTGGCAGAAAGACGGGTAGCCGCCCAGTTTGTGCGTATAACTGTGATGGTCGCCGACAATGTCTTCATAATAATGCAGCCGGTCTTCATCGGCTTTGGCGTCATTATAATAATCTTCCAAGGTACAAATTTCGGCGGCCATATCATCAGGCACACCGCCGCCGTCCCACAAAGGGAAGTCCTGTGCTTTAAATACCGGCTTCAGGGGAAAGGGTTTGATCCGGTCCGGCCCGGTAAATTCATGCTCGATTAGCACATCATCGGCAGTGTATTCGCGAACCAACCAACCGTCGCCGTTTTGCCCCAGTGTGGTGGTCAGTTCGATATAGGTCTGGCCGTGCCCGTCGACTTTTTCGATACCCCGCTGCCCGTCGATATAGGGCAGCTGTTCTGCAACAAAAACGGTTAAATAAGTGATGTGGCGTAATTGCTCAGGCACAAAAGGCAGGTCGGGCAAATACAGTTGTGCCAGGGGGTATAGGGGACTGCCTTGGCTGTCTGTAACCGCTGCGGCTTCATTGGCCGTACATAAAAACACCCGCCCGATCCAGCTCTCGTCCCGTTCGCCCGTGGGGCGGAAACCGCCGGTTTCAAAAGCGGTGACGGGGCGTGCCAGTGCCTCTTGGATTTCACGGATTTTGTGTCGAATAAAAGGGGAAGGTGTGCGTGTGCTCATGATGCGGGGACTTTGGTAAACACAATTCAGGCATTATGCCATCAATAAGCATTTTGATAATGAACAAATCTGTATTTCAGCCGAGACCTTTGCAAAACCCGATATATGAAGCTCAACACAACACCGCCGTCATTCCCGCGAAAGCGGGAATCCATGTAAGAATTTAAAAAACCATATTTAAAACAATGAATTCATAACCGAATGAATAGATTCCCGCTTTCGCGGGAATGACGGCAGTTAGGATTTGAGACTACTTGAAAGCAGTTTTGCAAAGGTCTCAGGCTGCCTGAAAACCACCCACAAAAAACCGCCTGCTCCCTTAAGAACAGGCGGTTTGCTTTTTCAGGCAGCCCTATCAGGCCCAAACCTTAATCTTCATACGCGCTCATGGGCGGGCAGGAGCAGACCAGGTTTTTGTCGCCGAAGACTTCGTCCACGCGGTTCACGCTGGGCCAGAATTTGTGTTCGCGCACATAGGGCAGCGGGAACACGGCTTCTTCGCGGCTGTAGGGGCGGTCCCACTCGCCGGCCACGTTAAAGGCGGTGTGCGGGGCGTTCACCAGCGGGTTGTTGTCTTGCGGCCACACACCGTTTTGCACTTTCAAGACTTCCTGCTTGATGGATTTGAGCGCGGCGATAAAGCGGTCGAGTTCGGCCTTGCTTTCGCTCTCGGTGGGCTCAATCATCAGCGTACCGGCCACGGGGAATGACACGGTGGGGGCATGGAAGCCGTAGTCCATCAGGCGTTTGGCGATGTCGGTCTCGGTGATGCCGCTTTCGGCCTTGAGCGGACGCAAGTCCACAATGCACTCGTGCGCCACGCGGCCGTTTTTGCCGGTGTAGAGAATCGGGTAGTCTTCGCCCAGTTTTTTGGCCACATAGTTGGCGTTCAAGAGTGCCCAGCGGGTGGCCTGCTCCATGCCTTGTTTGCCCATCAGGGTGATGTACATCCAGGTAATCGGCAGGATGCTGGCCGAGCCGTAGGGGGCGGCGGAAACCGCGCCCATGCCGTCGGTGGCACCGTCCACGGCACGCACCACATGGCTGGGGGCAAACGGGGCCAAATGGGCTTTCAGGCCGATGGGGCCCATGCCGGGGCCGCCGCCGCCGTGCGGGATGCAGAAGGTTTTGTGCAGATTCATATGCAACACGTCGGCACCCACTTCAGCGGGCTGCATAATGCCGATTTGCGCGTTCATATTGGCGCCGTCCATATACACCTGGCCGCCGTTGTCGTGGATGATGCGGCAGATGTCGCGGATGCCTTCTTCGTACACGCCGTGGGTGGACGGATAGGTAATCATCAGCGCGCCCAGGGCGTCTTTGTGCTGTTCGGCCTTGGCTTTGAGGTCGTCGATATCGACATTGCCGTTTGCGTCGGTTTTCACCACCACCACTTTCATGCCCAGCATATTGGCGGTGGCGGGGTTGGTGCCGTGGGCGGATTGCGGAATCAGGCACACGTCGCGGTTGGGCTGGCCGTTGGCTTCGTGGTAGCGGCGGATGGCCAACAGGCCGGTGTATTCGCCTTGCGCGCCGGAATTGGGCTGGATGGAAATGGCGTCAAAACCGGTAATGGCTTTGAGCTGCTCCTGCAAGTCCTGCAATAATTCCTGATAGCCCAGGGTTTGCTCGGCCGGGGCAAAGGGGTGGATGTGGGCGAATTCCGGCCAGGTAATCGGCAGCATTTCCGCGGTGGCATTGAGTTTCATGGTGCAGGAGCCCAGTGAAATCATGCTGCGGTTCATGGCCAGGTCGCGGTCTTCCAGTTTTTTCAGGTAGCGCAGCATTTCGTGTTCGGTGTGGTAACGGTTGAACACTTCGTGGCTCAAGATTTCGTCCTGACGCAGCAGTTTGTGCGGCAGCTTGGTGGCGGCAGACTCGGGCACATAGCCGGATTTGCCGGTAAAGATTTCCACCAGCTCGCTCAAATCGGCCAGTGAGGTCTCTTCGTGGAAGGCTACGCCGAGCACGGTGTCGCTGATGCGGCGCAGGTTGTAACCGGCGTCCAGTGCACCCTGATAGAGGCGCCCGGCTTCTTCGGCGCTGCCGCAATCCACGGCCACGGTGTCGAAGAATTCGTTATGCACAATGGCGTGGCTGCCGGCGACCACATTGGCAAAGGCGGCGGCCACGGCGTGGATGCGGTTGGCAATGCGTTTCACGCCTTCAGGGCCGTGGTACACCGCGTACATACCGGCCAGATTGGCCAACAGGGCTTGGGCGGTACAGATATTGGAAGTCGCTTTTTCGCGGCGGATGTGCTGCTCGCGCGTGGAGAGCGCCATGCGCAGTGCCGGGCGGCCGGAAGCGTCTTTGGACACGCCGATAATGCGGCCGGGGGCGGAGCGTTTGAATTCGTCTTTAAAGGCGAAATAAGCGGCGTGCGGGCCGCCGAAGCCCATGGGCACGCCGAAGCGCTGGGTATTGCCCAAGGCAATGTCGGCACCCAGTTCGGCCGGGGATTTGAGCAATACCAGGCTCATCACATCGGCAGCCACCGCCACCACCGCGCCCTGGCCTTTGAGGGTGGCGATGATGCCGCTCAAATCGGCCACATCACCGTCTTTACCGACATATTGGAACAGGGCGCCGAAGAAATCGCCGCCTGCGGCTGCCTCAAAATCGCCCACCACCAGCTCGAAGCCGAAGTATTTGGCGCGGGTTTGCATCACGTCCAAGGTTTGCGGGTACACGCGCGCATCCACAAAGAAGCGGTTGGATTTCACCTTGCTCACACGTTTGGCCATGGCCATGGCTTCGGCGGCGGCGGTGGCTTCGTCCAAGAGTGAGGCACCGGCCACTTCAAAACCGCTCAAATCGATACACATTTGCTGGAAGTTCAGCAAAGCCTGCAAACGGCCTTGGGCAATTTCGGATTGGTAGGGGGTGTAGGCGGTGTACCAGCCGGGGTTTTCCAGCACATTGCGCGCAATCACATTGGGCAGGCGCGTGGGGTAGTAACCCAGGCCGATATAGCTTTTATTGACCTTGTTTTTGGCGGCAATGCCCTTGATTTTGGCCAGCGCATCGGCTTCGGTGAGGGCTTCGGGCAGATTGAGCTCGCCCGGCATGCGGATGCTTTGCGGCACGGTGCCGTCGATAAAGGCATCCATATCGGCCGCGCCCAATTCCGCCAACAGGGCGGCTTGGTCGTCAAAGCTGATATGGCGTCGGGCAAACTCGTTGCGGTCGAACAGGGTATCGAATTCCATGGAAAATCCTTAGTCAACAGAGGAGTAAAAAGGTTGTTCAAATCGGCCACGGCGCTGCGACACATGGCAAACTGCTTAAAATCGCTTATGGATTTAGGCGTATTCGGTAGGGTGGGCATTGATGCCCACCATTTTTTAGTTTTTTTAAAGTTATCGGTGGGCATAAATGCCCACCCTACACAGGTTTCAGGCAGCAAAGCCCTGCTTTTTTAAAAACGCATACAGTTTTTCGGCAAACACGCGGTAGCCTTGGGCATTGGCGTGAATTTGGTCGGAGCGCAGGCTGCTGTCGCCGAGGATGTCGGCCCAGGCGTCTTGCAGCAGCGGCACCTTCATTTCCTTGGCCAAATCGGCATACAGCGGGTGCTCGCTCAGGCTGCCAATCAGGGCGCCCAAGGTGACATAGGGCACGGCCACCAATACCGCCGGGATGCCCGCCGCCTGCACCTTGGCGAGAATTTCGCGGATATTCTGACGGGTTTCGTTTTCAGGCAGCTTGCGCAAAAAATCATTGCCGCCTATGCTCACCACCACCAGCTTGGGCGACTGGCGCAGCAATTCAGGCAAGCGCGCCAGGGCTTGCGCCGAGGTGTCGCCGGAGACGCCGCCGTTGACCACATTCCAGCCGCTTAAGGCCGACAATACCGCCGGATAGGCGCTGGCGGCATCGGCGCCGTAGCCTTCAGTAAGCGAATCGCCCAGTGCCAATACGGTACTGCCGGCAGGAATGCGTGCCGCCGTGCCGCGTTGGCCGCCACAGGCACTCAGGGCCAGCGCGGCGCCCAAGGCCAGAAATTGACGGCGGTTAAAAGCAGAAGAGTTCATCAGTATTTCAATCTTATGGGCAGCCGGGTTTCAGGCAGCCGGTTTTTTCATCATCAAGACTGCGGCTATGGTCATGGCCAGGACTTGGGCGGCCACCAGCACCACCACGGTGCGGTCCCAACCGCCGCGGGCATAGGCAATGCCGCACAGCCACGAGCCGGTAAAACCGCCGGCGTAATAGGCCATGTAATACAGCCCGGAGGCGAGCGAGCGGCCTTCGCTGACATGCTGGGCAATATAGTTGATGGTGGCCGATTGGGTGATAAACACCCCGGTGGACATCAGCGCCAGTGCCAAAATCACCAGCCACAAAGGCGGGCTCAGGCTCAACAGCACACCAAACACCGACAAAGCTACCGCCAGCGACACGGTACGGCTGGCGCCCAAGCGCATAATCAGCTGCCCGGCCAAGGGGGTAATCACCATGCCGATAAGGTAGACGGCAAAAATATCCGCCAATTGGGCACTGCTCAAACGGTAAGGTGCTTCGGCCAGATACAGGTTGATATAGGTAAAACAACCCACCAGCGAAAACAGCACGCAAAAGCCCAAGGCGCAGGCGGAGAGCACATGGCGGTTGTGCACATGCTGCCACAGGGTTTTGAGGGCCTGGGCCACCTGCGGCCGCGCCACAAAACGGCGCGATGGCGGCAGATAACGCCAGACCGCCACCCCGCCTGCCAGGCTCAATACCGCCATCACCAGCATGCCGTTGCGCCAGCCCAGCCATTCGTCCAGATAGCCCAACAGGAAACGACCGAGAAAGCCGCCCAAAATAGTGCCGGACACATAAAACGACATCAGCCGCACGCGCCGGGCGCCGTCAAATTCTTCGCCGATATAGGCAATCAGTACCACGGTAATGCCCGGCACCGCCAAACCCTGCAAAAAGCGCAGCCACCACACCTGCCGGATATCGTCGGCCCCATACAGCAGCAAGGTCGGCAGTGATAAAAACAGCACCGAAGCCACAATCAGCCATTTGCGCCCCAAGGCATCGGACACCATGCCGGTAAACGGCGACACCAAGGCCACCGCCAATACCGTGGCCCCCACCGTGGTACCCGCGCTGACGGCGCTGACACCGAAGTCGCGCATCAGCACCGGCAGCACCGACTGGATGGAATACACCTGCAAGAAGGCCAGCGCACCGGTGAGTGCCGCCGCCAGCAGCAGGCTCACGGGTAGGGCGCGTTCGTTGTGATCCGCAGCAGTATTCATCAGACTGTCCGACACCACGGCGGCATGGCGGCGCACACGTCGTCATACACCGCACAACCGGGCTGGTGGGCGCCGGGCAAATAGCCGCAGCTCATTAAAAATTCGTTCACAATCTCGCCGCCGACAAACTTGAATTCGCGTTTGAAGAGCTTGACCCAGGCGGCCAAATCCTGCGGATGGTGGGCGTCGAGCCAGTTTTTAAACGAGCCGTGGCTCTGTTGCAGACGCAGAATCTGTTGCGCATTGTGGATGGCGGCGTTGATTTTGAGGCGGTTGCGCACAATGCCGGCATCGGCAAGCAGGCGGGCGCGGTCGCCATCGTCAAACGCAGCCACGGCGGCAATGTCAAAACCGGCATAGGCTGCCTGAAAAGACGCCTGTTTTTTTAAAATCAAGGTCCAGCTCAAACCGGCCTGATTGATTTCCAGCACCAGGCGTTCAAACAACACCGCATCGTCCGCGACCGGAAAACCGTAAACCCGGTCGTGGTAGTGGCGGTTGGGGTTGTCACTGTCCGGCGGCAGGTCGCGGACAAAATCGCAGTAGCTCATGGCAGTCGGGCGGAAATCTTGGCGCAATGGGTTTTGCAGGTCGGATACTTGTATCCGACATGGGGCTGCAAACGGATGAAATAATGTCGGATTCAAGAATCCGACCTACGCAGCTGCCGTCATTCCCGCGAACGCGGGAATCCATTGAAAAACTTAAGAAATCACCCATTAAAACCGTGGTCTCTTAAATTCTATGGATAGATTCCCGCGTTCGCGGGAATGACGACGACTTGTGCAGATACCTATGGTGCTTGCCCCACCCTACGATGAGACTATACAAACCGGGCTACGAAACCCATTGCGCCAAGATTTCAGGCTGCCTGAAAGTCGCAGTACTACAGCACCACAACTTTTCAGGCAGCCGGAAAACATTAACCGATTTCGGCGGCGTATTGTTCGGCGCTCATCAAACCGTCCAAATCGGCGGCATTGGCCGGTTTGATGCGGAAGAACCAGCCTTCGCCGTAGGGGTCGCTGTTGGCGGTTTCCGGGGCATCGGGCAGGGCTTCGTTGACGGCCACGATTTCACCGGCAATCGGCGCATAAACATCGGAAGCGGCTTTTACCGACTCCACCACACCGGCCTGCTCGTCGGCAGCCAGATTGGCGCCCACTTCGGGCAGCTCGACAAATACGATGTCGCCCAACAGTTCTTGGGCATGTTCGGTAATGCCGACGGTCACGCTGCCGTCGGCTTCCAGACGCAGCCACTCGTGGCTGGATACATATTTCAGTTCGGCGGGGATGTTGCTCATCAGGTGGTCTCCATTAGTGGGATGTGAAAGCAGGCTGCCTAAGGCTGCCTGAAGTTTAAATATCGGTTTCCAAATAAACCATCTGCGTTTGCAGATATTCTTCCAAACCATGCTTGCCGTCGGCGCCGCCGATACCGGATTTTTTCCAGCCGGCGTGGAAGCCCTGCATGGCTTCAAAGTTTTCGCGGTTGATGTAGGTTTCGCCAAATTGCAGGCGGCGGCTGACATAAAACGCTTCGTTCAGATTGGTGGTGTACACCGAGCTGGTGAGGCCGAATTCGCAATCGTTGGCCAAGGCCAGTGCTTCGTCCAAGGTGTCGAACACGGCAATCGGCAACACCGGACCGAAGGTTTCCTCTTTCATAATGTCCATGCCGTTGTGCACATCGGTGAGTACGGTGGGCTCGAAGAAATAGCCTTTGCCCTCGGCACGTTTGCCGCCGCACACCAAGGTGGCGCCTTGTGCGACCGCCCGTTGTACTTTTTCGGCCACGGCATTGACCGCACGTTCTTCAATCAGCGGGCCCATTTCCAGCGCGCCTTCGGCGGCTTCGGCAGGATTGCCGTAGCGCACGCCTTTCATGGCCTCGGTCATCTTGGCGGTGAATTCGTCTTTGAGGCTGCGGTGTACATACACACGCTCGGCGCAGTTACAGATTTGGCCGGTATTGCCCACGCGCGAGGCGAGGATGGATTTCACCGCCAAATCGACATCGGCGTCTTTCAACACCAGCGCCGGCGCCTTGCCGCCCAGCTCCAGCGACACTTTGGTGATGTTTTTGGATGCGGCTTCCATGACCTGGCTGCCCGCTTCCACCGAACCGGTGAGGCTGACCATGGCCACTTGCGGATGTGCGGCCAGGGCATTGCCGATTTCGGCACCGGGGCCGTTGACCACATTGAACACCCCGGCGGGCAGGCCGACGCTGTGGACGATTTCGGCAAAAATATGGCAGTTAACCGGCGTGATGCTGCTGGGCTTGATCACAATGGTATTACCGGTCACCAAGGCCGGGCCCATTTTGCGGGCAATCAAAAAGAAGGGGAAGTTCCACGGCAAAATACCGGCAATCACCCCCAGCGGGCGCTTGAACAAAAAGATGTTTTCGCGCGGACGGTCGCTCTGGATGATTTCACCCTCGTAGCGGCGCGCCCATTCGGCTTGGTAATCCAGATAATCGGCGGTAAACATCACCTCGATGCGCGCCAAATCTTTGGTTTTGCCGCCCTCGGCCACAATGGTGTCGGTAAGTTCGTCGGCGCGTTCGCGGATACCTGCGGCGATTTTGCGCAGATAAGCGCCGCGCTCCACTGCGGGCACACGCTCCCATGCGCTCTGGGCTTCGTAAGCGGCGGCCACGGCGCGGTCGACATCGCCGCGGCTGCCCTTGGGCTCGCGCGCAATCGCCTCTTCCGTGGCCGGATTCAGCACCTCGCGATATTCGCCCGCAAAGGCGGTTTCGAAGGCACCGTTGATATACATGGCTAAGGTTTTCATCGCTCTGTCTCCTTGTAGGGGTAAGATTTATTGTTGTATTGTTTGGGTTTTCAGGCTGCCTGAAAACTGTTTATTTATCGCTATCCAGCCGTAGGTTGGGTCGCGAAACCCAACATTTGTCACAATTTTCAGAAACGTTGGGTCTGGCGACCCAACCTACGCGTCTACTTGGCAATAATAGCGGTAAGCCAGCAGACACAGGTTGTCGGGATTGTCCCAGTATTGCTCGTCCAGCGCGCTTAAGGCATCAAGCTGTGCTGCGGACAAATATTGCGGCATATCCCACAATTCGGTAATGCGCTCATCGTCTTTCATATCGGCCATGATGCTTGCAAACCGCTCAAACAAAGCCAAGCTGTGTTGTGCGCCGATTTTCTGCAAAGCATTGCGGGCAGTAGCAAAAGTCGTTTCGCCCCAATTGCAGAAAAACTGGATAAAGCCGCCATTGTATATGTCGGCCTCTGCACGCCACAGGGCAACGATATCCTGCTCTTCGCTGCTCAAGCTGTCCCAATCACCGTCCAGTTGTGCAAACAGTTTTTCAACGCTTGCCCACATCAAGTCTTCAAAATAAGCGGCCTTTTCATCATCACTCATGGGCATGATGGTTCTCCAGACATAGGTTTCAGGCTGCCTGAAATTCAAATAGGGCGGCTGCCCGGGACGAAAGGAGAAAAGACCCGGGCAGCCTTCCGCGCTTGTTCAGGGCGCAAGCGCGGAGAAAGGGGTGGCTGCCCGACAAGGGAGAGAGTGAGAGAGAAACCCGGGCAGCCGTCCGCAGCCGTGACAACACAACTGCGGAAAAACGATTTGTTAGTCAAATTGTTTCTGACCATTGCGCACAAACGGCAGCTTGAGCACGCGTACATCGGTGAGCGTACCGCGGATGTCCACTTGTGCGGTGTCGCCGGTGTCTTTGGGTACGCGGGCGATGGCGATGGACTGTTTCAGGCTGGGCGAGAAGGTGCCGCTGGTAATCACGCCGGTGCCGATGCCCGGAATCACCACTTCCATGCCTTCGCGCAATACGCCGCGGCTCTCCAGCAGCAGGCCGACCTGCTTCACTGCCACACCGGCGGCTTTTTGCTGCTCCAGGGCGCTGCGGCCGATAAACGGGCGGTTTTCGTCTTTAAAATCCACGGTCCAAGCCATACCGGCTTCCAGCGGGCTGATGGTATCGTCCATATCGTGGCCGTAGAGGTTCATGCCCGCCTCCATGCGCAGGGTATCGCGTGCGCCCAAGCCGCAGGGGGTCACGCCGGCTGCCTGCAAGGCTTGGAAAAAGGCTTCGGCTTCGCTGCCGGGCAAAATCACTTCCACGCCTTCTTCGCCGGTATAGCCGGTGCGCGCCACAAACCAGTCGCCGCCCATATCGGCGCCTTGGAAAGGTTTGAGGGCATTGACGGTATCGGTCCAATCGGGTTTGACGGTCAAGAGCTTGGCCACGGCTTTGGGGCCTTGTACGGCCAGCATGGCCAAATCGTAACGCGGGGTGAGGCTGACGCCGAATTCGGCACCGATTTTTTCAAATTGCGCCAAGTCTTTGTCGCGGGTGGCGGCATTGGAAACGATGCGGTATTCGGTTTCGGCTTCGTTGGTGCGGTAAACGATCAGGTCATCCATCACGCCGCCTGCGTCGTTGAGCATGGGTGAATACAGCGCCTTGCCGACAAAGCCGAGTTTGGCCACGTCGTTGGCGAGCAGTTTTTGCAGCCAGGCTTTGGCCTGTTCGCCCGCAATATCGGTGACCAGCATATGGGAGACATCGAACATGCCGGCGTCGGTGCGCACGGCTTCGTGTTCTTTGATTTGCGAACCGTAGTGGATGGGCAGATTCCAGCCGGCAAAATCAACCAGCTTGCCGCCGGCGGCGGTGTGGGCGGAAAAGAAAGGCGTGTGTTTGAGTTGGGACATCGGGCAGTTTCTCCATGAGCAAATCGACACTGTGTTTTGACCGGCCACTGCCTGTTGCCAAAACACCTGCCCTATCTGTCCTTGAAACCTGAGATTTTCGGTGGCGGCCGTTTTCAGGCAGCCTGCCAACCTTCTCCCCTTCGGTGGGCGTTAGTCACGCCGCTCTCCAGATTGTGAAAACCCATTATTGACGGGCGGTTGCAGTCCTCGATACCTGAGCGATTTAAGGGTGTCTGCGCCTTCGGTGCGGCCGAAATAAAGCGGGGCGAACCCGGCGGCCGTCTCTCCTGCAACAGGCGCGATTATCGCCGAGGCGGCGCGCGGCGGCAAGCACTAAGCGTGCGGCAGTGCAGCGCATCTTTTTTGCGACACGGCTGCGCCATAAAGCGCCAAAAATCAAATTAATTCTGGCATATAAAAGCAAAATATGTAAAAATAAATCCTGTTTCTGGCGGTGCTGCGCATGCCAAACCGGCGCAGCGGCCGTGCCGTTTGTCCGCACTTTAACGAAAGCTGCCATGTCGATTCATTTTCTGGATAAAACCGATTTGAAAATCCTGCAAGTTTTGCAGGAAAACGGACGCCTCACCAATGTGGAATTGTCGGAACGGGTAGCCTTGTCGCCCTCGCCGTGTTTGCGCCGTCTCAAGCAGTTGGAAGACGCGGGCATCATCCGCCGTTATGCGGCGCTGTTGGAGCCCATCAGCATCGGTTTGGGTTTGCAGGCCTTTATCCGCGTGACCGTGGACAAAACCAACCCCTCGCGCCAAGCCTTTACCGAAACCCTGCAAGTATGGCCGCAGGTTTTGAGCTGTTATGCGCTCACCGGCGAAACCGACTATATGCTGCACGCCTTTTTCACCGATATGAACGATTTCTCGCATTTCGTGCTCGACACCCTGCTGGCACACCCCGGCGTGCAGGACGCCAAATCCAGCTTTGTGCTCAAGGAAATCAAAAACACCACGGCTTTGCCCTTGGCACATCTGCAAGGCGAGTAAACATCTCTCGAATGTCGGGCGCTGCCCGGCATTTTCTTTTCAGGCAGCCTCTTTAAAGTGTCCATTTAATAAAGGATGACTGCTTAGCGCAACGCCGTTGCGAAGCCAAAACAGATTCTGCGACTTCGCTGCCGCTACGCGCAGAATGACGGGCTACTGTCATCCTGCGCTTTAGTCGCAGGATCTGGATCAAGATGATGCGTGTTATAACGCGAACCCATCATCCTTAATTAGGTTATTTTTGAACTGGTGCTCATGAAAAACATTGTTATCCTGATTTCCGGCCGCGGCAGCAATATGCAGGCGGTGGTCGAAGCCGACATCCCCGGCGCCCGTATTGCCGCAGTGCTGTCCAACAATCCCGACGCCGCCGGCTTGGCTTGGGCGGCGGAACGCGGCATTGCCACCACCGCGCTCAACCACCGCGATTTTGCCGACCGCGACGCCTTCGATAGCGCCATGGCGGAACTGATAGACCAACATCAGCCCGATTTGGTGGTGCTGGCCGGTTTTATGCGCATCCTCACCCCGGCATTTTGCGCCCGTTACGCAGGGCGCATGATCAATATCCATCCCTCGCTGCTGCCCGCATTTCCCGGCCTGCACACACACCAACGCGCCCTGGACGAAGGCTGCCGTGTGGCCGGTTGCACCATTCATTTTGTTACCGCCGTGCTGGACGACGGCCCCATCATCGCCCAAGGCGTGGTGCCGGTGCTGGACGGCGACAATGCCGATACCCTGGCAGCACGGGTTTTGACTGCCGAACACCGTTTGCTGCCGCAAGCCGTGGCGGATTTTGTCGCAGGCAAATTGTCGGTATCGGGTAAACGTGTGCAAAATCCGCGCAGCGTGGCCGCAGATGCCCAATTGCTGGTGTAAGCTGGCACCGTTTTTGGTAAGCCCCGGCTTTTGCCGTAGGGTGGGCATTCCTGCCCACCATCAGCCCTTCTGTGAATCATGATTGAGCGTGGTGGGCAAGAATGCCCGCCCTGCTGCGGAAGGCGCATTCGACCATGGTGCAAAGGTTTGGGCTTGGATTTTTAAGGACTTACTATATGACCTTTAAACCTTGGACTTATACCGCCTTGGCCGTGACCGCCGTTGTGGCCGCGGCTCCTGCTGCCGCCCAAGATGCGGCTTTCCCCACCAGTGCCGAATTGCAATATGTCGGCCCCTACGGCGTACCCGCCACCATGGTGTTCAAACGCAACGGCAACCAATACAGCGTCAATGCCCGCATCAGCGCGCCGCTGTATCAGATGCATTTTGCCTCTTCCGGCACGGTGAGCGGCAATGTGCTGCAACCGGCGGTCTATACCGACACGCGCAAAAACAAACGCTATGCCGAAGCCCGTTTCGGCGGCGGCCAGGTGCGTTACGGCAAAGCCGGTGACACTCCGCAGGTGGCGGCGGTGAAAGGCCCGACCATGGACTTGTTTACTCTGGGCTGGCAGCTGGCCATGAACGGCGGCAATCTGCCCAAGGGCTTAAGCATCACCAACGGCAAAAAACTGTATCCGGTGTCCGGCATGAGCAAGGTCGGCAGCGGCACCTACCGCATGAGCGGCGGCACCATACCTATTAACCGCTACCGCGTACAGCGCGGTGACGACACCGTGGAATACGCCTTCGCCCCGGATTTCCACAATATCCCCGCGCAAATCACTTATCGCGACGACGGCAAGGCTTATACGCTCAAGCTCAAAAGCATCAAAATTGACGGTAAAGTGGTCCAGCCCAAACAGAAATAACCGTCTTATCTAAAGCCAAACAGGCTGCTTGAAAACGTTTCAGGCAGCCTGTCTTTATTATGGATGTGAAGGTCAACGGCTGTTTTCATACAGAAAAGTACTGTATTGCCCCATGGTGTCTATCCACGTGGCCACCGTATCCTGCCAATTGGCCGCGCTGATGCCGTGGGCCAGATTGATGTCCCAGGCCAGCGTCGGGTCTTGTTCCGCATCCAGATAAGCCTGGCCGAAGCGTTTGTCACGGTTCCAGCGGTTCAGGGTTTCCGCCGAGGGTGCTTGCGGCTGTTTCCACGAGGCGCTGAACTGCACCGACCGGCACTGCTTGCCCGCCGTGCAGTCGTAGAAAAACACGGTATAGCGGGTTTCTTCGGCCTGGGCATTGATGCGCGGATCGCCGTCGCTATCGGTCACCAGCTCGGCACTGCCAAACTGTTGCACCGCCGAGAGCATGGATTGCGGCTGGCTGCCGTCTAACAGACCGACTGTTTGCGCTGCCGCCAGCGGCGCGGCCAAGCCCAGCAGCAGGGCGGAATAAATACGCATCATCATATAAGCTCCCATACAAGATGGCGCGTATTGTAGCCTAAAGCGGCGGTGTTGTTTCAGGCAGCCTGAATACGGCCACCGATTCCACATGGGCGGTTTGGGGAAAGAGGTTGAGTATGCCGCCTTCGGTACAGACATAGCCGTGGCGGCGCAGGGTGGCGGTGTCGCGGGCCAAGGTGGCGGGATTGCAGGAAACATACACAATGGTGTGCGGCCGTTGTTGCGGCGGCAGATTGTCCAAGGCGCCGACCAAGGCGGCGGCTCCGGCGCGCGGCGGATCGAGCAGCCATTTGTCGGCACGGCCCCATTGGCGCAGGCGGCGGCCGTCGACTTTGAACAAATCCGCCGCTTCAAAACGGCAATGTGCGTCCAAACCGTTGTCGCGTGCCATTTTGGTGGCGCGCTCGGCCATGGCGGCCACGCCTTCGATGCCCAGCACTTCTGCGCCCATGCGGGCGATGGGCAGGCTGAAATTGCCCAGGCCGCAAAACCAGTCGATGATGCGCTCATTAGGCTGCGGCGCCAGCGCGTGCAGGGCGCGGGATACCATCAAAGCGTTCATGCGGTGGTTGATTTGGGTGAAATCGTCGGGCCGGTAGGCAATGCGGATGCCGAAATCGGGCAGGGTATAATCGAGCGGCGGCGGGTTTTCAGGCAGCCACGCTTGCACGCGCCGGCGCGGGTATTGCAGCCACAGCGATTCGTGCGCACCGCGTTGGGCCAGCCAGGCTTGCAGGGCTTGTTGTGTGTGTGCCGAAGGAGTGCGGCCGATGTGCAGTACCCAGGCCAGATGGTCTTCGCCTTGGGCAAAAGAAACGCCGCTTAAATCCAAAGCACGGTGATGCGCCTGCAGCAGTGCTTTGAGTGCGGACAGGGCGGCGGACACGGTGTGCGGCAGCACCGGGCAGGTGTCGGTATCGACCACATCATGGCTGGCGGCTGCCTGAAAACCCAGTTGCAAACGGCCTTGTTCATCAACGGCGGCGCTGAGGCGCGCCCGTTGGCGGTAATGCCAGGGCAGGCCGTAAACGGGCGTGAGTATGCTTTGCGGCAGGCCGCCGCCGATGCGCTGCATCTGCTCCTCCCACACCCGCTGTTTCAAGGCCACTTGGGCGGATGCCTCGATGTGTTGCAGACCGCAGCCGCCGCAGCGGCCAAAAACGGCACAGCGCGGTGCGGTGCGTGCAGGACTGGTGCGGTGATAATGCCGTACCCGGCCTTCGGCAAAATTTTTGTGTTCGTGGCGGATGTCCAAGGTAACGGTTTCGCCCGGCAGGGCTTGGGGAATAAACACCACTTGGCCGTTGTGGCGGGCCACGCCGCGACCTTGGTGGTCGAAGCCGTGCACGGTCACGGTGGCGCACCCGGCGCCCGGATTGTGTTTGCTGACCAAAATCAGACACCTTTCAGCCCAAAAACGCAGATTGAGGATGCGCTGTGGGTACAAAACAGAGTAAATAGCGTATGATTCACGCTCGTTTGAACCGGCATTATGCAGAAAAACAGTATGAAAAATAAAATCATTTTCGGTATGGGCCTGGCGCTGGCCACGGCTTGGGCGCAGGCCAATACGCCGCTGCCCGATTTTACACCGCCCGCGCAGGGCCAGCAGGTGGTGATCAATATTCCGCAGCTGAAGCTGTTTTTGTATCAGGACGGCCGCCTGCTGAAAAGCTACAGCGTGGCGGTGGGCAAAAACCAGACCCGCACGCCCATTGGCGATTACAAAATCGGCGCCAAAGCCTATAACCCCACCTGGCACGTGCCTTTGAGCATCCGCAAAGGCCCGGACGGCAAGCGCCTGACCGTGCCGCCCGGTCCCAATAATCCGCTCGGTCCGGTATTTGTGCGCATGGGCGACCCCAAGCTGGGTTTGGGCATCCACGGCACCAATGCCCCGGCCAGCGTGCCGGGTGTGCGCAGCCACGGTTGCGTGCGCATGCACAACGCCAATGCGCTGGAATTTGCCAAATCGGTGAAAAGCGGTGCCGATGCGGCGGTGATTTACCAAATGGCCTCGCTGAATGCGGATGAGGCCGACCACCTGTGGCTGGCCGCCTACCGCGACCCTTATGTGCAGAAAAATCTCGACCGCAGCGCCCTGCAAAGCAGCATCGAGCAATGGGCGGGCAGCAACCAGCTTTCCGTGCAGCAGGCGCGTGTGGATGCGGTGCTGAAAGCCCGCAGCGGTCGTTTGGTGTGCATTACCTGTAGCGGCCAGCAAAACAAGGTTAAAGGCAGCCTGCGTGCGCTGAGCTGGGAAAACGGCAGCGGTACGCTGATTGAGCCGGCACCGGTCTTTGATGTGCCTATGGCCGAAGAAGATGTGGTGCTGCCCATGGGCAGCGGTGTGGAAGTGGCTGTTGATGCCCTGCCGGTAGCCGATACCGGCGGCAGCAGCCTCGTGCCCCTGCGCGCCCGCGAACGTCCTTTGCTGCCGGTGAATGTGCACTAAATTCTGCTACAGCATCAATAATACCAATTCAAAAAAATAAGATAACAAGACGGTGAGCCGAAGACAGTACAGGTAGTACGGCAAGGCGAGACAACGCGGTTAGATTATTTTTTGGATTGGTATAAAGGCTGCCTGAAAAGTTTTCAGGCAGCCTTTTTCATATATACAGAGGCTGAGACCTTTGCAAAACCCACAAAGAAAAAGAGCAGGATGTTTGGGATTGCGGGTAGGGTGTGTGCCGCAGGCACGCACGCGTTTTTAAACGATTGTTTTATCAAAGAACACGTGCGTGGCGTACCGCCACACACCCTACACGGTATCGCTTTTTCATATATACAGAGACTTTAAGCAATGCGCTCGATGTGTGCGCCCACGGCACCCAGTTTCTGTTCGATATGCTCGTAGCCGCGGTCCAGATGGTAGATGCGTTCGACCACGGTTTCGCCTTCGGCCACCAGTCCGGCAATCACCAGGCTGGCGGAGGCGCGCAAATCGGTGGCCATCACTGTGGCGCCGGAGAGTTTGCCCACGCCGGTCACCACTGCGGTGTGGTTTTCGGCGGAGATGTTGGCACCCATGCGGTTGAGTTCGGGCACATGCATAAAGCGGTTTTCAAAAATGGTTTCCACCACTTTGGCACTGCCTTCGGCGATGGTGTTCATGGCCATAAACTGCGCCTGCATGTCGGTGGGAAAACCGGGGTGCGGCATGGTGCGGATGTTCACCGCCTTGGGGCGGCCCTGCATGTCGATGGCAATCCAGTCGTCACCGGCTTCGATAATGGCGCCGGCTTCCACCAGTTTGTCCAATACCGCCTGCATGGTCTTCGGTGCCGCTTTGCGCAACACCACTTTGCCACCGGTCATGGCCACGGCGCAGAGGAAGGTGCCTGCTTCGATGCGGTCGGGCACCACGCTGTGGGTACAGCCGTGCAGGCTGTCCACGCCTTCGATGGTCATGGTGGAGGTGCCTATGCCCTGAATGCGCGCGCCCATTTTTACCAGGCAGTCGGCCAAATCCACCACTTCGGGTTCGATGGCGCAGTTTTCCAAAATGGTGGTGCCTTCGGCCAGAGTGGCGGCCATGAGCAGGTTTTCGGTGCCGCCCACGGTGACCATGTCCATCACCACGCGCGCGCCTTTGAGGCGGCCGCGGGCTTTGACATAACCGTGTTCGATGGTGATTTCCGCACCCATGGCTTCCAAGCCTTTGAGGTGCTGGTCCACCGGGCGCGAGCCGATGGCGCAGCCGCCGGGCAGGCTCACCTGGGCTTCGCCGAAATGTGCCAGCGTGGGGCCGAGCACCAGAATGGAGGCACGCATGGTTTTAACCAAATCATAGGGGGCGCAGGTGTTGTTGAGGGTGGCGCAGTTGATTTCGAATTCGTGCACATTGTCGGTAAGCACGCGCGCACCCATGCCTTGCAGCAGTTTTTGCGTGGTTTTCACGTCGCGCAGCATGGGCACATTGGTCAGGCGCAGGGTGTCTTTGGTGAGCAGGGCGGCGCACATCAGCGGCAGGGCCGCGTTTTTGGCGCCGGAAATGGTGATTTCGCCGTTAAGCGGGCCGTTGCCGGTGATTTTGAGTTTGTCCATAAGTCTTGATTGTGCGGGATGGCTTTCAGGTTGCCTGAAAGCGCAAAAGCGTTATTATAAGTGTTTTTGTGTTTGGGGCGGACGGTTTGTTTTTCAGGCAGCCCGAGAGCACAGGCTGCCTGAAAACCGTCAGCCGCCGTTTTTGGCCGCCCATTCCGCCGGGGTGGCGGCGGTGGTGATGGACAGGGCGTGCAGTTCGTTGCTGGCGATGCGTGCGGCCAAGCCGTCTTTAATCAGGCGGTGGCGGGCCAGGCGCGCCTTGCCTTCAAAAGCGGGGGAGACGATGTGGGCGAAGAAATGGTGGCCGTCACCTTCCACTTCGATGTGCTCGATGGGGATGATGTCGGCAATCATGGCCTGAACTTGTTCGGGGGTCAGCATGGTGGTGTTTCCTTAAGGGGTGAATTTTTTGCGGCTGATATAACCGATGTGGAGCGTATCTTCGCTGCCGTCGGCTTCAGGTTCGATGCAGAGGGTGTATTGTGCACCGTCTGCGGCGCTCAGTACATCGCCCACGATATGGATGTCGTCCACATCTACGGCCAATTGGTCGTCGATGTGCGACACCGCGCCGGGGAAATCGAAATCGCGGTAAAAAGCGCTCTCTTTGGCCCGGCGCACGGCGGTGGCCATATCCGGCGCCACCAGCAGCATTTTGTGGTGGTATTCTTCAAAATCGCCGCGGCGGTAACCGCCGAGATTGATAAAAAACAGTTTTAAACCACTCTCTTGCGCTTGGGCACGCGGCAGCACGGTAATACGGTGTCCGTCCACGCGGGTAACGGCGCGCCAGCAGTCGATATGCCAGCGTCCGGCCGCTTCCGGCCAAGCAGTATCGATGGTGGCGGCCAAGTCGGGCGCCTGTGCGGCGATGCCGAACAGGACATCGTGTTGTTCGATTAAACGCCCGGGCAAAGTGGCGCCGATTTTGAGCATAAACAATTGCATCTTATTGCCTTAATTTCCAGCCGGATTGCAACACGGTATATAACGCAGCGGCCAGTACGGCGGTAAAGCCGCCGACCACCGAGAGCGACAGCCACGGCGATACGTCGCTGCTGCCGAAAAAGCCGTAGCGGAAGCCGTCTATCATGTAAAACACCGGATTGGCCTGACTGAGGGTGCGCCAAAACGGTGGCAGCGAGTGAATAGAATAAAACACGCCGGAGAGAAAGGTGAGTGGCATGATGAGGAAGTTTTGAAAGGATGCCAGCTGGTCGAATTTCTCCGCCACAATGCCCGCCAGCAGGCCGAACATGCCCATGATGGTGCAGCCCAGCAGCGCGAACAGTATTATCCACAAGACATTGTGCGGCACGGGCAGGCCGAACCCGGCGGTCACCGCCACCACCCCGGCGCCGACCATCAGCCCGCGCACCACCGCCGCGCCGACATAGGCGCCGAAAAAGGCGGCGGTGGACAAGGGCGGCAGCAGGATAAACACCAGATTGCCGGTGAGGCGCGACTGAATCAGGCTGGAGGAGGCATTGGCAAAGGCGTTTTGCGTCATGGCCATCATGGCCAGGCCGGGAATCAGAAAGGCGCTGTAACCCACGCCGGGCAGCACATTGCCGTGGCCGCGCATCACATGCGAGAAAATCAGCTGGTAGAGCAGGGCGGTGAGTATGGGCGCGGACAGGGTTTGCAGGCCCACCTTCCAAAAGCGCAGCAGCTCTTTTTTAAACAGGGTGTAAAAACCGGTCAGATTCATGCCGCCGCTCCCGCTTTGTCGCTGGTCAGGCGCAAAAACACGTCTTCCAAGTCGGTTTCCAAGAGCTGCATGCGTTTGATGGCAATGCCGTCGAATTGCAGTGCCTGCAACACAAAGGCCAGCTCGCTGTAATCGGCCAGGCGCAACAGATAATGATGGCCGTCTTCTTCCAGCAGACAGCGGTGCAGGCTTTCAGGCAGCCTGTTGTCCAGCACCAGCTCCAGGCGCAGCTGTGATTCGGCCTGCAACAGATTGGCGGTGCTGTCCAGCGCCACCAGACGGCCGTGTTTCATCATGGCGATGCGATCGCACAGGCTTTGCGCTTCTTCCAGATAATGGGTGGTGAGGATGATGGTGTGGCCCTGGCGGTTGATTTCTTCGATAAACTGCCACAGGCTCTGGCGCAATTCCACGTCCACACCGGCGGTGGGCTCGTCGAGCACGATGACCGGCGGGCGGTGTACCAAGGCTTGGGCCACCATCACACGCCGCTTCATACCGCCGGAAAGGTTGCGGGTATTGGTGTCGGCTTTGTCGTCCAGCCCCAGTTTGTGGATGATTTCGTCTATCCAGTCGTCGTTGCGGCGGATGCCGAAATAGCCGGACTGGAAACGCAGCGCTTCGCGCACGCTGAAAAAGGGGTCGAAAACCAGTTCCTGCGGCACCACGCCCAAGCTCATGCGCGCGGCGTGGGCAGCGGTGTGTACATCGTGGCCGTTAACGGCGATGCGGCCGCTGCTCAAACGGCTCAAACCGGCCATGGCGGAAATCAGCGTGGTTTTGCCGGCGCCGTTGGGGCCGAGCAGGCCGAAAAACTCGCCGGGCTCAACGCGGAAACTGACGCCGTGCAAGGCGGTAAAGCCGTTGGCGTAGGTCTTGACGGCTTGGTCGATCAATAGGGCGGGCGTGGACATGGATGGTTCTAAGGCTGCCTGAAAACAGGCTTATATTTATGGATGGGATGTGTGTTATAGGTACGCAGCCAAATTCAGTTCTGTTCAGTCTTGCCGTCATCCCACACCGGTGCGGCGGGCACGGTATAGCGCTCCTGCGCCCATTCGCCCAAATCAATCAGCTTGCAGCGTTCGCTGCAAAACGGGCGGTAGCGGTTTTCAGGCAGCCAGGCCACGGCTTGGCCGCAGGTAGGGCAGGCTACGGTGGGCGTACTCATGAACGGATGACCGGGTCGAAGCTGCACATCAGCAGTTGGAAGGGAATATCGCCGCCCAAAACCGCACCGCGCGCCTGCTGTTGCGAGGTCTGCAAGAAACGGATGTGGGTAAAGTATTTATTGGCCGATACTTCCGGCATGGCGGCATGGGCAGTATCGATGTCGATGGCCAGGAGATGGATGTTCTGCGCCATGCTGTTGTGCTGGTAATTGCCGCTGCGGGTGTGGCAGGCCACGCTCCAGCTGTTGCTGCGCAAGATATAGAGCAAGAGGTAAATCGCCTCAAAAGTGGGCAGCAGGCTCTGTATCCACTGGTGCAGGTCGTGACGTCGCTGGGCCGGATGCTGTTGCTGCCAGAAATGGTAGGAGGGCAGGTCAAACGGGCTGGTGCCGCCGGGAATGAGCATGCGCTGTTTGATGGCCATCAGCCATTCGTTTTCGCGCAGGTGCTGGCCGAATTTCTGCTGCACGTTTTGCAGGTTCTGCATGGCCTGTTGCAGGGCATCCAGGCGCGCCTGCTGCTCGGCCTCCGTCCATTGCGCATATTGGCCGACCAAGCCTTTTTGCCGCTCCAATTCCTGCAGGATTTCCAGTTTCAATTCGGCACGCGAAGCGGCTTCCATGATTTCAAACAGGGTTGCCAGGGCGTGGTGGTGGGCATAGAGATTGTCTTCGGCGCTGGTGTCGCGGAAACGGGCAAACAGGTATTCGATGCGCAGAAAATGGCGCACGCGTTCGGAGAGCGGATGTTCGTAACGGATGGTGTCGGTCATGGCGTGGCGGCACTGAGTGTTTGGTAGAAGCGGTGCAGGCGCCCGACGGCAGCCTGCAAATCGTCGAGGCTGCCTTCGTTGCGGATAACATCGTCGGCAGCGGCCAGACGACGGCTGCGCTCAGCCTGTTGCGCCATGATAGCACGGACTGCGTCTGTGGTAAGCCCGTTGCGCGCCATCACCCGCGCTATTTGCGTCGACTCTTCCGCATCGATGACCACAATGCGCTCCACCAAAGCCTGAAACTGCGGCGCTTCAATCAGCAGCGGAATGTCCATAATGCCGTAACCCAAAGGCGTGGGCGTGTTGTCGCGAGCCTCTTGCAGGGCTTGGAAAATCAGCGGATGCAGGATGCGCTCCAGTTTTTCCTTTTCCTCGGGCTGCCTGAAAACACGTTGGCGCAAGGCATCGCGATCCAATTCGCCCTGCTCGTTAAACAGCCCGTCGCCCCAGGTGGTGCGGATGGCGGGCAGGGCGGCACCTTGGGGCGCCGTGAGTGCGCGTGCGAGGGCATCGGCATCCAAAACCGGGACCCCAAGCGCGGCAAAAGCGGCCGTCGCTGCCGACTTGCCGCTGCCGATGCCGCCGGTGAGGCCCACCCACATCAGAGCAGACCCGATTTACCCAGCCACCAGTGTATGGCTTGTTGGATAGGGCCGTTGGCCACAAAGACCAGCCAACCGGCAATGGCCAGAGCCGGACCGAAAGCCATGGGCTGGCCGCGTGCCACTTTCAAGACGATGGAGGCCACAATGCCCACCAGAGCCGCCATCAGGATGATCACCGGCAGGGTAGAGGCGCCCAGCCAGGCACCGAGGGCGGCCAGGAGTTTGAAATCGCCATAGCCCATGCCGTCTTTACCGGTGACGAGTTTGAAAATCCAAAACAGGCTCCACAAACTCAAATAACCCAGCACTGCGCCCCAAATAGCCTGCGGCAGCGGCACAAAACCGGTATGGAGGTTGAACAGCAGTCCCAGCCACACCAAGGGCAGGGTCAGCTGGTCGGGCAACAGCTGGGTGTCCATATCGATAAAGGTCAGCGCCACCAGCACGGCGGTAAAAGCCAGACCGAACCAGCCGGTGGTATTCCAGCCCCATTGCCACACCACGGCGGCAAAGGCCAGGCCGGTGAGCAGCTCCACCGCCGGATAACGCCACGGAATGGCGGTGCGGCAGTTGTGGCAGCGGCCGCGCAACAGCAGATAGCTGATAACGGGAATGTTCTGCCACGGTTTGACCGGGGCTTTGCATTGCGGACAGGCCGAGGGCGGGGTCATCAGATTAAACACCGCCTCATCGGCCGCATCTGCCGCCTGCGCCAGCAGGGCGCGCGCCTCACGCCGCCAGGCACGTTCCATCATAATGGGCAGGCGGTAAATCACCACATTGAGAAAGCTGCCGATGAGTAAACCCAATACGGCAGCGATAAAGACAAAAAGCATGTTTTCGGACATAAGCCGGCTTTCTGGCAGCGGGTTAACCCACTACGCTGCCCAAGTTGAACAGCGGCAGATACATGGCCACCAAGATTACACCGATGATACCGCCCAAGACCACCATAATTACCGGTTCCATCAGCGAAGAGAGCTGGGATACGGCAATATCCACTTCTTCTTCGTAGAATTCGGCAGCCTTATTGAGCATGTCGTCCAAAGCACCGGATTCCTCACCGATAGAGGCCATTTGTACCATCATATTGGGAAACAGCTCGGTACCCTGCATACCGGAAGTAAGGGAAATACCTTGATTCACCTTGCTGCGGATATCACGGGTGGCTTCTTCATAAATAATATTGCCTGAAGCACCGGCCACCGAGTCCAGCGTTTCCACCAGCGGTACACCGGCAGCAAACAGGGTAGAGGTGGTGCGCGCCCAGCGCGCCAACACGGCTTTACGTACGATATTGCCGAAGATGGGCATTTTCAGGAGGGCGGCATCCACCCGTTTTTGCAGTTTGGGAGAGCGGTTCAGCCATTGGAAGAAGCCGACCACCGAGCCGACAAGTAGCAGAATCACCAGCCAACCCCAAGCAACAAAGAAGTTGGAGATATTCATCATAAACTGAGTCAGTGCCGGCAGGGCCACACCCATACCGTCGTAAACCTTGCCAAACTCCGGCAGTACGAACATCATCATCACAATCACCAGTGCAATTGCTACCACCACAATGGCCGCCGGATAGGTGAGTGCACTTTTCACTTTTTTCTTGATGGCCTGGGTTTTTTCTTTATAGGTGGCCAGTTTGTCCAGCAGAGTCTCCAATACACCACCGGCTTCACCGGCACGCACCAGATTGCTGTAGAAGGTATCAAAATATTTGGGGTGTTTGGCAAAGGCATCGGCCATGGCGGTACCCTGCTCGATGTCGCCGCGGATTTCCATCAACAGCTTGGTCATGGAGGCGTTGGTATGGCCTTTGGCCACGATGTCGAAAGCCTGCATCAAGGGCAGGCCTGCTTTCATCATGGTAGAGAGCTGGCGGGTAAATACGGTGATGTCCGCCTGGGTAATGCGTTTTTGGCGGGCATTTTTCATTTTGGTGATCTGAATCACCTTGATTTGGCGGCGTGAAAGTTTGGCACGGGCATCGGCCTCGTCTTTGGCCACCACCTCACCGCGGACGATTTGCTCGGTGCTGAGATTTTTACCTTCAAAACTGAATCGTTTGCCACCGGCTTGACCGGTATTTTTTTTGCTGGTTGCAGCCATGTTGAGTAACCCTTCGCAAATAGTGAAAATAAATGATGTGTTTATTCGTTGGTGTGGGCAATCACTTCTTCCAGAGAAGTGACGCCTTGCATCACTTTCAGCAGACCGGCACGGCGCAGGTCTACCAAGCCTTCTTCATAGGCTTGGGTGCTGATATCGACCTCGTTACCGTTGTTCATAATGATGCGTTGCATCTCTTCGCTCACCGGCATGACTTCATACACACCGGCACGGCCCTTATAGCCTTTGCCGCGGCAGCGGTCACAACCGACCGGGCGGTACATGGTCCATTCTTTGCCCAAGTCTTCTTCGGTGAAGCCGGCTTTGAGCAGTGCAGGTTCCGGCGGGCGCTCCATCGGCGCCTTGCACGAACACAAACGGCGTACCAGGCGCTGGGCCATAATCAGATTGACCGAGCTGGCAATATTAAACGGTGCCACACCCATATTCAGCATACGAGACAGGGTGGCCGGGGCGTTATTGGTGTGCAGGGTGGAGAACACCATATGGCCGGTTTGGGCGGCTTTAATGGCAATATCGGCGGTTTCCAAGTCACGAATCTCACCCACCATGATCACGTCCGGATCCTGACGCAGGAAAGATTTGAGTGCGGCGGCAAAGGTGAGACCCTGTTTGTCGTTTACATTGACCTGATTGATGCCGGGCAAATTGATCTCGGCCGGGTCTTCGGCGGTGGAGATGTTGACACCTTCGGTATTGAGAATGTTCAAACAGGTATAGAGTGATACGGTTTTACCCGAGCCGGTGGGGCCGGTCACCAGCACCATGCCGTAGGGGCGCTGGATGGCTTCCAGTATCATCTCTTTCTGGAAATCTTCAAAGCCCAATTGGTCGATTTTCAGGGTGGAGGCATCCGAATTCAAAATACGCATCACCGTTTTTTCGCCAAACAGGGTCGGCAAGGTGCTGACACGGAAATCGATGGGTTTGGCGTTTTTGCTGAAGGCCAGCTGAATGCGGCCGTCTTGCGGGACGCGTTTCTCGGAAATATCCAGTTTGGCCATCACTTTGATGCGCGAAGCCAGCTGTTCGCGGATGTTCAAGGGCGGACGCACCACTTCGCGCAATTGGCCGTCGACGCGGAAACGCACACGCGCTTTTTCTTCGTAAAACTCAAAATGGATATCCGAGGCGCCGGCAGCGAGGGCATCGGACAGGACTTTGTGGATAAAACGGGCTACCGGACCGTCTTCGGCCTCCTCGTCATCCACATTCAGGGTTTTGTTGTCATTGCCGAAGCTGCCGCCCATTTCCTGGCTCATTTCGTCCAACAGTGCAGACGATCCTTGTGAAACTTCTTCCAGCAGGCTGCTTAACTGGTCATCGCGCACCACCACCAGATAGGCAGACAGGCCGGTACTGGACACCAGTTTTTGAAAGTGTTGGATTTGCGTGGGATCAGATACGGCCAGATACAGACGGCGGCCGCGCTGAAACAGCGGCACGCAGCGGTGGGTATTCATCTGCGCGTCATTGAGCAGCTCCTTGGGCAGCATGCTCTTGCTGAAAAAAGACAAATCCAGCAACGGAAAACTGAAGGCGGTGGCCAGGAGCTCGGCCAAGGCTTCTGCTGTGGTGATTTTGTTCTCAAACAAAACCGGCATAATATTGGGGTTTTTTTGCAGGGTTTCGCGAAAGGTCTCTGCCTGTTCGGCAGTGATGACTTTGTGCTGGAAGAGTACCCTTAATAGACCGATGCTCATGGATTGCCTGTATTTCAGTATGTTGGAAGTTTGATTTCAATGCCATTCGGCGGGCATTATAAACAATAAGTATGCGCTACAGATATATTCGGCTTTGTTTTACTGCAGATTGCACGGCTTTTGCCACATGATGCATATGGCGGAGGTTAATCCGAGTGTAAGCAAGCAAAATTAATGCCATTGCTGCTTAATTTTAATTTCAAACAGCGTTTTTTACAGTGCCGCATTTTCCCAATAATCCACATACAACTGCAATTCCAGCTGGTTGCGCCATTCGTTGGCTACCGGCCGGTACACGGTGCGGATGCGCTGCGGCAAGGTGTCGCTGCAACGGAAAAACATCGCTTCCACGGTGTGGCCGTCGCGGTGCAGGGCGGCCTTGGTGTGGCCGCTGCCTACCGGTTTTTGCCACAAAACCGTAAATTCGTCGGTAAAGCTGGGCGGGGTAAAACCCTGGCCCCACACCTGGTCGGCGAGGCGGCGGGCGTGTTCCAAGGACAATTCGGCCGTGCTCAAAGGGCCGTCGGTGACAAAGCAGCCGATTAAGTCTTCCGCGTCCAGGCATTCGGCCACCACGGCTTCAAAGGCTGCCTGAAAACGCGGCAGCGCTTCGGCGTGTATGCTCAAGCCCGCCGCCATGGCGTGGCCGCCGAATTTGATGATCACGTCCGGCACCCGTTTGCTGACCAAATCCAAGGCGTCGCGCAGATGCAGGGCGGGGATGGAACGGCCGGAGCCGCGCAATTCGCCGTTGTCGGCCGGGGCAAACACGATGCTGGGACGGTGGAAGCGTTCGCGCAGGCGGCTGGCGACAATGCCCACCACGCCCTGGTGCCAGTCTTCACGATAGGCGACCACGCTGTAATGTTGGGCGTCGATGTGTTCCAGACCGGCCAGCGCTTCTTCCAGCATGCCGGTTTCAATTTGGCGCCGTTCGCGGTTGAGGCTGTCGAGTTCGGCGGCCAGCTGCCGTGCCTGGTTTTCGTCTTCGCTGATCAGGCAGGCAATGCCCAAGCTCATATCGTCCAAGCGTCCGGCGGCATTGAGGCGCGGGCCGACGGCAAAGCCCAAGTCGAAAGGCTGTGCCTTGCGCCAATCGCGTTTGGCGGTTTCAAACAGGGCGCGGATGCCGGGGCGCATTTTGCCCGCACGCATGCGCTTGATGCCTTGTGCCACCAGAATGCGGTTATTGTGGTCGAGGCCGACCACGTCTGCCACCGTGCCCAGCGCCACCAAATCCAGCAAATCGGCCAGATTGGGTTCGGGGTGGGTGGCAAAATAGCCTTCTTCGCGCAAATGCGCGCGCAGCGCCAGCAAGACATAAAACATCACCCCCACCCCGGCCAGGCTTTTGCTGGGGAAGGCACAGCCCGCTTGATTGGGATTGACAATCAGGCAATCGGGCAGGGTGTCGCCGGGCAGGTGGTGGTCGGTGACGATGACGCTCAGGCCCAGTTCCTGCGCCCGTGCCACGCCGGCAACACTGGCGATGCCGTTGTCCACCGTCAACAATAATTGTGCACCGCTCTCTGCGGCCATTTCCGCCAGTTGCGGGCTGAGGCCGTAGCCGTGTTCGAAGCGGTTGGGTACCACAAAATCCACCCGCGCACCCAAGGCGGCCAAGCCCAGCAGGCCCACGGCACAGGCGGTGGCACCGTCGGCATCATAGTCGGCGGCAATCACAATGCGCTCCTGGCGGTGTAGGGCTTGTGCCAACCGTGCGGCTGCGGGCCGGATGTTTTTCAGGCTGTGATAAGGCAGCAGTTGCTTGAGCTGGTCGCCCAATTCGTCGGCGCTTTTGACATTGCGGGCGGCGCACAGGCGCGCCAGCAGCGGGTCGGTACCGGCGGCGAGCAGGGTTTGGTAGGCCTGGGGGTCGGTTGGGCGGATGCGGATGCGTGCGCTCACGGCCACACTCCTTTAAATACGGGTTGCGGCCGCCAAAACGGTGGCAATGCGGGTTTGCGGGTTTTCAGGCAGCCGTGTTCGTCCTGGATACATACTGTGCTGAGGCTGCCTGAACGCAGCGCCGCCAGTGCCGGAGCAAACCAGCGCGCTTCCCATTCCTGTAATACGGCGGCGTAATGGGCGGCATCACCTTCAAGCACTTGGGTGAAGTCCTCGGCGAAAACCAATGCCGGGTTGCGGGCCTGCGCTTGCCAAGCGGCAAAATCAGCGGCCAAAGGCCGGGCTTGCGTGGCCCAAGGACTGTTGCTGTAGAGCGTTTGTGACGGATCGGCCTCACCGTGGATGTCTTGCCAAAACCACACTGCGTTTACCGGCAGGGCGCGGTTTTGATTGAGTGCATGGGCATGCAGCAGCATTTGGATTTCGGTTTGAATTTTCAGCAAGGCCGTGCTGCCGGTGCCTTCGGGGCGGCTGTTTTCGTCCAAGAGGGCGGGCAGGTCGAGAATGCAGGGGCTGTGCCAGTCGGTATCTTGCGGGCAGGTGACACGCCACAAGTCCGGGCGCAGCGGCTGAAATTGCCAGCCGTCGGCGGCAAAAAACCCGCTCAAATCGGCACACCATTGTGCCGCTTCTGCGGCGGTGATGTTTAAAACCGCGCCATGGGCTGCCTGAACGCTGTGCATGCCGATTTGCTGGTACAAGGGGCTGCAACAGAAGGCATGGCGGTTTTCAGGCAGCCTGTCGTTTTCGGTTTGCAATAAAGAGCCTTGCCACAGGCGGCGGGCATAAAAACGGCTGCGCGGCTCCGGCTCGGCATAGCGCTCTACCCGCCCCCAATGCAGCAGGCGTTGTAAGGCGGGGGCGGATAGCGGTGGGAAGGCCGGGTCGTGTGCGTGGGTGAAGCCGGGCAGGGCCAGGGTGAGCTGCATGTATTTAGCGGGGGCGCACAGTGTCGAGACGGGCGGCGTGCGGCTGCAAATCGATGCCGACGGCGGCGGCCTGCCCGGTTGCGGCTTGCGGGCTGAGACCGTGGGCCACCGCATCCAGCGCCCACAACACCGTGCAGCGGGTGCCGGTGCGGCAATAGGCCAGTACCGGGGTATCGGCGGCTGCGACCACGGCGGCAAACTCGGCGGCGTTGGCGGCATTGAGGGTGTCGGCGGTCATGGGTTGGTGGATGCAGTGGGGAATACCGGCTTCGGCGGCCCAGGCGGCGATGTCGGCAAAAGCGGGCTGGCCGGGTTCTTCGTTGTCGGGACGGTGGCAGACCAGGGTGCGTACGCCCTGGGCCGCAGCGGCGGCGAGAGTGTCGCGGGAAGTGATTTGCGGGCTGATATAGAGGCGGTCGGTGAGGGCGTGCATGGTGTTCTTTCTGAGTAAAAGGGTATAAGAACTGTGCACCAGGGCGAACTGACCATTCGGGCGGGTAGCTGATTTTTTAGGCAAAAATCGTCCGATTCAAGGCGGAAAGCGCAGCAAGGTTGGACACCTTGCGAGCATTTCCAACGCAGAAGCGGGCGATTTTTGGCAAAAAAGCAGCCGTGAACGAATGGTTAGTTTGCCCTAAGGTTTTCAGGCAGCCTTGTCCGATGATGGGGTTTGTTGACAAAGCGGTCGTAGGGTTGATGCAAATGCCGTAGGTCGGCTCTCCGAGCCGACGCATTCAAATTCAAAGTCGGCTCGGAGAGCCGACCTACCTGTGACAAGGCTGCCTGAAAACCCTTGTGCAAAGCCGCTATTGTACCGCCATCAGCAAACTTTATACACCGCGCGGAAACGCAATCAGATGGTCCAGTGCGATACGGACACCGATGCGGCTGCCCACCGGATGGTTGTGGTGGCTGTGTACCTGGGCCAGTACGGTGTCGCCGCTGTCCAGTTGCAGCGTATAAATAAAGTATTCGCCCTTGAAATTCTTATCCAACACCCGCGCGCTGTAGGGGCTGTTATCGTCGTGCAGCACGTCGTCGGGGCGCAGCAGCACGTCCACTTCGCTGCAGTTCTGGCAATGGTGCGGCACGGTGCCGCAGAATTCGCCGATTTCCAGTTGCACACATTGCGGCGACGTCACCCGACCGTGCAGCCACACGCTTTGGCCGACAAAAGCGGCCACATAGCGGTTGGCGGGGTTGTGGTACAGGGTGTAGGGGTCGGCCCATTGTTGCAGGCAGCCTTGGTGCAGGATGCCGATTTGGTCGCACATGGCAAAGGCTTCCTGCTGGTCGTGGGTGACCAAGAGCGCGCTCACGCCTTCTTCTTTGAGGATGTCGCGGATTTGCCGCGACAGGCTGGCGCGCATATCGGCGTCCAGATTGGAAAACGGCTCGTCCAGCAATATCAGCTGCGGCCGCGGCGCCATTGCCCGCGCCAGGGCCACGCGTTGCTGCTGGCCGCCGGAGAGTTGGTGCGGGTATTTGTGGCCGTGCTCTTCCAAATCAATCAGACGCAAGAGCTCGGCGGAGCGCGCCTTGCGTTCGGCGGCGCTTTTGCCGTGCAGGCCGAAGGTGATGTTGTCGGCCACGTTCAAATGCGGGAACAGGGCGTAATCCTGAAACACCATGCCCACGCCGCGCTGGTGTGCGGGCATGTGCTGCCCGGCAGCGGCCACGGTGCGGCCGTCGATGCGGATTTCGCCGCGGCTGATGTGTTCGAAACCGGCCACCGCGCGCAGGGCGGTGGTTTTGCCGCAGCCGGAATGGCCGAGCAGGCAGCCGATTTCGCCTTGCTGTAATTGGCAGTGCAAATCCGACAAAATGGTTTTGTCGCCGAAATTCAGGTGGATGCCGTTGAGTTCAAGCATGTTTTTTTTCGTCCAGACGGGAGAACAGGATGACCGGAATCAGGCCGGTAATGACCATCACCAAGGCGGGCAGGGCGGCGTAATCGTATTGGCCCTCGGTGGTGAAGGTGTAGATGCGGGTGGCGAGCGTGTCCCAATCGTAGGGGCGGGTCATCAGGGTGATGGGCATTTCTTTCATCACATCCACAAACACCATCAGCATGGCCGTGCCCAGCGCGCCTTTGAGCAGCGGCAGATGGATGCGCCGCACCATGCGCCAGCCGGTCACGCCCAGCGAATGCGCCGCTTCTTCCTGCGAGCGGCCGATGCGCTCCAGACCGGCCTCGGCGCTGGAATAAGCCACCGCCAAAAAGCGGATGATATAGGCCGCCAGCATCACCCACAGTGTGCCCTTAATCACCGCACTGCCTTCAGGCAGCCCCAGCCAGGCCACCAGATGGTTGTCGGCCCAGGCCAACGGCACAAACACGCCCACCGCCAATACCGTGCCGGGAATGCCGTAGCCTAGGGTGGCGATGCGCGCCGCCAATGCCGCGCCCTTGGTGTGCAGTATGCGTTTGGCCAAGGCCAGCAGCAGGGCCACGGCGGCGGTGACCACGGCGGCGGCCAGGCTGATGATGAGCGAGTGCCAGATGTGCAGCCACAGCGCTTCGTTAAAATGGCTGTGCCAGGTTTGTTGAATCCAGGCCAAGAGTTGCAGCAGCGGTAGGATAAAGGCGGCGATGAGAATCAGCGCGCAATAGAGGGTGGCCAGCCATTTGCGGCTGCCTGAAAGCGCTTTGCGCCGTTGCTGCTGCGCCTTGCCCGCCTGAGTGAAACGGCGGCCGCCGCGGCTGAGCTGCTCCAGTGCCAGCAAGACGAATACGGCGGTAATCAGCAGTGCCGCCAGCTGTTTGGCGGTTTGCAGGGAGAAGAAATCGAACCAGGCCTGATAAATGGCGGTGGTGAAGGTGTCGTAGGAAAACACCGACACGGTACCGAAATCGGCCAGGGTTTCCATCAGCGCCAGCACCGTGCCGCCCGCGATCCACGGCCGTGCCATGGGCAGCGCCACGCGCCAGAAGGATTGTGCGGGCGAGAGGCCGAAAGAAGCGCCCACTTCCAAGGCCCGCTGACCCATGCTGCCAAAGGCATTGCGCGACAACAGATACACATAGGGGTAAAACGTGAGGCTCATCACCGCCGCCAAGCCCCAGCGGTTGCGGATGTCCGGCAGGCCCTGTTCCCAACCCCAGTTATCGCGCAAAAAAGTGCTGACCGGGCCGGTGTAGTCAAACAGGCCCAGCTGGGTAAAGGCCAGCACATAGGCGGGCATGGCCAGGGGCAGCATCAGACCCCAAAAGAAAAACCGCCGCAGCGGAAAATCATACATGGCGGTGAGCCAGGCACTGGTGGTGCCCAGCCAGATCACGCCGATGCCGACACTGATCAGCAAAAAGGCGGTGTTTTTCAGCAGTTCCGGCAATTGGAATTCAAGCAGAAAATCCCAGATTTCGGCATCGAATTCGCCCAGCGCGGCCAGGATGACACCCAAGGGTATCAGCATGGCGGCCACGCACAGCCCCAGCCACAGGCGCAGTAACAGGTGTTTCACGGTCAAGTCCGGTCGTTCAAGCAGGGCGGCATTATGCAGTAAAAGCCTTTATATGTGAATAAGAATAATTGCCATTGGCTTGTAAGGCGGTGTGTAGAAAGGCTGCCTGAAAACGCATACAGCGGTTTTCAGGCAGCCTTTGAGGGTGACATACGTCAGGCAGGGTGTTGCTTTTAGAAGCGGTAGTTCACACCCAGGCGTACATCGCGTCCGGCACCCGGCCAAGTGGTAATGGTGGCTCGTTGGCTGTGCGGATAGTAGAAGCGGTTAAACAGATTGTTGACCGCAAAGTTGACGTTAAGGTTGTCGTTGTTCAGCGGCTTCCAGTTGAGGAATACGTCGGTCACGTTGTGGGTTTTGCGCACATCGGTGGAGGTCGCCTCATTGCGTACCAAGACGGTACCGGCAGATTTCTGCACGGTACGGTTGCGTACGCCCACTTCCAGATTGGGCTGGTTGAAGCGGTAGGACAAACCGGCCGTCCAAGTACGGCCTACCGGTACCGCAAACTCGGGGTTGGCACTCAAGAGATTGTCCGGATGGGTATCGTAGATGCGCGGTTTGGCATGGGAGACGCCGATGCGGGCGGTGAGGCCGCCATCACGCCAAGCTGCACCCAATTCGTAACCGCGGTTTTTGATATAGCCGGCATTGGTGATGTTACGCAAGTAATTAGCTTGTGTATTGTCACCGTGACGGTTTTGCGGATTGGCCAGCGCGTCTTTGATATGTTGCCAGAAATAGCTGCCGTTGGCGGAGAATTTGCCGTTGTTGTAGTTAAAACCGATTTCGGTATTGCGCGCACGCTCGGCCTTGGTGCCCTCGGCAATGGAAACGACACCGCGATTGTTTATAGGGAGGGTGATGCGGTTGATGCTGTGGGTCAGCAGGGCGTCATACAGGCGCGGGCTGCGGCTGGCATAGTTGTGTACCACGCTGAAATTGAGCGTATCCGTCGGCTGCCAAATCATACCCAGGCTGGGGTTGAGCTTGCTGCCGGAGGCCGTTTTGCCGTCCACTGCTTTAAATTTGAAATGGTCGTAGCGCAGGCCGCCGGTGAGGGTGAAGTCGCCGATATTGTGGATGGCTTCCACATACGCACCGGTATCGGCTTTGTGCGGATTGCTCAGGCGGTAATAAGTATTCAGGAAAGCATGCGGTTGGATTTCCTGATGGCGGTAATTGACGCCGTATTTGAGCAGGGTGTCGCCGATGCGGCTGTCCAGATTGACATTGGCACCTTTGGTGGTGATCTTGGTGGTGGTGGGACCGGGAATATTGCCGCAATAGCCGCAAGCACGGTCATCGGCGGAATAACGTGTATTTTGCATCAGATAGGCATTGGCATTCAGGGTTTCGATAAAGCCCCAGTCTTTGGCCGTCCACTCGATATTGTTGTTCACCAATGTGGTTTCCCGGTACACAGGCGCTTGGCGTGTCAGCGGCAGTGAGGATGTGGTGGTGAACTCTTCACGAATGGTACGTTCGCCGCGCTGCTGGTCCTGCATGCGGCTGACGACCAGGCGGTGATTGCCGAAGTTGGCGCCCAGTTTGACCAAGTAATTGCGTTTGTCCAAGGCGCTGTAGGGAATGGTTTTGCCGCCGTTGATATCGTTGGCATAGCCTTTGCCGGGCTTGTAATCGCCTTCGTCCACGCGGTTGTAAGACACCAGGCCGTCAAAAAGGCCGGCGCGGCCAAATACGGTGGCGCCGTAGCTGTGGTTGCGGTTGCTGGCGTAACCGGCGTTGACTTTCACACCCCAGTCTTTATCGAGGCCTTTGAGCAGATCTGCCGCATCCACGGTTTTGGCGATAATCGAGCCGTTGGTCTGGCCGATACCGGCACTGGCCGAGCCCGCACCTTTTTGCACGGACACGATTTTCACCAGCGCCGGATCCAGAATAAAGCGGCCTTGGTGGTAGAGAACCTGGCTGTCGGAATAGGCATTGTCGATTTTGATGTCCACCGAGTTCTGACCCATGCCGCGGATGGTCAGGAACTGTGCCGCACCGGTGCCGCCGCCAAAATCAATGGCTGGTTCGTCTTGCAGCAGCGCACGCATATCGGTGGCGGTGCTTTCGTCTTTCTCTTTCAGACGCACCACATCGGTTTTGGTTTTGCTGCCCTGGCGGTCGGCGGTGACATGGATGGTTTCCAAAGCCGCCGAATCATCCTGTGCTTGGACAGTGCTTTGTGCCCACGCAGGCAGGGCAAAGGCATTGGCTACCATCACCGCCATCACGGTTTTTTTTCATACTCATGATTTCCTCATATATCCAAAAATGATAACAATTGCTATTTAATTTTAAAAAGTGTAATTATTATTGTCAATGATATGAAATTAATAAAAAGAAATATGTGGTATTTATGGGATGGGCAAGATTGAAGCGTATGGTTTGAATATATGTATAGTCATTTAAAATAAGAACGATACGGCGTTGCTGCGCCTTGCCGTACTATCTGTACTGTCTACGGCTTGCTGCCTTGTCTCGTTCTTATTTTATTCGACTATAAAAAGGCTGCCTGAAAGGTTTCAGGCAGCCTGTGCAGGGGCGGGTTTTACATCCGCCGGGTGTTTGACTGTGATTACAGCAAATCTTTCACGCCGTCGCGCTCTTCTTGCAGCTCTTTCAGGGTGATATTGATGCGCTCTTGGCTGAAGTCGTCGATGTCCAAGCCTTGTACGATTTGGTATTCGCCGTTGGCGCAGGTCACCGGGAAGCCGAACATAATGCCTTCGGGGATGCCGTAAGAACCGTCGGAGGGTACGCCCATGGTCACCCATTGGCCGTCGGTGCCCAGCCACCAGTCACGGATGTGGTCGATGGCGGCATTGGCGGCGGAAGCGGCGGAAGACAGGCCGCGTGCTTCGATGATGGCGGCGCCGCGTTTGCCCACGGTGGGCAGGAATACATTGGCGTTCCATTCCTGGTCGTTGATCAGCTCTTTCGCGCTCTCGCCCTCAATGGTGGCGAAGCGGTAGTCGGCGTACATGGTAGGAGAGTGGTTGCCCCACACGCACAGTTTTTCGATGCTGCCCACGGCTTTGCCGGTTTTTTCGGCGATTTGGCTGGCGGCGCGGTTGTGGTCCAGGCGCAGCATGGCGGTGAAGTTTTTCGCCGGCAGGTCGGGGGCGGATTTCATGGCGATATAGGCATTGGTATTGGCCGGGTTGCCCACCACCAATACTTTGACGTTGCGGCTGGCCACTTTGTTCAGGGCCGCGCCTTGTACGGTGAAGATTTGCGCGTTGGCTTGCAGCAGGTCGGCACGCTCCATGCCGGGGCCGCGCGGACGGGCGCCCACCAAAATGGCCACATCGGCGTCTTTAAACGCCACTTCCGGGTCGTCGGTGGCCACCATGCCCGCCAGCAGCGGGAAGGCGCAGTCTTGCAGTTCCATCATCACGCCTTTGACGGCGTTTTGTGCCTGCGGCAAATCCAAGAGTTGCAGGATAACGGGTTGGTCTTTGCCCAGCATTTCGCCGCTGGCAATACGGAACAGCAGGGCATAACCGATTTGGCCGGCAGCGCCGGTAACGGCAACGCGAACGGGTGATTTCATAAGGCACATCTCCTTCGATAATGATGGAACGGGGATAAGAATAGGGTGCGCCGGGGCGCACTTCAAAGAAAAATATTGCTGCAACATCAAAGTTCTGCCGCAATTAATGCACAAAGCTGGCGGCAAAGCCTGCGTATCATACCAAAAAATACCCGCCCTTGGGCGGCGGCTTTTTTATCCTGGCTATGCGGTGATAAATTTAAATAATTATGTCTTATATAAGACTTCGTTTACAGCGGATAAAAAAACCGTACAATGCGCCCTCATGAACGAAACCGTGCTCGCCAGCCAGCCTTTGTACCGGCAGGTGATGGTGAAAATACTGCAACAACTGGCCGCGGGCGTGCTTAAGCCGGGCCAGGCTTTGCCGAGCGAATGGGATTTGGCGCGGCAATGGCAGGTGAGCCAGGGCACGGTGCGTAAAGGTTTGAACGAGTTGGTGGCGCAGGGGGTGCTCACGCGCCAGCAGGGCGTGGGCACTTTTGTCACCGGCAAAAATGCCGAGTGGGGCGATTATCCGCTGATTGACGGTGCGCTGGCGCGCCCGGGGGCGGCGCAGGTGTGGCCGCGTTCGGAATTGCTGAGCATTGTGCCCGCCCAGGCCGACGACGAAACCGCGGCGCAACTGCATCTGCGTGTGCGTGATGCGGTGTGGCGGCTGCTGGTGCTGTGGCGCCAGGGCCACCGCACGGTAGCGGTGGACGAGGTGATGCTGCCGACGGCGCCGCTGGCGGATTTGAATATCCTTTATGTACAGCAGCGGGTGACTTTATATGCCTTGCTGCAACTGCATTACGGTGTGGCGCTGTACACGCAGTTACAGCTGATGAGTGTGCATCAGGGCGTGGCCGCCGATGTGGCGCGGTTGTTGAAAACGGAAGCGCAGGCGCCGGTTTGGTATTGGTGCCGTTTGAGTTGCGCCACCGACGGCGCTCCCATGGAATGGCGCCGCCGCTATCTGGCTGCCGAAGGGGTGTTGCTGCAAACTTCCGGCCCGTCTCTGTGAATGGGTTGTCAATCCAATAAAGACGGTGTTTCAGGCAGCCTGAAGCATGGTTCCGAAGATCGAAACACGCTGTTGCGATTGAAAAAATCCTGTTCAAAACGGGTTAAAAGTTGTAAATTTACGGGTGCGCGGTCTGCCCTTCAAACAGGCCGCTCGGTTTTGAGTATTTTCCGTTTATTGCCAATGCAAAGGAATTGTGATGCAAAAAGAAAGGCCTAAGTTCCTTGAATTAACCAGCATACGTTTGCCGATTCCCGGTATCGTATCCATTCTGCACCGCGTCAGCGGCGTGGGTATTTTTTTGTGCCTGCCGCTCTTGCTGTGGCTGTTTTCCGGCACCCTGGCTACCGAGTCTGGCTTTGAGACTTATCGGGCCTGGGTCAGCAATCCGCTGATTATCCTGATTTTGATCGGCTTGCTGTGGGCCTATAACCACCACTTCTTGGCCGGTATCCGCTTTTTGTTTTTGGATATGCACAAAGGTCTGGAACTGCAAACCGCCCGCGCCACTGCCAAAATGGTGTTTGTCGGCGGCTTGGTGCTGACTGCCTTAATCGTTGCGGGAGTATGGGTATTATGATGGATCGCAAATTAACCGGCGCACACTACGGTTTGCGCGATTGGGCCATGCAGCGCGTGACCGCGGTGCTGATGGTGATTTACACCGTATTCTTGGTGGCCGCCTTGCTGATGCTGCCGGACAGCTATGATGCCTGGCGTGCGTTTTTCGCCCAGACTTGGGTGCGCCTGCTGACCCAGGTGACCTTTATTGCAGTGGCCCTGCATGCCTGGGTGGGCATCCGCGATTTGTGGATGGACTACATCAAGCCTTTCGGTCTGCGTCTGACCCTTCAGGTAGCCACCATTGTGTGGCTGGTGGGTTGTGTGGTGTATTCGGTTAAAGTTATTTGGGGGTTAGCATGAGTTTGCCTGTTCGTCGTTTTGATGCCGTCATTGTGGGCGGCGGTGGTGCAGGCCTGCGTGCTGCCTTGCAATTGTCCAAAGCCGGTTTGAATACCGTGGTCTTGTCCAAAGTATTCCCCACGCGCTCGCACACCGTGGCGGCGCAGGGCGGTATTTCCGCTTCCTTGGGTAATGTGCAGGAAGACCGCTGGGACTGGCATATGTACGATACCGTGAAAGGTTCGGACTGGCTGGGTGACCAGGATGCCATTGAATTCATGACCCGCCGTGCGCCTGAAGCCGTGATCGAGCTGGAGCACATGGGCATGCCGTTTGACCGCGTGGAAAGCGGCAAGATTTACCAGCGTCCTTTCGGCGGCCATACCGCCGAGCACGGCAAACGCGCGGTAGAGCGTGCCTGCGCCGTGGCCGACCGTACCGGTCACGCCATGCTGCACACCCTGTACCAGCAAAACGTGCGCGCCAACACCCAGTTCTTTGTGGAGTGGATGGCGCTGGATCTGATCCGCAACGATGACGGCGATGTCATCGGCGTGACCGCGCTGGAAATGGAAACCGGCGATGTTTATATTCTGCACGCCAAGGCGGTGTTGTTTGCCACCGGCGGCGCGGGCCGTATTTATGCGTCTTCCACCAATGCCTTTATGAATACCGGCGACGGCCTGGGTATGGCCGCGCGCGCGGGCATTCCGCTGGAAGACATGGAATTCTGGCAATTCCACCCCACCGGCGTGGCCGGTGCCGGCGTATTGATTACCGAAGGCGTGCGCGGTGAGGGCGGCATTCTGCTCAATTGCGACGGCGAGCGCTTTATGGAGCGTTACGCCCCCACGGTGAAAGATTTGGCTTCCCGCGACGTGGTATCGCGCGCCATGGCCATGGAAATCCATGAAGGCCGCGGCGTGGGCAAAAACAAAGACCACGTATTGCTGAAAATCGACCACATCGGCGCCGAGAAAATCATCGAAAAACTGCCGGGCATCCGCGAGATTTCCATCCAGTTTGCCGGTATCGACCCGATTAAAGACCCGATTCCGGTGGTGCCGACCTGCCACTACATGATGGGCGGTATTCCCACCAATTATCACGGCGAAGTGGTGGCGCCCAAGGGCGACAACCCCGAAGTGGTGGTTAAAGGCTTCTACGCCGCCGGCGAGTGCGCCTGTGCGTCCGTACACGGCGCCAACCGCTTGGGCACCAACTCCCTGCTTGACTTGGTGGTGTTCGGTAAAGCCGCCGGTGACAGCATGATCGAGTTCATCAAAAACTACGGCGATTTGAAACCGTTGCCGGAAAATGCCGCCGACTTTACCCTGGCGCGTTTGAGCCGTCTGGAAAACCAGACCGGCGGCGAGAATGTGGACGAAGTGCGCCGCGAACTGCAACGCACCGTACAGGCCCATGCCGGCGTGTTCCGTACCGACGCGCTGTTGAAAGAAGGTGTGGACAAAATCCGCGCCGTGGCGCAAAAAGTGGCCAAGACCGAAATCAAAGACAAGAGCCGCGTGTGGAATACCGCCCGCATCGAAGCTTTGGAATTGGACAATCTGATCGAAGTGGCCCTGGCCACCCTGATTTCGGCCGAAGCGCGCAAAGAATCGCGCGGCGCCCACGCATCCGACGACCACCCCGAGCGCGACGACGACAACTGGATGAAACACACCCTGTTCTACTCCGCCGACCAGCGCCTGACTTATAAGCCGGTACACACACAGCCCCTGACTGTGGACTACATCAAACCGGCAAAACGCGTTTACTAGGAACACCCGCTATGGAAAAAATCCGTTTCAAACTCTACCGCTACAACCCGGAGGTGGACGCCAAGCCGTATATGAAAGACTACGAGCTGGAAATCGAGCCCACCGATGTGAAACTTCTGGATGCCCTGGTGAAGCTGAAGGCCCAGGATGACAGCCTGTCCTTCCGCCGCTCCTGCCGCGAAGGCATTTGCGGCTCCGACGGCATCAATATCAACGGCAAAAACGGCTTGGCCTGTCTCACCGACATCCGCAGCCTCAAGCAGCCCGTTGTGCTGCGTCCGCTGCCCGGCCTGCCGGTGATCCGCGACCTGATTGTGGACATGACCCAGTTCTTCAACCAGTATCATTCCATCAAGCCCTATGTGGTGAATGACAATCCGGCACCGGAGCGCGAGCGCCTGCAAACCCAGGAAGACCGCAAAGAGCTGGACGGTTTGTACGAGTGCATTCTGTGTGCCTGCTGCTCGACCGCCTGCCCGTCGTTCTGGTGGAATCCGGACAAGTTTGTCGGCCCCTCCGGCCTGCTCAATGCCTACCGTTTCATTGCCGATACGCGCGACACCATTACCAACGAGCGTCTCGACAATCTGAACGACCCCTACCGCCTGTTCCGCTGCCACACCATCATGAACTGCGTGGATGTGTGCCCGAAACACCTTAATCCCACCCGTGCCATTGGCAAGATTAAGGAAATCATGCTCAAACGCGCGGTATAAGGCAGCAGCATCATGCATTTCGACGACACCGCCCGCCGCCGCCTGCGCTACCTCACCCGCCGCGGCCTGTTGGAACTGGACATTCTGTTGACCCGGTTTGTGGAAACCGAGTTCGACAGCCTCACCGACAGCGAGTTGGCGGTGTTGGCCGAAATTTTGGATTTGCCCGACCAGGAGTTTTTGGCCCTGGTCAACGGTAAAGAAGCAGCCCCGCCTGCTTTCGTCCCTTTGCTGGACAAAATCCGGCAGGCTGCCTGAAAAACACAGGGTTGTTTTTCAGGCAGCCTGCTGCCGCTTGGCTTTCAATTAAAAGGAGCAGTAATGTCTCAAAACGTCACTTTGAACATTCAGGATAAAGACGCACTGGAACTGCCGGTGCTGCAAGGTACTCTGGGTCCGGATGTGGTGGACATCCGCAAATTCTATGCCGCCACCGACATGTTCACGTTCGACCCCGGCTTCACCTCCACCGCCTCGTGCGAATCCAAAATCACCTTTATCGACGGCGACAAAGGCCAACTTTACTACCGCGGCTATCCCATCGAGCAGCTGGCCGAAGAGAGCGATTATCTGGAAACCTGCTATCTTCTGCTCTACGGCGAACTGCCCAATGCCCAAGAGAAAAAAGCCTTCAGCGGCATGATTATGCGCCACACCATGGTGCACGAGCAGCTGACCTGGTTCTTCCGCGGCTTCCGTCGCGATGCCCACCCCATGGCGATGATGGTGGGTGTGGTCGGTGCCCTGGCCGCCTTCTACCAAGACAGCCTGGACATCAACGATGCCGACCACCGCCGCGTGGCCGAGCACCGCATGATTGCCAAAATCCCCACCATTGCGGCCATGTGCTACCGCTATTCCAAAGGCTTGCCGTTCAACTATCCGAAGAACGATTTGTCCTATACCGCCAACTTCATGCACATGATGTTTGCCACCCCCTGCGCCGACTACGAGCCCAATCCGGTGCTGGTGCGCGCCTTGGACCGCATCTTTATCCTGCATGCCGACCATGAGCAAAACGCCTCCACCTCCACCGTGCGTCTGGCCGGTTCTTCCGGTGCCAACCCCTTCGCCTGCATTTCCGCCGGTATCGCCTGCTTGTGGGGCCCGGCCCACGGCGGCGCCAATGAAGCGGTGCTGAAAATGCTGGACGAAATCGGCAGCGTGGAGAATGTGGCCGAGTTTATGCAAGGCGTGAAGGAAAAACGCTACCGCCTGATGGGCTTCGGCCACCGCGTGTACAAAAACATGGACCCGCGCGCCGCCATCATGAAACAGACCTGCGACGAAGTCTTGGCCGAACTGGGCCTGCAAGACAGCCCCAAATTCAAGCTGGCGATGGAATTGGAAAAAATCGCTCTCAACGACCCGTATTTCGTCGAGCGCAAGCTGTATCCGAACGTGGACTTCTACTCCGGCATCGTGTTGTCTGCGCTGGGTATTCCGGTGTCCATGTTCACCGTGATTTTCGCCCTGGCGCGTACCGTGGGCTGGATTTCACACTGGCACGAAATGATTGCCGACCCGAACCAAAAAATCGGCCGCCCGCGTCAGCTCTATACCGGCGAAGCCCGCCGTGATTACGTTCCGGTAGACAAACGCTAAGCGTTTGCCGGTTTTCAGGCAGCCTGTGGTTCAGGCTGCCTGAAAATCACCCGCCGCATCTGCGGCTTATTCCGTATCGGCATGAATATAGTCATTTAAAATAAAAACGATACGGCATTGCTACGCCTTGCCGTACTATTTGTACTGTCTGCGGCTTGCTGCCTTGTCTCGTTTTTATTTTAGTCGACTATGCCGTGCCGATACGGAATGGGCGGCCAGCGCATTCGGCAGTGCTTACGCACTGTCCAAACTTTGGTTTTAATTACTCCCTAGCAACAAAGCTTAAAAGGGCTTTTGCCATGATGAAAGAACAAACCGGCCTCTCTTATTTATACGGTGCCAATGCCCCGTATATCGAAGAGCTGTACGAAAACTACCTCAAAGACCCCGATACGGTAGATGCGTATTGGAAAGACTATTTTGACAAAGTGGCTTCTTTGCCGGGCACGGTATCCAAAGACGTGGCGCACCGGCCGATTCAGGAGTCTTTTGTCACCCTGGCCAAGCAGAAAAGCCAGCAGCCGGCGGCCACCGCGCAGGGCGGAGTGGATTTCAACCTGATGCAGAAACAGGTGTCGGTGCTGCGCCTGATGTCGGCCTACCGCATCTTGGGCTCGCGCAACGCCAATCTGGACCCGCTGCAACGCAAAACCAAAGACTATCTGGAGCAGCTGGACCCGGCCCACCACGGCCTCACCGATGCCGACATGGCGGTGCAGTTCTATGTGGGCAACAATTTTTCCGCCAGCCAGAAACTGCCCTTGTCCGAAATCATCGGCAAGCTGGAGCAGACCTATTGCCGCTCCGTGGGTGTGGAATATATGCACATCACCCAGCCGGACGAAAAACGCTGGATTCAAAGCCGCATCGAGCGCGATTTGAGCACCCCGCATTACAACAACGACACCAAACGCCGCATCTTGAAGCAGCTGACCGCAGCCGAAACGCTGGAGCGTTACCTGCACACCAAATATGTGGGTCAGAAACGCTTCTCGCTCGAAGGCGGCGAGAGCGCCATTGTGGCCGTGGACTACCTCATCCAAAACGGCAGCGCCCAAGGTGTGGAAGAAGTGGTCATCGGCATGGCCCACCGCGGCCGTTTGAACGTGCTGGTGAATATTCTGGGCAAATCGCCGCGCGATTTGTTCGGCGAGTTTGAAGGCAAATACACCGTCAAACTGCCCAGCGGCGACGTGAAATACCATATGGGCTTCAGTTCCGACGTGGCCACGCCCAACGGCCCGGTGCATGTATCGCTGGCCTTTAACCCCTCGCATCTGGAAATCGTCAATCCGGTGGTGGAAGGTTCGGTACGTGCCCGCCAGCGCCGCCGCGGCGAAGACGGCCGTCAGGCCGTGCTGCCGGTGCTGATTCACGGTGACTCCGCCTTTATCGGCCTGGGCGTGAACCAAGGCACGTTTAATATGTCACAGGCGCGCGGTTATACCACCGGCGGCACCATCCATTTGGTCATCAACAACCAAATCGGTTTCACCACCTCCGACACCCGCGACACCCGTTCCACCGTGTATTGCACCGATATCGCCAAAATGGTCGATGCGCCGATTTTCCACGTCAACGGCGACGACCCGGAAGCCGTGTGCTATGTGATGCAGCTGGCCATGGAATACCGCAGCCAGTTCGGCAAAGATGCCGTCATCGACTTGGTGTGCTACCGCAAGCTCGGTCACAACGAGGGCGACGACCCCATGCTGACCCAGCCGATGATGTACAAACGCATTGCCCAACATCCGGGCGCGCGTGCCATGTATGCCGAGCGTCTGGTACAGGAAAACGTGGTCACCACCGCCGAGGCCGACGGCTATATCCAGGCCTATCGCGATGCGCTGGACAAAGGCGAGCATGTAGAGCAAACCACACTCACCAATTACAAGCGCGACCATGCCGTGGATTGGTCGCAATACTTCGGCACCCATTGGAACCATCCCACCGACACCGCTTTGCCTGCCGCCGACATCAAACGCCTGGCCGATGTGTTTACCCAGGCGCCGGAAGGCTTCACCCTGCACAATACCGTGAAGAAGCTGTTGGAAGCGCGCCGCGCCATGGCCGCGGGTGACCAGCCCGTGGATTGGGGCATGGCTGAAACCCTGGCTTATGCCAGCCTGGTGACCAACGGCCACGGTGTGCGCATTTCCGGCGAAGATTCCGGCCGCGGTACCTTCTCGCACCGCCATGCCGTGCTGCACGATCAAAACCGTGAGAAAAACGATGCCGGTGCCTATGTGCCGCTGCGCCACATGAGCGACAACCAGGCGCCGTTTATGGTCATCGACTCCATCCTCAACGAAGAGGCGGTGTTGGCCTACGAATACGGCTTTGCCTGCGCTGCTCCGGACCAATTGGTGATTTGGGAAGCGCAATTCGGCGATTTCGCCAACGGCGCGCAAGTGGCCATTGACCAGTTTATCGCTTCCGGCGAAACCAAATGGGGCCGTTTGTGCGGCCTGACGGTGATTCTGCCGCACGGCTACGACGGCCAAGGCCCGGAGCACTCCTCCGCCCGTCTGGAACGCTGGCTGCAACTGTGCTCCGAGCACAATATGCAGATTGTGATGCCTTCCGAAGCCTCGCAAATGTTCCATGTATTGCGCCGCCAGGTGCTGCGCCCTTACCGCAAGCCCTTGATCATCTTTATGTCCAAACGCCTGCTGCGTTTTAAAGACTCCATGAGTGCCTTGAGCGACTTTACCGAGGGCAGCAGCTTCCGCCCGGTGATCGGCGATGCGCTGAGCGGTGCCGAGGACAAGATCAAGCGCGTGATTCTGTGTGCCGGACAGGTGTATTACGACCTCATCAAGGCGCGCGACGAGCGCGAGCTGCAAAACGACATCGCCATCGTGCGCGTGGAGCAGCTCTATCCCTTCCCCTACGAGCAGGTGGCGGCCGAAATCAGCCGCTACGCCAATGCCGCCGAGGTGATGTGGGTACAGGAAGAGCCGAAAAACCAGGGCGCCTGGTACCAGATCCGTCACCGCGTGGAAGAAGTGGCCGGCAAACGCAAAGTACTGTTTGCGGGACGTCCGAGCAGCGCCTCTCCGGCCGTAGGCTATATGAGCACCCACATCGCCCAGCTCAAACAGCTGGTAGATGACGCTTTGAACTTGAAATAAATACCATCGAAATAACCCGGCCGCCCTGCGGCCCATGAGGAGCCAAAATCATGATTATCGAAATTACCGTCCCGATGCTGCCTGAAAGCGTTTCCGAAGCCACGCTGATGTCTTGGCACAAGAAAGTGGGTGACTATGTTGCACGCGACGAAAACCTGATCGATCTGGAAACCGACAAAGTGGTGCTGGAATTGCCGGCGCAACAAGCCGGTGTACTGGTGGAAATCATCGAACAAGACGGTGCCACCGTGACCGCAGGCCAGCTGCTGGCCAAAATCGACACCGCCGCCAAAGCCGGTGATGCACCCGCCGCCGCCGCTCCGGCTGCCGAAGCCGCCGCACCTGCCGCAGCTGCCAGCCAGGCACAAGCCGGTGTGGCCATGCCCGCCGCCGCCAAACTGGCCGCCGAAACCGGCGTGGATGTGGCCGCCGTACAAGGCTCCGGCCGTGACGGCCGCGTGTTGAAAGAAGACGTGCAAAACGCCGCCGCCGCCCTGGCCGCCGCGCCGGTGGCGCAACCCTCGGCCAACCCGGTGCCGCAAGCCGCCGCTGCCGGACGCAGCGAACAGCGCGTGCCCATGAGCCGCCTGCGCGCCCGCGTGGCCGAGCGCCTGCTGCAATCCCAGGCCGAAAACGCCATCCTCACCACCTTCAACGAAGTGAATATGCAGCCGGTGATGGACTTGCGCAACAAATACAAAGACAAGTTCGAGAAAGAATACGGCGTGAAGCTGGGCTTTATGTCCTTCTTCGTTAAAGCCGCCGTGGCCGCGCTGAAGAAATACCCGATTGTGAACGCCTCCGTGGACGGCACCGACATCGTGTACCACGGTTTCTACGACATCGGTATCGCCATCGGCAGCCCGCGCGGTCTGGTGGTGCCCATCCTGCGTGATGCCGACCAAATGAGCATCGCCCAAATCGAACAGGCCATCATCAATTACGCCAACCAGGCCAAAGACGGCAAGCTGGCGCTGGAAGATTTGACCGGCGGTACTTTCAGCATCACCAACGGCGGCACCTTCGGTTCCATGATGTCCACCCCCATCATCAACCCGCCGCAATCGGCCATCTTGGGCATGCACGCCACCAAAGAGCGTGCCGTGGTGGAAAACGGTCAAGTGGTGGTGCGCCCGATGATGTATCTGGCCCTCTCTTACGACCACCGCATCATCGACGGCCGCGAAGCCGTGCTGACCCTGGTGACCATTAAAGAGGCGCTGGAAGATCCGGCCCGCCTGATTTTGGACATTTAACGCAGCGTGCAAAGGCTGCCTGAAAAGTTTTCAGGCAGCCTTCTTATCCCTTATTGACATAAAGGAAACAGCCCATGGCAGCCCTCTGGATCAAACGTACCCTCACCACCGCCGCAGCTGCGGTTTTGCTGGCAGCCTGCCAAAGCGCGGCCCTGCCCGAAGGCGCACCGGCCACCGCCAGTGTGTTGCGTTCCGGCGCCCAAGTGCTCGCCCAGGTGAAAGAGAAAACCAACGAGCCGGACCTGTATTTCAGTGCCGAAGGCCAATACCACAGCCAACCGCAGGCAGGCGGCTATTTCCGCCGCGTGCTGGGCAAAACCGCCGACGGCAGCTGGGTGGTGCAGGACTTCTACCAGGACAACCAGGCCAAGCAAATCGACCCGGCGCTGATTTTCCATCCGGAGGGTTTGCGCAATTTCGACAACGATGTGGTGCAGGGCCGGGTGGTGTGGTACCGCAAAGACGGCTCGCTGATGCAGAGCATCGTGTTTGATCGCGGTCTGGCGCAAGGCTGGCAAAGCCATTACGACCGCCAGGGCCGTTTGCGCTGGCTGATCGGTATGGATAAAGGCGAGGAGGATGGCAGGGCGCAGGCCTTTAACGAGGCAGGCCGTCTGATTTACCGCTTCGATGCAGCCAAAGGCGAGCGTGAAATGTGGCACGACAATGGCCGTTTGGCGATGAAAGTGCGCTTGCCTCTGCCCGAAAATGCCCACCTCGAAACCGCCGTGATTGAAGGCTGGGATGAACAGGGTAAAGCCTTGACACCCGAACAGGCGCAGCTGCTGGCGGATTATCTGATCAGCAAAACCTATGATCTCAACAGCGACAGCGAAGACTGATTTCAGGCTGCCTGAATAGTTTAAAAATTACATAAGGAAGAAACACATGTCTCAATTTGATGTAGTGGTTATCGGCGCCGGCCCCGGCGGTTATATTGCCGCCATCCGCGCCGCCCAGCTGGGCTTTAAAACCGCCTGTATCGACGCCGGTGTCAACAAAGCCGGCGATGCCCCCGCACTGGGCGGCACCTGTTTGAACGTGGGCTGCATTCCCTCCAAAGCGCTGCTGCAATCGAGCGAGCATTTCCACGCCGCCCAGCACGATTTTGCCGCCCACGGCATTACCGTAGGCGATGTGTCTTTCGACGCCGCGCAAATGATTGCCCGCAAAGACGAAATCGTCACCAAACTCACCGGCGGCATCGGCTTTTTGTTTAAAAAGAACAAAGTCGAAAGCCTGCACGGCAAGGCTTCGTTTGCGGGCAAAAACGGCGATGCCTACCAAATCGAAGTGGACAACAAAGGCGAAAAAACCGTGGTCGAAGCGAAGCATGTGATTGTGGCCACCGGTTCCGTACCGCGTCCGCTGCCGCAAATCGCCATCGACAATGTCAATGTGCTGGACAACGAAGGTGCGCTCAACCTGACCGCCGTGCCGAAAAAGCTGGGCATCATCGGCTCCGGCGTGATTGGTCTGGAAATGGGTTCGGTGTGGAAGCGTGTCGGTGCCGAGGTCACCATCCTCGAAGCCGCCCCGGCCTTCCTCGCTGCTGCCGACCAGCAAATCGCCAAAGAAGCGTTTAAATACTTCACCAAAGAGCAGGGCATGGCCATCGAGCTGGGTGTCAAAATCGGCGACATTCAAAACGTGGACGGTGGTGTGAGCGTGGCGTTTGAAACCGCCAAAGGCGAAGCCAAAACCGAAGTGTTCGACAAACTGATCGTCTCCATCGGCCGCATTCCCAATACCGAGGGCCTCAATGCCGAAGCCGTGGGTCTGGAAAAAGACGAGCGCGGTTTTATCCAGGTGGATGGCGACTGCCGCACCAATCTGCCCCATGTCTGGGCCATCGGCGACGTGGTGCGCGGCCCCATGCTGGCGCACAAAGCCAGCGATGAGGGTGTGGCTGTGGCCGAGCGCATTGCCGGACAAAAACCGCATCTGGATTTCAACACCATCCCGTTTGTAATTTACACCGACCCGGAAATCGCCTGGGTGGGCAAGACCGAAGAGCAGCTCAAAGCCGAAGGCGTGGAATACAAAAAAGGCACTTCTTTGTTCTCCCCCAACGGCCGCGCCCTGGGTTTGGGCAAAGCCAAAGGCACGGTAAAAGTCTTGGCCTGCGCCAAAACCGACCGCATCCTCGGCGTGCACATGGTCGGCCCCATGGTGAGCGAATTGGTGGCCGAAGCGGTGATGGCCATGGAATTCAAAGCCAGCAGCGAAGACATCGGCCGCATCGTCCATGCCCACCCGACACTGTCGGAAGTGCTGCATGAGGCTGCATTGGCCGCCGACAAACGCGCCCTGCACGGTTAATTAGCCATCCCAAATAGAAATGATACGGCGTTGCTGCGCCTTGCCGTACTACTTGTACTGTCTGCGGCTTGCTGCCTTGTCTCATTTCTATTTGGTTCGGCTAGCACGTAGCTTGGGTCGTCAGACCCAACGTGCCAAGTTTCGTAAAGTGTTGGCTCTGGCGACCCAAGCTACACTTGCCGTCGGCACCATGCGCCGTCATGCCCGCGCAGGTGCATCAGCCCCTCGCCCTGTGGGAGAGGGGCTGGGGAGAGGGCCAAATGTTGAACGTTGCTGCCATCCATCCAAGATACATGCAGCCCTTGACAGCCCTCTCCCGCGGGAGAGGGAATGCAGGCCGTAGGGTGGGCATTCTTGCCCACCAATCATCTTGGTTACTCAGCGGTTTAAAATGGTGGGCAGGAATGCCCACCCTACCTGTAGCCTGTTTTTCGTTGCCACCAACGGGTTTGCAAAGGTCTCAGGCTGCCTGAAAAGGGTGGGGCGGGTGTAAACCCGCCCGTTTGCGGTGCATTATGGGCTGGGTTTTAATTTTATCCTTCTTGTGCGGCTTGGCCGCAGGCGGTCTGTGCCGCAGCGCCCGCGCCTGGTATATCGGCATCGGCGTGCCCATGCTGTGTGTGGCGGCCTTGATTGTCTATCTGGGTATGCTGATGCCCGCCGACGGCGGTTTTGCTGCTTTGTGGCCGGACTGGCCCACCTTGGGCGTACCCGCTGCTTACGGCGGTGCCATGGGCGTATGGCTGACGCGTCTGCTCAGGCGCTGATGTGAGGCGTAGGTTGGGTTGAAAACCCAACACCTGTGTCACAGTTAAGGTTTGTTGGGTCTGACGACCCAAGCTACATGTGGTGCTCTAGGAGTGGCGGAATGAATCTGGATCCCGTACTGGTATTTGCCCTGTCTTTTGTTTGGGGCGTGTTGGTGGCTTTATTGAGCCGTGGCATTTCCGGCTGGTGCATCGGTATCGGCCTGCCGACGGTGGCGGCCGCAGCCTATATTGTGTATCTGGCCTACGGTGTGCCTTACAGCGGCGGCGGGGCTTCGATGTGGCCGATTGCCTTGGTGGTGCTCAGCGGTTCTGCCGCCGTGTGCAGTGCCGCGGGTGTCGGCTTGGTTTATCTGTTGCGACATTGCTTGCAACGCTGACTCCTGCCCGTTCTGCCTGTTCAGGCAGCCTGATGATTGATTATTGATGAATACCCATTTACTCGGTCTGTATTTTCTGCCCACCGGCATCATCATGATGTGTCTGGGCGGTTTGTGGCAGCTGTATGTGATGCTCACAGAGAGCTACACGCTCAACCGCTATCCGGACAAAAAACTGGTGTGGGTGGTGGCGGCGCTGTTTTTCAGCTTCAGCCTCGCCATCTATTGGTTTGCCCCCAATGCGCGCAAAAAAGGGCTGCTGTTTGTGCTCTTGGGCGGCGGCGGCCTGCTGTTGTTCGGGCTGGCGCGGATGTGGCTGCCGTGGCGCTAATGTAGGTCGGATACTTGTATCCGACATCCAACTTCAGGCTGCCTGAAAGACGTTTTTTGCAGCACACAAAAATCGCCGCAACAGGCGGCTTTTGCCCTATACTTCACCCCTTGTTTTGCCACCCGGCAACACATGGCTAATCCTAACCCCAACCCCCGAAAAGGAAGTTGCGAATGAACTTACACGAATATCAAGCAAAAGAGCTGCTGGCCGCTTACGGCCTGCCGGTTCAAGGCGGTATTTTGGCGGTCAACGGCGATGAAGCCGCTGCCGCTTTTGACAAATTGGGCGGCAAATTTGCCGTCGTCAAAGCCCAGGTACACGCCGGCGGCCGCGGTAAGGCGGGCGGTGTGAAAGTGGTGAAAAGCCGCGAAGAAGCCAAAGAAGTGGCCGAAAGCCTTATCGGTACCAACCTGGTAACCTACCAAACCGACGCGGGCGGCCAACCGGTCAACAGCGTGCTGGTGTGCGAAGACATGTATCCGGTGAAAACCGAACTGTATCTGGGTGCGGTGGTAGACCGCTCCACCCGCCGTGTGACCTTTATGGCGTCCACCGAAGGCGGCGTGGAAATTGAAAAAGTGGCCGAAGAAACCCCGGAAAAAATCTTCAAAGTGACCGTGGATCCGCTGGTGGGCCTGCAAGCCTGCCAAGCCCGCGACGTGGCTTTCCAATTGGGCCTGCAAGACAAACAAATCAACGAATTCGTCAAACTGATGACCGGCGCCTACAAAGCCTTTGTCGAAAATGATTTCGCCCTGTTTGAAGTTAATCCCCTGGCCGTGCGCGAAAACGGCGAATTGGCCTGCGTGGACGGCAAAATCGGCATCGACAGCAATGCGCTTTACCGCCTGCCCAAAATCGCCGCCCTGCGCGACAAGTCGCAAGAAAACGAGCGCGAACTGAAAGCCTCCGAATTCGACCTCAACTATGTGGCCCTGGAAGGCAATATCGGCTGTATGGTGAACGGTGCCGGCCTGGCCATGGCCACCATGGACATCATCAAGCTCAAAGGCGGCCAACCGGCCAACTTCCTCGACGTGGGCGGCGGCGCCACCAAAGAGCGCGTGATCGAAGCCTTCAAACTGATTCTGGCCGACTCTTCCGTACAAGGCGTGCTGATCAACATCTTCGGCGGCATCGTCCGTTGCGACATGATTGCCGAAGCCATTGTCGCTGCCGTGAAAGAAGTCAATGTCACCGTGCCGGTGGTGGTGCGTCTGGAAGGCAATAATGCCGAACTGGGGGCCAAGATTCTTAACGAATCCGGCCTGAAACTGACTTCCGCCGACGGCCTCAACGACGCCGCCGAAAAAATCGTGGCCGCCGTTAAGGGCTAAGGCAGACAAATCAAAAGGACAACACATGAGCGTTTTAATCAATAAAGACACCAAAGTATTGGTACAGGGCTTTACCGGCAAAAACGGTACTTTCCACTCCGAGCAGGCCATTGCCTACGGCACCAAAGTGGTCGGCGGTGTGACTCCGGGCAAAGGCGGCCAAACCCATCTGGGCCTGCCGGTTTTCAACACCATGAAAGACGCCGTGCGCGAAACCGGCGCCGATGCTTCCGTGATCTACGTACCGGCGCCCTTCGTGCTGGATTCCATCGTTGAAGCCGTGGATTCCGGTGTCGGCCTGGTGGTGGTGATCACCGAAGGCGTGCCCACCTTGGACATGCTCAAAGCCAAGCGCTATCTGGAAACCAACGGCAACGGCACTCGCTTGGTCGGCCCCAACTGCCCCGGCGTGATCACCCCCGGCGAGTGCAAAATCGGCATTATGCCCGGCCACATCCACCAGCCCGGCCGCATCGGCATCATTTCCCGTTCCGGCACCCTGACCTATGAAGCCGTGGCGCAAACCACCAAGCTGGGTCTGGGCCAGTCCACCTGTATCGGTATCGGCGGCGACCCGATTCCGGGCATGAACCAAATCGATGCCTTGAAACTCTTCCAAGACGACCCCGATACCGACGCCATCATCATGATCGGTGAAATCGGCGGTACCGCCGAAGAAGAAGCGGCCGAGTACATTCAAAGCAATGTGACCAAACCGGTAGTCGGCTATATTGCCGGTGTGACCGCGCCCAAAGGCAAACGCATGGGCCACGCCGGTGCCATTATTTCCGGCGGCAAAGGCACTGCGGAAGAAAAATTCCGCGCCTTTGAAAAAGCCGGCATGGCCTACACCCGCAGCCCGGCCGAGCTGGGCAGCACCATGCTGGAAGTACTGAAAGCCAAAGGCATGGCCTAAGCTTAGTCTGCATAAAAACAGGCTGCCTGAAGGGTTTCAGGCAGCCTGTTTTTATTGGGTGTCAGCCCTCGGTCGGATTCAAGAATCCGACATGTTTTTATCCGTGCTTATGCCTGCAATAATGCCAGCAAAGCCGCTTCGTCCAATATGGCCACGCCCAAGGACTGCGCTTTGTCGAGCTTGCTGCCCGCCGCTTCCCCGGCCACCACATAATCGGTTTTCTTGGACACGCTGCCGCTCACCTTGCCGCCGGCCGCTTCAATCAAGGCCGCAGCCTCGTCGCGTTTGAGCGTGGGCAGGGTGCCGGTGAGTACAAAGGTTTTGCCGGATACGGCGCTGTTGTGGCTGCCTGAAACAGCTTCGGTATCTGCCTGCGGTTCCTGTGCCAAAAAGGCGGCTATGGCTTCGATGTGGGCGCGGTTTTCAGGCAGCGCGCGCCAGTCCTGCCAGGTTTGCGGCAGGGCGGCATCGTGCAACAGGCCGTCAAAGCCGCCTGCCAGCGCCCACAATTCGGCGGCGCGTTTTTCGCTGATTTTGAAGCCGGGCAGGCGTGCCAGCCAGCGTTCCGGTGTGGCGTATTGCGCCAAGGATACGCTGGGTGTCTGGCTTTGCGGTGCGACACCGGCGGCGAGCAAATCGTCGAGCAGGCGGTTTTGTTCGGGCTGCCTGAAATAGGCGGCAATGGCGGATGCCACCACGGCGCCGATGTCGGGCAGGCAGGCGAGCAGGGCTTCGGGCGCCCGGCGCACCCGTTCCAAACTGCCGAAGGCGGCGGCCAGCTGTTTGGCGGTGCTCTCGCCGACATGGCGGATGCCGAGCGCAAACAGCAGCCGCGCCAGGGGCGGGTGGCGGCTGGCGTTGATGCCGTCGAGGATGTTTTGCGCCCATTTCTGCGGCTTGGCTTTGCCGCCCTCGTCGCCGTCGCTGTCTTTGATTTTTTGCAGGGTGGCGATGTCGAGGCGGTAGAGGTCGGCAAAGCCGTGTACCAAATCCTGCGCTACCAGCGCTTCGATTTGTTTTTGCCCCAAACCGTCGATGTCCATGGCCTTGCGTGCGGCAAAATGAATCAGCCCTTGTGCGCGTTGTGCCTGGCACAGCATGCCGCCGCTGCAACGGGCCACGGCTTCGTTGTCTTCGCGCACTACCGCGCTGCCGCAAACCGGACATTCGCCCGGCAGGCGGTAGGGCGGGTATTGCGGCGCCAGGCTGCCTGAAAACAAATCGGCGCCGGGTGTTTCTACCATGGGGCGTTTGTCGGTGAGTACGCGCACCACTTCCGGAATCACGTCGCCGGCGCGGCGCACCACCACGGTGTCGCCCACGCGCACGTCTTTGCGGCTGACTTCGTCCTGATTGTGCAGGGTGGCATTGGTCACGGTGACGCCGCCGACAAACACCGGTTTCAGCCGCGCCACCGGGGTGACGGCGCCGGTGCGCCCCACCTGAACGTCTATGGCTTCCACCACGGTGAGCGCTTCTTCGGCAGGGAATTTGTGCGCAATGGCCCAGCGCGGCGCGCGCGAGACAAAGCCCAGCTGCTGCTGTTCGGCCAAGCGGTTGACCTTGACCACCATGCCGTCGATTTCATAGGGCAGTTGGGGGCGCTGTCGGGCCATCTGTTCGTAAAACGCCAATACTTCTGCCATATCGGCGCAGACGGCAAAACCGTTTTCAGGCAGCCTGAAGCCCAATTGAGCCAAATATTCCAGCTCGGCCAAATGCGTCTCCAACCCGGCGCCGCCTTGCAAACGGGCAATGCCGTAGGCGAAAAAATGCAGCCGCCGCGAGGCGGTGATGCGCGAATCGAGCTGGCGCAGGCTGCCGGCGGCGGCATTGCGCGGGTTGGCAAAGGTTTTTTGTCCGGCGGCCTGCTGGCGTTGGTTGAGGGCGGCAAAATCGGCTTTCAGCATCAGCACTTCGCCACGCACTTCTATCAGTTCCGGCACGTCGTCGCCGTGCAGACGCAGGGGGATGCTGCGTATGGTTTTGATATTGTCGGTGACGTCTTCGCCGCTGCTGCCGTCGCCACGGGTGGCCGCCTGCCGCAACACGCCGTGTTGATAGCTGAGGCTGATGGCGAGGCCGTCGAATTTGGGTTCGATGGTGTATTCGGTGCGCGCCTGCCCCAGGTCTTTGCACACGCGCTCATCGAAAGCATACATCTCGCTGTGGTCGAACACGCCCTGTTCGTCTTGCGGCGAAAAGGCATTGTTGAGCGAGAGCATGGGCACCGCATGCACCACGCTGGCAAAACCGTCCAACACCGCCCCGCCCACGCGCAGGGTCGGGCTTTCAGGCAGCCTTAAGTGCGGGTACGCCGCCTCCAGCGCTTCCAGTTCGCGGTAGCGGCGGTCGTATTCGGCATCGGACACGCTGGGCGCGTCCAAGGTATAGTATTCGTGGGCGTAGCGGTTGAGCTCGGCGGTGAGTTCGCGGATGCGGTCGGCAGGATTCATAGGCATGTGAAGCGCTTGAATACGCTATAATAAGAGTTCTTCAAAAAGCCGCATCATAGCATGAGACCTTTGCAAAACCTCCAGATGCCAGAGAGGTTGAATAGTTGCAGTTCAAGGCGTAGCAGCGCAGCGAGCGTGACCGTAGGAAATCCCCGCGGGACAGACATCCTTAATAATAAGGCAAGCGAGCGAGCAGTACCCGCAAGGGGCACAACGCAGAAATGCGCCGCAGATGGGGGTTTTGCAAAGGTCTCAGCACGCAAAAGCGGCAGCATAAGGACACAGAAAATGCAAACCCTACCCGTGGCGGCCGTGGCCGCTTTTTTGCAGGACGCGCAACAGGACATCACCGCCGCCTTGGCCGCCGAAGACGGCGGCGCACACTTTGCCGCAGACGACTGGCACAGCCGCTTGGGCCAAGGGCGCACCATGGTCTTGCGCGACGGCGCGGTCTTCGAGCAGGCGGGGGTGAATTTTTCCCATGTGCAGGGCAAGGCCATGCCCGCATCCGCCACCGCCCACCGCCCGGAATTGGCCGGGGCGCCGTTTGAGGCCATGGGCGTGTCGCTGGTGGTGCATCCGAAAAACCCCTATGTGCCCACCAGTCACGCCAATGTGCGCCTGTTTGTGGCCTATCCGGCGGGCGCCGCGCCGGTGTGGTGGTTTGGCGGCGGCTTCGATTTGACGCCGTTTTATCCGTTTCAAGAAGACATCCTGCATTGGCACCGTACCGCGCGCGAGGTATGTGCGCCCTTTGGCGAAGGCGTGTATGCGGAATTTAAAAACTGGTGCGATGATTATTTCTATTTGAAACATCGCGAAGAAACCCGCGGCATCGGCGGCCTGTTTTACGACGACCTCAACCGCTGGGATTTCGACACCTGTTTTGACTTTATGACCACCGTGGCCCGCGGCTATGTGGCCGCCTACCGCCCCATCGTGGCGCGACGCAAAGACACACCCTACGGCGAGCGCGAGCGCCAGTTCCAGCTCTACCGCCGCGGACGTTATGTGGAATTCAATCTGGTGTGGGACCGCGGCACGCTCTTCGGCCTGCAAAGCGGCGGGCGCACCGAATCGATTTTGATGTCCATGCCGCCTTTGGTGCGGTTTGAATACCAATATGCGCCGGAGGGTGGTTCGGCGGAGGCGCGTTTGCAGGATTATCTGCGTGCGCGGGATTGGTTGGGGGAAGCGGGGGAGTAAAGACCCGTATGTATGCAAAAGGCTGCCTGAATATGTTTCAGGCAGCCTTTTTTCATATTGTTGTTCTACGGCTGTACCGCCAAGTGCTCCGCCGCCAGTTCCGCCAAGCGTCGGCTCAAACGCGCCAAGCGCGGGGTTTGGCTTTGCCAGCTGTGCCAATACATGGGTACGGCCAGGCTTTTGTCCGGCGCCAGGTCGCGCAATTGTCCGGCCGCCAGTGCCGCATCGGCCTGACCATCGGGTATCAGCGCCCAGCCCATGCCGCACAGGGCTGCCTGAAAATAGGCGTGGCTGGCGGGAATATAGTGGGTGGGGCAGCGGGCGGCATCGAAATCGAAATGCTGTTGCAAAAACTGCCGGTAGAGCGTGTCTTTGCGGTTAAAGCCCAGCAGCGGCGCGTTGGCGAGAGCGGTGCGGGTGATGCCCCCGGCAAAGTGGCGCGCGGCAAAGGCCGGGGTGGCGATCATGCGGTAATGCTGCCAGCCCAACAGCGTGGCACGGCAGCCGTGCAGCGTCGCCTCATCGCTGCTGATGGCGGCAGCCACCCGGCCTTCGGCCAGCCAGCTTAAGGTGTATTCCTGGTCATCGCCGCTGATGTCGAACAATACCGCTTCCTCTGCCGCCAAGACCGCCAGCACCGGCATCAGCCAGGTGTCGAGCGCATCGTAATGGGCGGCCAATGCCAGTTGCAGCGGCTTGCCGCTTTCGTCAAAAGTGGCGCTCATTTCCTGCGCCAGCCATTCGGCGTGACGCAAAAACGGCAGCAGTTTGCGGCCGTCTTTGGTGGCCACGCAGGGCTGGCCGCGGGTGACCAGCATACAGCCCAGCCGGGCTTCCAGCGCGCGGATGCGCTGCGATACGGCCGAGGGCGACAGATGCAGCGCCTGCGCCGCACGTTCGAAACTGCCCCATTGTAATACCGCCAGAAAGGCGGCGCTTTGTTTGTCGTCGGTGAGCATGGTGTCGGAATCGGTAATTGTGGGGACGGGTGCGATTATACGGCTTTTGCCGCTGCACAATTTTTCAGGCAGCCTGAAAAATTGTGCAGCGGTTTGCCGTAATGGCGTGAAAGCGGCAAGATGGCGGCCTGATTTATGCACCAGGAGCCAGAACATGAGCCACCCCTTTCATATCCGTCCTGCCGTGGCCGCCGACAGCGAAGCATTGTGGCCGCTGATGCGCGATTTGGCGGTGTTTGAGCACTATATCGACAGCTTTGCCATCACGCCGGACATTGTGCGCCATTGCGGTTTTGAAAAAAATCCGCCTGATTTTCAGTGTTTGGTGGCCGAAGCGAACGGTGGGCTGGTCGGCATGTTGGTGTATTACCTGCTGCCCTATACTGCGCAAAACCGTCCGGCGCTGTATATGAAGGAATTGTATGTAGCCGAGGAGGCGCGCGGCGCGGGTGTCGGTGAGGCTTTGATGCAGGCTTTGGCCGAGGCTGCCCGCCGCCACGGCTGCGCCCAGATCAAATGGACGGTGGCGCCGTGGAATGAGGCCGGACAGCGTTTCTACCAAAGATTGGGTGCGGTGGAAAACCGTGATTGGCTGAATTACGAATGGAATGTTTAAAGGCTGCCTGAAAACCCGTCAAACAAGGAATACACAATGTCGCTCATCATTGAAAACAGCTTTTGGGAAATCTTCCCCGATGCCGAAATCGGTGTGTTGCTGCTGGAGGATTTGGACAATAGCCAGCCTTCCAGTCAGGCAGTGCTGGATTTGCTTGCCCAAGCGCACACGGATGCGCGAACACATTTGCAGGCAGAAACCCTGAGTGCCAATGCGGCGGTGGCGGTGTGGCGCGAGGCTTACCGGCGTTTTAAAACCAAGAAAGGCGCGCGCGCCAGCATCGAGGCCTTGCTGAAACGGGTGGAATCCGGGCGCGGGGTCGGCAGCATCAATCCGCTGGTGGACATTTACAATGCCGCCTCATTGCGTTACGGCCTGCCGTGCGGGGCGGAAGATGCGGATACTTTTGCCGGCGATGTGCGCTTGGGTGTGACGGCGGGCGGCGATGCCTTCTATGCCTTGGGCGAGGCAGACAATAACCCGACCTTGGCCGGGGAAATCTGCTACCGCGACGATGCCGGTGCGGTGTGCCGCTGCCTGAACTGGCGCGACGGTCAGCGCACCATGCTCACCGAACACAGCCGCCGCGCACTGGTGGTGATGGAATATCCCGACGGCAGCCGCCGTGCCGATATGCAGGCGGCGCTGGCGCTGATTGCCGAGACCGCCGTGCGCGAATTGGGCGCCAGTGTGGCGGCGCAGGCGCTGTTGTGCCGCCAGGAGCCGCAGTTGTTGTGGACATAAAAACAGCCCCGCAGGTGCGGGGCTGTTTTATACGGCAAACACAAATTTTCAGGCAGCCTGAAAATTTGTGCAGCGGTTTGCCCGCCACCTCATAACGCGGCAAGATGGCAGCCGTTCAAATCTTGTTTTTTTAGGAATGCCCATGTTCAGCATCTTTATGGCCGGTTTTATGATGATGAGCGGCCTGATCATCGCCATCGGCGCGCAAAATACCTTTGTACTCAAGCAGGGTTTGCTGCGGCAGCATGTGCTGCTGGTGGCCGGGGTGTGCTGGTTGTGTGATGTGTTGCTGATGGCGGCGGGTATTTGGGGCTTGGCGGCGGTGGTGCAGCGTTACAGCGGTCTGTTGCCGGTGCTGAGTGTGGCCGGGGCGTTGTTTTTGATTGCCTACGGCGTGTTCGCCTTGCTGCGTGCCTGGCGCGGCGGCCAGGCTTTGGCGGTGCAGGCGCAAAACGGTGCGGCCAAGGGGCAAAGCGCCAAAAATGCACTACTGCTGACTCTGGGGCTGACCCTGCTCAATCCGCATGTGTATCTGGATACGGTGCTGCTGGTGGGCTCGGTGGCATCGCCCTTGGCGGCGGAGGGCAAATGGGCGTTTTGGCTGGGCGCGTCCACGCTGTCGGGGCTGTGGTTTTTCGGCCTGGGTTTCGGCGCACGCCTGCTGTTGCCGCTGTTTAAACGCGAAAGCACCTGGCGCCTGCTCGACAGCGCCATTGCGCTGATGATGTTTTATTTGGCTTATGGTTTGTTGCGGGGGGTGTTTTAAAGCACATTGGATTTTCAGGCAGCTGTAGGTCGGATTCTTGAATCCGACATTGGGTAAGGCTTCTGTAAATGATACATGTGTCGGATACAAGTATCCGACCTACGGCTACGTTTTTTGTGCTGCGCTGACGGCCAAGGACAGATAGTCTGTCAGGTGTTTGTTTTGAATATCGGCCAAGGTGTGCAGTTTGAGATGGCGGCGGCCTTTGCCTTTGCCTTCAAGAAGGCCGTACGGATCGTCCATCTGGGCGCCTGCACCGAATTCCACGGTGACATGCTGTTTATAGACAAATACACCGCCAAACGGCACGGGTGCGGCAAACAGGATACCGCCGTATTTCACTTCTTCGCTGACATCGTCGAAGTTTTGCAGAATGAGTGTACGGACTGCTGCGGCAATGGTGTACAGATCGGGTTGGGTGGCTTGCCAGTCATCAAGCAGGTGTTGGACTTTGGGGTTCATGAGGAGCTCCTAGGATATGGCCGGAGTTTATGATGTTATCAGAATTCTGTGCGTGGGGAAGCCGTAGGTCGGATTCTTGAATCCGACATCGGGTAAGGTTTCTGTCAATGATACCAATTTAAAAATTAAATATAAAAAAGAAGGCTACCTGAAACAGATTCTGCGACTTCGCTGTCGCTACGCGCAGAATGACGACACACAGTCATCCTGCGCGCAGTCGCAGGATCAATGCATGCTATAAAGCAAGCCTATCCTTTTTAGATTATTTTTTTGGATTGGTATGAAACATTTGTCGGATACAAGTATCCGACCCACAGCTGCTGTTGTTCAGGCAGCCTGAACACAAACAAAAAAAACGGGGCATAAAGCCCCGTTTTTTATTGCCTTGAACTTACGCCAGCGAACGCAGCAGGCTGCGGGCGAGGGCGGAGAGCATGGCGAGATCGGTTTGCTCGTAGCCCTGCATGCTGCGGATTTGCGCCACGGCGCGTTCCACATCGGCATCCACGGCGGCGCGCTCGGCGTCGTTCTGGCTGCGCAGCCATTTGTCCGTTACCTGCATATGCAGGTTCTGGATGTCTTCGCGCACGGCCAGGCAGGCTTGGTTCTGCCACTGGTTGTGGCGCGGCAGTGCGGCGATGGCGCGGTAGAGCCAGCCCATTTGCAGGCGTTGCGACAGGTCGAAGTAGGCGGCGGCCACTTCGCTCAGTTCGCGGTTTTGCGCTTGGGCGAGATCGATGATGGACAGGCAGTTTTCGGCAAAGGGCAGACGGGCATACAGCGCTTGGTCGGCGTCGCTCAATACACCCAGGGCCGCGAGGCGCCCGCTGGCTGCCTGAATGCTGGGATGCTCTTCTGCATGCAGCCATTGCGGCAGTTGCTGCAACAGCTGGCGCACGGGCTCACGGTAGCGCTCGATCAGCTCGGCAATATTGCCGAAGGGGCGTTTCTGGCGCAGGATGTGGCGGGAAACGCGGTTGAGCAGTCGGGCGAAATCGGCCATCAGCTGCATTTGCTCGTGGGCGGGGATTTGGTTGTCCAGCGCTTCGATTTGGGCAAAGCGTGCTTCGCCGTCAAAGAGTTCGCTGGCCACCCAGTAGGCGCGCACCACGTCGGCCACGCTGGCTTCCATTTCGGTGCTGAAACGCTGCACAAAGCTGATGCCCATGCGGTTGACCACGCGGTTGGCCATTTGGTTGGCGATGATTTCGCGTTTCAGATAATGGCTGCCCATGCGGTCCTGGTAACGCTGTTGCAGCGCGGTGGGGAAGTACTCGGTCAGCACCGGCAGGAAGTTGGCGTCATCCGGCAGATCGCTTTCCAAGAGTTCGCCCTGGCAGTGGATTTTGCTGTAGGCCAGCAAGACGGCCACTTCGGGATTGCTCAGGCCCTGTTGGTGCATATCGCGCTGTTTGATTTCCGCTTCGCCGGGCAAAAATTCCAGCTTGCGGTTCAAACCGGCGTGCTCGCTCAGGTAGTTGATCAAATCGGCATGGGCGTGCAAAAAGCCGTGCGGATTGAGCTGGTTCATGGCCAAAACCTGGGTTTGCAGGTAGTTGTTGCGCAGCACCAGTTTGGCCACGTCGTCGGTCATGTCTTTCAGGAGCTCGTTGCGTTCCGGCAGGGTCATGCGGCCTTGCTGCACTTCGGCGCCGAGCAGGATTTTGATATTGACTTCGTGGTCGGAGCAGTCCACACCGGCGGAGTTGTCGATGGCGTCGGTGCAGCAGCGGCCGCCGGCCTGCCAGTATTCGATGCGGCCCAGCTGGGTGGCGCCCAGGTTGCCGCCTTCGCCCAGCACCTTGGCTTTGATGTCGCGGCCGTCCACGCGCACATCGTCGTTGGCGCGGTCTTGTGCTTGGGCGTGGCCTTCGCTGCTGGCCTTGATATAGGTGCCGATGCCGCCGTTGTAGAGCAGTTCCACTTCGGCTTTGAGCAGCTCGTGAATCAGGGCGCTGGGGGCCATGCTGTCGGCGTCGGTTTTGAGCCAGGCTTTCACTTCGGGCGTGAGGGTGATGCTCTTGGCGCTGCGCTCATACACGCCGCCGCCTTGGGAAATCAGCGAAGTATCGTACTGGTCCCATCCGGCCACGGCTTCAAACAGGCGTTTGCGCTCGGCAAAGCTCTTGGCGGCATTTGGGGTGGGGTCGATAAAGATGTGGCGGTGGTTGAAAGCGGCTTTGAGGCAGATGTGCTCGGAGAGCAGCATGCCGTTGCCGAACACGTCGCCGCCCATATCGCCGATGCCGATGACGGTGAAGTCTTCTTTCTGGATGTCTTTGCCCAGATGGCGGAAATGGCGTTTCACCGATTCCCACGCGCCGCGGGCGGTGATGCCCATGCCTTTGTGGTCGTAACCGGCAGAGCCGCCGGAGGCGAATGCGTCGTCCAGCCAGAAGCCGTGGCGCTGGGCAATGCCGTTGGCCACATCGGAGAAGCGCGCCGTGCCTTTGTCGGCAGCCACCACCAGATAGGGGTCGTCGCCGTCGCGGCGGTGGACGTACGCGGGCGCTTCGATGTCACCGGCTTTGAGGTTGTCGGTGATGTCCAAGAGGGCGTTGATGAAAATCTGGTAGCAGGCCACGCCTTCGGCGGCATAGGCTTCGCGCTCGCTCGCGGGCGGCAGCTGTTTGCACACGAAACCGCCTTTGGAACCGTGCGGCACAATCACCGAGTTTTTCACCATTTGCGCTTTCACCAGGCCCAAGACTTCGGTGCGGAAGTCTTCCAGGCGGTCGGACCAGCGCAGGCCGCCGCGCGCCACTTTGGCGCCGCGCAGATGCGTGCCTTCCACGCGCGGGCTGTACACCCAGATTTCATACAGCGGGTGCGGTTTGGGCAGGAAGTCGATTTTGGCCGACTGGATTTTGAAGCTGACATCCTGTTTGGGGCTGCCTGAAGCGTCCGGCTGCCAGAAATTGGTGCGCTCTACGGCCAGAATCACGGTCATAAAGGCATTGAGGATGCGGTCTTCGTCTATGCTCGGCACTTCCGCCAGCTGTGCTTTGATGGCGGCTTGCAGGCTGTCGGCACGCGCTTCGTCGGCTTCGGTCGGATGCAGGCGGGCGTGGAACAGCGCCACCAGATTGGCAACCACGGCGCCGTGGCGCATCAGGCATTGCTCCACATAGGGCTGGCTGAAGGGCAGGGTGGCCTGTTTGATGAATTTGGCCAGCGCGCGCATGAGCACGCTGTCGCGCCAGGAAATACCGGCCGCGGCCACCAAGGCGTTGAAGCGGTCGTTTTCTACGCGGCCCTGCCACACTTCTTCCAGCAGCGCCAGCAGCTGGGTTTGTGTTTCCGGCTGTTGCAGCGCGGTGCCGTCCATGCCTTCGGGCAGGGCGAGGCTGAAATGGCTCAGACCCACGCTGCCGCTGCCGCGGCGGATGCGGTAGGGTTCTTCCGCAAACACGCTCACACCGAGGTTTTCAATAATGGGCAGGGTTTTGGAGAGACTGGGGCTGGCATCGGGGAAATACATTTTCAGCCAGTAAGGGGCGTTGGCATTGTCCGGCTGGGTGCCCATGCGCAGCGCGGTGCTGTGGTTTTCGCCCAAGTTGCGGATGGCGCTCATGTCCAAAAGCGCATCGGCGGGGCTGAATTTCTCACGATAACCGGCGCTGAAGGCTTGGTCGTAATCGGCCACTTCGCTGCTGTCCCAGTTTTGCTGTGCCGCCAGATGCTGCCAGTCGCTGTGCCAGCCGCGCACCATGGTGTTGATGTCCGCTTCCAGCACTGCCGGGTCGAAATCGGGCAGGGTGGCCGCATGGGTGCGGAACATAAAGTGCACGCGGGCCATGGCGCTGTCGCCCAAGAGCTGCACCGCAAAATCACTCTCGGTGGAGGCAAAGGCTTCGGTGAGGTAGTGGCTGACGCGCTTGCGCAATTCGGTATTGAATTGTTCGCGCGGCAGATAGACGATGGCGCTGACATAGCGTTTGAAGTCGTCGGTGCGGGTAAACAGGCGCACGCGCGGGCGCTCGTTCAGCGCCACCATGCCGGAGGCGATGTTGAGCAAATCGGCATTGTGGATTTCAAACAGCTCGTCGCGCGGATAGGTTTGCAGCACAAAGTGCAGCATTTTGTCTTTATAGCTGCCGCGGATGTAGTCGCAATGTTCCACCACATACTGGCATTTCTGGCGCAGGATGGGGATGTCCCACACACTGGAGAGGTAGGCTTGTGCGGTGTAGAGGCCGATAAAGCGCCATTGGCCCACCACCTTGCCCAAGGCGTCCAGTTTCTGGATGCCGACCAGGTCGTAATAGGCGTTGCGGTGGATATTGGCGCGGCGTTGCGATTTGTTGAGAATCAGGCGGTCGCCTTCCAGCCAGGCTTTTTTGTCCTCGGCATTGAGGGCGGCAAAGCCGGTGGAATAGCGCGGATTTTCACGGTTGGCCAGCACGCCCAAGGCGCTGCCTTCGGCCAGTTGCAGCTGCGATTGGCCTTGGTCGTCGGTAACGAGGTCGTATTCGCAGAAGCCCATAAACAGATAGTGGTTATTGGCCATCCATTCCAAAAAGGCCACCACTTCCGCTTGGTCGCTGCGGCCTTCGGCCACAATCTGCTGGCGGATGGCATGGACTTTGTCGCGCATGGCGCTCTCGGCACCGACCACGGCATAGAGTTTGGCGAGCATGTTTTCCAAATCGGCGGCCAGAGCCTGCGCCTGTTCGGGCGACAGGGTTTCGAGGCTGATTTGAATCAGCGATTCTTTGTGCTCGTCGGTGCTCTTGCTGCGCAACCATTGTTTGAGCGTGCCGTTGTCGTCGCGCTGGGCGGTAATCACCGGATGCACAATCCAGCTGAGGGTGGCGTGGCGGGCATTGACGTTGAGAATGAGCGAGTCAATCAGGAACGGCATGTCGTCGGCGACGATTTCGATCACCGTGCGGTTGGGCGCAAAGGCGGCCTGGGCATCGTGTTGCAGGGTGCGCAAGCGGGCCTGGCCGCGGCGGCGCGGCTCGGTGGCAAAGCGGTAGTGCGACAGCGCCGCGGCCACCAGTTCGGCCAGGGGATGGCTCTGCAAATCCCGGGCGTCGGCGTCTTCGTAATAGTATTGCAGGAAGCGGACAAATTCCGCCGGCTGGTTCTGGCTTTCGGCCAGTTGTTGCAATTGGGCGATCAATGAATCGATTTGGGACATAAGGTAATTCCTGTAGTGAGCGGGACGATGGGGAACAACCAAAGGGAACAGGCTGCCTGATACCCATCCATAAGAACAATCTAACCGCGTTGTCTCGCCTTGTCGTACTGGCTGTACTGTCTTCGGCTCGCCGCCTTGTTAGCTTGTTCTTCTGAATGGGTATGCAACGGAGTTTGCAGGCTGCCGTTCCGATACGCAAAACGCGCTGCGTACGCGTACAAAAGCCAATCTGAGCCGCACAGCGGCACAGATTGGCAGACTTTGAACAACCATACTGGTTTTGCGTCATAACGGCAAGCGGGGCATGTGGTGCGATGCACAAGGAGGGGGAACGGGGCGGGTTTCAGGCAGCTTACTGTAGGGGCGGATTTTACATCCGCCCGCATCCCTGCTGTGCTTAAGCAAATATGGATGACAGATGTTTGCCGAGAGGGCGGATGTATAGTCGAATAAAATAAGAACGAGACAAGGCAGCAAGCCGCAGACAGTACAGATAGTACGGAAAGGCGCAGCAACGCCGTATCGTTCTTATTTTAAATGACTATAAAATCCGCCCCTACACAATCACTGCTTTATTTGTACGTCTCGGCAGAATAGTGAGTTTCTGCGTAACAAAAATCTTTCAGGCAGCCTGAATTTATTAATTATGAATCAATGTCTTGATATACGCCGCTGTCGCCTGCGGGTCGGCCAGCGGAAACATATGGCTGCCGGGCACTATGGAATAGGGGATGCCCAGCTTGCGGCGGGCTTTTTGCGGGAATTGTTTGTGCGAGAAATAGCTGTCGGCACCGGCCACAAGATGAACCGGTACGGGCAGGTCGGCATGGCGGCGTTGCCAGCGCGAGGGCAGGTTGCGGAAAATCGCCGCTTCCTGTGCTTTGGGAATGGCCAGCGTCACCCCGCCCTCAGGGTGTTCCACCAAGCCGTGGCGGATATAGGCGTCAAAACAGGCTGCGTCCAGTTCTTTAAAGAAACCGCGTGTGCGCAATGCCGCCGCTGCGGCTGCGCGGCTCTCCCAGCGGTCGCGGCGTCGGGCGGCGAGACCGGCGGGTGTGAGCTTGTCCAACAGGCGCGGGCTGAAGCGTTTGGCTGCCTGCACCGCCCACATTTCCTTGCCCAAAATCAGCGGCGGCTCAAGCATAATGACCTGGCGGATGCCTTGCGGTTGCAAACGGGCCGCCAACAGGCTCAATATTGCGCCCATGGAGTGGCCGACGGCAATCACCGGGCGCCCTTGGCCCAGGGTGTGAATGGAATCGGCCACTTCGCGGCTGAGCGAGGCCCAGTGATTGTCGACCGGATAAGCGGGATTCATGCCGATCAGCGGTGGCGCCGCCACATCGGCACCATCGGCCAGTGCATCGAACAGCGGCCGGTAACAGGCGGCAGGCAGGCCGTTGGCGTGGACGAAATGGATCAGCGGGCGCATGGAATATCAAGCTTTAATAGTCATTTAAAATAAGAATGATACGGCGTTACTGCGCCCGGCTCGAAGAGAACGATTTTGTAAGCCGCTAAAGCGGCAACAAAATCAGTTCCGTACTAGCTGTACTGTCTGTCCCACGGGACTTCGCTGCGCTCGCGGCTTGTTTGCTGCCTTGTCTCATTCTTATTTTATTCGACTAAAGTTGCAGTCAGTAACAAGGCGTCCACACCGTTTTGTTGCAGCAGCGTGGTGGCCCGGCGGTCGAAAGTGGCAAAGCGCCGGGCGCCGAGCATGCCGCCGTTAAAGGCATGTACGCCGTCGGCAAAATCGCCCTTGGCCGCCAAGAGTGCCAAACCGGCGTCAATTTCATTGCTCTGGACGAGCAGATTGGGTATGAATGCGAGGAAATTCTGCAACAGCGCCAGAATATCCGCCTTGGGGATGCGGTAGCCGCGATGCAGTACCCACACGGTTTCCATCAGAACGGTGGTGGGAATGGCCACGGCATCGGCACTGTCCAAAAGGGCAATGGCCGCCTGCTGTTGTGCCGGGTCATCGTCCACAAACAAACGCACCAGCACATGGGTGTCCACGGCCACGGTGCTCATGGCGGTGTGTCCGTGTCTGCGGCAGCATCGGCAATGATGCGGTTCATATCGTCCACGCTCAAATGCACGCGGGCATGGTTTTTCAGGCAGCCTGCAAAGTCGCCAAAACGTTTGTCGGGTGCGGTTTTGTGCTTGGCGCGGATGCGCAGTTCGCCATTGGGCAGTTTGGAGACTTCCATTTCGTCACCGGCGGCTATGCCCAAATGTTGCAGAAATTCCTGCTTAAACGTCACCTGGCTTTTGCTGCTGAGTTTGAGGGTGTGGCCATCTGTGTTACTCCTGCCAGAAAGGTAAGGTAAATATTACCTTACTTGCATGATTGGGGGGCAAGTGACGGGAAGGTAAAGCCATCAATCGTTTTTGCGTTTGGCGCGCGGATGGGTTTGGTCGTAAATGCCGGCCAGATGGTCGAAATCCAGCTTGGTGTATTGCTGGGTGGTGCTCAGGCTGCTGTGGCCGAGCAATTCCTGTACGGCGCGGATATTGCCGGTGTTTTGCAGCAGGTGGCTGGCATAGCTGTGGCGCAGCATATGCGGCGACAAATGGCGGTCGCTGCCGTGGGTGAGCGCCCACAGGCGCAGGCGGTTTTGCATTTGGCGGGTGGTGAGGCGGCGGCCGTGGCGGTTGGTGAACAGTGCCGTCTCTCCGGCGGCGGCGTGGCGGCAGGCCAGGTATTGCTGCAAGGCGGAAATGCTGTGGCTGCCCAGCGGCACCTGGCGCATTTTGCCGCCCTTGCCGGTGACCTGCACCCAGCCTGCGTCCAGCAGCACATCGGCCACATCCAGCGCCGCCGCCTCGCTTACGCGCAGGCCGCTGCCGTAGAGCAGCTCGAACAGGGCGTGGTCGCGCAAGCCGAGGGCACTGTCGTCGGCATCTTGGTCGAGCAGGGTATTGAGGGTTTCCGCGGGCACGGCTTTGGGCAGGCGTGCGCCGGCTTTGGGGGCTTTGAGATTGAGCGTGGGGTCGCTGTCAATCAGCCGCTGCGCCAGCAGATAGCCGAAAAAACTGCGCCACGCGCTGATTTTGCGTGCCAGGCTGCGGGCGCCGGTGTCGCGGGCGCTCAATTGTTTTAAAGCGGCCACCAATTGCAGGCGCTGCGGCATACCGGTGCAGTCCTGTTCGGCCAGCAAATCTTGCAGCTGCTGCAAGTCGCGGCGGTAGGCGGCCAGCGTGTGCGGCGACTGGCCTTGCTGCTGCCGCGCGGTGAGAAAAGCGGCCACATGTGCCCACGGATTCATTTCAGGCAGCCTGCATCGGCGAGTGCCTGCACAAAGGCCTCCGGAGTGGCGGCGACTTTTTGCGCGGCATAATCAAAAAACACCATGCCTGTTTTGACGCGGGCAATGGCGGCCTGGTCGGATTCGCGGCGGATGCGGTAGTAGAGGGCAAAGCCGCTGCGTACTACATCGGCGGCGCCGACGTCGATGGTGAGCTCGTCGCCGTGAAAAGCCTGGCCTTGAAACTGGATGGCGGCATCGGCCATAATCAGGCCGCAGCCGCCGACATCGGTTTCGCGGCAGCCCAAATGGGCGAGGAAACGCAGCCGCGCTTCGTGGCACAGGCGCAAAACGGCATCGTTGGCCAGATGGTTGCCGTAATTGATGTCGCCGATGTGCACCGCCATGCGGGTGGAAAACGGCAGCTGGGGCGGCAGCTCGATTTTGATGCGGCTCATGGTGTTGTTCCAAATCAAACAAAGTGGCGATGTTAACAATTTTAAACCATCGCCGCCATGCAGACTGTGATAAGCTCAAATTCAGACATGCTTTTCTGTCTGTGAATACCTGTGACGACCCGTAATCCCGCAAGGGGAAAGGAGGCATGATGTACCGCAAAATTATGGTTCCGGTGGACGAAAGCCGCGCTTCAATGCGGGCGCTCAACGAGGCCATTGGTTTGGCCAAGTCAAACGGCGCTGTGGTGCGCGCGGTCACCGTGGTCGATCTGGCCCAGTTCAATTGGGGCAGCACGGCCTATATGCAGTCGGAAGAAGTGCGCCAGGCGATTGCCGCCAGCGGCGACAAGGTTTTGGAGCGGGCAGAGGCGCGTTTGCAGGCGAGCGGCCTGAGCTACGAAACCGCCGTGCTGGAAAGTGCCGGCGACAAAATTGCCGATATGCTGATTGGCGATGCGCGCGAATGCGGCGCGGATTTGCTGGTGATGGGCACGCACGGTTTTTCCGGGCTGATGCATCTGCTCATGGGCTCGGTGGCCGAAGGCGTGCTGCGCCAGGCCGATATTCCGGTGATGCTCTTGCGCGTGGCCAACGACGATTGATTTTCTTTAACATAGGCTGCCTGAAAACGATGAGTTATGTTTTCAGGCAGCCTGTATGCGTTTTGTCTTTATTGAAGAAAGGATGTTTATGTCTGAGCAACACAAATCCGCATGGTGGGCGCTGGGCGCGCTCTTGGCCGTGGGCATGGTGGCCGCCGCTTTTGTGCTCGGCACCCAGTTTAAAAACTTCCGCCAGCCCGGCACCATCACCGTGAAAGGTTTGGCCGAAGCGCCTTATCAGGCCGATGTGGCGCAATGGGAAGTGGGTGTTTCCATATGGGGTGCCGATTACGGCATCGCCATGAATGCGGCCAAAGCGGAAACCGACAAATTGCAGGCATTTTTGAACCGGCAGGGCTTTATGGCCGCCGACATCAGCGTGAATCCCTTGCGAGTGAACGAACACCGTGAGGAATACCGTGACGACGAAGGCCGCTACCACACCCGCCGCAACGGCTTTGTCGCCACCCAGGCGCTGATTGTCAACAGCCGCGACCTGCCGCGCATCCAGCAGGCACTGGCCGAGCTGCAAAACCTCAAGGCGCAAAACGATGCCTTTACCTTCGAGCAGCCGCAATACCTGCTCAGCAATCTGGAAAACATCAAGCGCGACCTGATTGCCAAAGCCACCGCCGATGCCCAGGTGCGGGCGGAGGAATTTGCCAAAACCGGCAAGGTGAAGGTGGGCATGATGCGCAGCGCCTCGCAAGGCGCGTTCAACATCCTTGCCGCCAACAGCAGCGACAATGACGACGTCGATTACGGCGGCACCTACGACAAACGCACCGTAGACAAACAAGTGCGCTTGGTGGTGACCATTGAGTACGGTATTGATTGATTGGGTCCGGCTGTAACAAAAGGCTGCCTGAAAAGTTTCAGGCAGCCTTTTATTCTGATACAAAACTCACGAAGCCGGCGGGCAATCCGCCAACTGCGGGTTGTGGCGCAGATAGGGGTTGTGCGGCAGGCGGTCATCAGGCGCAGGCCGGTGGTTTTGAGGTCGAAGGCGGCGGTGGAGAGCCAGATGTCCAATATGCCTTTGAGGGTGGCGTGGCAGTAAAAGGCGGCTTGTTCGATGTCGGTATCCGGGTGCAGGGCGCCGTGTTGTACGCAGATGCGGAAGGCTTGGCGCAGCTGCTGCTGCCATTGCGCCTGGTATTGCTGCACCAAGGCCACGATGGTGTGGTTGTCTTCGGTGAATTCGCAGTTCAAATGCAGGATGTGGCAGAACTTGCGGAAGTCGGCATCGTCGGCGAGGCGGTGCAGGAATTGTTCCGAAGTGGCCAAGAGATTGCGCCAGATGTCGGGCGAGGCGGTGGCGATGTCGCTGTCGAGCTGGGTACTTATTTCCGCGCTCCATTGTTGGAACAGGGCGTCAAACAGGTCTTCTTTGTTTTTGAAATGCCAATACAGGGCGCCGCGGGTGAGGCCGGCGGCGGCGGAGATTTCCTGTAGCGAGGCGTGGCTGACGCCGCGGCGGTAAAACACGTCCAGGGCGGCGGCGAGCAGGGCTTCGCGGGTTTGTCGGGCTTCGGCTTTGGTTTTGCGCATACGGGTTTACATAAATTTAAAATGCCGCCCGGTATGGGTGGCTTTGTTTACATACATTCTTGCATATATAATGCGCGGCGTAAACAGTTATTGTGAACTTTACATCGCTGCCCGGTGTTTTCAGGCAGCGATGTTTGTCGTTGTTTCACTTAAAGAAAGCACAGGCTAATCTGTGCCGTGACAGGGTGGGGCAACGGCCTTGATGGCGGTTTCAGGCAGCCTGAAAAGCTTGTCTGGCTTCATTTTTAAGGCACAGGGCTTGTTTTGAACCCGAAAAGGCTACCTGAAACGATAACGGTGGGTGCAACATAAACATCATTTACATTTTAACCTAAGGACATGGTTTACATCTTTGCATACAAATTCAAGTCCCGGGTTGGTTAATTTTGCGCCAT
>NZ_JALJZY010000011.1 GCF_024171525.1 Neisseriaceae bacterium HSC-16F19
ATGGCGCAAAATTAACCAACCCGGGACTTGAATTTGTATGCAAAGATGTAAACCATGTCCTTAGGTTAAAATGTAAATGATGTTTATGTTGCACCGCCCTTATCGTTTCAGGCAGCCTGTTTCGAGTTGGAAACAACGCAAAAGCCTTGAAACAAAAACCGGATAAGCCTTGAGGCTGCCTGAAACCCCGTTTTTCTCTTTAAAACCATGAAAATCAAACTGCCCAATATGAACAATCCGTCCAATCCCAATCCGCAAAGCTGGGAGCGCAGCGTGCTGGAAAAAGTGCTGCTGCAAGCCTATCAGGAACAGCGCCGCGCGCGCATCTGGAAACTCGTCTGGCGCCTGTTGTGGCTGGTGCTGGTTTTATCCTTTGTGTTCGCCATGGTGGCGGGCAAAAACAAGGGGTTGGCCGCCGCAGGCAAGGAGCACACGGCCGTCATCAGCCTCTCCGGCGTCATCAACAGCGACAACAATCAGGCTGCGGTGCTGCGCCGCGGTTTGGAAGCGGCCTATAAAAACGGCAAGGTCAAAGGCATTATCATCCGTGCCAACAGCCCCGGCGGCTCGCCGGTGGTGTCCAATATTGCCTTTGAGGAAGTGCGCCGCCTCAAAGCGCAGCACCCGAAAATTCCGCTGTATGTGGTTACCGAAGACGTGTGCGCTTCCGGCTGCTATTACATTGCCAGCGCCGCCGACAAGATTTATGCCGACCCTTCCAGCATCGTCGGCAGCATCGGTGTGATCGGTGGCGGTTTTGACCTCACCGAAATGATGGACAAAATCGGTGTCAAACGCCGCCTGAAAATCGCCGGTGACAATAAAGGCATGGGTGACCCCTTTACCCCGGAAACGCCGGAACAGGCCGCCATTTGGCAGCAGATGCTGGATCAAATCCATGCCGAATTTATCAAAGCGGTGAAACTCGGCCGCGGCGACCGCCTCAAGGAGGCAGCCAACCCCGACCTCTTCAGCGGCCGCATCTATACCGGCATTGAAGGCAAAAACGTGGGGCTGGTGGACGAGATGGGCAATATTTACAGCGTGGCGCGCGATGTGATCAAAGCGCCGGATCTGGTGGATTACACTCCCAACGAAGACTTCAGCCGCGTCTTCGGCCGCCGCGTCGGCAGCGGTATCCAGCAGGGTTTGCAGGGTTTGACCGACGGCTGGTGGTAGTCCGGAGAACTGAAACCTATTGAAAAAGGCTGCCTGAAAATATTTCAGGCAGCCTTTTTATCTTCTATAAACCAACATCAATCCAAACAACGCGCTTCCGCCGCAAACAATTCGGCCACGGTTTCGCGCGGGCGGATCAGGCGGGCCTGGCCGGTTTCGTCCAGCAGCACTTCGGCAGCCCGCGGGCGGGTGTTGTAATTGCTGGCCATGCTGGCGGCGTAGGCACCCGCTTCGTGGATCAGCAGCAAATCACCGGCTTCCACCGCTAGGGTGCGGTCGCGGCCGAGAAAGTCACCGCTCTCGCAGATCGGCCCCACCACATCGGCGGTGACCGGGGCAATGTCTTTCGCCACCACGGCTTCGATGCGGTGATAGGCATCGTATAAAGACGGGCGCATCAAGTCGTTCATGGCGCCGTCCACCACAATAAAGTCCTTGCTCTCGCCGTGTTTGACAAATTCCACCCGCGTCAGCAGCACACCGGCTGCACCCACCAGACTGCGGCCGGGCTCGAGAATCAGGCGCTGGCTGCGTCCGGCCATGCGTGCAGCCACGGCTTGGGCATAGGCGCGTATATCGGGCGCGGCTTCGTCTTCCCGATAAGGGATGCCGATGCCGCCGCCGATGTCGATGTGCTCCAACACAATGCCTTCGTCTGCCAAGGTGTCCACCAGCAACAGCAGACGCTCCAAGGCCTCCACCATGGGTGCCAGATTAATCAATTGCGAACCGATGTGGCAGTCAATGCCGCAAACACGCAAATGCGGCAAAGCAGCGGCGTGGCGGTAGGCGCCGAGCGCATCGGCATAGGCGATGCCGAATTTATTGTCCTTGAGGCCGGTGGAAATATAGGGGTGGGTTTGCGCGTCCACATCGGGGTTGATGCGCAAAGACACCGACGCAGTTTTGCCCAGGCGCGCGGCCACTTGGTTGATGCGGTCAAGCTCGGGCAGGGATTCGACGTTGAAACATAAAATACCCGCCGCCAGCGCGTATTCGATTTCTGCCTCGCTCTTGCCCACGCCGGAGAAAATGGTTTTGTCGGCGGCACCGCCGGCAGCCAGCACACGCGCCAGTTCGCCGCCGGAAACGATGTCAAAGCCGCTGCCCAGGCGCGCAAAATGGCGCAGGATGCTCAAATTGCCGTTGGCCTTGACCGCATAGCAAAACAGGGCGGCCTCGCCGAAGGCACTGCGGTAAGTGTTAAAGGCTTGGGTGAGTGCGTCGGCACGGTACACATACAGCGGCGTGCCGTAGGTGGCGGCCAGCGCCGCATAATCGGGTTGGAATGCAATATCAGTCATAAGTGGTAGGGCTTTGCACGGGTGGCAGGGGCTGCATGCCCAAGCCGGTTTGCACCGGGCCGAACTGGGCTTTGTCGTCTTTTTGCGGCAGATACAAATCGCCTTTGTAGCCGCAGGCGGCCAACAGGGCGGCGGTGCCCCATATCAGAAACAGGCGCATCGGCATGGTTTCACCTTGGGAAAATGGTTTTCAGGCAGCCTCAAGACATATCAAACGAGACCTTTGCAAAACCTCCGGATGTGGATGCAGTTCAAGGCGTAGCAGCGCAGCGAGTGCAGACATATCATATAGATAGGCAAGCGAGCGAGCAGCGCAAAACGCAGAAATGCGCCGCAGGTGGGGGTTTTGCAAAGGTCTCAAACAGGATGCCAGGCTGTAACGGGCCGCTATTATATGGCAAGATAGCGCCCCCGGAATAAAAATTGTTGCACGACACAAATGATGACCGAAAGCGAATTTCTCCAGCACACCGACGCGCTGTTTGCGCATATTGAAGACGCCATCGACGAGGGCGGCTGGGATTTGGACTGCCAGTTTGGCGGCAATGTGCTCACCATCGAAGCCGACAGTGGTGAGCAGATTGTGGTCAACCGCCATACGCCGAATCAGGAATTATGGATTGCCGCCAAAAGCGGCGGCCACCATTTTGCCCGCCGCAACGGCCAATGGCTGGCCGCACGCGACGGCAGCGAATTTTTTGCGGTGCTCAACCAGGCCCTGTCTGCCGCCAGCGGCGAGACCGTGCACATTGCCGCTACGGCATAACGGCTGCCTGCCATGCTGCACACCCTTATCAAGCACGACCTGAAAGCCTTGCAGGCTTTTGTGGCCATTGTCGAATGCCAGGGCATCAGTGCCGCGCAAGAGCGGCTGAATATGTCGCAATCGACCATCAGCACCCATCTAGCCCATCTGGAAGAAAGCCTGGGAGTGAGCCTGTGCCAGCGCGGCCGCTCCGGTTTTGCCCTCACCAAGGCCGGACACCAGCTCTACGATGCCTGCACGCTGCTGCTGCACGCCGCCGCCGAATTCCACCGCGATGTGCAAAACATCAAATGGCACCGCTCCGTGCTCTCCGGCACCCTGCGTCTGGCACTGGCCGAAGCGCTGCCTGAAGCGCTCAACCAAGCTCTCAGCCGCGTTATCGAAACCGCCTACCGCCGCTATCCGGCCTTGCGGCTGTCGTTTGACGGCGGCGCCGCCGAACACATCGAAACCGCCGTGGCCAATAACCAGGCCGATGTGGGCCTGGCCTATTTCGCCCAGCCGCAGAAAAACCTGCATTACCAAACCGTGTTCAATGCGCGCCAAAACGTGTATTGCCACCCCGACCATCCGGCACGGCAGGCGGAGAATCTCTCGCCGGTGAGTCTGGCGGAGGATTATGTGTGGGTGAAACGCGGTTTTGTACACGACGGCCACCTCAGCGGCATCCGTCCCAGCCAGTTCACCGCCACCGCCCACACCGCTGCCGGAGCGCGGCTGTGCGTGCTGGCAGGCAGCCATATCGGTTTTCTGGCCGAAGACGATGCCGCAGCCGCCGTGGCCCAAGGCCGTTTGCACGCCCTGCTGCCGCAACAGGCCACCTATCTTTTGCCCTACAGCACCGTTACCCGCGCCACCCCCGACCCGCGCGTGAACTGGTTTGTAGGGCAGTTGGGGGCGGCTTTGTTGGGCTAAGCCGCCATATCTGCAAACAAAACCGGGATGGTTGATAACCATCCCGGTTTTGTTTTGGTGCAACACCTTGGCCGAAACTACTCGGCATTATTGCTGTCCGCTTCCGGCACCACGTCTTGTACCGGAGCTTCTGCCACAAGCGCTGTTTCAGTTTCAGCCTCTGTCTCTAACGGTACCGGCGTCGGCGGCGTATTTTCACGCACCGCATAGCGCTTGTTGATGCGCACCCGCTCGCCGCGGCCGATTTTCTGGATTTCCAACCAGTCGCTGTAAATGCCGTGGATGGCTTCGCGCGCATCGTCAAAACCGTATTGCTGCGGTGTAAACGCGGCATCGGCCTGTTTGAGCTGTTTAACCACATCACCCAAGCGCGCCCAGCCTTCGCTGTTGTCGCCTGCCGCCGCGGCGACCGCCTGCTGTACCAGCGGAATCAGGCGGCCGAAGCTGTGGCCGGTATTGGCCGCTTTTTTGGCCGGACGGCCGCGCTTGCCGCTGCCGCTTTTGGCCGTTGTTTTGGCCGTGCTCTTGGCTTTGGCCGTTTGGGTGGTAGCCGCAGTTTCGGCTGCGGCGTTGCTGTTTTTGGCCGGACGGCCGCGCTTGCCTTTTGCGGGTGTAGGCTCGGCAGCAGGAGCGGCAGCCGGTGCCGCCACGTTGTTTTTCGGCGGACGGCCGCGACGGCGCGGTGCCTGCTCTGCACTCGGCGCCACGGCTTCTGCTACTGCCGGGCTGCCTGAAACAGCGGCTTTTTTGCCGTTTTCGGCCTTGGTTTTGCGGATTTTCAGCTGGTTGTTGTCCACCTGGGTTTCAAACTGTTCCAGCGATTTGATCAGGCTGGAGAGTTTGGCAAAGCCGTAATTGCGGGCATCGAAATCGGGGGTGACTTTATTGACATAGCTGCCCACGGCACCGAGACCGGCCCAACCCAAATCATCGGCACTTTCTTTAACGGCTTTGTAGAGCAAATTCAAAAGCGCGGTGTCGATTTTGCCCACTTCAACGGGGGCGGCAACGGCGCTATCGGCCTCTTTATTGGCGCGGCGGCCACGGGCGGGCGCGGCTTTGGGCTCGCCCTTGGGCTGGCTTTGGAAAATCTCGGTGTAGATGAATTTGTCGCAGGCTTTGCGGAAGGCTTCCGGGGTTTTCTTTTCGCCGAAACCGTAGACGGTGAGGCCGTTTTCGCGCAGGCGGCTGGCCAGGCGGGTGAAATCGCTGTCGCTGGACACCAAGCAGAAACCGTCGAAGGTATCGGAGTAAAGCAAATCCATGGCATCAATCACCAGCGCCATATCGGTGGCGTTTTTGCCCTTGGTATAGGCAAACTGCTGCACCGGGGTGATGGCGTGCGGCAGCAGGGCGTTTTTCCATTTTTTCAGGCCGCTGCTCCAGTCGCCGTAAATGCGTTTCACGCTGGCGATGCCGTATTTGGCGATTTCTTCCAGCAGCGCTTCGACAATATCCGCCGAAGCATTGTCGGCATCAATCAAAACCGCCAGCTTGGGCGAGGTGTCGTTATTCATAGGGACTCCTTGGGGTTAACAAACTGTTTTCAGGCAGCCTCGTCCGCTTCTATCACGGCAGCAAAGGCATCGATAATCGGCTGGATGGCGGCGTATTTCAGCTTCAGCGCCGCCTTGTTGACCACCAGACGGCTGGAAATATCGGCAATATGTTCCACTGCCTGCAAATGGTTGGCCTTGAGGGTATTGCCGGTGGACACCAAATCGACAATGGCATCGCTCAAACCCACCAAGGGCGCCAATTCCATGGAGCCGTAGAGTTTGATCAAATCCACATGCACGCCTTTATTGGCAAAATGCTCGGCGGCAATATCGGGATATTTGGTGGCCACGCGCAAACGGCAGCCCGGCTGGGTGGCGGCGGCATAATCAAAACCCTCGCGCACCGCCACCATCATGCGGCAGCGGGCGATATTCAAATCCAGGGGCTGGTACAGACCTTGGCCACCGTGCTCGATGAGCACGTCTTTACCGGCAATGCCGAAGTCCGCAGCGCCGTATTGCACATAGGTGGGCACATCGCTGGCACGCACGATAATCAGGCGGATATGGGGCCGGTTGGTGCCGATAATCAGCTTGCGCGACTGTTCCGGATTTTCCTGCGGCACAATACCGGCGCTGGCCAGAAGGGGAAGGGTTTCTTCAAATATGCGCCCTTTGGAAAGGGCTATGGTGAGTTCTGTCATGGGATATAGATGTATATTTTTTCAGGCAGCCTAAACTGCCTGAAAACGCATAATGAAATTACAAAGAATAAAACGCCCAAATGCTCGGCGGCAGCAATAACAGGGCAAACAGCAACAGCGCTGCTTCAATGGCAAAATAATTTTTCTTGCGCGCTGGCGCGGTGTCGCCATCGGCCCAGCTCAACAGGCCGAAAGTGCTGGAAAGCATGCACATCAGGCCCACCGGCAGAAAAATCAGATACTGGATTTCGCTTGCCACCGAACCGATCACTGCCACGCTGATGAGGGCACTGGCGGCCAAAAAGGCAAAACAGGTCATCAAAAAATGTTTTTGCGGCTGGGCATAAATAGAATCCAACATAGCGCCTCCTTAATGTTTCCCGACAATAAAGATCCTCAAAATACGCTGTATCTGCCGTATTTTTCTGCTGCCTGATACCAGTATAAATGAAAAAAATACCCGCATACCAATATAAATTGCGGCACAAAAGGGCAATTTCCCGATATATACAAATATAATTATTTGAATTTAATCTGTTTTAAATATAAAAAATATTTTCAGGCAGCCTGAAAATAAGCAGCGAATAAATGGATAAAAGCGGATTATTGCCCCAGCAGCACGCGCAAATCGTGCGCCAGCTCGGTAGCCGTCTGCCCGTTGGGCTCATACACCGCCACCGCACCCGTGCGGTCGAGCAGATAGGTGCCGGTGCTGTGGTCCACCGAATAATGCCCGGAAGGATGCGGCACTTTTTCCGATGCAATGCGGTATTGGCGCTTCACCTGATTAAGCAGCGCCGTATCCGCCGCATCCGCCGTCAGGCCGATAAAATCCGCATGAAACACCGGCACATATTGCGCCAACAGCGCCGGGGTATCGCGCTCCGGGTCTACCGTCACAAACAAGAGCTGTACCTCCGAGGCCGCCTCACCCAATTGCGCCAGCGCCTCGGCATAGGTGACCAGATGGGTCGGACACACGTCCGGGCAATGGGTGTAGCCGAACACCAGCACCACCGCCTTGCCGCGGAAATCGGCCAGACTCACGTTTTGGCCGTGATGGCCCACTAGGGTGAAATCACCGCCCAAACCTTCGGTGCGCACATCGCTGCCGTAAAAACCGCTGGCCGACACCGCCGCCGATGCGGCCGCCGTTTGTGCCGGTGCTGGTGGCTGACAGGCGGCACAAACCAGTGCCAGCGAGAGTGCACAGGCTTTTAATAAACATCGTTTTGGCACCATCATCTTCTTAAAACCCATCTGAATGTTTAAACATTCACATTATGCCACGGGCCGGAACAGCGCTCTATGCGGCAAAATAAAACCCTATTTTTCATCAATCTAAACAGAATGGCCGCCCCATTTTTCAGCAAGCCTTTACAAGATGGCAAAATACGCTATAATGCGCCCCTTCACTGCCTGCCCAGGTGGCGAAATTGGTAGACGCAGGGGACTCAAAATCCCCCGCCGAAAGGTGTGTCGGTTCGAGTCCGACCCTGGGCACCACATTAACCGCGAAAGCGGTTATTTTTTTGCCTGCCGCACGGGCAGGCCCTTCAATCCGCTTTTCAGGCAGCCTTCTCTATTAATTTCATCGTATGCCTGCTCTATATTTTCGCACTCCGCCTGCACCCCGTATCAGCCCTAGCCGCCTGTTATGTTAAAGATTTTTTAAATTTCATCAAAATTGGTTTGTTAAAAACATGGGCAGGGGCGCCGCATTTGGGTAAAATCAGGCTTGCTTTCGTATCGGCGCAGGATTTGCAATGCCGGCACATCTGCCGCAACACGCGTTCAGGCTGCCTGAAAAACGTGTCGCGACAACAACATGGCGGTGCCGATAACGGCATCGTTTTGCTGCAACGGCCTGCTGTCAATAAATCGGCGGGCGTGGCGGCAAGCGTGTTTTTGCAAGGGGCGGGCCTGAAGGCCGCAGCCGATCTGTCGAACCTGATTACAAGTGCCAAAACATGATCACAATTAAAAAAGGGCTTGATCTGCCGATTGCAGGCAGGCCGGAACAAACCATTCATCAAGGCGTCTCTGCCAGCGAAGTGGCCGTACTCGGCGAAGAGTATGTGGGCATGCGCCCGTCCATGAAGGTGGCGGAAGGCGATGTCGTCAAACAGGGCCAGGTCTTGTTTGAAGACAAGAAAAATCCGGGCGTGGTGTTCACCGCGCCGGTGGCCGGTACCGTCAAAGCCATACACCGCGGTGAAAAGCGGGTGTTGCAGGCGGTGGTGATTGCCGCCGCCGGAGACGATGCCGTTGAATTCGATCGCCATGCGCCCGCTGCACTGGCAAGCTTGAGCAGCGATGATGTGCGCCGCAATCTGCAAGCCTCCGGTTTGTGGACGGCGCTGCGTACGCGCCCGTTCAGCAAAGTGCCCGCCGTGGACGGCGAAGCGGCAGCGCTGTTTGTCAATGCCATGGACACCAATCCGCTCGCGGCCGACCCGCAGGTCATCATCCGCGAGCGCAGCGAAGATTTCGTGCACGGTCTCACCGTATTGAGCCGTTTGAGCGACAAGCCCGTGTATCTGTGCAAGGCCGCCGGTGCCGATATTCCGGCAGCCTCCGCGCCCAATTTGTCGGTACACGAGTTCGGCGGCCCGCATCCGGCGGGTTTGGCCGGTACCCACATCCATTTCCTGCAACCGGTGAGCGCGCAGAAAACAGTGTGGACCATCAATTATCAAGACGTGATCGCCATCGGTGCGCTGTTTACCACGGGCCGCATCGACAGCCGCCGCGTGGTGGCGCTGGCCGGTCCGCAAGTGGCACAGCCGCGCCTGGTGCGCACCGTGGTCGGCGCCAAGGTGTCGGAACTGGTTTCAGGCAGCCTGAAAGACGGTGAAAACCGGGTGATTTCCGGTTCGGTGCTCAACGGTGCCATTGCCGCAGGTCCGCACGACTATCTGGGCCGCTATCATTTGCAGGTATCGGTGATTGCCGAAGGCCGCGCCAAGGAATTGTTCGGCTGGGTGGTGCCCAGTGCCGAAAAATTCACCATCACCCGCACCACTTTCGGCCATTTTCTCAAAAGCAAACTCTTCAATTTCACCTCCACCCTCAACGGCAGCCACCGCGCCATGGTGCCCATCGGCACTTACGAGCGGGTGATGCCCTTGGATTTGCTGCCGACTTTGCTGCTGCGCGACCTGATTGTCGGCGACACCGACAGCGCCCAAGCGCTGGGCTGCCTGGAGCTGGACGAAGAAGATTTGGCCTTGTGCAGCTTTGTCTGCCCCGGCAAATACGAATACGGTACTTTGCTGCGCAATGTGCTGGACAAAATTGAGAAGGAAGGTTGAACATGGGATTGAAGCACTTTTTAGAGAAAATCGAGCCCCATTTCCTCCCCGGCGGCAAACACCAGAAATGGTATGCGCTCTATGAAGCCATTGCCACCGGCCTCTATACGCCGGGCGAAGTTACCCGCAAGGCCGCCCACGTGCGCGATGCGCTCGATTCCAAACGCATGATGATTCTGGTGTGGATGGCGCTGTTTCCGGCCATGTTCTACGGCATGTACAACGCCGGACACCAGGCCATACTCGCCGTCAACCACCTGGGTCTGTTGGAGCAGAACATCGCTGCCGACTGGCATTATGCGGTGGCGCAGGCGCTGGGCATTAATCTGACCACCTCGGCCGGGGTGCTCAGTAAAATGTCCTTGGGCGCGATTTTCTTCCTGCCGATTTACGCCGTGGTGTTTGCGGTGGGCGGCTTCTGGGAAGTCTTGTTTGCCAGTGTGCGCAAACATGAAATCAACGAAGGCTTTTTTGTCACCTCCATTCTGTTTGCGCTGATTGTGCCGCCGACGCTGCCCTTGTGGCAGGCGGCCATGGGCATTACCTTCGGTGTGGTGGTGGCCAAGGAAGTGTTCGGCGGTACCGGTAAAAACTTTATGAACCCGGCACTGGCGGGCCGCGCCTTTTTGTTCTTCGCCTATCCGGCGCAGATTTCCGGCGACACCGTGTGGACGGCCGTAGACGGCTTCTCCGGCGCCACCGCGCTGTCGCAATGGGCGGTTGACGGTGCTGCGGGTCTGACCCATGCGGTCACCGGCGCTTCCATCACCTGGATGGATGCCTTTATCGGCAATATGCCCGGCTCCACCGGTGAAGTCTCCACCTTGGCGCTGTTGATCGGCGGTGCGTTCATCATCTTCACCCGCATTGCCTCCTGGCGCATTGTCGCCGGGGTGATGCTGGGCATGATAGCCACTTCGCTCTTGTTCAATGCCATCGGTTCCGACACCAATCCCATGTTCTCCATGCCCTGGCACTGGCATCTGGTTTTGGGCGGTTTTGCCATCGGCATGCTGTTTATGGCCACCGACCCGGTATCCGCTTCGTTTACCAATGTCGGCAAATGGTGGTATGGCGCGCTCATTGGCGTGATGTGCGTGCTGATCCGCGTGGTCAATCCGGCTTATCCCGAAGGCATGATGCTGGCGATTCTGTTTGCCAATCTGTTTGCGCCCATCGTGGATTATTTCGTTGTCCAAGCCAATATCAAGCGTCGGAGGGTTCGTCATGGCTAAATTCAACAAAGACAGCTTTGGCGGCACCATTGCCGTGGTGGTGGCCGTCAGTCTCTTGTGCTCGGTGATTGTTGCCGGTGCCGCCGTGGGCCTGAAACCGCTGCAAACCGAACAAAAACTCATCGACAAGCAGCGCAATATTTTGAGCGTGGCCGGTCTGATGCAGGCGGATACCGATATTCCCAAGGTCTACGCCGAGCGCATCGAGCCGCGGGTGGTGGATTTGGCCAGCGGCGATTATGTGGACGGCGTGGAAAATTTTGATGCCCGCGCCGCCGCCAAAGACCCGGCACAAAGCATCCGCATCAGCCCGGAAGACGACAAAGCCGGTATCCAGACGCGCGCCAAATACGCCGAAGTGTATCTGGTGAAAGACGGGCAGGGCGAAGTCAGCCAAATCGTGCTGCCCATGCACGGCAGCGGCTTGTGGTCGGTGATGTACGGTTTTGTTTCCGTGCAGCCGGACGGCAATACCATCAACGGCATCACCTATTACGACCAGGGTGAAACCGCCGGTTTGGGCGGCGAGATTGCCAACCCCTTGTGGCAGAAAAACTTTGTCGGCAAGAAGCTGTATAACGACCAGGGTGATGTGGCCATCCGCGTCGGTAAAGGCGCCTCGGCCAATGCCGAACATGGTGTAGACGGCCTCTCCGGCGCCACCATGACCACCAAGGGCGTACAAGGCTCGTTTGATTACTGGTTCAGCCAAAACGGTTTTGGTCCGTACTTGGCGAAAATCAAAGCAGGAGAATAATCATGGCGGACAGCAAACGTTTAAAACATCTGATGTTCTCGCCCATTGTTGAGAACAATCCCATTGCCCTGCAAATTCTGGGTGTGTGTTCGGCACTGGCGGTGACCACCAAATTGGAAACCGCGGTGGTGATGGCCATTGCCGTGTCGCTGGTCACCGGTTTTTCCAGCTTCTTTATTTCCTTAATCCGCAACTATATTCCCAACAGCATCCGCATCATTGTGCAGATGGCCATTATTGCCTCGCTGGTGACCTTGGTAGACCAGGTGTTGCAGGCCGTTGCCTATGAGCTCTCCAAACAGCTGTCGGTGTTTGTGGGTCTGATCATTACCAACTGTATCGTGATGGGCCGTGCGGAAGCCTTCGCCATGAAAGAGCCGCCCTTGGAAAGCTTTGTCGACGGCTTGGGCAACGGTATGGGCTACGGCGTGATTCTGGTGATTGTCGCCACCCTGCGCGAACTCATCGGATCGGGCAAACTCTTCGGCATGACCGTGCTGCAAACCGTGCAGGACGGCGGCTGGTATCAGGCCAACGGCCTGTTCCTGCTCGCGCCCAGCGCCTTCTTCATCATCGCCTTCATCATCTGGGCCCTGCGTACCTGGAAGCCTGAGCAAGTGGAGAAATAAAGATGGAACAATATTTGAGCATTTTCGTAAAAGCCATCTTCATTGAAAATATGGCCCTCTCCTTCTTCTTGGGCATGTGTACCTTTTTGGCGGTGTCCAAGAAAATTTCCACGGCGTTTGGCCTCGGTATTGCGGTAACCGTGGTGCTGGCCATTTCCGTGCCCGCCAACCAGCTGGTGTATTCGCTGGTACTCAAAGACGGCGCGCTGATGGAAGGCGTGGATCTGAGTTTCCTGCGCTTTATCACTTTTATCGGTGTGATTGCCGCCCTGGTGCAGATTCTGGAGATGATTCTGGACAAATATTTCCCCGCACTCTACAACGCGCTGGGTATTTTCCTGCCGCTCATCACCGTAAACTGCGCCATTTTCGGCGGCGTGTCCTTTATGGTGCAGCGTGATTACAGCTTTACCGAATCCATTGTCTACGGCGCCGGTGCCGGTATCGGCTGGATGCTGGCCATTGTGGCCTTGGCCGGTCTCACCGAAAAAATGAAGTATGCCGACGTGCCCGACGGCCTGCGCGGTCTGGGCATTACCTTCATTGCCGCCGGTCTGATGGCCTTGGGCTTTATGTCCTTCTCCGGTATCCAGTTATAAGGGAGCGCACACATGGAAATTATCTTGGGTATTGTGATGTTCACGGCCATTATTCTGGTTTTGGCCGTGCTCATCCTGTTTGCCAAATCCAAACTGGTCAATTCCGGTGACATCACCATCAACATCAACGGTGAAGCCGACAAAGCCATCACCCTGCCTGCGGGCGGCAAGCTTTTGGGCGCGCTCGCCAGCAAAGGCATTTTCGTGTCCTCCGCCTGCGGCGGCGGCGGCTCCTGCGGCCAGTGCAAGGTGAAAGTGAAAAGCGGCGGCGGCGATATCCTGCCCACCGAGTTGTCGCACATCAGCAAGCGCGAAGCCAAAGAAGGCTGCCGTCTGTCCTGCCAGGTGAATGTGAAAAACAGCATGGACATCGAGCTGCCTGAAGAAGTGTTTGGCGTGAAAAAATGGGAATGCACCGTGATTTCCAACGACAACAAAGCCACCTTCATTAAGGAATTGAAACTGGCCATTCCCGAAGGCGAAGAAGTGCCCTTCCGCGCCGGCGGCTATATTCAGATTGAAGCCGAACCGCACACCGTGGCCTATAAAGACTTCGACATTCCGGAGGAATACCACGAAGACTGGGACAAATTCAATCTGTGGCGCTATGTCTCCAAAGTGGACGAACACATTGTGCGTGCCTATTCCATGGCTTCCTATCCGGAAGAAAAAGGCATCATTATGCTCAACGTACGTATTGCCACCCCGCCGCCGAACAACCCCGATGTAGCCCCCGGCCAGATGTCGTCCTATATCTGGTCGCTGAAACCGGGCGACAAAGTCACCATTTCCGGCCCCTTCGGCGAATTCTTCGCCAAAGACACCGATGCCGAAATGGTGTTTATCGGCGGCGGTGCCGGTATGGCGCCGATGCGCTCGCACATCTTCGACCAGCTCAAGCGTCTGAACTCCAAGCGCAAGATTACCTTCTGGTACGGCGCGCGCTCCAAACGCGAGATGTTCTATGTGGAAGATTTCGACGGCTTGCAGGAAACCAACGACAACTTCGAATGGCATGTGGCCCTGTCCGACCCGCAACCGGGCGACGATTGGGACGGTTACACCGGCTTTATCCACAACGTGATTTACGAGAACTACCTCAAAAACCACGAAGCGCCGGAAGACTGCGAGTTCTATATGTGCGGCCCGCCCATCATGAACGCCTCAGTCATCAAAATGCTCAAAGATTTGGGCGTGGAAGACGAAAACATCCTCCTCGACGACTTCGGCGGTTAAACCGCGCTAGAGCGAACTGACCATTCGGGCGCGTAGCTGATTTTTAGGCAAAAACGTCCGATTCAAGGCGGAAAGCGCAGCAAGGTTGAGCACCTTGCGAGCATTTCCAACGCAGAAGCGGGCGATTTTTGACAAAAAAGCAGCCGTGAACGAATTGTCAGTTCGCCCTAGAGGCTACCTGAAAACTGTTTTGGCGGTTTTCAGGTAGCTTTTTATTGGCGAACGAGATTTTCAGACAGCCTGAGACCTTTGCAAAACCTCATGTGCCACCATAAACATAAAACCGACGTCATTCCCGCGTATGCGGGAATCCATGTGCAAACTTAAGAAACCACTATAAAACAATGGATTCATCAACTGATAGACGGATTCCCGCGTTCGCGGGAATGACGGCAGCCAGGGGTTTAGGCTACCTGAAGGCAGTTTTGCAAAGGTCTGACCCTGAAACCCATTAAGACATGAAAAAACCTACATCATCCCCGATCCTGCGCACACTGTGGGCATGCGTATGCCTGCTGGCCGTGGCCGCCTGCAGCCCGAAAGCATCGCAACAGACTCAATTCATCACCCTGCGCGGCGAAACCATGGGTACCACGTATACGGTCAAATACCTGCCGCCGGATAACCAAGTGGAAACCCTGATACCCGAAGAGATACAGATCCAGCAACAACTGAATATCTTGCTGGCCGACATCAACCGACAAATGTCCACCTACGACCCGGAATCGGAAATCAGCCGCTTTAACCGCTTAAACAGCGGCGAAAGTTTGGATATCAGTGCCGACTTTGCCCACGTATTGAACGAAGCTGTGGCACTGCATGCGCGTACCGAAGGCGCATTGGATATCACCATCGGTCCGCTGGTGAATGTGTGGGGTTTCGGCCCCGACAAAAGCATCACGCACGCGCCGGACGCAGCGGCGCTGGCGGCGGCGCGGCAAAAGGTGGGACTGGACAAAATCCGCATTGAGCCGCAAGAAAACGGGGCCAAACTGAGCAAACTGGCCGAGGGCGTGGCACTGGATTTGTCGGCCATCGCCAAAGGCTTTGGTGTGGACAAGCTGGCGCAGCATTTGGACAGCCTGGACGTGCAGCATTATCTGGTGGAAATCGGCGGCGAATTGCGCGGCAAAGGGTATAATGCCCAAGGCGCACCGTGGCGTGTGGGCATCGAAACCCCGCAGGCGGCACAACAAGGCAGCTCGCAAATCGTGATTACCCTGCAACAGCAGGCACTGGCCACCTCCGGCGATTACCGCAATTTCCGCACCGATGAGGCCGGACAACGCGTCTCCCACATCATCGACCCGGCCAGCGGCATGCCCATCCGCCACCGTCTGGCCTCCGTCAGCGTGGTGGCCGACACCGCCACCACCGCCGACGGCTTGGCCACCGCACTGTTTGTGCTGGGCGAAGACAAAGCGCTGGCACTGGCGGAACAACACGGCTGGGCGGTATTTGTCATCGTGCACAACGGCGACGGTTTCCGCACCGAAATGTCGTCGGCGTTTAAACAATTAATCCCATAATCCACTAGGGCAAGCCCGCACTCCCGGAAAGGAACACATTATGAAAATCTTTCTGCTCACCTTCGGTTTTTTCCTGCTGGTCATTTTCGGCATGGCCTTGGGCTATATTTTCAAACGCCGCGAAATCAAAGGCAGCTGCGGCGGCATCAGCGCCTTGGGTATGAAAAAAGTCTGCGACTGCGACACCCCCTGCGACCGCCGCAAAGCGGAATTGGCCAAACAGGGCAAAACAGTTTAATACAGCTGCGGATACTGTACCCCACCGACTGTACCGGGATACGCTGTGGAATGAGATCCGGCTCCGGACAAATAAGCTATTCACAAATGACCAAAGGCTGCCTGAAATATTTCAGGCAGCCTTTGCTATGTCGCAGCTGTCACAATGTGTAATGAAACACCAGCTCCTGCACTACGTCGGCGCTGAGGCTTTGCGCCACCGGGCAGCTACGGGCGGCGGCTTCCAACATCTGGCGGGTGTGTTCGTCGTAATCGCCGCACAAATAAAAATCCACCTGCACCCGTGCCACACGGCGCGGGTTGGCAGCCATGTCTTTATGCACTTCGGCGCGGGCACCTTCCAATACAACACCCATAGCCTGCGCCTTAATGCCCATAATGGTGAGTGCACAAGCGGCCAAAGAGGTGGCCAGCAAGTCGGTGGGTGAAAAGGCCGCACCCTGGCCATTGTTGTCGCGCGGGGCATCGGTGTGAATGGCCGTGCCGCTTTCGCTGTGTGTCAGGATGCAGCGCAAGCCGCCGCGGTAATCGACTGTAGCGGTGGTCATGATGAATTCCTCGGAACAATTAAGTGTGCCGCCATTGTAACCCAGCGGTAGGCAGACAAAAAAATGCGCACACCGGATATCGGTATGCGCCAAGTCTACAAAGGAGAAATAGAGGAGAAACTGTCACGCCGGCGAACCGACCTGACAAAACGCATTATGCCGATAATTGTTGCAGAGCACAATAAGCCGGTGTCGGATTATTACAATTTAACACAATGCTGCCGCACCCTACCCGGACAACTCCGTCCGGCGCACCGATTCAAATCTGAGCACAGCCGACCCCGGCTTACCATTAAAATATAAATAAAACTTAGTCTTGCGCATCCTGCCAGGCATCGCGGGTGTGTTTGGCTGCCTGAAAATAATCCGCCAAGGCCTGGCGGTCTTGTTGTTGCAGGCACTGTTGCAAAAACGCCAATTCCTGTTGTTGCCGTTGCAATAATGTTTGCAAACTGTCGCGGTTGGCGAGGCAGATGTCGGTCCAGATGGCCGGATGGCTGGCGGCAATGCGGGTGAAATCGCGAAAACCGCTGCCGGCAAATTGCAGCAGGGTCTCGCGTGCATCGGCGCTGCCGATTTGATGCACATAGGCGTAGGCGAGCAGATGCGGCAGATGGCTGACCGCGGCGAACACGGCATCGTGTTCGGCGGCATCCATGGTATGCACATGCGCCCCGGCCGTCTGCCACAAGGCGGAAACGGTGGCTTGCGCCGCCGGGTCTTGCTGCGGGTGTGGGCAGACGATGCACTTCTTACCCGCAAACAGGCCGAACTGGGCGGCGGTGGCGCCGTGGCGGTCGGAACCGGCAATGGGATGGGCGGCCACACAATAAGGCAGATGCTGCGGCAAAGCTTGGGCAAAGGCGGCCAGTGCCGATTGCTTGGTGCTGCCGACATCGCTGACCAGGGTTTGCGGCGCCAAATGCGGGGCAATGCGGCGGCAGATGTCGGCCAAAGTGGCCACCGGCGTGGCCAGCAGTACCATATCGGCGCCGCCGATGCTGTCGCCGTCTATGCGGGTGTCGGCACGGTCAATCACCTTGCGCTCCAGCGCGCGCGTGAGGTTGTCGGCATCGATGTCTATGCCGACAACCTCACGCACATGGCCGCCGCGCTTCAAATCCAAAGCCAGCGAACCGCCTATCAGGCCCACGCCTATCAGCGCCAGAGTGTTGATCATGGTGGTGTTTGATGAATAAAGACTGTATTTCTTGTGTTGCTTGGGCTACCAAGAGCAGTTGATTATGTTGGGTCTTGCGACCCAAGCTACATATTCCTGCCAATGCGGCTGGGTTTGCTGCTACAGATGGCACGCCGTAGGTCGGCTCTCCGAGCCGACATTGTTTTTTTGTGCGTCGGCTCGGAGAGCCGACCTACGCATCGGTTTTCAGGCAGCCTGAAAAGGCCCTAACGCCCCCACGCGGCCATAAATTCCTGCCAATGCGGCTGGGTTTGCTGTTGCAGATAATGTTTGAGGCGGCGGATTTCCTGTTCGTAGCCGTCGCCGTCCAAAAAGCCGCGCATCAGGTCGAAGCGCAGATACATCAGATAGGTGTTGGCGGCGTCGGTTTCGCAATAATGGCGGATTTCGGCCAAATCGCCGTGGCGGTAGGCCTGCCACACTTTGCTGCCGTCCATGCCCAGCTTGCCGGGGAAGCCGCACAGCTTGGCCATATCGTCCAGGGGCACGCTGGCACGCGGCTGGTACAGCGCCAGCAAGTCCATCAAATCGCAATGGCGGGCGTGGTAGCGGCTGATGTAGTTATTCCATTTGAACTCGCGGCTGTCGGCGAAATCGCCCTCGCCCATGTCCCAATAACGCGGCGCGGCGATGCCGTGTATCAGACCGCGGTAATGCAGCACCGGCAAATCGAAGCCGCCGCCGTTCCAGCTCACCAGCTGCGGGGTGTGGGTTTCGATGAGCTCGAAGAATTTGGCAATCAGCGTCTCTTCGCTGTCTTGGGTGTCGCCTATGCTGCCGATGTGGATTTTGTCGGCGCCCCAGCGCATGCAGCAGGAAATCGCCACCACCTGCTGCAAATGCAGCTGCATAAAATCGCTGCCGCCGGTCTGGGCGCGGCGCTGCTGCTGGGCAAACGCCACCACATCGTCGTCATTCACGTCCGCACCCAAGCCGTGCAGGGCGCGGATGCCTGCTGCATCGGGGATGGTTTCTATATCAAACGCCAGTATCGGGGTCATGCCGCCTTCTCCGTGTGCCTGCTGTCTTCAAAATGAGCATGATACAGCGTTGCTGCACCTCGCCGTACTACCTGTACTGTCTTCGGCTTGCTGCCTTGTCTCATGCTCATTTTGCGCGACTGTGTTTGGGCGCATTGTGGCATCAGGCCAGAATTTTATCCACGATTTCGGCACTGTCTTTGGACAAAGCCTCTTGTGCGCGGATGCGCTCCAACTGGGTGCGCATCAATGCCTGCCGTCCGGGTTCCAAGCGGGCGAACAGGTCGAAAGCCTGCACCAGCCGCGCCGCCACTTGCGGATTGTAGCGGTCGATGGCGATGATGTGCTCGGCCAAAAAGGCATAACCGCTGCCGTCTGCGGCATGGAAATGGCGCATATTGCGGCTGAAGCTGCCCAAGAGCGCGCGCACTTTATTGGGGTTTTCGAGGCTGAATTCGGGGTGTTGCAAGGCTGCCTGAACCTGTTGCGGCGTGTCGGCGCGCAGACTGGAAGCAATGAGGGCAAAATATTTGTCCATTACCAAGGCATTGCCGCTGTGGCGTTGGGCAAAATGCGCCAGCAACTGGTTGCGCTCTTCGTGTTCCTGATGGTTGATGCAGCTGAGCAAGCCCCATTCGTGGGTCATATTGTGCGCCAGCTGGTCGTATTGCTGGCGCACATAGGCGAGCATGGCCGGGTTGGCATACAGCATCCACACGCGGATGGCGTTGAGCAGACTGCGCGCGGCGGCCATCTCGGGATGGTACTCGTAAGGCCGCTCCAGGCCGCTGGCCTCTTCCTGGGCATAGCCCCACAAACGCCAGTGGCTCAAGGCTTTCAGGCAGCCTTTGGCCACACTGAACAGCAGTGCTTGGCGCGCATCGACATAATGCTGCGGGTTGATGGCATTATCGCCCTCCCACAATTCCGCTTCCGCCGGCACTTGCAGCAGCAGGGCTTTAAAGGCGGGGTCGAGGTCGGCATTGAGGGCGTGGCTGATGGCCGCCGCCAGTTCGGGATGTTCGGGCGGGGTTTGGCCTTGGCGGATGGCCTCCACATTGGCGGCCACAGCACGGCGGTACAGGGTTTGCGCCGCTTCCCAGCGTGCGAACTCGTCGCTGTCGTGCGCCAAGAGCAGCATCAAATCGGCATCGCTATAGGGGTAATGCAGGTGTACCGGCGCGGAAAAACCGCGCAATAAAGAGGGCACCACCTCCTGCCCCACCCCTTCCAGCACAAATTCCTGCTCGGCCTCAGTAAGCAGCAGCACCGCTTCATCCACGCTCTCTGCGCGTTCAGGCAGCCTGAACGGCACTTGCACGCCGTCGCGATTAAACAGCGCAGTTTTCACCGGAATCATCATCGGCTGTTTGGCGTCCATATCGGGTGTCGGCGGCACTTGCTGGCGCATATTCAGCACCAGCGCGCCGTCATCGCGCAGACGGCTCTCTACCGTGACCGCGGGTGTGCCCGCCTGGCTATACCACAGTGCAAACTGGTCGAGATTGATGTGGTTGGCATCGGCCATGGCGGCGCGGAAATCGTCGCAGGTGACGGCCTGGCCGTCGTGACGTTGGAAATACAGGCGCATGCCTTGTTGGAAGCCGTCTTCGCCCAAGAGCGTATGGTACATGCGCACCACTTCGGCGCCTTTTTCATACACGGTCATGGTGTAGAAATTGTTCATTTCCTCATATGAAGCCGGACGCACCGGATGCGCCATCGGGCCGGCGTCTTCGGGGAACTGGTGCTGGCGCAGCAGGCGCACATTGTGGATGCGGCGCACGGCACGGCTGGCGCGGTCGCCGGAAAATTCCTGGTCGCGGAATACGGTGAGGCCCTCTTTGAGCGAGAGCTGGAACCAGTCGCGGCAGGTGACGCGGTTGCCGGTCCAGTTGTGGAAATATTCGTGGCCGATCACCGCTTCGATGCCTTCAAAATCGGCATCGGTGGCGCTGGCGCTGTCGGCGAGCACGTATTTGGTATTGAAAATATTCAAACCCTTGTTTTCCATGGCGCCCATATTAAAGTCGCCCACCGCCACCACCATATAGATGTCCAAATCGTATTCCAGCCGGAAACGCGCCTCGTCCCAGCGCATGGCGTGTTTGAGCGATTCGATCGCAAACGCGGTTTTGTCCTTGTCTTCGGCGCGGGTGTAGAAATGCAGCGCCACTTGGCGGCCGGAAGCGGTGGTAAAACGGTCTTGCGCCAAGGCCAAATCGCCGGCCACCAGCGCAAACAGATAGCTCGGTTTGGCAAAGGGGTCGCGCCATTTCACCCAGTGGCGGCCTTTTTCCAGATTGCCGGAACCAATCAGATTGCCGTTGGAGAGCAGCACCGGATAGCGTTTTTTGTCGGCAATAATGGTGGTGGTGTATTTGCCCATCACATCCGGCCGGTCGAAGTAATAGGTCATCTTGCGAAAACCTTCCGGCTCGCACTGGGTATAGAGATTGCCTTTGCTCTCGTAGAGACCCATCAGCGATTTGTTTTGCGCCGGATAGAGCCGGGTGGTGATTTCCAGCACGAAATCATCGGCAGGCACATCGGGGATGGTGAGTTTTTCGTCCGCCAGGGTGTAGGCATCGGCTGAGAGTGCCTGACCATCGAGCTCCAGCGCCACCAGCTCGGCACTGCCGTCGAGCACACAGGGCGCGCCGCTGTTTAAGGGCCTGAGCAACAGGCGCGATTGCAGCAGGGTGTGGTCGGTTTCGATGGTGAAGGTCAGCTCCACCTGCACCACGGCAAAGTCCGGGGCACGGTAGTCTTTGAGGTAATGAACGGTTTTGGCATCACTCATGGCATCGGCAGTTTGAAAAGGGCAAAGAGTGTGTATTGTACGGGGATTTGAGGTTTTGCGGCAGCCTGAAAACATACAAAAAACCGCCGTTTAAACCACGGCGGTTTTTAAGGGAAAGATTTTAAGACTTACACGAACGCTTGCCCAAGAGCGTATAAATGCCGCACCAGCCCAACAGGCCGGTGATCAGCGGTATCAGCCCGATCCAGCCCCACGGGGTTTGCGGACCCACAAACACCAAGGCCAGCAGCACCAGCCCTACAATCACACGGATAATGCGTTCGGTTTTTCCGACATTGCGACAAAACACGGTTCACTCCTTGTCATCACAGTTGGCAACGGCGCTATGTTACATCAATAAACCATGATATGTAAATGGATTTGGCATGCTTGCTGCCCGCGGCAAACTTGCCTACAATGGCCGCAGCGTATTGTTCTATAAAGAAAATACAAATAATTCCCATCTACAAGACACAACACCATGCAAGAAATGTTCGACAACGCCAGCAAGGCCGGCAAGCTGCTCAAAGTCATCTCCCATCCCCACCGGCTGATGATTTTGTGCGCCCTGCTCGAGGGCAAGAAAAATGTGACCGAGCTGACCGAAGTCGTCGGCATCAGCCAAACCGCCATGTCCAACCACTTGGCACGGCTGCGCAGCGAGGGCATCGTCGATTTTGTCCGCTACCACCGCAGCCTGGTGTACGAACTCATCTCCCCGGACATTGCCCGCATCATCCACACCCTCTACCAAATCTATTGCGCCCCGGAAGAAACCCAAGCGGCCAAGCGTTCCGGCAAATAAAGCCCTTACCAAAAACAAGGCTGCCTGAAACGTTCAGGCAGCCTGTTTTGGATGCTTCAATACTTACTCCCCGCGTACCCCGTAATTGGGTTGCAGCAGCGCGCATTGCAAACGGGTGCGGCGGCTGCGGCCGGGAATGCGGTGGCAGGCGGCACCGGCATCGCTGGCCGGTGCGCGCGCCTTGTCTTTGGCGGCATCGCGTTTGACCGCCGCAGTACGTTCCTGACGGCGGCTGCCGCCTTCGGTATTGCCGCGGTTTTCGCGCGGAGCACGCACTTCGCGCTCCGGCTGCGGCGCGCTGTCCTGCGGCCACCAGCGCGGCTCGAAACCTTCGATGCGCTCCACCTGCAAATCTTTTTTGATCAATTCCTTAATCGCCTCAAACATTTTCTGTTCGTCGGCATCCATCAGCGAAATCGCCACGCCTTCGGCACCGGCGCGACCGGTGCGGCCGATGCGGTGCACATAATCTTCCGGCGCGGTGGGCATTTCGTAATTGATCACAAAGGGCAGCTCGGCAATGTCCAAACCGCGCGCCGCCACATCGGTGGCCACCAGCACGCGCAGGCTGCCGTCTTTGAATTGCGACAGGGTTTCCAGGCGGCTTTGCTGCGATTTGTCACCGTGGATGGCCTGGGCGCTGATGCCGCGGCGGTTGAGGTCGCGGTTGACCTGATCCACGCTCTGCTTGGTTTTGCAGAATACAATCACCTGGCTCATGTTCAAATCCAGAATCAGGCGCTCCAGCAAGGCGCGTTTGCGGCCGGTGTCGATGGCGATGATGTGCTGCTCGACATTGGCCGAGGTGGTGTTTTGCGCCGCCACGCTGATTTCTTCCGGCGCGCGCATAAAGTCTTGCGCCAAACGGCGGATGGGCGGGGCGAAGGTGGCGGAAAACAGCAGCGTCTGCCGCTCCTTGGGCAGCATCTGCATGATGCGGCGGATGTCATCGATAAAGCCCATGTCGAGCATGCGGTCGGCTTCGTCCAAAACCACAATTTCCACCTTGTTGAGCTGGATGTTTTTCTGCTGCACATGGTCGAGCAGGCGGCCCACGGTGGCCACCACAATCTCGCAACCGGCCCGAAGCGCCTGTTTTTGCGGCTCCATATTCATGCCGCCAAAGAGCACGGTGTGGCGCAGGCTGAGGTTTTTCAGGTAGCCCTGCACGTTTTGGTCGATCTGGTCGGCCAACTCGCGCGTGGGCGTGAGCACCAGCATGCGCACCGGGTGCATGGCCGGCGAGGTACTGGTGGTGGCATAGCGTTTCAGGCGCTCCAGACTCGGCAGCATAAAGGCGGCTGTTTTGCCGGTGCCGGTTTGTGCGGCGGCGAGCAAATCATGCCCGGCCAAAGCCTTGGGGATGGCCGCCGCCTGTATCGGCGTCGGCGTCTCATAGCCCTGCTCTACCAGGGCAGATACGATTTCGGGCGACAGGCCCAAGTCGGAAAAAGCATTCACGGGTCAAACTCCGGGCGCCTGCACACGGCAAGCGCTCTCTATTCTGTATTTCAGGCTGCCTGAAAGCGGCAAACAAGCGCTGGCAGGCAAAGGCGGCAGTGTACCATTTTTCAGGCAGCCTGAGACCTGTGCCAAACACAGAAACGGCGCTTTGTGCGATAATCGCCGCCAAAGCGAAAACCCCTTTTGAGAAAGAAAGCACCTCATGTCAGAAGAAAAAAGCAAAGCCCTCGCCGCCGCGCTGGCGCAGATTGAAAAACAATTCGGCAAAGGCGCCATCATGAAGATGGACGGCAGCCACAAAGACGAAAATCTGGAAGTCATTTCCACCGGCTCCTTGGGCGTGGATTTGGCCCTCGGTGTCGGCGGCCTGCCGCGCGGACGCATCGTCGAAATCTTCGGCCCCGAGTCTTCCGGTAAAACCACGCTGTGTTTGGAAACCATTGCCCAATGCCAGAAAAACGGCGGCGTGTGCGCCTTTATCGATGCCGAAAACGCCTTCGACCCGATTTACGCGCGCAAACTGGGCGTGAAAGTGGAAGAGCTGATGGTGTCGCAGCCGGACACCGGGGAACAGGCACTGGAAATCTGCGACATGCTGGTGCGCAGCGGCGGCGTGGACATGGTGGTCATCGACTCCGTGGCCGCGCTGGTGCCCAAGGCCGAGATTGAAGGCGAAATGGGCGACAGCCATGTCGGCCTGCACGCCCGCCTGATGAGCCAGGCTTTGCGCAAACTCACCGGCCACATCAAGAAAACCAATACCCTGGTGGTGTTCATCAACCAAATCCGCATGAAAATCGGCGTGATGTTCGGCAGCCCCGAAACCACCACCGGCGGCAATGCCTTGAAATTCTACGCCTCCGTGCGCCTGGACATCCGCCGCGCCAGCCAGATTAAAAAAGGCGACGACATCTTGGGCAACGAAACCAAGGTCAAAGTCATTAAAAACAAAGTCGCCCCGCCCTTCCGCCAGGCCGAATTCGACATTCTCTACGGCGAAGGCGTGAGCTGGGAAGGCGAATTGATCGACATCGGCAGCAAGCTGAACATCATCGGCAAATCCGGCGCCTGGTACAGCTACGAAGGCAACAAAATCGGCCAAGGCAAGGACAATACCCGCACCTGGCTGAAAGAAAACCCGGAAGTAGCCCAAGAAATCGAAGCCAAAATCCGCGCCGCCGTGGGGGTAGACATCAGCATCACCGAAGGCGTGCTGGACGAAACCGACGGCGAAGCGCCGGAAGAATAAAGCCGCAGCTTCCCAATGCAACAGGCAGACCCGCGGGTCTGCCTGTTTTGCTGTGATCTGCACAAGCTGCCAGATATACCCAAAAAACAAAACAGGCTGCCTGAAACATTTCAGGCAGCCTGTTGGCTACGGGAACAGCTTATACCGCCGGCGGCGCGTCTTCGGCCTGCGGTTTCTCAATCAAAGCCTTGATGGACAGGCGCACGCGGCCGCGGTCGTCCACTTCCAGCGCTTTCACGCGCACGCTTTGGCCGATTTTGAGGTAGTCGTTGACGTCTTTCACGCGCTCGTGGGCGATTTGGCTGATGTGTACCAAGCCGTCTTTGCCCGGCATCACCGATACGATGGCACCGACATTATTGTCCAGAATCTTCAGCACAGTGCCTTCGTACACCTTGCCCACTTCCACTTCGGCAGTAATTTGCTCGATGCGTTGGCGTGCGGCCTCGGCAGCCTCGGTGCTGGTGGCGGCAATGGTGATGGTGCCGTCTTCGGCAATATTGATTTCGGTGCCGGTGTCGGCGGTAATGGAGCGGATGGTCTCGCCGCCTTTACCGATGACTTCGCGGATTTTGTCCTGATTAATCTTCATGGTAAACAGACGCGGGGCGTGGGCGGACAGCTCTTGCGGGCCGGCCACGGCTGCCTGCATCTGCTCCAGAATGTGGAAGCGCGCTTCTTTGGCCTGTTCCAAAGCAATCTGCATGATTTCTTTGGTAATACCCTGGATTTTGATGTCCATTTGCAGCGCGGTGACACCGGCGGTGGTACCGGCCACTTTGAAGTCCATATCGCCCAAGTGGTCTTCGTCACCGAGGATGTCGGTCAATACCGCGAATTTGTTGCCTTCCAGAATCAAACCCATGGCAATACCGGCCACATGCGCTTTCAGCGGCACACCGGCAGACAGCAGGCTCAGGCAGCCGCCGCACACGGACGCCATGGAAGAAGAACCGTTGGACTCGGTGATTTCGGACACCACGCGCATGGTGTAGCTGAATTCCTCGGCGGGCGGCAATACCGCAATCAGCGCACGCTTGGCCAGGCGGCCGTGGCCGATTTCGCGGCGTTTGGGCGGACCCATGCGGCCGACTTCACCGGTGGAGTACGGCGGGAAGTTGTAGTGCAGCATAAAGCGGTCGGTGTATTCGCCGGCCAGGGCGTCGATGATTTGCTCGTCGCGCTGGGTGCCCAAAGTGGCCACGGCCAAGGCTTGGGTTTCGCCACGGGTAAACAGGGCGGAACCGTGGGTGCGCGGCAATACGCCGGTTTGGATGTTGATGGGGCGCACGGTGCGGGTGTCGCGGCCGTCGATGCGCGGCTGGCCGTCCAGAATCTGGCCGCGCACCACATCGGCTTCCAGCTGTTTGAAGATGCCTTTAATCTGGTTGGCGGCCAGGGTATCGGTCTCTTCGGTGATCAGCGCGGCTTTCACGGCAGCCCAAGCTTCGTCCAGCTTGGCGGAACGGGCTTGTTTCTGACGGATGGTAAAGGCTTCGGCAATGGTGCCGCCGGCAATGCTGCGGATTTGCTCCACCAGCGCAGTGTCGGTTTGCGGCACCTGCCAGTCCCACACTTGCGGATTGACGGCATCGGCAAATTCGTTGATGGCCTGGATGACGGTCTGCATTTGGGTGTGACCGTGTACCACGGCGCCCAACATCACGCTTTCAGGCAGCTCTTGCGCCTCGGATTCCACCATCAGCACGGCTTTGGCAGTACCGGCCACCACCAAGTCCATTTGCGAGCTTTCCAGCTGGGTTTTGGTGGGGTTGAGCACATATTCGCCGTTCACATAACCCACGCGCGCGGCGCCGATGGGGCCGGCAAAGGGTACGCCGGTCAGCACCAGCGCGGCAGAGGCACCAATCATGGCGGGGATGTCGGAGTCGATTTCCGGATCCAAAGACACCACCATGGCGATGATTTGGATGTCGTGGTAGAAACCTTCGGGGAAAAGCGGACGGATGGGACGGTCGATCAGGCGGCTGGTGAGAATTTCTTTCTCGCTCTGCTTGCCTTCGCGCTTGAAGAAACCGCCGGGAATTTTGCCCGCGGCATAGGTTCGCTCCAGATAATCCACGGTCAGCGGGAAGAAATCCTGTCCGGCTTTGACTTCTTTGTTGGCGGTCACGGCCACCAACACCACGGTGTCGCCCATGGATACTTTCACGGCGGCATCGGCTTGGCGCGCGATTTCACCGGTTTCCAAAGTCACGGTATGCTGGCCGTATTGGAATGATTTAACGTGTTTATTAAACATGGTTTTCCTTTATATCAAACTTAAGGGAAAAGCCGCTGCCGCCAAAACACTAAGCATGCACACTATTGATATCGCACCAATGCGCATGGTTAGGGTTTCAGACCGGCAGGGCCGGGAAGTTCAGACAAAGGCTGCCTGAAACGGTGCATTTTACCACGTCTGCCTTGCGGCAGACAGGCATAAAAAAACCTGCCTTGCAGGCAGGTTTCAAATTATCTTTGGCGCGGCGGACGGGGCTCGAACCCGCGACCCTCGGCGTGACAGGCCGATACTCTAACCAACTGAGCTACCACCGCGCAGATTTTCGCAAATGCAAAAATCAAAAAACTTGGTGGGTGATGACGGAGTCGAACCGCCGACATTCTGCTTGTAAGGCAGACGCTCTACCAACTGAGCTAATCACCCGTGCTTCGGAAAGCGCGCATTAAACCACAGCAGCCCTGCGCGGGCAAGCATTATTTCAATCCCGCGCAGCCATAAATGCATAAGATTTTATTTTTATAAAGATATTCAACTTTCAGGCAGCCTGTATTCTAATCGCGCCCGGTAATGGTCACCATCACCGCCTCGGCGCGGGTGCCGATGCGCAGCGGCACGCCCCACAATCCGTAGCCGCTGCTGACAATCAAATGGCGGCCGTTGACCGTGTAATGGCCGTAGTTGTATTGCTGAAACAGACCCACCAGCCAGGTGCCGGGCCATAACTGGCCGTTGTGGGTGTGGCCGCTCAATTGGATGTCGGCGGCGGTGCGCAGATTGGCATCGGCCTGAGTGGGCTGATGGTCGATGACCAGCAAGGGCAGGCCGCTGCCTTCCATCTCCGCGCTGATCAGCTGCCGCAAAGGCAGGCGGTCGCCCTCGGTGTCGTCGCGGCGGCCAATCAGCCAGAAACGGCCGTCGATTAATTGGGCTTCATCGCGCAAAGTGGTTACTCCTGCGGCGTTCAAATCGGCCACAATCTCCGCCTGCACGGCTTGGTAATTGTCATGGTTGCCCAGCGTGGCATACACACCCAAAGGCGCGCGAATCTGTGCCAGCGCGGCACCCATGTTTTCGGCGCGGTACACATCGGGCAAATCGTCCATCACATCCCCGGCAATCACCACCATATCCGGCTGCTCGGCCTCGACGATGCGCTGTAACTTGGCCAGCTGGCCCTTGCCTATCCACAAACCCAAATGCAAATCGCTCACCAGCAGCACGCGCAAGGGCTGGGGCATGGGTTTGTCTATGGCCACTTCATAACGCACCACGGTGGGCATATAAGCACCCCACCAGCCCCAGGCCAGCCACAGACCCAGCAAGCCCGGCATCAGCGCACGCACCGCCATACCGGCACGGTAGGCCGATACGCGCAAGGCGGTGAGCACACCGTAGGCCGCCCAACCCAGCAAAGCCGCCAGCGCGGCATAAAGCACGCCTACCAAGGCGATGCTGCCGCCTTTGAAACCCACCGGGCCGATGCGCATCAGCGCCGACACCAACAGCGCATTCAATGCCAGCCACACCACCAAAGCGGCAATACGGCGCACGCGGCGGGCCAGCCACGGCTTGAGCCACCAGGCTATCGTCCATACCACGGCCAGCAGCATCACCTGATAACTGCCCATAATCATCCAAAAAAAGGTACTGCGGCTCATCACACTCTTTCGTTTTAAAGATAAATGCGGATGTTTTCAGGCAGCCTGAAAACATCCGTCACGCTTTATATTTGATATGGCGCAAGGCGGGCTGTGCGGCATCATGTTTTAATGCCCACTTTGCACGGGTGCGCCATCTTAAATAGTTATGCAAAAGTAAGCATGATACGGCGTTGCTGCGCCTTGTCTCATGCTTATTTTGTGCGACTATAAAAGCAAGCCGCCTGCAAGGGTTAAAATTAACCCGCGTTAACAGGCGCAGGCATCCGCCTGTACCACACAATCAGGCCGCTACGGGCGTGACAAACGGTGCAATTACAAAATAAACTTTAAGTGTGGTGCAAAAATCGGTTAAAATCTGGTGATTTAATTTAGGGCGCAGTGTGTCCGCACCGCCGGACGCGCCGGGTTTTGTTCATATATATCAAAGACAAAGCACATCCGCTCAAACGCCCGACCCAGAAACCGTACGGCTGTTTTTTTACCGGAACAGCACAGTAGGTCATGATGGTATTAAAGACTGTATCTTAGGACACAACCATGGATAACCAAACTATCAACAAGGAGAGACGCCGGTTTCTCGTTTTGGCCACCGCCGGTGCCGGCGGCGTTGCCGGTCTCGCAGTGGCCACCCCGTTTATCGGCAGCTTCTTCCCTTCTGAGAAAGCCAAGGCAGCCGGTGCTCCGGTTGAGGTGGACATCAGCAAAATCGAACCCGGCCAACTGGTTACGGTTGAATGGCAGGGCAAGCCGATTTGGATTCTGAACCGCACCGATGCCCAGCAGGCCGATTTGGCCACGCTGGACAGCCAATTGGCCGATCCCAAGTCCGAGCAAAACCAACAGCCGGAATACGCGCAAAACGAGCTGCGTTCCATCAAGCCGAATATTTTCGTGACCATCGGTATCTGTACCCACTTGGGCTGCTCGCCCACCTTCCGTCCCGACCTGGCTCCGGCCGATTTGGGCGCAGACTGGAAAGGCGGCTTCTACTGTCCGTGCCACGGTTCCAAATTCGACTTGGCCGGCCGTGTCTATAAAGGCGTACCGGCGCCGACCAACCTGGTGGTGCCGCTGTACAAATACCTCAGCGACACCGTCATTCTGGTGGGCGAAGACAAATAAGGGGCTGACACATGGAAAACCAAACCACAGACAAAAAATCCCTGCCCGCCGCCCTGCTCGGCTGGGTGGATGCGCGCTTCCCGCTGTCGAAAATGTACAACGATCATGTGGGCCAGTACTACGCGCCGAAAAACTTCAACTTCTGGTACTTCTTCGGCTCTCTGGCCATGCTGGTACTGGTCATTCAGATTGTCAGCGGCATTTTCCTGACCATGAACTTCAAACCGGACGGTACGCTCAACGAGCACAACCTGCCGGTGGCCTTCAGTTCGGTCGAATACATCATGCGCGACGTATCCGGCGGCTGGATCATCCGCTATATGCACTCCACCGGCGCCTCCATGTTCTTCGTGGTGGTGTATCTGCACATGTTCCGCGGCCTGATCTACGGTTCCTTCAAAAAACCGCGCGAGCTGGTGTGGGTATTCGGTTCGCTGATTTTCCTGGCGCTGATGGCCGAAGCCTTTATGGGCTATCTCCTGCCTTGGGGCCAAATGTCCTACTGGGGCGCACAGGTGATTATCAACCTGTTTGCCGCCATTCCGGTGATCGGTCCGGACCTGTCTACCTGGATCCGCGGTGACTTCAACGTATCCGACATCACCCTCAACCGCTTCTTCGCCCTGCACGTGATTGCCGTGCCGCTGGTTCTGATCGGTCTGGTGGTGGCGCACTTGATTGCCCTGCACGAAGTGGGTTCCAACAACCCCGACGGCGTGGAAATCAAGAAACTGAAAGACGAAAACGGCATTCCGCTGGACGGCATCCCCTTCCACCCCTACTACACCGTGAAAGACATTTTGGGTGTGGTGGTATTCCTGATTGTCTTCTGCGGCATCCTGTTCTTTGTACCGGAGATGGGCGGCTACTTCTTGGAGAAACCCAACTTCGACCCGGCTGACCCGCTGAAAACCCCGGCCCACATTGCTCCGGTTTGGTATTTCACCCCCTTCTACGCCATTTTGCGTGCCGTACCTTCTTTCTTCGGCACCCAAATCTGGGGCGTACTGGCCATGGGCGCTGCGGTGGTACTGATTGCGCTCTTACCGTGGCTGGACAAATCACCGGTGAAATCCATCCGCTACCGCGGCCCGATTTTCAAAATCATGCTGGTGCTGTTTGTGATTTCCTTTATCGGTCTGGGCATTTTGGGCGCCCTGCCCAACTCCGATGTCCGCACCATCGTGGCACAGCTGTTGAGCATTATCTACTTTGCCTTCTTCCTGGGTATGCCTTTCTATACCAAGATGGACAAAGACGGCACCCCGCCCGAGCGCGTAACCATGAGTACCACCAAACAGAAAGTGATGTTCTTTGTATACACCATCATCACTGTTGTCGGTGCCTACCTGTTCGCCATCATCATCTAAAGGGGTTGCAACCATGAAAAAAATGCTGAAAAAATGCCTTGCCGCCCTGGTTTTGGCGGCACCCGTAAGCGTGGCACTGGCTGCCGGCGGCGGTTCTTATCCGAAAGTGGACATTGATTTGAGCGACCAGGCCAGCCTGCAACGCGGCGCCCAAATCTTCACCAACTACTGCTTGAGCTGCCACTCCGCCAGCGGCATGCGCTTTAACCGCCTGCGCGATTTGGGTCTGACCGAAGATCAGATTAAAAACAACATGATGTTCACCACCGACAAAGTGGGCGACACCATGAATTCGGCCATGGATCCCAATGACGCCAAAAACTGGTTTGGCGCCGCGCCGCCGGACTTGACCCTGATCGCCCGCTCGCGCGGTGCCGATTACCTCTACGCCTATATGCGCGGCTTCTACAAAGACCCGACCCGTCCGACCGGCTGGAACAACACCGTGTTCGACAAAGTGGGTATGCCGCACCCGCTGTGGGAACAGCAAGGCGTGCAGGCGGTCGAACTGGATGCCGACGGCCAACCGGTGTGGGTACAGGACGAAGCCACCGGCACCATGGTGCCCAAGCTGTATTGGGAGTCTACCGGCCTGCACAGCCGCCGCCTGCCCGACGGCAATGTGGTGCAAGTCGAGTACGACAACTATGCCCGCGACCTGACCGCCTACTTGGTGTATATGGGCGAACCGGCACAACAGCAGCGCAAGCAAATCGGCTATATCGTGCTGATGTTCCTGTTGGCGGTATTGCTGCCCTTGTCGTATTTCCTCAAGAAAGAATACTGGAAAGACGTTCACTAAGCGGCACATCAACCCAAAAGGCAGAATCTCGCGATTCTGCCTTTTTCTTTTTTAAATCATTGCATTACAAGCATTTTCTGGCATTAAAAAGCACGGATGCGTATAATGCGGCCATTGATTTGGCTGCCTGAAACATATCCGCACTCAAAAACCGTAGGGTGGGCATTCTTGCCCGCCAAACCTTTTTTGACCGTCGGCCTCTAAAAGTGGCGGGCAGAAATGCCCACGCCCTGTTTTATGGAAACCATAAGCAGGTCTGCAAAGCTTTCCTCCTGAAAATATTCAGGCACACACCGCTTTCAGGCAGCCTCCCCTTCCCTTATCTTCATTTTCCGGAGCCTAACGCCATGATGACCCTCTATTCCGGCATTACCTGCCCTTTCAGCCACCGTTGCCGCTTTGTGCTGTTTGAAAAAGGCATGGACTTTGAAATCAAAGACGTGGACATCTTCAACAAGCCCGAAGATTTGGCGGTGATGAACCCCTACAACCAAGTACCGGTGCTGGTAGAGCGCGACCTGATTCTGCATGAATCCAATATCATCAACGAATACATCGACGAGCGTTTTCCCCATCCGCAGCTGATGCCCGGCGACCCGGTGATGCGCGGCCGCGGCCGTTTGGTGCTCTACCGCCTCGAGCGCGAACTGTTCAGCCATGTACAGGTCTTGGAAAGCGCCGAATCCAGCAATAAAGAACAGGCCAAAGCGCGCGAAGCCCTGGCCCAAGGTTTAACCCTGCTGGCGCCCGCCTTCTCCAAAACCAAACACATCCTCGGCGAAGACTTCTCCATGATTGATGTGGCGCTGGCCCCGCTGTTGTGGCGTTTGGACCACTACGACATCAAACTGGGCAAATCCGCCGCACCGCTGCTCAAATACGCCGAGCGCATTTTCCAGCGCGAATCGTTTATCGAAGCGCTCACCCCGGCCGAAAAAGCCATGCGCCGCTGATACAGGCTGCCTGAAATGAGCACCTCTACCAAACCCTATCTGCTGCGCGCCCTTTACGAGTGGTGCATAGACAACGGCTACACCCCGCATCTGGTCGCCTGGGTCAACGAGCACACCCGTGTGCCCATGCAGTTTGTGCACGACAACGAAATCGTGCTCAATATCAGCCCCACCGCCAGCCACAATCTGGTCATCGACAACGACTGGGTGCATTTTTCCGCCCGCTTCGGCGGCGTGGCACACGAAGTGTGGATACCCGTCGGCCATGTCGCCGCCCTGTTTGCGCGCGAAAACAACGAAGGCATGGGCTTCGAGGTGATTCCATGGGCGCCTGCGGAAGCAGGGGCCGATGAAGCACCCGAACTTCAAGACCAGCAGGACACCGACCCGCCGCCCACGCCGCCGAAAAAAGGTCTCAAACTGGTGAAATAAAAGGACGATACCATGCCCGACGACATCGAAATCAAACAGCCGCCCAAACTGTTTGCCGAAACCCAGGAAATCATCCGCCTGCTGGAAGACCGCCTGCAAGCACCCATACTGTGTTACTGGAACAGCCACCGCGGCGGCATTTGCGGCAACGACGTGCTCGCCCTGTACCAGATTATGGAATACGTGCAGCAGGCCGACACCGTGTATCTGTTTATCAAGAGCGACGGCGGTTCCGGCAAAGAAGCGCTGCGCATGGTCAATCTGATTCGCGGCCACTGCAACAAACTCATCAGTCTGGTACCGCTGGAATGCGCCTCCGCCGCCACCATGATGGCCATCGGCGCCGACGAAATCCAGATGGGGCCGATGGCGTTTTTAAGCTCGGTCGATACCTCGCTCACCCACGACCTCTCCCCGCTCGACCGCGACAACGACCGCGTGTCGGTGAGCTTGGACGAGCTCAACCGCGTGGTCAAACTGTGGCGCCACAACACCGAAGATTCCGGCTCCAATCCTTACAAATCGCTGTTTGAATATGTGCACCCGCTGGTCATCGGCGCCGTGGACCGTGCCGAATCGTTGTCCATCATGTTGTGCGAAGAGCTGCTCTCCTACCACATCGGCGACAAAGAGCGTGTGCGCCAAATTGCCGAGGTGCTCAACGCCGGCTATCCCTCGCACAGCTATCCGATTTTGGTGAACGAAGCCCAGCGCATCGGCCTCAATGCCCGCCCGCTGGACAAACCCATCAACGATTTGCTGCTGGAACTCAATGCCCTCTACAGCGAAATGGGCCAACGCGCGATTACCGACTTCGACGACACCCGCTCGCACTCCAACGAAATCCTCAATATTCTGGAAGCGCGCGACATCCAGGTGTTTTATCAGAACGACAAAGACTGGTTCTACCGCACCGAAGAGCGCCGCTGGCTCACGCTGAACGACAATTCCAACTGGCATGTGACCGAGCGCATCAACGGCGAAGAACAGCATTCCATTCTGCATTTTGCCTAAAGTGCATACCCCAAGCAGGCTGCCTGAAAACGTTTCAGGCAGCCTGTTTGTTTATGTGTCTTACAGCCGAACCCTGCCGGCTCCGTTTATGGCATCTACCATGCCGGGCGGCCGGTATCTTTATCGACAATGGTTTTGCCTATGGGTGCCAGGGCAATCAGGGCGAATTTGAGATGCTGGACACCAAAAGGAATGCCGATAATGGTGATGAAATTGGCCAAGGCCGAGAGTACATGACCGATGGCCAGCCACCAACCGGCCAGCACAAACCAAATCACATTGCCCAAACAACCCAGGCTGCCGGTACCCCAGTCTTCACGGCCGGTGACCAGGCTGCGGTCTACTGCAGTATGACCGAAAGGCCACAAGGTAAACATGCCGATGACAAAACAGGAACGTGCCCACGGCAGGCCGATAATGGTCACGGCCATAATGATGCCGGCCACCCACCAGCCGACGGCCATCCAAAAACCGCCCAAAACCACCCATAAGATATTTAACAAGAAACGCAACATGAAAAACTCCCGGTGAGGGTTGATAACACCGGCACATAAATAAGGGCAAAGTGATGCTTGTCAATATGGTTTAGAGCCAACGGCGGGTGCGGCGGCAGTAAGCGTGGTATTCGTCACCAAACAAGGCCGTGAGTGCGCGCTCTTCCGTGTTGATTTGAAAGGTCTGGATCCATAGCACAAACAGCGCCACGCCCAAAACCGCACACGGCTGAGCCAGCCACCACGCCCACGCCGCCAACAGCAGCGCCATACCCAGATACATGGGGTTGCGGCTGTAGCGGAACACGCCGTCCTGCACCAGGCGGCTGCTTTTATCGGGCGTAAACGGATTGACGGTGGTTTGGTAGCGGCGGAACTGGCGCACGGCGGTGAACATGATGGCCAGCGCCGCACCGAACGGCAGCAGCGAGAGCCAATGCCAGCCGCTGTCACGGCTTTCAGGCAGCCCGGTGGCGGCCCACATCAATAAGGCGCAGGCAAGCATGACTACGGGCGGGGGCAGTTTGAGGGACATGGGGTTTCCTTTCTTGCAGGTACAGCGGTAGGTCGGGCATTAATGCCCGACATGGGTTCTATATAATCCAAAACCGCAGTGTTTGAATGTCCAGGCAGCTGTGTAGGGGCGGGTTTTACACCCGCCCGTTCTGTGGGTTGCAGGGTTGTGGGCGGGTATAAAACCCGCCCCTACATGGATGGCGGCATCTGCGATGCCGTGCGGGCAGGCTGCCCGCGCTCCCAGCCGCCATAGCAGCCGTAGGTTGGGTCGCCAGACCCAACATTTGCCAGAATCTCCAGAAGTGTTGGGTCTGACGACCCAACCTACAGCTGTGTTTTCAGGCAGCATTCATTATCGGCAACTTGCTTTTGTTGCTTATCGTCCGCATCATAGGGCTTTACCCAAGGTAAAGGTCAAGCCATGAATATCAGCCAGGCCGCCCGTGCCACCGGATTGTCGGCCAAACAAATCCGCGATTACGAAAAACTGGGCCTGATTGCGCCGGCGCCGCGCAGCGGGGCCGGTTACCGCGTGTATGATACGGCGGATCTCAAGCGCCTGCATTTTATCTGCCACGCACGCGCGGTGGGTTTTTCACTGGCGCAAATCACCGAGCTGTTGCGCCTGTCCGACGACCCGCAGCGCAGCAGCTGTCAGGTTAAGGCACTGACCGGCGCGCATATTGCCGCAATCAGCGCCAAAATCGCCACCCTGGAAACCATGCGCACCACCCTGCAAAGCTGGCATGATGCCTGTGCCGGTGACGACGGGCCGGAATGCAGCATTTTGCGCGGGCTGGAAACGGATGAATGTGCACATCCGGTATTGCGTGCAGAATAGCCGTAGGTCGGCTCTCCGAGCCGACACACACTATTAAACTTGTCGGCTCGGAGAGCCGACCTACCTACTTCCCCACCATGACCCAAAACCAAGCCACTTTAATCGGTCTGTCGGCCATACTGCTGTGGAGCAGCGTGGTCGGGCTGATCCGTGCCGTCAGCGAATACTTCGGCGCCCTCGGCGGTGCGGCGCTGATGTACAGCGTGGCCACGGTTTTTCTGTGTTTGAGCATGGGGCGGCCGCGCATCGCACCCCTGCCGCGTGCCTATCTGTATTGGGGCAGTGCGCTGTTTGTCAGCTACGAATTGTGTCTGTCGCTGTCCATCGGTTTTGCCGCCAACGCCCGCCAAGCCATAGAAGTGGGCATGGTCAATTATTTGTGGCCGAGCTTTACCCTGTTGGCCACGGTGGTGTTTAACCGCCGCCCGGCCCGCTGGGGGCTGTTGCTGCCGGGTTTTGTGCTGTCCGTGTTCGGCATTGCCTGGGTTTTGGGCGGCGAACAGGGGCTGGATGGAGCGGTGATGTGGGCCAATATCCGCAGCAATCCGCTCAGCTACGGCCTGGCCTTTGCCGGGGCACTGATTTGGGCCGCCTATTGCGTGCTCACCGCCCGGCTGGCGCAGGGGCAAAACGCCATTACGCTGTTTTTCCTGCTGGTGGCGCTGGTGCTGTGGATAAAGTATTGGGCCTTCGGCAGCGGGGTCATGCACTGGCACGGCACGTCGGTGCTGTATTTGCTGCTGGCCGCCGCGGCCATGGGCTTTGGCTATGCCGCATGGAATGTGGGCATTTTGCACGGCCGTGTCACCCTTTTGGCCGGGGCTTCGTATTTTATTCCGGTACTCTCGGCGCTGTTGTCGGCGCTGGTGTTGAGCACGGCATTGCCGTGGGCCTTTTGGCAGGGGGCCTTGACGGTGTGCGCGGGTTCTTTGCTGTGTTGGTTTGCTACCCGTTAAAGCGTGCGCTGCTTCAGGCAGCGGAAACTGCTATACTGGCGCGTATTTGCTTTCTTGCCCACCGCTCATGATTTCCCTGTCCGAATATCAACATCAGGCCGCCCAAGGCTATACCCATATTCCGCTGGTGCTGGAATTGTTGGCCGATCTCGACACGCCGCTGTCGCTGTATCTCAAGCTCGCCAACCGGCCGTTTTCCTATCTGCTCGAATCGGTGGTCGGCGGCGAGCGTTTCGGACGTTATTCCTTTATCGGCCTGCCCTGCCACACCTATCTCAAGGTCAGCGGCACGCGCACCGAAGTCTACCGCCAGCACACGCTCGCCGAGGTACACGAAGGGGCACCGCTGGACTTTATTGAAAACTTTCAGGCAGCCTTCAAAACCCCGGAAATCGACGGTTTGCCGCGTTTTACCGGCGGCCTGGTCGGTTATTTCGGCTATGAAACCATTTACCATTTTGCCCACATCGCCCACCGCTTAAAGCAGGCCGACAAGCCCGACACCATCGGTGTGCCGGACATGCTGCTGATGCTGTCGCAGGAATTGGCGGTGGTGGACAATCTGTCCGGCAAAATCTATCTGGTGGTTTATGCCGATACCGCCTTGGCCGACGGTTATCAGCAGGCGCGCAACCGTTTGGAAGAATTGCGCACCTCGCTGCGCCAGAGCGTAGCCATTCCGCTGTCGCTGGGCAGCCCGGCCACCGAGCCGGTGCATGAGACCGGCGAGGCGCGCTACAAAGAATATGTGCGCCGCGTGCGCGACTATATTCTCGACGGCGACTGCATGCAGGTGGTGCCCAGCCAGCGCATGCGCCTGCCGTTTGGCGACAATCCGCTCAGCCTCTACCGCGCCCTGCGCACCCTCAATCCCTCGCCGTATATGTTTTACTACGATTTCGGCGACTTCCATGTGGTCGGTGCCTCGCCGGAAATCCTGGTGCGCCGCGAAGGCGACAACATCACCGTGCGCCCGATTGCCGGTACCCGCCTGCGCGGCAAAACCCCGGCTGAAGATGCGGCGCTGGCGGAAGAATTATTGAACGACGAAAAAGAAATCGCCGAACATGTGATGCTCATCGACCTGGGCCGCAACGATGTCGGCCGCGTCAGCCGTACCGGCCAGGTGCAGGTGACCGACAAAATGGTTATCGAGCGCTATTCGCATGTGATGCACATTGTGTCCAATGTGGAAGGCTGCCTGAAACCCGATACCGGCAATATGGCCGTGCTGGCGGCCACTTTCCCCGCCGGTACGCTCTCCGGCGCGCCCAAGGTGCGGGCGCTGGAAATCATCGAAGAGCTGGAACCGGCCAAGCGCGGCATTTACGGCGGCGCCGCCGGATATCTCGGTTTTAACGGCGATATGGATTTGTGCATCGCCATCCGCACCGCAGTCATCAAAGGCCAAACCCTGTATGTGCAAAGCGGCGGCGGCATTGTGGCCGATTCCGACGAAGAGGCCGAATGGCAGGAAACGCAAAACAAGGCGCGTGCGGTCTTGCGGGCGGCTCAGATGGTGCAGGCAGGTTTGGATACTTAGGCAGGATTGTTTTCAGGCAGCCTTTAAGGCTGCCTGAAATGTTTGCCGCATCGGATTTGGGTTATTACTCCTGCCAACCGCCCAAACAATCCACCAACTCGGTCAGCATGGTACCTATGCTCTCGGCCATCAGCACCTGTGAGGCAAAGGCAAGGCTGGCGGCATCGTCGCCGTGGCTTTCGGCTTCTTCCTGCAACACGTCCAGATACTGGATGCGCTTGAGGGTGAAGTCCTGGGTGAGGATAAAGGCCAGTTGGTCGCGCCACACCAGCCCCAGCTGGGTCACGGTTTTGCCGTTTTTCACATGCTGCACCACTTCTTCGGCGGTGAGGTCCTGCTTGGATACCTTCACCGTCGGCACCACATCGCCCTGGCCTTTGAGTTCGCAATCGCTGTCGAGCTCAAAACCGTCGGCACAGGCGCCCTGCAACAGCCATTCGGTCATCAGGCTGCCGGGCGACTGGCGGGTATTGGGCAGGCGCGCTTCCAAGCCGCCCAAGGCTTCGCGCAGGCGGGTGAGCAGGTTTTCGGCGCGGTTGGCAGACGCGTTGTTAATCAGCAGAAAACCGTGGCGGGTGTCGCACACCGCCAGGCTGCGGCTGCTGCGGGTAAAGGCGCGCGGCAGCAAGTCATCGGTAATCTGCTCTTTCAACTCCTGCTTTTCCTTGCGGCCGACGCTGCGGCCCTCGGCGTTCTGAATCTGCACCACCTTCTCGTCCAGCACATCGCGAATCACCGCTGCGGGCAGGACTTTTTCCTCTTTTTTCAAGGCCACGCCCCAGGTGAAATCGGCGGGGAAGACCAGCTCCGGCGAAAAAGCCTGCGGCGCGGCAAAGCCTTCGCTAAACCATTCCAAACCCTGCACCGGCGCAAAAGCGGCTTCGGCCAGCTTGTCGGCCACGGTGGCGGCATCGGGCAGGTTTTGCAGGTTTATCGGATAAAAACTCAATTGTTTAAACCACATAAAAACAAATCTTTCTTGACTGAGGCATGGAAAAGGGCGGCATTATACGGGAAAGCGGCGCGCATTACAGAACGGGGGTTTAATGCTATAGTTCGGCTGCCTGAAACCTGTGATGGATGAGCTTTATGAATTTTTTCCGCGCCACCGCCGCCATGCTGCTCCTGGCCCTCGGCAGCACCGCTTGGGCGCACGATGTGTCGCCGCAAAAACTGGTGCGCGATGCACGCAGCCAAATCGGCCAAACCGTCTCTTACGACCCGGCCTACCGCACGCTGGCCTACCCCATGGGCGATGTGCCCTTGAGCACCGGCGTGTGCACCGATGTGATTGTGCGCGCCCTGCGCCATCAGGGCCTGGATTTGCAGCAGCAGATGCACGAAGACATGAAGGCGCATTTTTCTGCCTATCCCAAGCAATGGGGCTTGAAGCGTCCCGACCGCAATATCGACCACCGCCGCGTGCCCAATATCGCCACCTATTTCACCCGCCAGGGCTACCGTCTGAGCGACGGCAGCTATCAGAGCGGTGATATTGTTACCTGGGCGCTGGCCGACGGCCGCCCGCACATCGGCATCGTCTCCGACCGCAAGAGCAGAAAAGGCCATCCGCTGATTATCCACAATATCGGCAGCGGCACCCGTGAGGAAGACGTGCTTTACCAATACCGCATTACCGGCCATTTCCGCCTGCCTGCTAAGTAAGAAAGTCCCCCTTATGTTGTCAAAACACACCGCCACCGCCCTGATTGCCGCCCTGGTCTTGTCCGCCTGCGGTCTCAGCGGCGGCAAATCCGCGCCGCAAACCCAAAGCAGCACCGCCGCCACCGCCAAACCCAAGGCCGTGGTTGCGCTGGCGCTGGGCGGCGGCGCCTCCAAAGGCTTTGCCCATATCGGCGTGATTAAAGTGCTGCACGCCGAAGGCATTCCGGTGGATGTGGTCACCGGCACCAGCGCCGGTGCGGTGGTGGGCAGCATGTACGCCTCCGGCATGAGCCCCGACCGGCTGGAACTGGAAGCGGAAATCCTGAAAAAAGCCGATGTGGTGGACCTCACACTCTCCACCAGCGGCTTTATCAAGGGCGAAAAACTGCAAAACTACATCAATCAAAAGGTGGGCAACCGCCCCATCCAGCAGTTTCCGAAGAAATTTGCCGCCGTGGCCACCGAATTCGGCAGCGGCCGCATGGCCAGTTTCAACCACGGCAATGCCGGGCAGGCGGTACGCGCTTCGGTGAGCATCCCCAATGTGTTCCAGCCCGCCGTGATTAACGGCAAACGCTATGTGGACGGCGGCCTGGTGGCGCCGGTACCGGTGACCGCGGCGCGCAATATGGGCGCCAATGTGGTGATTGCGGTGGACATTTCCGCCAAACCGGCCAAGCTGGAACAAGGCGCCGGTTTTCTGGCCTATCTCGACCAGAGCCTCAATATCATGAGCACCGCCGCGCTCAACAAAGAATTGTCCAAAGCCACCGTGGTCATCAAACCGCAGGTGCAGCAGCTGGGCGCCGTGGGCGGTTTTGACGAAAAAACCCAAGCCATACGCTTGGGCGAACAGGCCGCCCGCCAAGCCCTGCCGCAAATCCGTGCGGCATTAAAAGATTACCGCACACGTTGACCGATAACTGTTTCAGGCAGCCGCAGACTGCCTGAAAACCCGCCGGACCTGCCCGCCCCATTTGAAAGCAAAGCACACCGCATCATGAGCCACACCGACTACCACCGCCAAGACGCCCTGCCCGCAGGCAGCCTGCTGCACAGCTACCGCATCGAACGCACCCTCGGTTCCGGTGCCTTCGGCATCACCTATCTGGCCCGCCACGACCTCTTGGGTTCCACCCACGTTATCAAGGAATACCTGCCCGACAGCGGCGTGCGCCAGCACGGCAGCAGCAGCGTACTGCCCAAAAGCAGTGCCGATGCCGACCTCTTCACCTGGGGTTTGCACAGCTTTTTTGAAGAAGCCAAGCTGCTGCACGGTTTGAGCCACCCGAATATCGTGAAGGTGACCGACCTTTTTGAGGCCAACGGCACGGCTTATTTCGTGATGCCGTATCTCGGCGGCACCACGCTGTACGCCTGGCTGCGCCAGCACCGTGAGGCCGATGCCGACACCCTCAACCGTATGTTTATCCCGCTGTTGGAGGGCTTGAAATACATCCACGAACGCGGCCTCCTGCACCGCGACATCAAGCCGGAAAACATCCTCATCAGCGAGGGCGAACAGCCGGTGCTCATTGATTTCGGCTCCGCGCGGCTGGCCATCGGCCACAAAAGCCGTGCGCTCACGCAAATCCTCACCCCGCATTTCGCCCCCATCGAACAATACAGCGCCAAGGGCGATTACACCCCGGCGCTGGATTTGTACAGCCTCTCCGGCTGTCTCTACCAGGCCGTGACCCGCGAACTGCCCGAAGAAGCGCCCTCGCGCCTGGGCGAAACCGACAGCCAGCCCAAGCTGGCCGGCAGCAGCTATGCGCGCCGCTATCCCGACTATTGGCTCGCCGCCATCGACAAAGGCTTAAGCCTGCGCGCCGCCCAGCGTTTCCAAAGCGCGCTCGCCATGCAGCAGGCGCTGTTGGGCACGGATGCCGGTGAAGACCAGGCCGCCCCGGCCACCCGCATCAGCACAGCCGCCACCGCTCCGGCCGCCGCCCGCACCACCGTACAACCCGCCGCCGCCCAAACACCCGCACCCAAAAGCAGCGGCAAACGCCTGTGGCTGTGGGCCTCCCTGCCCGCACTGGCGTTGGCAGGCATAGCCGCCACCGTCCTCTACCGCGACCAAGAGGCCGACACAAGCCCTGCCGCCGCCAGCCAGGCCGCACCCGCCGCCAGTGCCGTGGACGGCATCCAACAGGAAAACTACCACGGCACCCTGCGCTATCCCGACGGCTCCGTATATGAAGGCATGATCAGCAACGGCCGCGCCAACGACCCCGAAGGCAAACGCACCTATGCCAACGGCGCCGTGTGCATCGGCAGCTTCAAAGACGACGAGCGCCACGGCGAAGTGTTATGCAGCGGCTATCCCGACGGCAGCCGCTATGAAGGCGAGTGGCAGCGCGACCGCAGGCACGGCGAGGGCGAATACCGCTACGGCAACGGCGACCGATACAAAGGCTGGTGGCAAAACGACCGCCGCCACGGCTCCGGCGTACACACCTACACCCACGGCCCCATGGTGGTGATTTACCAAGGCGGCTTTGCCGACGACCATCCCGAAGGCGAAGGTGCACTGACCTATCCGGATAACGGCGATGTCTGCTACGGCACTTTTGGCCAAGACAGCGCCGCCTTCCACTGCCCCTCCGACAAGGTGCCCGGTTTTTACCGCGACTACAAAGGCGGCTTCAAAGACGGCTGGCCCTCCGGCGAAGGCGAAGCCCTCTTCAACAACGGCGCCAGCTATGTCGGCCAATGGCAAAACGGCACCTTTCACGGCCAAGGTGTCCTCATCACCTCCAACGGCAGCGTGTACCGCGGACAGTTTGTCCAAGGCAAACCGGTGGACGATGCGCCTTAAGCGTCAAACCGCCAAAAAGGCTGCCTGAAAAATTTTCAGGCAGCCTTTTTACACCCGCAAACCTTAAGCTTCGGCCACCGCCTCGCGCACATAGGTTTTTTCGCAATAATGGCATTTGAGCTTGGTCTGGCCGTCATTCTGGCGCACATAAAACAAGCTCGTCACCGGCTCGCCGTGGCTGGCGCAATTGCGGTTGGGGCAGCGGAACACTTCGCTGATTTTCTCCGGCAGGGTGAGGTGTTTTTTCTTCACCACGCTGAAGTCGGCAATCACATTCACCGTGGCCGTGGGCGCAAACAGCGCCAGGCGGTTGGCGGCCTCGTCGTCCAGCTGCACGCCGGTAATCTTGATGATGTCTTTGCTGCCGTGGTTTTTGCTCGGCAGATTAAAACCCACAGTCACGGCGCTGCCGTAATCCAAGAGCTTGAACTGGCGCAAAATCGCCAAGCCCTGCCCCGCCGGGATGTGGTCGATCACCGTGCCGTCTTTAATGGCTTCGACACTGAGTTTGGTATGGCTCATGGGGCACTCCTTCACACTTGTTCGTTCAAAATCAGCGACACAATCGCCTGGCGCGCAAACACGCCGTTGCTGGCCTGCTCGAAATAATAGGCATGCGGCGTGGCATCGACATCCGGGTGGATTTCGTCCACCCGCGGCAGCGGATGCAGCACGCGCAGATTGGGCTTGGCCCCGGCGAGCATGGCGGCATTGAGATTGAATTTGCCCTGGATTTTGGCAAATTCCTGCTCGTCGAAACGCTCGCGCTGCACGCGGGTCATATACAGAATATCGGCCCAGGCCACCGCCTCTTCCAGATTGGGAAACACCTCGAAACGGCAGCCGTGCTCGGCCAAGCCCTCGGTGATGTAATCGGGCATGGCGAGGCTGGGCGGCGACACAAAGGCAAATTCGCAGCCCCAACGTTGCAACGCCTGCGCCAGCGAATGCACGGTGCGGCCGTATTTCAAATCCCCGGCCATGGCGATTTTGAGGTTTTTCAGGCTGCCCTGGGTTTCGTAAATGGTGACCAAATCGAGCAGGGTTTGGCTGGGATGCTGGTTGGTACCGTCGCCGGCATTGATCACCGGCACGGCGGAAAACTCGCTCGCCACCCGCGCCGCACCGTCTTTGGGATGGCGCATCACAATGGCGTCGGTATAGCTGCTGATGATGCGGGCGGTATCGGCCAAGGTTTCGCCTTTTTTGGCGCTGGTATTGGCGCCGTCGGCAAAACCGATGACCTGGCCGCCCAAGCGCTGCACCGCGGTTTCAAACGACAAACGCGTGCGCGTGGAAGGCTCGAAAAAACAGGAGGCAATCAGGCGGCCGCGCAACAAATCCGGCTGCGGCGTCTGCTTGAGTTTGAGGGAGGTGTGCAGCAGGCATTCGAGCTGGGCATCGGACAAATCGTTAACAGATACCAAATGGCTGCGGTAAAGCGGATTGGTCATGGCATACCTCAAAACGGATGGAAAGCGGAAATCGGGCGATAAAAAAGCCCTTCGCTAAAGGGCTGTGTTTAATAACAATAAAACATGCGCCGCAGCAAAGCAGGCGGATGTCGGCAGGGCGGACAAAGCGGGCATGGCGTGGAATTCCGGCAGGGTGGAAAGGTGGCTGAATTATAGCAAAAATCGGGCATGCAGGCTGCCTGAAACCGCAAACAGATTCTGCGACTGCGCTGTCGCTGCGCGCAGAATGACGGGCTTGCGGTCATCCTGCGCGCAGTCGCAGGATCTTGATGACAAGTAGGTCGGCTCTCCGAGCCGACGCGCATAAAATTTTAAAGTCGGCTCGGAGAGCCGACCTACCGCTGCGCTACTATGCCGTTATGGCTTTTGTCGGGCATCAGTGCCCGACCTACGGTCAAACCTGGTCCCTCCCCCAAGCCTCCGCCACCGCCGCCGCATTCACCAGCAACACCGCCCCCGCTGCCCGCATCGCCGTTTCCGCCGCAGCCACGGTTTCCGCCGCAATGCCACGGCAGGCGGCCAGATTCACATACACCTGCCAGCCGCCGCGATTATGGCGGCACAGCTGCAAGACCGTATCCTTGACACAATAATCGGTGGCCAAACCGCCCACCACAATCTGCCGCGCCTGCCGCACTTCAAGCCATTCCAACAAACCGGTGCTCACGCGCTCGTGCCCGTCGTGAAAGCAGGCGCCATAGGGGTGCAGATGGCGGTCCAAGCCTTTGTGCACCAGAAAATCATAGTCTTCCGGCTCCGGCAGCCCCGGCAGCGGCAGAAAACCTTCCGTACCCACCTCGGCATGGCGCACCCAGGTCAAATCCGCATGCGGATACGCCAAAGGCTGCAACATTTGGTCGGGGCTGTCCACCACCCACACCGCTTGGGCGCTGTGGGCATCGCGGGTGAGCACACGGTAATCGGCCAATGCGGCTTGGGCATTGAGTTCGGGCACAATCAAATCGCCCTCGGCCACCGGCAATTCCTGCGGGCACAAAGGCGAAAATGCCCGTTGGGCGTCCACTTCGATACTGATGCGTGTCATGCAGTGTTCCTTATGCTGTTATGGATTTTGTCGGGCATCAATGCCCGACCTACGGCTGGCTGCCTGAAACGACAAACAGATTCTGCGACTTCGCTGTCGCTGCGCGCAGAATGACCGGACTGTTGTCATCCTGCGCGCAGTCGCAGGATCTTGATGGCACATCAGCCGTAGGTCGGATACTTGTATCCGACACATCATCATGTGCAAAAGCCTTGCCCAATGTCGGATTCAAGAATCCGACCTACGGCTGCCTGAAACCAAACACAGTGAGTTTCTGCGTAGTCAAAACCGCCGCCAGCATAACACGCGCCGCCGCTTCTGCTAAGATGCGGGGCTATGTCACTACCGGAATAACCCTATGGACATACGCCCGCAACATCTGCAAGACGCCGTGGACCACGGCATTATCAATCCGCAACAGGCCGAGGCGCTGTGGCAGCTGTGGCAAACGCAAAACCGCCATGTGCCGCAGTTTCGCATGAGTCATGTGCTCTATTATCTCGGCGGCCTCATCGCCATCGGCGCCATGTCGCTGTTTATGAATTTGGGCTGGGAACATTTCGGCGGCGGCGCCATTGTGGCGCTGTGCGTGGTGTACGGCATCGCCGCGCTGGCGCTGACCGAATATTTCGGCCGCAAAAACCTGCTGATTCCCGCCGGACTCACCGCCGCCTTTGGGGTGGTACTGGTGCCTTTGGCGGTGTATGGCGCCCAACAGGCGCTGGGCCTGTGGCCGGACGACTGGCATTACCGCGACTACCACCGCTGGGCGGACTGGCGCTGGGTGATGATGGAGCTGGCCACGCTGGCCGCCGCGGCGCTGATGTTGTGGCGCTATCGCTATCCTTTCCTCATGCTGCCGCTGGCGGTCACCCTGTGGTATGTGTCTATGGATGCGGCCGAATGGTGGCTGCTGGCAGATACCGGTTTTGCATCCATGGAATTCAAATACCGCGTCTCCATGGTCTTTGGCCTGGCCATGCTGGCCCTGGCGGTGTGGATTGATTTTCGCAACCACAGCCGTCGCGATTTCCCGTTTTGGCTGTATATCTTCGGCACGCTCACCTTCTGGTGCGGCCTCACATTTCTCGATTCCGACAGCGAATGGGCAAAATTCGTTTATTTCCTCATTAATGTGACCTTGGTGTTTGCCGGGGTGTTGCTGCGCCGCCGCGTGCTCGCCGTATTCGGCGCCATGGGCATGTTCGGCTACGGCTGGTATTTGGCCGACAAGATATTCAAAGACAGCTGGCTGTTTCCCATCGCCCTGACCCTGTTGGGGCTGGTGATGGTGGGCATAGGCGTGTGGTGGCAAAAAAACGAAGCCCGCTTAAACCGGCAACTGCGCCAGGCCATGCCCAAACCGATACGCGAATTTCTGGAACGTAAAGCTGTTTAATCACCCACAGGCTGCCTGAAACCGTTTTTCAGGCAGCCCTTTTTTGCACCCAATTCCCAAAAGCATTATCCTTGCGCCTTTTGCTGTCCGCTTGCACTCCCTTCCCATGCCCACCTTGTATCTGTCTGCCGATGATATCGAACGCAGCTATGGTAGCGGTAATTTTGACGATGCCGCCGACACCCTGGCCGCCTGGCTGGCCGGGCACGGCATCCACAGTGTCCGCTTCGATATCGACAGCACGCATCCCAACCCTTGGTTTCACGCCTTATGCGTGGAACTGCCTGTTGTTGACCCTGCCCTGTTGCAGCATTTTTACGCCTGGCTCGCCCAGGAAAACATTGAAATTTTGAAAGTCACACCATGAACATCACCCAAATCATCGCCCAAGAATTAAACGCCACCGCCGCGCAAATCCAAGCCGCCGTTACCCTGCTCGACGAAGGCGCCACCGTGCCCTTTATCGCCCGCTACCGCAAAGAAGCCACCGGCGGCCTGGACGACACGCAATTGCGCCATCTGGCCGAACGCCTGCAATACCTGCGCGAGTTGGAAGAGCGCAAGGCCACAGTGCTTAAAAGTATTGAAGAACAAGGCAAGCTCACGCCCGAATTGCAGGCGGCGATTGAAGAAACCGACAACAAAACCGCGCTCGAAGACCTGTATCTGCCCTATAAACCCAAGCGCCGCACCAAAGCGCAAATCGCGCGTGAACACGGTTTGCAGCCGCTGGCCGATTTGTTGTTGGCCGACCAAAGCCAAGACCCCGAAACCGCCGCACAGGCGTATCTCAACGAAAACGTGGCCGACACCAAAGCCGCGCTCGACGGCGCGCGCGCCATTCTGATGGAACAATTCGCCGAAGACGCCGAACTTATCGGCCGCCTGCGCGAAAAACTGTGGAACGAAGCCGAAATCCACGCCCAAGTGATTGCAGGCAAAGAGCAGGACGGCGAAAAATTCAGCGATTATTTCGACCACCGCGAAGCCGTGCGCGCCATGCCCAGCCACCGCGCGCTGGCGGTTTTGCGCGGCCGCAACGAAGAAATCCTACAAGTCGCCCTCAAATACCAGCCCGACGAAACGCCGATTACCGAGCAGAGCGAATACGAAAAAATCATCGCCCGGCACTTTAAAATTTCAGACGGCCACAAATGGCTGCGCGACACCGTGCGCCTGACTTGGCGCGCCAAAATCTTTTTGTCCTTGGAGTTGGACGCGCTCAACCGCCTGAAAGAGCAGGCCGACACCGATGCCATCACCGTGTTCGCCCGCAACCTCAAAGACTTGTTGCTCGCCGCCCCCGCAGGCCGTCTGCCCACCCTCGGCCTCGACCCCGGCTACCGCACCGGCATCAAAACCGCGGTGGTCGACGACACCGGCAAGCTCATCGACACCGCCGTGGTCTATCTGCACCAAGAAACCAACGCGCTCGCCACGCTGGCGCAGTTGATTAAAAAACACGGCATCAAGCTGATTGCCATCGGCAACGGCACCGCCAGCCGCGAAACCGACAAACTGGCGGGTGAATTGGTCAAAGGGCTGCCTGAAATGGGCTTGCACAAAATCGTGGTTTCCGAAGCGGGTGCTTCCGTGTATTCCGCTTCCGAACTGGCCGCTAAAGAATTCCCCGAGCTGGATGTGAGCCTGCGCGGCGCCGTTTCCATCGCCCGCCGCCTGCAAGACCCGCTGGCCGAATTGGTGAAAATCGACCCCAAATCCATCGGCGTCGGCCAATACCAGCACGATGTCAACCAAAGCCAGCTCGCCAAATCGCTGGATGCCGTGGTGGAAGACTGCGTGAACGCCGTCGGCGTGGATGTCAACACCGCCTCCGCCCCGCTGCTCGCCCGCATTTCCGGCCTCAACAGCACGCTGGCGCAAAACATCGTTGCCTACCGCGACGAAAACGGTGCCTTCGAGAGCCGCAAAAAACTGCTGAAAGTGCCGCGCCTGGGCGAAAAAACCTTCGAGCAGGCCGCAGGCTTTTTGCGCATCAACGGCGGCCAAGAACCGCTCGACGCCAGCGCCGTGCACCCCGAAGCCTATCCCGTGGTCGCCAAAATGTTGGCAGATTTGCACATCAAAGCCGCCGATTTAATCGGCAACCGCGAAAAAATCAAACAAATCAAACCCGCCAGCTATACCACCGAACAATTCGGCCTGCCTACCATACTCGACATCCTGGCCGAACTCGAAAAACCCGGCCGCGACCCGCGCGGCGAATTTCAGACGGCCACCTTCGCCGAAGGTATTAATGAAATCAAAGACCTGCAACCCGGCATGATTTTGGAAGGCGTGGTATCCAACGTGGCCAACTTCGGCGCCTTTGTCGACATCGGCGTCCACCAAGACGGCCTCGTGCACATCTCCGCCCTGTCGAATAAATTCGTGCAAGACCCGCGCGAAGTGGTGAAAGCCGGCGACGTGGTGAAAGTGAAAGTGCTGGAAGTAGACGCCGCCCGCAAACGCATCGCCCTGACCATGCGCTTGGACGACGAACCCGGCGCACAAGCCAAACGCAGCGACAGGCCGTCTGAAAGCCGCAACCAAGGCCGCAGCAGCAAACCGGCACGGCAGGAGAAAGCACCTGCCAATTCGGCCATGGCGGATGCGTTGGCGAAGTTGAAGCGGTAAATTACTTTTAAAACAAAAGCATCAATCTTACTTGTAAAAAAAATCCCGTTTTTTTATCATATCGAACCGATATAGAAAAAAACGGGATTTTTTTTACCATCAACCCAACTGCCGTTATGTATGCCATCCATCATTTCCCTCCGCAAACCGATTTTGAAACGGTAGCCGTTTTAAAAAAGCTCGCAACCGCCCACCGTTATCTGGCAGAGCTGAAAGGCATCTGCCGCAGCATTCCCAACCAGGGCATTCTGATCAATACGCTGGCATTGCAAGAAGCCAAAGACAGTTCTGAAATCGAAAACATCATTACCACCCACGACGAGCTTTTTCGTGCCGGTTTGTCTGCGGCAACGCTCAGCCCTGCCGCCAAAGAAGTACAAAATTACGCATCTGCCCTGCGGTGTGGTTTTGATTTGGTACGGCAGCATCAAATGCTGACCAACAATCATATTCTCGCGATACAAGCCGAATTGGAGAAAAATCATGCCGGTTTCCGCAAACAAACCGGCACCCTGCTGAAAAACGACCGCACAGGCGAAGTGGTTTACACCCCGCCGCAACATTACGACGAAATTATTGAATTAATGGGCGGTTTGGAAACATTTATCAACAGCGGCAACAGCAGCATCGACCCGCTTATCCGCATGGCGCTGATTCACCATCAATTTGAAAGCATACACCCGTTTTACGACGGCAACGGCAGAACTGGGCGCATTATCAACGTGCTGTATCTGGTACTCAGCGGTTTGCTTGATATTCCCATACTCTATTTAAGCCGTTATCTCGTTCAAAACAAAAACGAATACTACCGCCTGCTGCAAAACGTGCGCGATACCGGCGATTGGGAGGCTTGGCTGCTCTATATGCTGGAAGCGGTGGAACAAACCGCCAAAGACGGTATCCGCACCGTGCAAGGTATCCACAGCGCCATGATGGATTACAAACACAGAATCCGCAGCCGCTTCAGCTTTTACAGCCAAGACCTGATTAATCATTTATTTACCCACCCCTATACCAAAATCGAAATTGTGATGAAAACCTTAAATGTATCCCGCCCCAGCGCAGCAAAATACCTTGAGGAGCTGACAAACGGCGGCTTTTTGCATAAAGAAAAAATTGGCCGCAGTAATTACTATATCAACGTTGCCTTGATGGCGGTGTTGCTGCCTGAAAATATAGTCGAATAAAATAAGAATGAGACAAGGCAGCAAGCCGCAGACAGTACAGCTAGTATGGCAAGGCGCAGCAACGCCGTATCATTCTTATTTTAAATGACTATAATTGATAGGCTGCCTGAAATGACCGACATCGAAACCCACCCCCTGTCCCCGTTTGCGCCGCCCCATGCCCAAGTTTTGATGCTGGGCAGCTTTCCGCCGCCGCGGGCGCGGTGGAAGATGGATTTTTATTACCCCAATTTCCAAAACGATATGTGGCGCATCTTCGGCCTGGTGTTTTTCGATGACAAAGACCATTTTGTGGCGGAGGGCGGCAAGGCGTTTAAAGAAGCTTTGTTGCGGGATTTTCTGCAACACAAAGGCATCGCCTTGAGCGACACCGCGCACAAGGTGCGGCGTTTGCAGGGCAATGCCTCGGACAAGTTTTTGCAGATTGTCGAGCGGGTGGATTTGGCGGCTTTGCTGGAAAAGATGCCCGCCTGCCGCACCATCACCACCACCGGCGAATTGGCCACGGACACGCTTTTGTCTCTGATGCCTCCGGGCACGGCCAAGCCGGTCATCGGCAGCCATGTAGTCACCACTTTTGCCGGGCGGCCTTTGCAGCTTTACCGCCTGCCTTCATCTTCGCGCGCCTATCCTCTGGCCTTAAGCAAAAAAGCGGAAATCTACGGCCGTTTTTTTGCCGCAATCGGTTTGCTATAAAGGCCGTTCCGCTCACACAACCGCCCAAAAGACAAACACCATGATGTACCAATACTCCCTGTTCGGCTTACTGTTATGCTCGTTGTTGGCATGCAATGCCAACCCCGTACCTGCTGCCGGTACTGCTTCCGATGCCGCAACCAGTGTATCCGACACTGCCAACCATATCGACAATGCTGTCGGCAGCAGCGACAAACACCAACCCGATACAGCCATCCGAACGTTGTTTGAACAGGTGTCGCCGCTGATGGGTCATACCGCAGCCCGCCCCAAACAATTCGGCTGGCACACCGCAGAAGGCTACACCGAACTAAACGGTTGGGCTTTGCAGCATCACTTCCCAAAACAGGCAATATCAAAAACCATGGCGCAAATTGAGCCCATAGAAGCCGTCTTACACGGATCATGGGAAACCGACATACACAATGCCGCCGATGGAGTTTATAGCAGCATTACCGGCTGGCGCCAAAATCAGACAGTGTGTCTGCTGTATGGGGAACCGAATGACCATGGGACAGATGTTGATCAGAATGATATGGCGGAAGAAGATCCGGCTTTGAGTTACCGGATTGAGCTAAGCTGCGCGGCATTTAACCAATAACGGCAACACACTGCTTAGGTAACAATAGACGTAAAAAAACAGCCCCGAAAGTGGGGCTGTTTCTTCAGTTTGGTGCCGACAGCGAGACTTGAACTCGCACGACCTGCGGTCACTACCCCCTCAAGATAGCGTGTCTACCAATTCCACCATGTCGGCAATATTAAATTGTGTGTTTTCCCTTATTCCGGAATCACCGGTTGGGTTGAGGATGCGGCTTCGGCAGGTGCGGTCACGGCCGGAGCGCTTTGTTGCGGTACGTTGCTGAAATCCAGACCGCTTTGGCTGGTTTGGGTGGCGATATAACCCAAGGCCAGGCAGGTTGCAAAAAAGACGGTGGCGGCCAGTGCGGTACTGCGGCTCAGAAAGTTGGCATTACCGGCGGCACCAAATACGCCTTGGGCGCTGCCGCTGCCGAATGCGGCACCGGCATCGGCGCCTTTGCCCTGCTGCATCAGCACCAGCAGAATGACGGCAAGGGCAGAAAAGCCGTTGACGATCCAGATGAGGGTTTTAAAAGCTTCCATGTTCTAACTTAGAGCGCCCGCAGCAGTGCGGGCGGCTTGAATAATGGCGGTAAACGGCTCGGCTTGCAGCGATGCGCCGCCCACCAGTGCGCCGTCTACTTGGGGGATGGCGAGGATGTCTGCTGCGTTAGCTGCGTTGACACTGCCACCGTAAAGGACGCGGATTTTAGCACCCTCGCCGCACAAAGACAAGATTTGGCGGTAAATGAAGGCGTGCATGGCGGCAATTTGTGCCGCCTCTGCCACACGGCCGGTGCCGATGGCCCATACCGGCTCGTATGCCACGGCCACACCTTCGGCGCGCCAGTCTTTCAAAACCGCCAGCTGACGGGCGACCACGGCTTCGGCCTCCCCGACATCGCGCTCGGCCAGGGTTTCGCCGACACACAGCACCGGCACCAAACCGGCGGCGAGGCTGTGGTGCAGTTTTTCCGCCAATACGGTGTTGTCTTCGCCGAAATACTGGCGCCGTTCGGAATGGCCGACCAGCACAAAACGGGCACCGGCATCGGCCAGCATGGCGGCGCTGGTTTCGCCGGTAAAAGCGCCGTCGGCTTCAAAACGGCTGACATCCTGCGCTCCGGCCCACAAGGCTTGGCCTGCGGTCGCGGCAACGGCGGCCAGATACACGGCAGGCACGGCCACACCCACCTGCACGCCGCACGCCGCTTGCGGCAGTATCCCCTCCAGCAAGTCTTGGTTACGTGCCGTGCGGCCGTTCATTTTCCAGTTGCCCAGTACCCATTTTTGCGACCACATACGCCCTCCCCGTGTTATGCCGGAATCTGTGTTGAAAAAACGAAATTATACCGAATCCGCCTGCGCCGTCCAAAATGCAGCTGCGGCCTCGGCCAGCTCGGCCGGTGCTTCCCAATGCAGCATATGGCCGGATTGCGGTATGTGCACCTGAGGCGGCGAACCGAAGGCGGCATGGCGTTGCGGCAGGGTGTCGGCAATGCTGTTGAGATAATGGTTGTGCGGCAGCATACCGCCCGCCACCCACAGCAGCGGACTGCGGATGTGTTGCCACACCGCACAGGCATCAGCCAGACGATACGGCTCGGCACGGGGTATGTTGTGGCGGATGTCGGCGCGGTACATCAGGCTGCCTGAAAACGTATGCGTCAGCTCGGCGGCGACAAAGCGTGCGCGATCCGCTCCCATTTGCGGATGACGCTGGGCAAAACGGGCGGCTACCTTGTCGATATCGCCCAAATCATGCCAAGCAGCGGGGTGCGCCATGGCGTGCAGAAAGCGGCGGGCGCTGTCCATGGGGTCGCGCCCGCTTTGGTCGGCAATGCCGAAGGCTTCGGCCAAAATCAGGCTGTGCACCCGTTGCGGCAGCAAGGCGGCATAATGCGCCGCCAGCATACCGCCCATGCTGTGGCCGAGCAGATGCAGCGGTGCGTCGGGGCTGATAAGCTCTACCCAGGCGGCCAAGTCGGCCAGCATTTGGTTGCGGTCGTAATGGCCGCCGCTTTGGTGTGCCGACAGGCCGTGGCCGCGCCAGTCGGGCGCATACACATCCCACGCACACGCCAGGGCATCGGCGACAAACTGGAAGGTGGCGCTGCAATCCATCCAGCCGTGCAGCAGCAACACCTTGGGCCGACCCGGCGCGGGCCAGCGGCGCAGGTGCAGATTTAAGCCGTAAATATCGTGAAACGTGGATTGCGAGGGGAAATCAGCTTGATACATGCTTGTATTTCTGGGGTTAAAAGGTGACATCTTCGGCCACAAGCACAATAAATCTTGGTTTCAGGCAGCCTTATTGGGCATAATAGCCGCCGTTTATCCGCATTTCAAAGAAAGACTGTATTTTACCCATGATGTCCAAACGTTTTTGGCAAAGCCTGCCCGCCCTGATTCTGATTCCCCTGGCTGCCTGCGGCCAGTCGCAAACCCAACAGGCCACCGCCGCCAGCCAGCCCGCAGCCGCCGTTGCCGCACCCGCTTACACTCCGGGCGCAGCCGATGCCGAGCAAACCCGCATCCTCACCGAAAAACTGGAAAAAACCTATGCCCAGCAAAATCTGAAAGTGCTGAGCGTTCACACCACGCCGATTGCCGGGCTGTTTGAAGTACTGGTCAGCGGCAACCAGCTGGTTTATGTGGATGCCGGCGGCAATTACATGCTGGTGGGCGATTTGCTCGACATCAACAGCCGCCGCAGCCTCACCGAGGAGCGCATGGCCGATGTCAACAAAATCGACTACAGCAAGCTGCCGTTTGACAAAGCCATCAAAGAAGTGCGCGGCAACGGCAAGCTGGCGGTGGCGGTGTTTTCCGACCCGGACTGCCCGTTCTGCAAACGCCTGGAGCGCGAATTTGCCAATATGACCGACGTGACCATCTACACCTTTTTGATGCCGATTCCCAGCCTGCACCCGCAGGCGAAAAACAAATCGGAACAAATCTGGTGCCAGAGCGACCGCACCGCCGCTTGGACGGCTTGGATGCGCGAAAACAAAAATCCGCCGCAAGTGGCCAACTGCCCCAACCCGGTGCTGGACACCATGGAACTGGGCCAGCAGTTCGGCTTTAACGGCACGCCCACTCTGGTATATCCCAACGGCAAAACCCACTCCGGCTATATGCCGCAAGCGGCTTTGCAGGAAGCACTGGCACAAAACCAGTAAACTGCGGTTTGTGCACTGTTTTCAGGCAGCCCTGGGCGCACTGACATTTTGGGTGCGCAGGGCTGCCTGAAAACATTTTTGGAGCAGGAATACGATTATTTTGCTGGGGTGCTGCGCGGCTTTGTGTTACAAAATAAAGCACACACCACTGAATCCGTTATCACCCTAAAGGAGCACCCCATGAGCGATCTGCTGCAACGTTTCACCCAAGCCCAAGCCGATGTCGTCAGCCTGGCCGAACGCCCCGACAATGCCACCCTGCTCAAACTCTACGCCTGGTACAAGCAGGCAAGCGAAGGCGATGTGCACGGCGAAGCGCCGGGCATGTTTGATTTGGTGGCCAAAAAGAAATACCAGGCTTGGGAAGCCCTCAAAGGCATGGATGCGGATACCGCCATGCAAAGCTATATCGACGAAGTCGAGCGTCTGCTGAACGAAGAATAAAACGGCGCGTGTTGTTCTTGAAATCAACGGCCTTGGCCGCCATATACCGTTTATAAAAGCCTTTCAGGCAGCCTGATCATTGCAGGCATAATTACATCACACACTGTTTTTAGGAAAGGAATACACTATGGGTTTTATCTGGACCATCTTGGTTGGTTTTGTCGTCGGCGTACTGGCGAAATTCATTCATCCCGGCAAGGAAAACATGGGCTTTATCCTCACCACCCTGTTGGGCATAGGCGGTGCCATGTTGGCCGGTTATGTCGGTCAGGCCATGGGCTGGTATGCCGCCGGTGAAGGCGCCGGTTTTATCGCCTCCGTCATCGGCGCCTTTGTGATTTTGTTCGTGTACGGCAAACTCTCCAAAAAGAGCTGATAACCGGTCACTCGGGAAACGGCGGCCTCAGCCGCCGTTTTGCATTCCTGTCTGCTGCTACAAAACTTTACCGTATCGCTGCAAAAATTCTAATTTTAAACAAAATAATCAATTATTTAATTAAACAATCCTTCGCCATCCTTGCCTGTCTTAACTGGCTATCTGCCGCATTTTTTGCTAGAATACCCGACAAGTTAACTGGGATTTGGCCGCCGCTTCCGGCGGCTTTTCATGCCCGTATATAGAAAAGGAGTGATATGAATCAAGCATTTGCATTACCCGTGCCCAGCGGCCACGGCAGCTTGGAGCAGTATATTCACACCGTCAACAGCATTCCGCTTTTGAGCGTTGAAGAAGAGCTGGATTTGGCGCAACGCCATATTGCCGGCGATTTGGAAGCTGCCAAGCAGCTGATTTTGTCGCACCTGCGCGTGGTGGTGTCCATTGCCCGCGGTTACGACGGCTACGGTCTCAACCAGGCAGACCTGATTCAGGAGGGCAATATCGGCCTGATGAAGGCGGTGAAACGCTACGAACCCGGTCGCGGTGCGCGTCTGTTTTCGTTTGCCGTGCACTGGATTAAGGCCGAAATCCACGAATTTATTCTGCGCAACTGGCGCCTGGTGCGCATTGCCACCACCAAACCGCAACGCAAGTTGTTTTTCAATCTGCGCAGCATGCGCAAATCCATGTCTGCCCTGAGCGATCAGGAAGCCCAGGACATCGCCGACGATTTGGGCGTTAAATTGTCCGAAGTGCTGGAAATGGAACAGCGCATGACCGGCAAAGACGTGGCCTTGGTGGGCGACAGCGATGACGAAGACAGCTTCGCGCCCATAGACTGGCTGGCCGACAACCGCAGCGAGCCGACCCAGGTAATGGCGCAAAAAGCCCATTACGCCCTGCAAACCGAGGGCCTGCACAATGCCTTGGCCAAGCTGGACGACCGCAGCCGCCACATTGTGGAAAGCCGCTGGCTGGCCGACGACGGCGGCCTGACCCTGCACGATTTGGCCGGACAATACGGCGTTTCCGCCGAGCGCATCCGCCAAATCGAAGCCAAAGCCATGCAGAAACTGCGCGGCTTCCTCAGCGAAGAAGCCTGATTACACGCTGCATCAAAAAACAACCCGCTACCGGCGGGTTGTTTTTTTGTTTTAGCTTCGCAACTGCGCTGCGCAGGCTGCCTGCGGTCTTTGTAAAAGCGGCTTAGTGTAAAAGTGAACAGGTTTGTAGGGTGGGGCATTTATGCCCACCACTTTAAGCATCTGATGATTAAAAGCATTTGGTGGGCATACATGCCCACCCTACGGCTGAATATGCTTGTCTGCGTAAGATTTTAGAAAGCCACAGGCTGCCTGAAAGCCAAACATCTACAACAAAAACACCGTTGCCAGCCCCAGGAAAATCAAAAAGCCGCCCGAATCGGTGACTGCGGTAATCAGCACGCTGCTGCCCAAGGCCGGGTCGCGGCCGAATTTGTCCATCCATACCGGTATCAATACCCCCAACGTGGCCGCCAGCAAGAGATTGAGCGTCATGGCCGCCACCATCACCAAACCGATGCCCAGATTGCCGTACAGTATCCAAGACACGGCGCCCATCACACTGCCCCACAGCAGGCCGTTAACCGTGGCCACGCCCAGCTCCTTGCGCAGCAGATGCAGTGCCTGGCTGCCGGTAAGCTGGCCGGTGGCCATGGCGCGCACAATCATGGTGATGGTCTGGTTGCCGGAATTGCCGCCGATACCGGCCACAATCGGCATCAGCGCCGCCAGGGCAACGATTTTTTCGATGCTGCCTTCAAAAGCGCCGATGACCCGGCTGGCGACAAATGCGGTACACAAATTAATGGCCAGCCACACCCAGCGGTTTTTCACCGAGTCCATAATCGGCGCGAACAGGTCTTCCTCTTCTTTCAAACCCGCCATGTTCAACATGTCCGCCTCGCCTTCTTCGCGGATGACGTCCACCATCTCGTCCACGGTGATGCGGCCGATGAGTTTTTGCGCGGTATCCACCACCGGCGCGGTTACCAAGTCGTAACGCTCAAACGCCTGCGCCGCTTCTTCGACATCGTCTTCCGGGTGAAACAGCACCACATCGGTGGCCATCACATCGGCCACCAGCGTATCCGGGTCGGCCACCAACAGCTTGCGTATCGGCAACACCCCTTGCAGCACGTCGTCGTCATCGACCACAAAAATCTTGTCGGTATGGTCGGGCAGGCTGTCGAAGCGGCGCAGATAGCGCAGCACCACTTCGCAGGTCACATCGGCGCGGATGCTCACCAACTCGAAGTCCATGATGCCGCCGACCTGGTCGTCTTCAAACGACATCGCCGCAGCCACTTGCGCGCGCTCTTCCTCATCCCGCGTGCTCAGGGCTTCAAACACCACTTCGTGCGGCAAATCCGGCGCCAGTTCGGCCAATTCGTCGGCATCCAAATCGTCCACCGCCGCCAACAGCTCGGTCTGCCCCATGGATTCGATCAGGGTTTCGCGCACCGGCTCGGACACTTCCAAGAGCACCTCGCCGTCTTCTTCCGGCGCCCCCAGCTTCCACACCAGCACCCGCTCTTGCAGCGGCAGCGATTCCAGCACCGTGGCCATATCGGCCGGGTGCAGGTCGTGGACGACGGCCACCAGTTCGCTCAAGGCGTGGTTGAGTTCGGGGTCGGACAGGGATTCGCCCAATTCGATTTGGGCATAGACGGGCAGCAGGGACTCGGCCAGCTCGTGGATGCGGTCGATGTCGATGTTTAGGCGGGCCAGATCTTTGGCCGCAGACAGGTTTTGTGCGCTCATATTCGCTCCGCCGCAAAGGCGGTAGCGCCTACGGCTTAAGTGAAGGACGGGTCAGGACGGGAAAACAGCTGACTGGGTGGTTCCATGGCGGTAAGCCTGCGCTTTCATACAGGCCGACAATTGAAAACGGGCGCGATTGTACACGGGTTTAATGCAAAAACCTATGCGTAACGTCAATAAAGGCTGCCTGAAAACTTTTCAGGCAGCCTTTTCAAGCTTATCAATCAGGTTTTATAGTCGAACAAAATAAGAACGAGACAAGGCAGCAAAAAAGCCGCGAGCGCAGCGAAGTCCCGTGGGACAGACAGTACAGATAGTACGGCAAGGCGTAGCAACGCCGTATCGTTCTTATTTTGAATGACTATAAGCCGCGTCTTCATCAAAACCGCTATGCCGCAGCAAGGCATCGATTTGCGGGGCGCGGCCGCGGAAGGCGTGGAAGGAATCCGCCGCCGGACGGCTGCCGCCCACGGCCAAAATTTCGCGGTGGAAACGCTTGCCCACGGCGGCCAAATCATCTTCTTCTTCAAAAGCGGCATAGGCGTCCGCACTCAAGACCTCCGCCCAGGCATAGCTGTAATACCCCGCCGCATAACCGCCGGCAAAAATATGGCCGAAAGAATGGGCAAAACGGTTGTAGGCGGGCGGATGAATCACCGCCACTTCGGCGCGCACATCGTGCAGGGTCTGCATCCAGTCCGCATCTTTTTGGGTATGGATCAGCATATCAAACAAGGCAAACTCCATCTGCCGCACCATAAACAGCCCGCGCTGGAAATTTTTCGCCGCCAGCATTTTGTCGAACAGCGCCTGCGGCAGGGTGCTGCCGTCGTGTTCATGGCGGCTCATAGCGGCGAGCACTTCGTATTGCCACACAAAGTTTTCCATAAACTGGCTGGGCAGCTCCACCGCATCCCATTCCACGCCGTTGATGCCGGATACGCCCAATTCGTCCACCTGGGTGAGCAAATGGTGCAGGCCGTGGCCCATTTCGTGAAACAGGGTGGTGATTTCGTCATGGCTCAGATAGGCCGGTTTGCCGCCGGAGGGCGGGGTGAAATTGCACACCAGATAAGCCACCGGGGTTTGGATATGGCCTGTGTGGCTGCCTGAAACAAAACGGCGGCGGCCGCGATAGTCGTTCATCCACGCACCGCTGCGTTTGCCTTCGCGCGCATAGAGATCCAGATACACGCCGCCAATGACCGCGCCGCCCTGCTCCAACTCGAAATAACGCACATCCGGATGCCAGACGGGCACGCTTTTTTCCATCAGATTGACGCGGTAGAGGCGGCTGATCAGCTCAAACAGGCCGTGCAATACATGGTCGGCGGGGAAATACTGTTTGACTTCGGTTTCGCTGAAAGCGTATTTGGCCTGGCGCAGTTTTTCGCTGGCATAGGCCACATCCCAAGGTTGCAAGTCGTCCAAGCCCAGTTCGGCGGCGGCAAAGGCGCGTACTTCGGCCAAATCGCGCTCGGCAAAGGGTTTGGCACGACGGGCGAGGTCGCGCACAAAGCCTAAGACTTCGTCCGCCGAAGCGGCCATTTTGGTGGCCAGCGACAAATCGGCGTAATGTGCAAAACCCAAGAGCTCGGCCTCGCGCTGGATAATGGCCAGACGGCGCTGAATCAGGCCGGTATTGTCCCAGGACTCGGGGCCGAGTTCGCTGGCACGGGTGACATAGGCGTGGTACACCGCCTCGCGCAAGGCGCGGTTGTGGGCATATTGCACCACCGCCAGATAATGCGGCATTTGCAGGCCGATTTTGTAGCCGCTGCGGCCTTCTGCGGCGGCTGCGGCGGCAAACATGGCCAGGGCGTCTTCAGGCAGCCCGGTGAGCGCGCTGTCGGCGGCCAAATCGGTCTCTGCTGCGGGGGCGGCTACGCTGTCCGGATAGGCATGCAGCGCGGCGGCATGGTCGAAATAAAGGGCAAAGGCATCGGTGGCATCGAGCACGTTTTGCGAGAATTGTGCCGCCAGTTGGGCGCCTTCGCTTTGCAGGGCGGCAAATTCGGCCTGCTCGTCCGCCGCCAGCTCGGCACCGCTGAGCACGAAATCGCGCAAATCGTTGTTGAGCTTGGTTTGTTGCGCCTGACTCAGACGCGCGAATTCCGGTGCGGCGTGTATGGCTTTGAAACGCTGGTACAGCACGATGTCTTGGCCGATGGCAGTAAAGAAATCGGTGACTTCCGGCATCAGGCGGTTGTAGGCGGCGCGCAATTCGGGGGTATCGGCCACGCTGTTCAGATGCGCCACCACGCCCCAAATGCGGCCTACACGCTCGGTGATGTCGGTGAGCGCTTCCACGGTATTATCCCAAGTGGCGGTTTCTTCTGCCTTAATCGCTTCAATGCGCGTGCGGGCTTCAGACATGGCGGTGCGCAAAGCCGGCTCGATATCGGCCACGGCCACGGCATCAAAACGCGGCTCGTCGTGCAGGTTTAACAGAATATTGTCGGACATAAAATCTCCTGAACATCGTCATCTAAAATAAGTATGATACCGCGTTGCTGCGCCTTGCCGTACTATCTGTACTGTCTGCGGCTTGCTGCCTTGTCTCATTCTTATTTTATTCGACTATAGGTGTGGAAAACCGCCCACGGGGGCGGTTTGGGATGGGTTTAATGTGCGTGCAACAGCACACATTTCAAGTACCGAATCTCAACGGCCTATGGCCTTGGCACCGATGTCACGGCGGTACTGCATGCCTTCAAAACGGATGGCATCCACACCGCGATAGGCCGCCGCTTGCGCTGCCGCCACATCGCCGCCCAAACCGACCACGCACAGCACACGGCCGCCGTTGGTGACCACGGCACCGGCTTCATTATGGGCGGTACCGGCATGAAACACCTTGCTGCCGGCCGCTTCTGCCGCGGCCAAACCGTGAATCTCATCGCCTTTTTGCGGGCTGTCGGGATAACCGGCAGCAGCCAGTACCACACCCACGGCGGCCTGAGGCTTCCACTGCGCCGTGGTTTGATCCAGTTTGCGCGCCAAGGCTGCCTGAATCAAATCAACAAAGTCGCTGTCCAAACGGCTCATAACCGGTTGGGTTTCCGGGTCGCCGAAACGGCAGTTGAATTCGATGGTATAGGGCGCACCCATCTCATCTATCATCAGGCCGGCATAGAGAAAACCGGTGAATTCGCAACCGTCGGCCTGCATGCCGCGCACGGTGGGCAGAATAATCTCGTCCATCACACGCTGATACACCGCTTCGGTCACCACCGGTGCCGGGCTGTAAGCACCCATGCCGCCGGTATTGGGGCCCAAGTCCTGTTCCAGCAGACGTTTGTGATCTTGGCTGGTGGCCATGGGCAATACATGCTCGCCGTCCACCATTACAATAAAGCTGGCTTCTTCGCCGCTGAGGAAGTCTTCAATCACCACCCGCGCACCGGCATCGCCCATTTTATTGCCCAAAAGCATATCGTCGATGGCCGCATGCGCCTGCTTCAGGGTTTCCGCCACAATCACGCCTTTGCCCGCCGCCAGACCGTCGGCCTTGATGACGATGGGGGCGCCGCGCTCATCCACATAAGCATGGGCGGCCTCGGCATCGCTGAAGGTTTGGTATTGCGCGGTGGGAATGCCGTGGCGTGCCATAAAGGCTTTGGCGAAATCTTTGGAGCTTTCCAGCTGCGCCGCCGCTTGGGTGGGGCCGAAAATCGGCAGACCGGCGGCACGGAAATCATCGACGATGCCTGCCGCCAACGGTGCTTCCGGGCCGACCACGGTAAAGGCAATGTTTTCGCGGCGACAGAAATCAATCAGATCTTCATGTTGGCTCAAAGCCAGATTGCTGAGCTTGGCTTCGGTGGCGGTACCGGCATTGCCGGGAGCCACAAAAACGGTTTCCACTTGCAGCGATTGCGCCAGTTTCCAAGCTAGGGCGTGTTCGCGGCCGCCACTGCCGATTAACAGAATTTTCATAATGACGGATTCCTTTACAGATGGGCCGCATGGGTACGGTATGCAGCCGGTTGTTTATGGCAGGCTGCCTGAAAACCTTTCAGGCAGCCTTATTATCACAGCAGCAACACCTTATTCCGGCCGCATCTGCGGGAACAACACCACATCGCGGATGGTTTGCGCGTCGGTAAGCAGCATCACCAAGCGGTCGATGCCGATGCCGCAACCGCCGGTGGGCGGCAGGCCGTATTCCATGGCGCGGATGTAGTCGGCGTCGTAATGCATGGCTTCGTCGTCACCGGCGTCTTTCTGCGCCACCTGCGCTTTGAAACGCGCGGCTTGGTCTTCGGGGTCGTTCAACTCGGAATAGCCGTTGGCCAGTTCGCGGCCGACCACAAACAATTCAAAACGCTCGGTCAGGCCGGGCTGGCTGTCGGAAGCGCGCGCCAGCGGCGACACTTCCACCGGGTAATCGACGATAAAGGTCGGGTTCCACAGCTGGCTCTCGGCACAGCCTTCAAACAACGCCAGTTGCAGGCTGCCGATGCCGCCGGCACGCGGCAGGGCTTCACCGTGTTTGACGATTTCCTGCTTCAGCCATGCCTCGTCATTCAGCTGTGCATCGGTGTAATGCGGATTGTATTTTTTAATGGCTTCCACAATGGTCAGGCGCTCGAAAGGGCTTTCCAAATCCACTTCGCGGCCGTTGTAGCGGATGTTCAGGCTGCCGCACACGGTTTGCGCGGCGGCGCGGATCACGCCCTCGGTCATGGCCATCATGCGCTGGTAGGTGCAATAGGCTTCGTAGAATTCCATCATGGTGAATTCGGGATTGTGGCGCACCGACATGCCTTCGTTACGGAAGCTGCGGTTGATTTCAAACACGCGCTCCAAACCGCCCACCACCAGGCGTTTCAGGTACAACTCCGGCGCAATGCGCAGATACAGCGGAATATCCAGCGCATTGTGGTGGGTGACGAAGGGTTTGGCAGCGGCACCGCCGGGGATGGGGTGCATCATCGGCGTTTCCACTTCCAGATAACGCTCGCCCACCATGTAGTTGCGCACTGCCTGCACAATCTGGCTGCGCTTGATAAACACCTCGCGCGATTCGGGATTGGCAATCAGATCCACATAACGCTGGCGGTATTTGGTTTCCTGGTCAGAGAGGCCCTTGTGCTTGTCCGGCAGCGGACGCAGCGATTTGGTCAGCAGGCGGATGTTCGCCACGCGCACGGTCAGTTCGCCATGATTGGTTTTGAAAAGCGTACCCTCGGCGGCGACGATATCGCCCATATCCCAGTGCTTGAAGGCTTCGTGCGCCGCTTCGCCCACACCCTGATTGTTGATGTAGAGCTGGATTTGGCCGGAAACGTCCTGAATGGTGGCAAAACTGGCCTTGCCCATGGCACGCTTGAGCAGCATGCGTCCGGCCACTTTCACCGCCACGTTTTGCGGGTCCAGGGTTTCCTTGTCCAGGCTGCCGTATTGCGCCTGCAAATCGGCGGCAAAGCTGTCGCGTTCAAAATCGTTGGGGAAGGCCACGCCTTCGGCACGCAGGGCATGCAGTTTCTCGCGGCGCAAGGCGATGATCTGGTTTTCGTCCAACTGGGTTTCTTCGGTGTGCGGGGTCTGTTCGCTCATGGTGTTCTCGATGATTCAAGGGTTTTCAGGCAGCCGGGCGGGGTCTGTGTTTAGGCTTGGGCTTGGCAAACCTGTTTATGACAACAAAAACAGGGGCAGTAGGGTGGGCATTCCTGCCCACCTTTTTGCGCGGCTGATAATCCAAAATGGCTTGGTGGGCAAGAATGCCCACCCTACGGCTGCTATATTGTGGCTACCTGAAAAAATCCGGCTTGGGTTTTCAAACCGCCTATTTTACCCCATAACCCTTCCGCACCGCAGCATCGGCCCTAAAAAAGCAGCCGCTTTGTAGCGGCTGCCTGTTTGTGTGTGGCTTTATGCCTGCGGCCAGCGGAAATCCGCACCGCACAGCGGCCAGAACAGCAATTCCGTCTGCCCCACCCGGATGCGGTCGCCCGCGTTCAGGGTCGGTTCGCCGCGGATGGTGCTGCCGTTGAGCATGGGCAGTTGGCGGCTGTCGCCGCGCTCGATAAAAAATTCGTTGGCATGGTGGTCGTACACCACCACCGCCTGCACGGCTTCGTCCAGCGCCGTATCGCGGTGCTCGCCGAAATCCAGACACACTTCCAGCCCTTCGCCCACGCCGATGCGGTTTTCGCCCTGAATCAGGCGGAAATCCTGCCCTTGCCCCGGCCCTGCCGCCACCACCAGCCAGCCGGTCACCGGAAACGCCGGGCCGCCGCCGCACGGTGCGGCTGCGGCGGTTTCAGCTGCCGCATCGACATCGGTTTCGGCTTCGGGTTCGAGGGCAGGCGCAGCGGTACGGATCACATCCACGTCCGGCAGCACCAGCTGGGTTTTCACACCGTTGTCCGCGGCTTCCGCGCCCAATATCTGCGTTTTCGGCGCCGCAGCGGCTGCCTGAACGGCGGGTGCGGGTTTGGCCGCGCCGCCGCCCTCGCCGCAATAGGGGCAGTCGCTGTGGATGGCTTGGTCGTAATAGTGTTTGTTGGCGGCACACAGCTTCATGGCCATGGTGTCTTCCTTATGCTTGGGTCAGTCGGTAGGCGATGTCGCGCCCGGCCAGATACACGGTTTGTCCGGCACTGAGCGTGGTACGGCTGATGCGGCTGCCCACATCGTCCACAAAGGTGCCGTTGGTGGAACCGGCGTCTTCCAGCGTCACCACCCCCGCGGCATCCATGCTGATGCGGCAATGCACGCCGGAAACCTGCGGCCGCTCAATCACCACCTGGTTGCTGCTATTGCGCCCCACCGACACGGTTTGCCCGGCGGAGAGCACGATGTCCGGCAGGCTGTTGTCGAGCGCAACCAGCTTCCACGCGGCGGCCAGCACCGTGCCCGGCTGCGGCGCTTCCCAACGGTAGCGCGCCACGGCGGCATCTTGGGTCAGTTGCAACTCGTCACCGTGCTGCAAGGTGGCGTGGGTCACTTTCTGGCCGTTAACAAACGTGCCGTTGGTGCTGCCCAGGTCTTCCACCTGGATGCGGCTGCCGTCAAACAGCAGGCGCACATGGCGGGCGGAAACCTGTGCCTGGTCAACGATGATGTCCGCAGGATCCATGCGGCCCAGCAATTGGGCGCGGCCCGCACTCAGCACTATCGGCGCACCGCCGCTGAGCGAAACCAAGCGGGTACTGCCGCCAGCCGGGGCGGCCTGCACCGTGCCCGGATGTGCCGCCGGCGCGGGTCTCGGCGCGGGAGACGGAGACGATGCCGCAGCACCCTGCTGCATGCCGACGATTTTGCGGATAAGTTGTGAATTGATGGGCGGATTCATGCCCGCTTTCACCTGCGATTTGAGGCGCATCAGGTACAGGCCGCCGCCTGCGGCCAGCAACACCAGCACACCCATGCCCGCATAGAGCAGCATCATCTGGCTGCGGGTTTGTGCCGTGGCGGCATCCACGCATTGCGCCTTGGCTTGCACAAAAGCCACGTTCTGGCTTTGCAGCATGGGCACCAGCTCGCTGTTGGCCACCGCCAGCAGGGTGTTGAGCTGCACGCGGTGTCCGGCGTAATTGGTGCCCACCACCTGGCCGCAGCTGTTCACCAGCGGGCCGCCGCTGTTGCCGCCGCTGATGGGCGCATGGTGCTCCCAGGTGTCTTTGTTGTCGGCATTTTTAAAATGGCGCTTGAGCGTGCCCTCGGCAATCACCGCTTTGACATAGCTCTCCGGATCGCCCAAGCCGCGGCTGGCACTCAAATCGTCCGAGGCACCGGGGAAACCCAGCGAAAACACCGCCTGGGTGGCCTGAATATGGTCGAGCGAAGCCAAAGACAAAGGTTTGCCCTGCAAACCGTCTATCTGCAAAACACTCAGGTCTTTGGCGCTGTCGCTGGTGAGCAGCTTGGCGGGCAGCAGTTCCATTTTCGGCGCCAGGGTGTGCACCAGAAACACCTGCGCCGGGCCCAGATGCGCTAAATCCGGCGGCAGCTGCGCGGCGGCCACGTGGTCGTTGGTGACCAGATGGCCGTTTTTCGACACCAGATAGCCGGAGCCGTGGCCCATATGCAGGAACAGACGGCCGCCGTTGCGGAAGAACATCATCATGCCGCCATCGTCGTTGGTCACCACCACATAGCCTTTGTCGTTAATGGACGAGAGCATGGCGGGCGAGACGATGCGGTCCACGGCGGCGGCGGGCAGCGGCAGGCCGATCCACAAGCGGTATACCGAATGCGAGGCATCCAGCACCGCCTGCTGGCTGGCCAAGACCGGCCAGGGCAACAGGCACAGCAACCAGGCCAGCCACACGGCTTTGCGACCGAAAATCTTCATAGTGTTTCCTTTCTGATGTCTGATGCCTTGCAGCGCTTATTGTGATGCCGCACTGGCCGGGATGTCGGATGCGTCCGCGGGTGTTGGTGCGGCGGGCGCATCGGGCTCGCTCTCCTGCAAAATCTCCGAGGCGGCGGGCGGCAGTTGCTCCGGCGGCGGGGGCGGGGTTTTGCCGGACAACAGCCACCACGCTGCCAGGGCAATACAGCACAGCAACACCACCAGCGCGGCCACGCGCAGGATGTAGCGCAGCGTGCCGCCTGCCGCCTGCGGTGCGGGTGCGGGTTCAGGCGCGGGCGCGGGTTCGGCCACCACGGTTTGGCGGCGCTGCTCTGTTGCTGTGGACGGTGCGGCAGTGGGTGTTGCAGCCTGTACCAGCACCAGCGACACATTGTCCTGATGCGGGTTTTGCTTGGCCGCCACCACCGCCAGCAAACCGGCCACCTGCTGCTCCAAGCTGCCTGAAACGGCATTGAGGGTGTCTTCGATTTCGCTGTCGCTCAGGGTTTGCACGCCGTCGCTGGCCAACAGCAGTTTGTCGCCCGGCGCCAGGCTGCCGCTGCCGCTGTCGGTATGGGCGATGTGGCCGCCGGTGACGGCACTGGTGACCGCATGGCGTGCCGGATGGCGTTCGGCCTCGGCGGCGGTCATCTCGCCCGAAGCGACCATTTTTTTCAAATCTTCGGCAAAGGCGTGGTTGGCGTTGATGCGCTTTAAGCGCCCCTGTTGCAAGGCATAAAGCGGGCTGTCGCCCACGCTGATGTAGTGATAGCGGTTGTGCGCTTCGTCCACCACCACCGCAATCACGGTGGTACCCATGCCGTTGAGTGCCGGTTGCTGTGCCAATACTTCGGCCAGCGCGGCATTGGCCGCATCCAATGCCTGCGGCAGGCTGGCGGCGGCATCGGCACCGCCCTGCTGCTGGAAATAGCTCAAAAACGCATTGACCACGGTGGTACTGGCGGTCTGGCCGCCGGTCTGGCCGCCCATACCGTCGGCCAGCACATAGAGTTTGCGCTGCGGCGCAAGCACCAGATTGCCCAAGGCATCCTGCTGCTCGTCGCGGCTGCCGATGTCTTGGGCTTGGTAGAAGTTAATCTGCATGGTTCTGTCTCCAGGGTTCGTTGGTCCCGCAACGAATCGGAATCGGCTTTTCAGGCAGCCCCAGTTTCAGGCAGCCATAGGGCGAACGGACAATTCGTTCACCCTAACAATCACGGTTTGACGCGGAGGCATCCATAAAATGGCGGCCTTTTTTGTCGGAGAAGGACAACACCAGCACCCCGCCCTGCCGGAACCACGGCGCTACATTGGGGTCGGCACAGGCCATTTTGGCCATTTCCGGCCCCAAGATGGCTTCCATCTGCTTGATTTGCGCGGCGCCGAGGCTGTTGGAATCCAGCTGCACAAAGGTGAGTTGGAAAAACAGCGTATTGCTGGCCGGGGCATACACCACCCGGTCCCAGCGCACTTCGCTGCTGAGCATTTTCGGCAAATCGCTGTTCATTTCGTCCACCTCGGCCTGGGTGAGGCCGCTGCCTCCGCTACTGCCGCCCGGCGGTGTTTCCGCACCGCTGCCGCCGCCCGGCAGGGTGATGGGCGGGTCTTCATGGCCGACCGTCTGCACCGGCGGTGTGGTCACGCTATCGCTGTTGCGCCCTATCAGCATCAAGGCCACTGCCACCACTGCCAGCAGCAGCACACCGCCGAGACCGCCCCACAGCCACCAGTTGGTGCCGCCGGAGGGTGCGGGCGCGGGTTTGGCTTTGAGGTTGATTTTGTGGCTGCCCTTGGCCGCTGCGGCTGCCGCCGGTGCGGCGGTGCGCGGCGGCGGCACGGCGGTGGCGGCACTTTGGGTCGGCAGCGGCGCCAGACCGAGCAGGGCCTGCTGCATGTCCATGGCACTTTGGAAACGGTTTTCCGCGCGCACGTTTAAGGCGTAATCCACCGCAGCGAGGAAATGGTGGCTGTACTGCCCTTCATACGTGCTGCCCGCCAGCTTGGGCTGGGTATCGTCGCCGGAAATGCGTGCCGGCGCTTCTTCGATGAGTTTGCGGGTCACCGCCTGGTAAATACAGGCGCCCAAGCTGTACAAATCCAGCGCCGGCATAAAGGTGTCGCGCGAATGGTATTGCTCAATGGGGGCAAACGGCGGGGTGAGGATTTGCGTGAGCGGGCGGCTTTTCTGGCCGATGGCCTGGCGGGCGGCGCCGAAATCGATGAGCACGGGTATGTGCTGGTCGGTGATAAAGATGTTTTCCGGCTTGATGTCGCGGTGCAGCAGCTGGCGCTCGTGGATGTATTTCAAGCCTTCCAGCAACGGGATAAACACGCCGCACAGTTCTTCTTCGCGCGGTTTGGGGTGTTGTTTAATCCATTCGTGCAGGGTAATGCCGCGCAGATAGGGCATCACGAAATAGGCGGTGCCGTTGGCTTCAAACAGGTCGGTCACCTTGACGATGTGGGGATGGTTCAGGCCGTAGAGCAGCTTGGCCTCGTTGAAAAAGCTCTCCAGGCCCCAGTTGAACAGCTCTTCGTCGCTGCTGCTTTTGGCCTGGACGGTGTGGCCTTGCAGGCGCACGCCGCTGTCGGGGAAATATTCCTTGATGACGTGTTGCGAGCCCAGATGCACGTGTTCGGCCAAATAAGTGATGCCGAACGCGCCCGAGCCGATGACTTTCAAAATGATATAGGTATGCAACTGGCTGCCTGCAACCAGCGCATCCGCCCTGTGGACACTGTGCTGCGTCATAACCCCATCCTTTGCGCCATGCTGTGGAACAGGGGCGATTATAGCCCAATTGCCGCCGCTGTCATGACCGTGTTGCCGCCACACGGGCGGAAGGCATGGGAATGGAAGGTTTTTATGGGTTCTGCGGCATAAAACTCAAGGCTGCCTGAAAGCTGCGCCATATAATGCGTTAAATCGGCTTAAGAAATGCAAAGACGGGCGGAATCTGCCTGTTTTAACCGTTTGGTCATCCTGCTTTCAGGCCGCCTGAAACCCGTTTCTGACCACGATAAAACAAATCACCGGTAGGGTGGGCATTTATGCCCACCATTTTAAGTCCCTGATAATGAAAAATGTGGTGGGCATAAATGCCCACCCTACGGCTGTAGACAATGCAAAAGGCTGCCTGAAACTTTTCAGGCAGCCTTTTATGTATCCGGCGATCAATCACAAACCGCCATACGAATGCAAACCGCTCAAAAACATATTCACGCCCAAGAAGGCGAAGGCGGTGATAAACACGCCGATAATCGCCCACCATGCGAGGATGCGGCCGCGCCAACCGGCTACCAGGCGCATATGCAGCCACACGGCGTAGTTGAGCCACACGATAAAGGCCCAGGTTTCTTTCGGGTCCCAGCTCCAATAACGGCCCCAAGCTTCCGCCGCCCACAAGGCGCCCAAAATGGTGGCGATGGTGAAAAACAGAAAGCCCACGGCAATGGCCTTGTACATCACTTCTTCGATGGCCTGGGCTTCAGGCAGCCACGCCGCCTGTGGGCGCTTGATTTTCCACAATTCGGCGATGCCGAACATGGCCGCCATACAGAAAGCGCCGTAGCCGATAAAATTGGCGGGCACATGGATTTTCATCCACCACGATTGCAGCGCCGGAATCAGCGGCTGGATTTGGTGGGCGCCGCGGGCAAAGCTGTACCACAGCACAAAGCCCACCAGCACGCCCATAAACAGATACACAAACGCACCCAGGCGCTGCATATTGAAACGGCGCTCGTAATAAAGGTGCATCAGCCCGGTAATCACCATAAACAGGATGAAAACCTCATAGAGATTGGATACGGGAATGTGTCCGGCATCCGGGCGCAGCAGATAGCTCTCGTGCCAGCGCACCAAGAGGCCCACAAAACCCATCACCGCCGCGGCCCAGGCCAGGCCCGTGCCCAAATCCAAGAGCGTATTGCTGTCGCGGCGGCTGCGGTAGGCGGCAGCCGTACCCGCCAGATAGCAGGCAAAGGCCAAAAACACCAGCGCGCACTGCCACATAATGGCCGACTGGCTGCTCAAAAAATAACGCAGCAGAAATTTCTGCTCGCCGGCGGCAAAACTGCCGCCATAGAGTGCCACCGAGGCATAGGCCAACAGCAGCACCAGCGGCACATACCAGCGCAGCGGTTTGAAAAACCAGCCCAAGGCCACGGTGGAGAGCGCCGTGCCCCACAAAATCGCCACTTCGTAGCCGTCCATATGGCCGCGGGCGAAACCGAATTGGGCATAGCCTGCCACCAGCAGCACAAATACGGCAAACAGCCAGTCCCAAACACCGAGACGGCGCAGCAGACGCCGCTCCGCCAGCAAGGCATGCTGCGGCAGGGCGCCGGTTTTACTGTTCATCATGATGCAAATCCTTGTGCAATTGTTCGAGCTTGGCCGCGTGCTGCGGGAATTCCTGCGCCAAATCGCGCGCATGGCGGTTGGCACTCATGGCAAAACGCATGCCCTCGGCGCCGAACAAAATCCAGGCCCGCTTTTCGCGGACATAAAACATAAATACCGAACCCAACACCAACAACAGCGAGCCCAGATACACCAAGCCCTGGCCGGGCGAGCGTGTCATTTGCAGGCCGGAGGATTTCACCTCGCTGTAACCGGACAGCTGCATCAGCATGGGCGCGGGATAACGGGTCAGACCGGTATAGCCGTCGAGGCTGTTGAGCACAAAACGGTTGCGTGCCGGGTCTTCGTGTCCCCAGGCGCTCTGGCCGCTCTGTACCAGCGCTTCGCTCAAGGACAGGTCGGCGGCAGCATACAGCAACTGATAGAAAAATTCGCGCATTTTTTCCTGTTCCGGTGCCGGAATACGCTCGGCAACAAAATCGTTCAGCGCCACATAACCGCCCTCGCTGAACAGGCGCAATACCTGTTGCACCGCCTCTTTAAACGAAGCGCGGCGCCCGGCTTCCACGTCTTTTACCGCCGCCTCGGCCACTTTCTCGCGCAAATCCGCATCCAGCCACACTTGGCGCAAGGCCATAAAGGTGTCGATTTTGCCGTCGCGGTCGGCCGGCAGCATCAGCCAGCGGAAAGGGTCGCCGACATTGCTGCGCGCGCCGCTGGCAAAAAACCACGCCTCCTCGCGCTTGAGCGGCAGCATATAGTTCATAAATTCATGTGCCTGCCCGGCCGCATCGCGGATTTTATAAGTCACCGTGGGGCCGACATTGCGCATGGCCGCCTGGTCTTGGTTAACACTGCGCACGTCGTGCATTTTCTGCTGCCAGCTTTTGTCCGCCACCGCGGCTTCGTCTTCGTTTTCCACATTGATGGGGCGCAATTCGCCGAATTCCAGCGTGTAGTCTTCCTGCCGCAGCTTGAAGGGGAAGTCGTTCATGGACACCGCTTCCATGCTGGTGGGCGCGGCCTGCGGCGAGGCCAAATCCCAGCTGTTGAAACGCAGCTTGGAGCCGCCGTCGCCGAAGCTGGCTTGGTAAATGGTGATGCCGTGCACGGTGAGCGGATGGTTGACACGGATGGTGGTGTCGGTTTTTTCGCCGGTGGCCTTGTCGGTGACGGTGATGTCGCTGGCAAAGTTTTTCGGCATGCCGGTATCGTAGTATTCCACATGGAACTGGCGCAGCGTCACCATAAACGGCAAGTCCTGCACCAGAAAACCGTTGCCGGCATTGAGAAACACCACATCGGCGCTCTGCCCTTCGGACACATTGACATCGCCGCGAAACGACAGCGTGCCGCTGTCGAGACGGCTTTCGGGCTTGAATTCCTTGGCCACCAGCGTGGTCGCATCCGGCACCAGACGGCCGCTGACCACGCCCAGCTTCAGCCACATATTGCTGTCAATCAGGCCGCCCAAGCAAATCACCACAATGGCGGCGTGGGCACAGATATAGCCCAGCTTGTTGGCACTGCCTTTTTTCGCCGCCAACAGCACTTCGCCGTTGTCGCGATGCACGCTTTTGACCGCAAAACCGGACACCTCCAGATAACGCTGCACCACTTCCGGCGCCAAGGGCGGCAGCAGGGTGCTGTGCGGCATATGCGCCAGCGACTGGCGCGTGGCTTTGAGGCGGAAGGAGCGCATTTCGCGCACAAAAGGCGGGATATTGCGCCACAGGCACAAACTGGTGGAGAGCACCAGAAACAGCATGATGACCACGAACCAAGACGAGGAATACACATCGTAAAGGCCGAGGAATTGGAATACGGGATGCCAGAACGGGCCGAATTCGACCAGATAGCCGGTCATGGATTCGTTCTGTTTCAAGACCGTACCGACCACCGAGGCCAGGCCCAACAGGCACAGCAAGGCCACCGCAAAGCGCATGGAGCTGAGAAAGGCAAACCACGGGCGGCGGATGAGCGGGGTACGGGAAGAAGATTTAGACATGGAACACGGAACTCGGAGCCGCCAGAGCGGCACCATAATGGAAGACAGGTAGGGACATAGCGGTTTTCAGGCAGCCTGATGATCGCAGGGTGGGCATTTATACCCGCCAAACATCAAACGGACGTCATTCCCGCGCAAGCGGGAATTCATGGAAAAATTTAAGCAAACGCCCATTAAAATGATGGTTTCCCAAGCTGACGGATATTCCCACCTACGCGGGAATGACGGCGGCTAAGGTTTCAGGCTTTCCTGCGTAATGCAGCGAAGTTGAAGGGTTCTGCACAAACTGCAGGCTGCCTGAAACAGCACAGCCGCACGACACGGACGCGGTGCCCGATGCAGTGCGGCCTTTCAAACACACCGATTAATGCAGGCCCTGGATAAAGTTGGCCACGGCGTTCATTTCCTCGGCCGACATGCGTTTGGCGATGTCCGCCATAATGCTGTTTTCACGCGCGCCGCTTTGGTAGGCTTGCAGCTGGCCGACCACATAGTCTTTATGCTGGCCGCCCACACGCGGATAGGCCACAATGCCGTCCTGTGCGGTGGAACCGCCCGGAATACCGGCACCGGCCGGGCCGTGGCAGGACATACAGGCGGGGATTTTCTTGTCGCGCAGACCGCCGCGGAAGATTTGTGCGCCCAAAGCCAGATTGTCTTTGGGATTGGCCTCACCCGGCTTGGCCTGTTGTGCCTGGAAATAGGCAGACACATTGCGGATGTCGGCATCGCTCAAATCCTGAATCAGCGGCGCCATGGACACCGCCGCACCGGTGGTGCGCTTGCCTTCTTTAATCAGCAGGGTTTCGCGTGTCATGTAGTGGGCGTCTTGGGCCGCCAGACGCGGGTACATGGCAATGCCGCTGTTACCGTCTTCGGCGTGGCAGGCGGCACACACGGTTTTGGCGATTTCCGCGCCGCGTTTCAAATCAGGCTTGCCCGATTCGGCCATAACCGCGCTGCTGCCGGACATTAATACGGCCAAAGTCAATAGGGTGAGTCGTTTCATAAGTCAGTGCTCCTGAATAATCTGCATTGTCCGGTTAATCCGGCAACGCCAGTGTTGTTATTGCTGACGGACTGCGCGGCGGCAGGGCTCAACCTGGGCGGGTTAACCTACCTGAACCGATATTTTCATAAACGTGCTATTCTATACCGAAACCCAACCAAGATTCCAGCCATGAAGCTTTTCCAGAGTGCAAAATTCTATACCACGGTCAATCATTTAAAAGACCTGCCCGACACCCCGGCAGAAATCGCCTTTGTCGGCCGCAGCAATGCGGGTAAATCCAGCGCCATCAACACGCTGACCAACCACACCCGTCTGGCCTATGTTTCCAAGACCCCGGGGCGCACCCAGCACATCAATTTCTTCGAGCTGACCAACGGTGCGTTTATGGTGGATTTGCCCGGCTACGGCTATGCGCAAGTGCCCGAAGCCGTGCGCGCCCACTGGGTAACACTGCTGGGACAATATTTGCAACAGCGGGAGCAGCTGGTGGGCCTGGTGCTGATTATGGACGCACGCCACCCGCTCAAAGACCTGGACGTGCGCATGCTCGACTTTTTCGCCCTCACCGGCCGCCCGGTACATATCCTGCTCTCCAAAGCGGACAAATTATCCAAGAACGAGCAGATTAAAACTTTGTCTGCGGTCAAGAAATCGCTAAAACCCTTTGCCGAACGCCAAACCGTGAGCGTGCAGCTGTTTTCCAGCCTCAAAAAACAGGGCATGGACGAAGTGGAAGCCGTGGTGCAGTCGTGGTTTGCCGCCGCGGCGGATAATGCGGGCGGCGATGCGGACGCGGAATAAAGCCACAGGGGCGGGTATCCAACCCGCCCCTTGTGTGTTTGTAGCGGGTAGGTCGGCTCTCCGAGCCGACCTTTATCTGTTTGTGCGTCGGCTCGGAGAGCCGACCTACGGCTACTTTACAATACACAGCAGAATCAATTTGCTTTCAGGCAGCCTTACACCCCAAAGTCACCCTGTCCAAACCTGCCAAATCTTGCAGCGTCTCAATTTCCGCATAACCGTATTCCGCCAGTAATGCGCGCACCGCCGCGCCTTGATTATAGCCGTGCTCCAACAACAACCAGCCGCCGGGGCGCAAATAATCCCCGGCTCCGGCCGCCAGCTGGCGCAGGGCGCTGAGGCCGTCGCCAAAGTCGGTCAGCGCCTGCGGCGGCTCAAAACGCAAATCACCCTGGCTTAAATGCACATCGTCCGCTTCGATATAGGGCGGATTGGACACCAGCACATCCACACCGGCAATTGCGGGGCGCGGGGTGGCGGCAAACCAGCCGCCCTGCCCGAAGTGCACGGCGGCGCCCAGAGTGCGGGCATTGTCTGCGGCCACGGCCAAGGCGTCGGCGCTGATGTCGGCGGCCCACACCACCGCATCCGGCCGCTCGCAGGCGGCGCTGACGGCAATGGCGCCGCTGCCGCAACCCAAATCCCACAACACCCCGCCCGGCGGCAGTTTGGCCAAGGCCGCTTCCAGCAGATGTTCGGTTTCGGGGCGCGGAATCAGCACCGCGGGGCTGACTTTAAAGGCGCGCCCGTAAAACTCGCGCGTGCCGGTGATATAGGCCATCGGTTCCCCATTCTGCCGCCGCTGCGCGGCTTGGTTTAAGGCTGCCTGAAGGTTTTCAGGCAGCCGCTCTTCGCTGCGGGCAATGATTTGCGCATGGCTCCAGCCGCACACATGCTGCAACAGCAAGCGCGCTTCCACTCGCGGCAGGCCGCTGGCGCGCAACCACGCGGCCACGGTGGGTACTGACGTATCGTTCATGCCGTCCGTCCTTTATCCAGCCACACGCGGCGCGAAAACAGCCACAGCAAGGCAATGGCCGCCACGGTAGAGGCCAGCATCATGCCCGGCATCACTTGGGCGCTGCCGTTGTGCGCCTGGGTGGTGAGCCAGCCGATCAGACCGGCCAGCGAAAACTGCACCGTGCCCAAGACCGCATTGGCGCTGCCGCCTTCCTGTTTGAAATAGCCCATATAACACGCCTGGGTATTGGCAACGATCAGCCCCTGGGTGCCGACCGACACCATCATCAGACCCAGCAGCACGGCAAACGGCGGCAGGCCGCCGAAGCACACGAGTAAAAAAGCCGCCAGATTGCACACCAGTTGCAAGGCGATGCCGACTATCAGAATATTCTTGGCATCGGTGCGGCGCAGGCTGTAGGCGGTCACGCGGTTAAAAAACATCATGGTGAAGATATTGGCGCCAAAGGCGAGCGCGTACTGTTTGCTGCCGAGGTGGTAAAGCTCCATATACACAAAGGAAGACTCGGTGAGAAACACCACCATGGCGCTGAAACACAGGGCTTGGCAAAACAGAAAACCCAAGGCTTCGGGCTGCCTGAACACGCGGCGGTAATTGGCGCCGATATCGCGCAGCAAAGCACGGTCGAAACGGCGGCGCGGCTGAACGGACGCGGGCATGCGCCGGTACAGGAGCGCCGCCACCGCAGCCGCATACACGCCCAGAAACACGAAAATCGCCTGCCAGCCGCCGAACTGTTTGAGCAGGGCGCCGATCATGGGTGCGGCCAGCGGTGCCATCATGGTGATGATGCCGATCAGCGCAAACATTTGTGCCGCTTCCTGGCCTTCAAAACGGTCGCGCACCACCGCCGCCACGGTGACCGTGGCCATGCCGCCGCCCACCGCCTGCACAAAACGCCACAGCAGCAGACCCTCCACGCTGCCGACAAACGGCAGCGCCACGGTGGCGGCCACATACACCGCCAGGCCGAACAGCGTGACCGTGCGCCGCCCCTGCACGTCCGAGAGCGCGCCGCCGCACAACTGCCCCAAGGCCACGCCGAAAATAAACACGCTCAGGCTGCGCTCCACCTGATGGATGTGCGCCCCCAGCGCCTGCGCCATTTGCGGCATGGCGGGCAGATAAGCATCGATGGAAAACGGCATAACGGCCACCAGCGCCGCCAGCATCATTGCCAGCTGACGGCGGCTGCGTTCTTGAGTTTGGGTCATAGTGGGGTATTCATTGGGTGGATATTTAGGGAGGTATGGTTGGCGGAAACAAGGGCTGCCTGAAAGCACATCACAGATTCTGCGACTACGCTGCCGCTACGCGCAGAATGACGGGCTGCGGTATGTGTAGCTTGGGTCGCCAGACCCAACGCCCACGAAAGCACAAAGTTTGTTGGGTCTGACGACCCAAGCTACGGCGGCTTGTCGGAAGGTGGTAGGTCGGCTCTCCGAGCCGACGTTTATCTGTTTGTGTGTCGGCTCGGAGAGCCGACCTACGGCTACTGGATAATTTCCAACAACGCAAACAGCATCAGTAACGCAAGCCCCTCGCCCTGTGGGAGAGGGGTTGGGGAGGGTGCAACATAAACATCATTTACATTTTAACCTAAGGACATGGTTTACATCTTTGCATACAAATTCAAGTCCCGGGTTGGTTAATTTTGCGCCA
>NZ_JALJZY010000012.1 GCF_024171525.1 Neisseriaceae bacterium HSC-16F19
CCCGACAACATACGACTATGGCAGCGGCTGGCAGCCCGTGTATGAGGAGGCCGCATCATGATGTATCTGGCGCTGTACAAAGGCCGCAAACGCGGCTGGAAACCGCGCGATGTGCCGGCGCGCTTGGGCGATTGGCTCACCCGCACAGTGACCCGCGGGCCGTATTCCCATTGCGAGCTGGCCGTATCCCGCACGGACGGGCAGTTTGACTGCTATACCGCCAGCGTGCGCGACGGCGGCGTGCGGCACAAAACCATGCCGCTGCCCGCCGACAAATGGGACTTGCTGCCCCTGTCCGACCATGCGGACTTGCAGCAGTCGCTGGCAAAGCTGTACGCGCAAACCCAAGGCCAGCCTTACGACTGGCCGGGCGCCGCAGGCTTCGTACTGCGGACACACCACCGAAAAGACAAGTGGTTTTGCAGCGAGTGGTGCGGTCAAGTGCTGGGGCTGCCTGAAAGCTGGCGCTTTTCGCCCAATGATTTGGCGGCCGTCGTCAAACGCGGCGGCCAAGTATGAAAAACCCCGCCGGATGGCGGGGCTTAACGGGGCAGTAAAAGACGGCGACGTGACCGGTGCGGGAACACCGACCACGCCGGCCAAGCAGAACAGACCTGCGTTGACCCAAGGCCGTCACCCTCGAGGGCGGGCGGATTGTATCAGTAAACACAAGGATTCCGCATTATGTTGTACCGTGTATTGCGCTGCCAGTTTTGCAACCGCAAGCTGGCAGAAGCAAACGGCACTTTCGGTTTGTGTATCAAATGTCCGAAGTGCAAAAATATCAATCGTTTTACGTCTGTTTAAATCCATAGAGCGCCACCGAGTGCCTTTTGCAAAAGGTTTCTATGGATCCATCCAAAAGCAAACGACCCGGTAAAAACGGGTTTGTCTACCGCCAGCAATTCGGCGTTATCGTTCTCTGTAAAGACGAGCATCATCAGGCCAGCGTCTATGACTACCTGAAACAACAGGGCTATAAGCTCAAGGTGGTGACGGTATGATGATCGATATTCACAACCGTTGCGCCGATTTTCAAAGTTACCGGTCGGCACGGGTCAAGTCGCTGTTCAATGTGGAGAGCGGTGCCGATTTCACTTTGCAAGCCGGGTTGCCGTTAACGGAGCAAACCTGGCAAATCGGGGTAGTGGTGGGGCCGTCCGGCTCGGGCAAGACCAGCATCGGCAAGGCCATTGGCAGTCTGTATGCACCGGCGTGGCCGCGCAATGCGCCGATTGTAGACGCCATTACTCCGGACGGCGGTTTCGATGATGTGACCGCGGCTTTGTCTTCGGTGGGCCTGGGCAGTGTGCCTACGTGGTTGCGGCCGTTTCAGGTATTGAGCAATGGCGAGCAATTCCGCGCCACTTTGGCCAGGCTGATTTGTGAGGCACCGGACATGGCGGTGTTGGACGAGTTCAGTTCGGTGGTGGACCGCCAGATTGCCCAAGTGGGTGCCGCTGCCTTTGCCAAGGCATGGCGACGCCGCCAAGGCAAGCAGGTGGTGTTGCTGTCCTGTCATTACGACATTCTCGACTGGGTGCAACCGGACTGGGTATTCGATACCGAATCCGGCCGCTTCCAATGGGGGTGGCTTCGGCCACGGCCCCGCTACGAGTTGGAAATATACCCGTGCAAGCAAGCCGACTGGGCCTTGTTTGAGCCGCATCATTATTTAAAACTGCCGCCGATGATTGCGGCCACGCACTATATGGGTTTGATTAACGGCCAACCGGTGGCGCATATTGCATTCAGTACGCGTCCGGGTTTGGTGGAGGCACGTGCCTGCCGCTTGGTGGTGATGCCGGAATGGCAAGGCGCGGGTGTGGGGATGCGTTTTCTCAATGCGTGTTGCGAGATGTGGCTGCAAGGTCAAAACCGTTACGGTTTGCCTTTGCGTACTTTGTTCCACACCAGTCATCCGGGCTTGGCCGCAGCCTTGAGACGTGACCGGCGCTGGACGCAGGTTTCGGCGGTATTGCATGGCGGCAACAAGGTGCGCAGTCGCAACAGCATTGAGCGCTGGGCGGCCGGGCATAAGGCCCACAAAGGCAAAGGTGCCGGATACGGCGGGCATTTCCGCGCGGTACAAGGTTTCCGTTATCTGGGAGACGAGTCATGCGGATTGTGATTATCGGCCAGAAATGGCTGGCCGCCGAGCTGTTGCATCAATGTGTGCGTCAAGGGCATCGGGTATTGGCGGTGTCTGCACCGGAGGGCGACAAGTTGGCTCATTCGGCGCAGCAGTATGCGGTGCCCAATCTGACTTTGGCCAACTTACCGGAGTGCGACATCATTCTGTGTGCCCACGCCCATGTGTTTATTCCCGCCACAGTACGGGATAAGGCACGGCATGGTGCTTACGGCTACCACCCGTCGTTATTGCCCCGTCACCGTGGCCGTGATGCCATTCGCTGGGCTATCCACATGCGTGAGCCGGTGACCGGCGGTACGGTGTACCGCATGGATGACGGTGCGGATACCGGAGATATTGCCGCGCAGGATTGGTGTCACATTGCCCCTGGTGATACGGCGGCAGAGCTGTGGCGGCGTGAATTGGCACCCATGGGCTTGCGCTTGTTTGGGTATTTGCTGGACGACATCAAGCACGGCAGTTTGCGTCTAACGCCGCAACGCCCTGAGCTGGCGACATGGGAGCCTGCATTTTCTGCCAGCCCACTGTCGGCAGGATAAAATTAACCCCCGTTTAATGCACTTTTAAACGGGGGTTAATTTAGTGCAAAAGCTGGCGCAAGTTTTATAAATGGGTGGTGCAAAAGCTAGCGCAATTTAGTGCAAAAGCTAGCGCCGCGTTACATGATGATGCTTTGCTTCAACAGGCATAATACCAATCAATAATAACCTAACCGCGTTGTCTCGCCTTGCTGTACTACCCGTACTGTCTTCGATTTGCCGCCTTGTTATACCAATTTAAAAATTAAATCTAAAGAAAAAGCTACCTGAAAATAGATTCTGCGACTTCGCTGTCGCTACGCGCAGAATGACGGATTGTTGTCATCCTGCGCGCAGTCGCAGGATCTTGCTCAAGATAATACGGTTTAGAAAACAATCCCATCCGTTTAGATTAATTTTTTGAATTGGTATAATTCAGTGGTTAGGATGAAAAACCCCCTTTTCAGGCTGCCTGAAAAGGGGTTTATTGCTTGAGGGCTGTCACTGTCCGCGCAAAAACAAGGCGTCCAAATCCTGCAAACGCAGCTTCACCCAAGTGGGGCGGCCGTGGTTGCATTGGTTGCCGCGTTCGGTTTGCTCCATATCGCGCAACAGGGCGTTCATTTCCGGCAGGGTCAGCTGGCGTCCGGCGCGCACCGAGCCGTGGCAGGCCATGGTGGCGAGCATGCGGTTTTCCAGTGCGGTCACGGCGTCGCTGTGGCCGGTGACGGCCAGTTCGGCCAACATATGCCGCGCCAGGGCAACAATGTCGGCACGCAGCAGCATTTGCGGGATGGCGCGGATGGCCAGGGTGCTGTCGTTGAGCGGCGAGAGGTCGAGGCCGTAGGCCAAGAGGGTGTCGCGGTGTTCGGCAGCGGCGGCGATTTCTTCGTGGCTGGCGGCCAAGGTCTGCGGAATCAGCAGGGCTTGGCTCGCCAAATGGCCGTTTTCGGCGCGCTGGCGCTTCATTTTTTCGTAATTCACACGCTCGGCGGCGGCGTGCATATCAATCAGCAACAGGCTGTCTTCGCCTTGGGCGAGGATGTAAATGCCCAGCAGTTGGGCGATGGCATAGCCCAAGGGCGGCAGGTCGGGATTGCTGTCGGGTGTGCTTGCCGCCGGAGTGCTGTCGGGCAAATCGAGGCCGTGGCTGTGCTCCAGCGCCGCCAGTTCGCTGTCGATTTCGCGGGTATCGGGGTCGGGGCGGTAGAGTTGGGCATAGGTATCCAGCGCAGCGCGGCTTTCGCGCAGGTTCAGGCCGTGCTGCACCGGTGTGCGTGCGGGCTGGTAGGCGGCGGGGCGCATGCCGGACGTGCTGCTGCTGGAAGGCAGGCTGTGGCCGGACGGGATTTGGGCGGCCACGATTTCCTGCAACAGGCTGCCGGCCTGCGACACCGATTCGGTGGCGGCGGCATGGGTGGCGGCCAAGGCTTTGTCCAAGGTGTGAAACACCAGTTGGTGCACGGCCTGGCTGTGGCGGAAGCGCACCTCGGTCTTGCCCGGATGCACATTCACATCCACTTCCGCGGGCGGCATGTCCACAAACAGCACAAAGGCCGGTGTCACCGCTTGGTGCAATACATCGCGGTAGGCTTGTTTGGCCGCGTGCAGCAGCACTTTGTCGCGCACAAAACGGCGGTTGACGAAGCAGTATTGCTGGTTGCTTTTGCCTTGGGCAAAGGTGGGTTTGCTGATAAAACCGTGTATGCGGGTGCTGCCGGGGCCGCTGTCTATGCTTAAACAGGCTGCCTGAAAATCCTCACCCAAAATCGCGGCCACGCGCTCGGCGGCGCTGTGTTGCGGCAGTTGCAGCACGCTTTTGCCATTGTGGCTCAAGGAAAAGGCAATGTGCGGATGCGCCAGCGCCAGCCGTTCCACCATGGTGCGGCAATGGGCGTATTCGGTGCCTTCGGATTTCAGAAACTTGCGCCGTGCCGGGGTGTTGAAAAACAGCTCCGCCACGTTCACCGAGGTGCCGGGCGCATGGCTGGCGGCGCGCACGGCGGAGAGTGTGCCGTCATCGGCGCTGATTTGGGCAGCATGTGCGTCTTCGGTGCGGCGGCTGGTGAGGGTAAGACGGCTCACCGAGGCAATGCTGGCCAGGCCCTCGCCGCGGAAACCCATGCTCGCCACCTGTTCCAAATCGTGCAGGCTGGCGATTTTGCTGGTGGCGTGGCGCGACAGTGCCAGCGGCAAATCATCGGCGGCCATGCCGTGGCCGTTGTCGCTAACGCGCAATAGCTTGATGCCGCCGCCTGCAAGTTCGATGCGGATGTCGTCTGCACCGGCATCGATGCTGTTTTCCACGATTTCTTTCAAGGCATTGGCCGGGCGTTCCACCACTTCGCCGGCGGCGATTTGGTTAATCAGGTGGTCGGGCAGAAGGGCAATTCGGGTCATGGCCGGGTTTCAGAATAGGGGAGGGATTAATGCAGCCGTTGCGGCGCTTCTTCGGGCGGATAGCAATGAAAAGTGCCGTACCAGATTTCGCCGGTGTCCAAGAGTGCCAGCAAATCGTCGTATTCAGGCTCGCCTTCGGCTTCCGGGTCTTTCATGTATTCGCCCAAATCCACGGTAAAGGCGGCTTCGAGGCTGTGGACGCGGTAATGGTTGTGCAAGAGGCTGCTTTCCGCTTCGTCGAGTGCGGCGCGGATGTCGGCGGCGGCCAGATAGACATTCACAAAAGCGCCGCCGCAATCGGCAGGCAGCGGGTCGTGCGGGCTTTTCACCACTTCCACTTCCACGCAAAACAGGGTTTTGTCGGGCTGCATGATGTTCAAACCCCGCTTTGGGCGCGGTTCAGGCGCGCACGCACGATTTCCACCACCATGGGCAGCACCGAGACCACAATAATGCCGATGACCACCAGGCCGAAATTGTTTTTCACCAGCGGCAATTCGCCGAAGAAATAACCGGCATAGGTGAGCGATACCACCCACAACACCGCGCCGATGACATTAAAGCGCAGGAAACGGCCGTAATCCATATGCCCCATGCCCGCCACAAACGGCGCAAAGGTACGCACGATGGGCACGAAGCGCGCCAGGATAATGGTTTTGCCACCGTATTTGGCGTAGAAGGCGTGGGTTTTGTCCAAGTATTCGCGTTTGAAGATTTTGGAGTTAGGATTGGCAAACAGTCGGTCGCCGAAATATTTGCCGATGGCAAAATTGACCGCATCGCCGATAATCGCCGCCGCCAGCAGCAGTGCCACCACCACATGCACATTCATGCCGCCCAAGGCGGCAATGGCACCGGCGGCAAACAGCAGCGAATCGCCGGGCAGAAACGGCGTTACCACCAAGCCGGTTTCGCAAAACACAATCAGAAACAGGATGGCGTAAATCCACGCGTCGTATTGGCTGGTAAGGGCGGCCAGATGCTGGTCGATGTGGAGGATGAAGTCGATTAAAGAGCCGATAAATTCCATAAAACGGGCAGGGCGGGGCGGAACAAAGGCGGCCATTTTACCCTAATTCGCAGTGCGCCGCCGCAATGACGACAGACAACAGATTGACAATAAGTTCGGAAGTCCTTAAAATTTACGGTTTCCGTATATTTATTTGGATTTATCCCCATGAAAACCTTTTCAGCGAAACCCCATGAGGTGAAGCGCGAGTGGTTTGTCATCGACGCCCAAGACAAAGTTCTGGGCCGTGTGGCTGCCGAAATCGCCCGCCGCCTGCGTGGCAAGCACAAGCCTGAGTACACTCCCCACGTAGACACTGGCGATTACATCATCGTGATCAACGCCGACAAACTGCGTGTCACCGGCAACAAAGCCCTGGACAAAAAATACTACCGCCATTCCGGCTATCCGGGCGGTATTTACGAGCGCAACTTCACCGAAATGCAGGAAAAATTCCCCGAGCGCGTTTTGGAAAAAGCCGTTAAAGGCATGCTGCCCAAAGGTCCTTTGGGTTATGCCATGATCAAAAAACTGAAAGTGTATGCCGGTGCAGAGCACGGCCACGCTGCCCAGCAACCCAAAGTTTTGGAAATCTAAGGATCAGCTATGAACGGTAAGTATTATTACGGCACCGGCCGCCGCAAAAGCTCTGTGGCCCGTGTGTTTATGCAAAAAGGCACCGGTCAGATCATCGTGAACGGCCGTCCGGTAGACGAATTCTTCGGCCGCGAAACCGGCCGCATGGTGGTACGCCAACCCCTGGCCCTGACCGACAATCTGGAAGCCTTCGACATCAAAGTGAATGTGACCGGTGGTGGTGAAACCGGCCAATCCGGCGCCATCCGTCACGGCATCACCCGCGCCCTGATCGATTATGATGCCGCCCTGAAACCGGCCCTGTCTGCCGCAGGCTTCGTAACCCGCGACGCACGTGAAGTCGAGCGTAAAAAAGCCGGTCTGCGCAAAGCCCGCCGCGCCAAACAGTTCTCCAAACGTTAATTGGGCGCAACTGTTGCTGCAAAAAAGAGCCGTATGGCTCTTTTTTGTTTTCAGGCAGCCTGTCCCGCTGTTAAAAACAGCATGGTGCCGGTGTAGGGGCGGATTTTATATCCGCCCGCCTGTAAAAATAACCGGCAACGAATGCGTGTATTCGGGCGGATGTAAAATCCGCCCCTACATTGCGCCGTTGCAGCCGTAGGTCGGGCATCCATGCCCGACACAATTTAAGAACGGGAACATGTCGGGCATGAATGCCCGACCTGCTTATTTTTTGTTTTCAGGCAGCCTGAAAACCCCGCACAACACACGGAAACTTCCATGATTTACCCGAAAACCTATGATGTCATCGTGGTCGGCGGCGGCCATGCCGGTACCGAGGCGGCGCTGGCCGCGGCGCGCATGGGCGCACAGACCCTGTTGCTCACCCACAATATCGAAACACTGGGGCAAATGTCCTGCAATCCGTCCATCGGCGGCATCGGCAAGGGGCATCTGGTGCGCGAAGTCGATGCGCTCGGCGGTGCCATGGCGCTGGCCACCGATATGTCCGGCATCCAGTTTCGCCGCCTCAACGCCAGCAAAGGCGCGGCGGTGCGTGCCACCCGCGCCCAGGCCGACCGGGTGCTTTACAAAGCCGCCATCCGCGAGATGCTGGAAAACCAGCCCAATCTGGAACTGTTCCAGCAGGCGGTGGAAGACATCACCGTGGCAGGAGAGCGTGTTTCCGGGGTTAAAACCGCCATGGGCGTCGAATTCAAAGCCCGGGCCGTGGTGCTGACCGCAGGCACGTTTTTGGCGGGCAAAATTCATATCGGTCTGGAAAACTATGCCGGCGGCCGTGCCGGCGATCCGGCGGCGCAGGGGCTTTCAGGCAGCCTGAAAGAACTCAAGCTGCCGGTGGCACGTTTGAAAACCGGCACGCCGCCGCGCATCGACGGACGCAGCATCGATTTTTCCCACCTGACCGAACAACCGGGCGACACCCCGGTGCCGGTGTTTTCCGTGCGCGGCAACGCGGCCATGCACCCGCGCCAGGTGAGCTGCTGGATTACCCACACCAATAGCCAAACCCACGACATCATCCGCTCCGGTTTCGACCGCAGCCCCATGTTTACCGGCAAAATCGAAGGCGTGGGGCCGCGTTACTGCCCGTCCATCGAAGACAAAATCAACCGCTTTGCCGACAAAGACAGCCACCAGATTTTTCTGGAGCCCGAGGGCCTGAATACCCACGAATACTACCCCAACGGCATTTCCACCAGCCTGCCTTTCGACATCCAAATCGCGCTGGTGCGCTCCATGACCGGTCTGGAAAACGCCCACATCCTGCGCCCCGGCTATGCCATCGAATACGATTATTTCGACCCGCGCAATCTCAAGGCCAGCTTGGAAACCAAAACCGTGGCGGGCCTGTTTTTCGCCGGACAAATCAACGGCACCACCGGCTATGAAGAAGCCGCCGCCCAAGGCCTGCTGGCCGGAGCCAACGCGGTGCAGTATGTGCGCGAACAAGAGCCGCTGCTGCTGCGGCGCGAGCAGGCTTATCTGGGCGTGCTGGTGGACGATTTGATTACCAAGGGCGTGAACGAGCCTTACCGCATGTTCACCAGCCGCGCCGAATACCGTTTGCAGCTGCGCGAAGACAATGCCGATATGCGCCTGACTGAAGACGGCCACCGCCTGGGGCTGGTGGGCGAAGCGCAATGGCGCGCTTTTAACGAAAAGCGCGAAGCCATAGAGCGCGAAATCCAGCGTCTGAAAAGCACCTGGTACACCCCGCACAAGCTGCCGGAAAGCGAACAGCTGCGCGTGCTGGGACAAAAGCTGGCGCGCGAAGCCAATTTGCACGATTTGTTACGCCGCCCCAATCTCGATTACCCCACGCTGATGACCCTGCCCGATGCCCGCCCCGAAGCGGATTTGGCCGCAGACGTGGCCGAACAGGTGGAGATACAGGTCAAATACCAAGGCTATATCAACCGCCAGAATGAAGAAATCGAAGGCCGCCGCGATTTGGAAAGCCTGCGGCTGCCTGAAAACATCGATTACGCCAAGGTGAAAGGTCTGTCGGCGGAAGTGCAGCAGAAACTCAACCAACACCGCCCCGAAACCGTGGGCCAGGCATCGCGCATTTCCGGCGTCACCCCCGCCGCCGTGGCCTTGCTGATGGTGCATTTGAAACGCGGTTTTAAGGATGCGCAGGCGCAGGGATAGGCTGCGTATGAGGTAGGGGCGGGTTTTACAGCCTCCCGTTCTGCCAGGCACGGTAGGTTTTTGACGCGTCGGCTCGGAGAGCCGACCTACCCGTAATGCATCATGCGCAGCAGGGCGTAGCAGTGTGTAGGTTGGGTCGTCAGACCCAACAGATCCCAATTGTTTTTAGGTAATGTTGGGTTTGCAACCCAACCTACAGCTTTGATGGTGTGCGTATGGTGCAGACTTTGAATCAAGATCCTGCGACTGGCGCGCAGGATGACAGCAGCCCGTCATTCTGCGCGTAGCGATAGCGGAGTCGCAGAATCTGTTTGTAGGTTGGGTCGTTAGACCCAACGATCCTTAATTGTTTGGCCAATGTTGGGTTTGCAACCCATCCTACAATAGGGCATAGCTTGGGTCATCAGCCCCAACAGTCTTACATTTTATTGGGTTTGCAACCCAAGCCACACAGCTACCTGAAAAGCCATCCCACAAACCATGCTCACCGAATTCATCCTCACCCTCAGCAATCTGGCCACTTCGCTGCTCACCGGCATTACCGGCTTGGGTGGCGGTATGATTTTGCTGGGCCTGATGCCGCTGTTTTTACCGGCGGCGGCGATTGTGCCGGTACACGGGGTCACCCAATTGGCGGCCAATGCCAGCCGTGCCTGGTTTGGGCGCGATGCGCTGGAATGGCGTTATTTCCGCCCGTTTCTTGTCGGCTCGCTCGCGGGTATTGCGGTCTTCGGCGTGGCGGTGCATTGGGTCAATCTGGATTGGATTCCGCTGTTTATCGGCATTTATATCCTGTTGCTGCAATGGGCGCCTCGGCTGATACGTCTGATGCAGCGGCTGGAAAACTTTTATGTGTGCGGCTTTATCCAGACCGGCCTGGGTCTGTTTGTCGGCGCGCCGGGACCTTTGGCGATTGCCATGCTCAACCGGCGCTACGACAACAAGCACATGGTGGTGAGCGTGGGCGCGCTGATGATGTCGGTGGTGCATTTCGCCAAATTGCCGGTATATCTGTCGCTGGGTTTTTCCTTTGCCGAATACGGCTTGCTGATGGCATGGATGGTAGCGGCCTCCATCGCCGGTTCGTGGTTGGGGGTGCGTCTGCGCCACCGTTTCCCCATGCCGTGGCTGGCGAAAATTCTGCCGTGGCTGCTGACGGCGATTGCACTGAAACTGATTGTGACGATGTTGTTTTTCTAAGGCGCAACACTGCTTTTCAGGCAGCCTCAAATGCTGTTCAATACATGGAAAGGATGTTTCAGGCAGCCCAAACGGGCGGTAAAAACGGTTATAATCGCCGCCGACTGTAACCGATACTTTGGAGCACACCATGGCACTTGTTTCCCTGCGCCAACTTTTGGATCATGCCGCCGAGCACAGCTACGGCCTGCCCGCTTTTAACGTCAATAATCTGGAACAGATGCGCGCCATCATGGAGGCCGCCGACGAAGTGAATGCACCGGTGATCGTGCAGGCGTCTGCCGGTGCGCGCAAATACGCCGGTGCGCCGTTTCTGCGCCATCTGATTTTGGCGGCGGTGGAGGAGTTTCCGCATATTCCGGTGGTGATGCACCAAGACCACGGCACTTCGCCCGATGTGTGCCAGCGCTCCATCCAGCTGGGTTTTTCCTCGGTGATGATGGACGGCTCGCTCAAAAGCGACGGCAAAACTCCGGCCGATTACGACTACAATGTGGATGTGACCCGCACGGTGGTGAATTTTGCCCATGCCTGCGGCGTGTCGGTGGAAGGCGAAATCGGCTGCTTGGGCAATCTGGAAACCGGGGATGCCGGTGAGGAAGACGGTATCGGCGCCGATGTCAAACTCTCGCACGACCAGATGCTCACCAGCGTGGAAGAGGCCACCCGTTTTGTGCAAGACACCGGCGTGGATGCGCTGGCGATTGCCATCGGCACCAGCCACGGTGCCTACAAATTCAGCCGCAAGCCCACCGGCGACGTGCTGCGCATCGACCGCATCAAGGAAATCCACGCCGCCCTGCCCAATACCCATTTGGTGATGCACGGCTCCAGCTCGGTGCCGCAAGACTGGCTGGCGGTGATCAACGAATACGGCGGCAATATCGGCGAAACCTACGGCGTGCCGGTGGAAGAGATTGTGGAAGGCATCAAGCACGGCGTGCGCAAAGTCAATATCGACACCGATTTGCGCCTGGCCGCCACCGGCGCCATCCGCCGCTTTATGGTGCAGCATCCGGCCGAATTCGACCCGCGCAAATACCTGGCCGAAAGCGTGAAGGCCATGAAACAAATCTGTATCGACCGCTACCGTGCTTTCGGTTGCGAAGGCCAGGCGGGCAAAATCAAGCCGGTTTCGCTGGAAACCATGGCCGAGCGTTATGCCAAGGGTGAGTTGGTGCAGATTGTGAAATAAGATATATGTTTTCAGGCAGCCCGAGGCTGCCTGAAAACATATCTGCAAGCGTTATGACACTTCTTAAGTGTGCAATACCGACGCTGTGGCGGACATTGCCCTGTAGGGAGAACCCATGAACAACAGCCAAACCCATTTTGATCAAAGCGCCGCCGATTGGGATGCGCGCCCTTTGTCGCGCCAGTTGGCGGTGGTGCCGGAGCGCCTGTTGGCGGCGGTGCCGTTTGCGCCTGAGGATACGGTGCTGGATTTCGGTGCCGGTACCGGTTTGCTGGCCACGGCGCTGGCGCCGAAAGTGGCCGAGGTGCATGCGCTGGACAGCTCGGCAGAAATGCTCAAGGTGCTGGCAGGCAAAGGCTTTGCCAATATCCGCACTTTGAACCAGGATATATTTGCCGGACTGCCGCAACACTATCAGGCGGTGGTCAGCTGCATGGCGCTGCACCATGTGGCCGATACCGCCGCGCTGTTGCGGGTATTTGCCGCTGCCTTGCAGCCGCAGGGGCGTTTGGCCTTGGTGGATTTGTTTGCCGAAGACGGCAGCTTCCACGGCGACAATGTGGCCAAAGGGGTGCAGCATTTCGGCTTCGAGCCGGATGTGTTGCGGGCGCAGGCCCAGGCGGCGGGTTTTGCCGAGGTGGGGTTTAGTGAAATCGTGTCTTTGCGCCAGACCAATGGGCGTGATTATCCGCTGTTTTTAATGCAGGCGGTTAAGGCTGCATGAGATTTCCATCCAATAAAAAACCGTTTCAGGCTGCCTGAAACGGTTTTTTGTTGTCGGTGCGTATTACACATGGTCCACAGAGGCAAAATGGCGGCGGAAATACAACAGCCCGCATTCGGCCTGCGGATTGACGTGGATGTGTTCCACGGCCATATAAAACACAGTGTGGGTGCCGATGTCGGCATGGTCGGTGATGCGGCCGCTCAGGTGCGCCAGTGCGCCTTCCAAGTGCGGCAGACCGTCGGGGCCGGTAAACCACGTGTTTTGCAAAAAGCGTTCGGCATGGCCCAGATTGGTAAAGCCGGCAAAATGCTCGGCCACATCCTGCTGGTGGGCGGCGAGCACGTTGACACAGACACGGCCGTTGGCAATCACCAGCGGGCGGATGACGGTTTCGCGGTTGATGCACAAGACCAGGGTGGGCGGATTGTCGCTGACGCTGGTGACGGCGGTCATGGTGATGCCGTGCGGGCCGTCGGCACCGTCGGTGCTGACCACATGCACGCCGGAGGCTACGGTGGCCATGGCGTTGCGATAAGGCTGGGAGAGGGGATGTTGCTGTTCGGACATGATGTGTGTTGGTTGGGCGTGAGGGATGTTTTCAGGCAGCCTTAAGGCTGCCTGAATGTGTTGGGTTTAAGCCGGGTCGTCGTTTTTCTGTTCGCCGGCAGCGGCGGTAAATTCGTGCAGCAGGGCATGCAGCTGTTGCAGTTTGTCGGCGCCGAAGCGCTCTTCCAAAACATCGTAGCGGCCGTCTACGCGGTGGCAGAATTCCTCATACAGGATCTCGCCTTCACGGGTGAGCTTGAGGAAAACACGGCGTTGGTCGTTGGAAGGTTTCAAGCGCACCACTTGGCCGGCTTTTTCCAGCCGGGTCAGAATGCCGGTAAGGCTGGGGCGCAAAATACAGGCCTGCTCCGCCAAGTCCTGAAAGTCCATGGTGCCGTTTTCGGCCAACAGACGGATGATGCGCCATTGCTGGTCTGTGAGGCCGACCTCGTTGAGCATGGGGCGGAAATGCGACATCAATGTTTCACGCGCCTGAATCAGCGTGATATTGAGCGACATGTGTTTGGGCGGAGTAACCATGATTTTCCTTTGTTTCCCAACCTGCACAAGATGTGTACAGGCCGCAGCTTATAGTTTTAAGGGTGTCGGTGCAGGCCGCATATACACCGTTGCACAGCATTTTACCCAAGCCCGGACAGAAAAGAAATACAAAGGCAAAGAAATGTAAATTTATTGCGCGGTGTCAGTGCAAACGGCTGTTCAGGCAGCCCCAACAGCCCTTGGCATCATTCCGCCTCGTTAATCCACGCCTGTTGGATGGCTTCCAGAATGCGTTCGCCGCAGCGTGCCGGATCATCGTCGAAATCGGGCAGGGCCAGCACCCAGTCGCGCAGTTGGGTAAAGCGCACGGTGCGCGGGTCTACGCTGTCGCCGTGCAAGTCATACAATTCTTCGGCTATGCGTTGGCTGTCGGTCCATTTCATCATCTGCTCCTTAATATGGCCGCATCGGGCGGCGGGGTGGGTTGGTCGTTACGTTGGTTCCAAGCGGTTATTCTGTTTTTCAGGCAGCCTGGATGCAGTTCAAGGCGTAGCAGCACAGTGAGCGCAGACATATCAAATAGATAGGCAAGTAAGCGGGCAGCGCACAACGCAGAAATGCGCCGCAGATGGGGATTTGCAAAGGTTTCAGGCTGCCTGAAAACAGGGGTGCGGTATCTTAAATCAGTGATGTTCGCGGGCGTGGTTGATGGTGTATTTGGGGATTTCCACCACCAGGTCTTCATCGGCCACACAGGCTTGGCAGCTTAAGCGCGAGGTGGCTTCCAGGCCCCAGGCTTGGTCGAGCAGGTCTTCTTCGATGTCGTCGGCCTCATCGAGACTGTCGAAGCCTTGGCGGATAATCACATGGCAGGTGGTGCAGGCGCAGGAGCGCTCGCAGGCGTGCTCGATTTCGATGTCGTTTTCCAACAGCAGTTCGCAAATGTTTTTGCCGGTTTTGACGTTGTCAAACTCGCGGCCTTCGGGACAGAGTTCGGGGTGGGGGAGGATGGTGACTTTGGGCATGGTGTGTTTCGTTGGTTTATATAAAGTGGTTGGTGTGGGGCTGCCTGAAAAGCGGAGGGTGTCATGGTGGGCATGAATGCCCACTCTACGGCAGGTATCTATCAAGGCTGCCTGAAAACCGTTCAGCTTTCCAATTCTTCAATATTTTTGCCTTGCAGCACCCGCTGGATATTGCGGTTCATGCGGCGGGCGGCGAAGGTGTCGGTAGCCTGGCCCAGCGCTTGCACGGCTTGGCGGATGGTGTCGGCATCGCCGTGCGCTAATTGTTGGGCGGTGTCGGCCAGGGCTTGATCGATATTTTGGCGTTCGGCTTCATCCAGCAAATCACCGTCCAGCGCCAGTGCCGCCTGCACCGCTTCCAACAGCCCTTGGGCTTCGATCGCGGCTTCGGCGCGGGCGCGGGCTTGGGCGTCGTCTTGGGCGTGCTGCATGCTGTCTTTGAGCATGCGGGTAATGGTGTCGTCGTCCAAGCCGTAAGACGGTTTGACTTCGATTTGCGCCTGCACGCCGGTGGTTTGTTCGCGTGCGGACACCGACAGCAGGCCGTCGGCATCCACTTGGAAGGTGACGCGGATGCGCGCGGCGCCGGCCACCATGGGCGGAATGCCGCGCAGGGTGAATTTGGCCAGGCTGCGGCAATCGGCCACCAGCTCGCGCTCGCCCTGCACCACATGGATGGTCATGGCGGTTTGGCCGTCTTTAAAGGTGGTGAATTCCTGGGCGCGGGCGGTGGGCAGGGTGCTGTTGCGGGGGATGACTTTTTCCGCGAGGCCGCCATAGGTTTCCAAGCCCAGCGACAAAGGAGTTACATCCAAGAGCAGCCATTCGTCGGCGCTTTTGTTGCCGGCCAGCACATTGGCCTGCATGGCCGCGCCCAAGGCCACCACTTCGTCGGGATTGAGGTTGGTGAGCGGGGTTTGGCCGAAGAAAGTGGTCACTGCTTGGCGGATATGCGGCATGCGCGTGGCGCCGCCCACCAGAATTACGCCCTGAATACCGGCCTTGCCGACACCGGCGTCTTTAAGTGCCTGTTTGATGGGCTCCAGGGTTTTGGCCACCAGATGCTGGGTGAGGTTGTGGAACTCTTCGCGGCGGATGGTGGCGGAAACGTCCCGGCCGTCGGACAGGGTGGCTTGGATGGTGGCGCTCTCGTCGGTGGTGAGGCTTTCCTTGGCGGCGCGCGCCAAGCCCAGCAGCAATTGATGGTCTTGTTCGTTCAGCTGCGACAGGCCGCATTGGCTGAGCAGATGGCAGAACAGGCGGTGGTCGAAATCGTCGCCGCCCAGCGCGCTGTTGCCGCCGGTGGCCTTGACTTCAAACAGACCTTGCGACAGCTGCAAAATAGACACGTCAAAAGTGCCGCCGCCCAAGTCGTATACCGCAAACGTGCCTTCGGCGCGGTTGTCCAAACCATAGGCGATGGCGGCGGCGGTGGGTTCGTTGAGCAGGCGCAAAACATTGATGCCCGCCAGGCGGGCGGCGTCTTTGGTGGCTTGGCGTTGGGCGTCGTCGAAATAGGCGGGTACGGTGATGACCGCGCCGGTAAGCTCGCCGCCCAGGCTGTCTTCGGCGCGTTGGCGCAGGGCGCGCAGGATTTCGGCCGACACTTCGATGGGAGTCTTGTCGCCCTGGCGGGTGGCCAAGGTGACCACGGCATCGCCGTGGCCGAAGCGGTAAGGCAGCTGGTCGCGGGCAATGTCGTCCAAGCTGCGGCCAATCAGGCGTTTGGCGGAGGAAATGGTATTGAGCGGGTCGATTTTCTGTGCTTTTAAAGCATCGTGGCCGACATCGACGGCGCCGTCGGAGAGATAGCGCACCACGGAAGGCAGACCGTTGCGGCCTTGTGCATCGGGCAGGCAGACGGCGCTGCCGCTTCTGACGGTGGCCACCAGGCTGTTGGTGGTGCCCAAATCAATGCCCACGGCCAGACGGTGCTGGTGCGGGGCGGCGGATAAACCGGGTTCGGCAATTTGCAATAAAGCCATAAAGAGACGTTCTTTCAGTATTGGTGCGGCGGGCGCGTTTTAACACAAACGGCCGGTTTTGTCTGGTTTGTGATGACGGCCGACCGGGTCATTCTGCGCGTAGCGTAGCGGAGTCGCAGAATCTGTTTTTCAGGCAGCCTTTACGGTAGCCGCAACAGGATTGCTATCTATGCGATTTTGTCGGTACAAATGTCAAACCTGTACAAGATCCTGCGACTGCGCGCAGGATGACCAGCAATCTGTCATTCTGCGTGCAGCGTAGCGGAGTCGCAGAATCTGTTTTTCAGGCAGCCTTTACGATAGCCGCAACAGTCGTAGGTTGGGTTGTAAACCCAACATATGTAAACACCGTTGGGTCTGCGACCCAACCTACAGCTGTAAGCTTTACGGCAAAGCTGCCTGAATTTCCTGTTGCAGCTTGTTTAAAAAACGGCCTTGGCGCACCAGGACGGCGGCGGCATCGTGTTGCCCGGCAGCGAAGGCGGCGCCCAGTTGCTGGTGCAGGCTGTCTTGGGCGGCGGCAATCTCGTTTTTCAGGGCCGTCAGCGCGTCGGCATCGCCGCGGCCGTCGTCCAAGGCTTCGCGCCATTCCATTTGCTGCATCAGAAATTCGGGGGCAAAGGCGGTGTGTTCGGGCGCATCGGCATCGATACCGTGTTCGCGCAACAGATAGGCGGCACGGTCTATGGGGCTTTTGAGCACGCGGTAGGCTTCGTTGACGGTGGCCGCCAGCATCATCGCCTGTTTTTGTTCAAAGGCATTGGCGGCGGCAAATTTGTCCGGGTGGCACTGGGCGGCCAGAGTGCGGTAATGTTGCGTCAGTTGCGCTTCGTCCACATCAAAGCGGTCAGGCAGGCGGAAAAGGTCGAAATATTGGCTCATGCGGCTTGTGCTGGGTTGGTATGGGGGCGTATGATGCCGCCGGTTTTTTAATAATCGAAGGAAATCAAATGGCTGAAAAGATACAACACAATAAAGGCACCATCCGCGACAATGCGGTTAAGGCGCTGGTCAAATCCAATGTGTTCCGCCACAAGGTGGAACGCCCCAAAAAAGGCAAGGGTAGCTACAACAGACAGGCTGCGAAAAAATGGCGGGACGGTAGTGATACTGTCCCGTTTTGTTTTGTGTCGTAGGTCGGATTCTTGAATCCGACATTACAACCGTAGGTCGGCTCTCCGAGCCGACTTTGTGTTTTGTGTGTCGGCTCGGAGAGCCGACCTACCTGGTTTGTATTTTCAGGCAGCCTGAAAACAGCGTGGGTGTCGTAGGTCGGATTCTTGAATCCGACATCTGCGCAACGATGCTGAGGTTTGGACATTTTGTCGGATACAAGTATCCGATCTACGCCTGCTTTGTGTTTCAGGCAGCCTGAAAGCCGTGGGGGCACAAGCACCTGCCTGACTTAAACGTGGAAGCTCTCGCCGCAGCCGCACTCGTCTTTCACATTCGGGTTTTGGAATTTAAACCCTTCCTGCAAACCTTCTTTGGTGTAATCCAATTCGGTGCCGTCCAAGTACACATGGCTTTTCGGGTCCACCAGCACTTTGACACCATGGCCTTCAAAGACCAGGTCATCCGGGCCGACATCGTCGGCAAATTCAAGGGTGTAGGCCATGCCGGAACAGCCGCTGGTTTTGACGCCTAAGCGGATGCCCACGCCTTTGCCGCGCTTGCTGATAAAGTTTTGAATATGCGCGGCGGCTTTTTCGGTGAGGGTAATCATCTCTGTCCTTCTGACTCAAGCCTAGGGTGGGCATGCTTACCCACTATGGGCTTTTAAAACAAATATTTAAGTGGTGGGCAGGTATGCCCACCCTACGATTGTTGCTGTTTGGCCCAGTCTATCGCTGCCTGTATTGCCGCCCTGGCTTGCGGGCTGTTTTTCCAGCAGCTGCTGCCGGTTAGCGCCGCGCCTTGTGCCAGAATATCGGCGGCATCGGCTTCAGCCAGCGCCGCCACATCATCCAGCCCCATTTGCTGCAAACGCTGCAACACGGTGGGACCTATGCCTTTAACGGCCAGCAGGGATTGGGTTTGGGCGGGGCTGAGGGGCATAATCAATGTGTGTGTTTGGGTTGTTAGCGTAGCTGGCTGTCTTTACTGCCACGGCGGTTATAGGCTGCCTGAAACTGTTGCTGCTTGTCCAAAATCTCTTGGCAGGCTACGCACAGCTGCACGCCGGGCAGGGCTTGGCGGCGGGCTTCGGGTATGGTGTCGCCGCATTCGGCGCATTCATGCGCACTGTCGCCGCTGGGCAGATGCTGGCGTACAAAAGCCAAAGCATCATCCAGCGAAGCATCGATTTGCGCCTGCTCGGCGCCGTCCGGAGCCCAACCGCCTGCCATATCGGTGTGCCTATTTATTCGCCATGCTTTTTCTTGTAATCGGCCACGGCCGCCTTGATGGCGTCTTCGGCCAAGATGGAGCAGTGGACTTTCACCGGCGGCAATTCCAGCTCTTCGGCGATTTCGCTGTTTTTAATCGCCAGCGCTTCGTCCAGGCTCTTGCCTTTGACCCATTCGGTAATCAGGCTGGAAGAGGCGATGGCCGAGCCGCAGCCGTAGGTTTTGAATTTGGCGTCTTCAATCACACCGGCTTCGTTGACCTTGATTTGCAGCTTCATCACATCGCCGCAGGCCGGTGCACCGACCATGCCGGTGCCGACGGATTCGTCGCCTTTGTCGAAGGAGCCGACATTGCGGGGGTTTTCGTAGTGGTCAATCACTTTGTCGCTATAAGCCATGATGGTTATCCTTTTTAATGGGTATGTGGTTTGCAGTTTTCAGGCTGCCTGAAATGTGGGTTTAAAGTATGGGGGTGGCTTTTGACCTAGACTGCTTCGGTCCAGTCTTCCCATTTCAAATCTTGGATATGCCGAAAAGCAGCATCATTGCTGACCAAAACGGCATCGGCAGCCACGGCATGGGCGGCAATCAGCATATCCAAAGCGGCCAGGCTCTTACCGCTTTGTTCGGCTTGTGCTTTCAGCCTGCCGTAGGTTTGTGCGGCTTCTTCATCGAAGGGCAGTATCTGCACCCGTAATAACAGTTCATGCACCGCCCGCTGCAATTTCACTGCCTGCGGTTTTTTGGCCAAACCATACATCATCTCGGCATGGGTGATGGCCGAGATAAACAGTGCCGACATCGGTACGCTTTGCAGCCGGTTCATCACCTGCGGGTGTTGTCGCAGCAAATGGCTGATGATATTGGTGTCCAGCAGGTATATCACGGCTATTCCTGCCAGTCGGCAAAGGGATCGCGTTCTTGTGTTGCGGTGTCGCGCAGCAAAACATCATCTTCACCCAAGGCTGCTGCCGCTGCGATAAAGCCCTGCCAGTCGTGGGGGCGCTGTGACAGGATGACGTCACCGGTGGCTTCATCACGGCGGATATACACTTCGTCACCGCTGAAACGGAACGCTGCCGGTAAACGCACAGCCTGGCTGCGGCCGTTCTGAAATAATTTGGCAGTTTGCATGACTTACTCCTTCAATAAAGCGGGGATGATGCAGTGTAGTCAAACAAATGGTATTTATCAAGGTATATATCAATTGTGGCGCTTGTGCTAAAAATACGCGCTTAGTCCCGGTAAGCTGTTTTACATACTCCGTAAATACCTTATTTATTCAATTGCTTAATCCAAGGCTGTTTTTTCACCGGCAGGCGGGCTTGGAATTCTTCCGTTTCCGCTGCGACGGGCGGGGGCAAATCCGCCGGCCATGAGTGCAGGCAATCCTGCTCCAGTTGGCGCTGCATTTCCGCGCTTATCGGCTGGGGTGCGCCGAAATCGATGTCGGTCATCTGCAAACGGCCCTGCCGGAACTCGGCCGTCATCGGTGCTTGGCGCAGTAGCGCGCCAGGTTCCAATGCCAGCCACAGATAAGGCTGCGTGCCGCTGTCGAAGCGGCTGATGCGGTAGCCGTCTGTTGTGTCGCCGTAGGCCAAAAACACATGGCGTGCATCGTGCGGCAGATCCAGTTCAAATACATCGCCTATGTTTGGGCGGTAATCGGCCGCAAACAGCGGTGCCAGATTGTCCGGTGTCTGCGGACGGCTGCTCCAGCCGAACAACACTTGGTTGTTACCAAGGTTGGCAAACGATTCGCCGCTGATGCTCAGTCGTCGTGCCGCAGGTTTGGGCCGGTCGGCGGACGGGTCGGTGGCGGTCGTCATCAGCACAAAGAGGCCGGGATGGCGCGCTTGCGGTTGCAGGGTGATGCGGTAGCCCTGATCCACCGCCGTGCTTTCCCAGCGTCCGCTGAAAGCCAAAAGCATGGGCGCGGTGTGCAGGCGATGGCAAAAACGCTGGTCGGGCAGCAAATACACTTCCGTGATCATATGCGTATGCACATCGCGGTAAAAACCGACAAAGGGCAGTTCGGCAGCATATACGCCGGTGCCAAACAAGGTGCCGAGCAGCAGTGTGGTCAGGGTTTTGTTCATGGTTGATACCGTTTTCAGGCAGCCTGAAACCGTACTATTGATCCCACTGAATCTGCGGTTTTTTGTGCCGACGTGCACAATCTTGCAAAAACGAATTAATCAAAGCCTGATAGGGGATGCCGGTTTCTTGAGCCAGATTTTGAAAATAAGCCAAGCTGTCGTCATCCAAGCCGACTATGGGTACGCTTTTTTTCAATTGCGCCGCATAGGGGTTTTTAACGGCTTGGCTGAAATCATATTCAGGTTTCATGGTGTATAGCTTAGTGTCACAGTTCCTAGATTGGATGTGAACGGGTCTATTGGGCTTAATCCAGTCTTCGCTTGTCGGCTTACTTACATTTTAAAAATGTTCCCATTTCAATCCTTTAGTATTGAATTTAAATTGATGATAGCCATTTTGAAAAAATGGTATCTCAATCATCATTGATTCAGAATTTTTTAATTTCATTGACAATAAATTGCGCGTTTTGCTATCCGCAACAAAAATTGCATCACCTTGTTTGGTGGAAAACTCAGCATTAACCATCGGTATTTCTTCTATAGGGGCATCATCAAACTTGATTGGTACTGTGCAACCCCTATGTCCACAATGCAACTGTCCATTTGGTATGCTAAAAAATATATCGTTACCATTTTTTGGGGAGTCTCTTAATATAAGGGTGAGCTTTGTACCTCCATTGTATGGAAACGGTAGATAAATAGTATTTTCTGACTCTAAAAATGCTGTATATAAAGTTTCATCACGCATTTCATCTTTAGATATGGAATAGTTCCATTGTGGTCTTCTTTCTTCGATATTGATATTGTCAATATCTTCTGTGGTGTCAGTATCCATTTGTTCTTCATTCAGTGACGAGGATGTTTGTACATCTTCTGAAATAGGAGCAGAATTATTATGGTTTTCAGCTGTACATGAAGTTAGTAAAAATAAGCTTAATAAAGTATATAAGTATCTCATTTATGTACCTATGTATATTATTTTTAGTATAAGAATTTCAATTTTTAATCACGATAGTATGATTTTGGCCCCAAGTACACTACCTACGCTTTTCAGGTAGCCCGTTGTGTCTGTTACAACCTTAATGTGCCGCCCATTCCACCGTATTCAAGTCTATGCCTTCCTGGAACATCTCCCACAAGGGCGAGAGTTCGCGCAGTTTGCCGATTTTGGATTTGATCAGCTCGGCGGCAAAGCGCACTTCTTCTTCGGTGGTCATGCGGCCGAAGGTGATGCGCAGGGAGGAATGGGCCAGCTCGTCGTTGCGGCCCAGGGCGCGCAGCACATAGCTGGGTTCGAGGCTGGCGGAGGTGCAGGCGGAGCCGCTGGAGACGGCCAGTTCTTTCACCGCCATAATCAGGCTCTCGCCTTCGACAAAGTTGAAGCTGACATTAAGGTTGGTGGCCACGCGGTGTTCGAGGTCGCCGTTGATATACACTTCTTCAATACCTTCAATGCCTTTGAGGAAGATTTCGCGCAGTTTCAGGGCGTGGGTCATGTCTTGCTGCAATTCTTCGCGGGCAATGCGGCAGGCTTCGCCCAAGCCCACGATTTGGTGGGTGGGCAGGGTGCCGCTGCGGAAACCGCGTTCATGGCCGCCGCCGTGCATTTGCGCTTCCAGGCGCACACGCGGTTTGCGGCGTACATAAAGCGCGCCTATGCCTTTGGGGCCGTAGATTTTGTGGCCGGAAATGGACAGCAAATCCACTTGGGCTGCTTCCACGTCCACCGGGGTTTTGCCGCAGGCTTGCGCCGCATCGACGTGGAAAATGATTTTGCGTTCGCGACAGATGGCGCCGATGGCGGGAATATCCTGAATCACGCCGATTTCGTTATTGACCCACATCACCGAAACCAAAATGGTGTCGTCGCGGATGGCGGCTTTCAGTTCTTCCAAATCAATCAGGCCGTTTTCCTGCACGCCCAGATACGTCACTTCAAAACCCTGGCGTTCCAGTTCGCGCATGGTGTCGAGCACGGCTTTGTGCTCGGTTCTCACGGTAATCAGATGTTTGCCGCGGGTTTTGTAAAACTGCGCCGCGCCTTTGATGGCGAGGTTGTTGGATTCGGTGGCGCCGCTGGTAAACACGATTTCCTTGCTGTCGGCATTGATTAATGCGGCAATGTTTTGGCGCGCTTCTTCCACCGCTTCTTCCGCGGTCCAGCCGAAGCTGTGGCTGTTGGAGGCGGGGTTGCCGAAGATTTCGGTGAGGTAGGGAATCATTTTTTCGGCCACGCGCGGGTCAACCGGGGTGGTGGCGGCGTAATCGAGGTAGATGGGGGTGCGGATACTCATGGTTTTTAGTCTCGGTGGTTTGTGTTTGGATGTGGTTTAAGAATGCAGCGGGTGGCTGAAATGCACGGTGGTGCAGCCGTTTTGTTTGGCCCGGTGTTCGTCGAGCACGCAATGGAGGCTGATGCGGCTCAAATAATCGTCTATGGTGCGGTTGAGGTTTTCCCACAAATCATGGGTGAGGCAGGGATTGCCGTCCTGGCAGTTGGCGGCGCCGCCGCACTGGGTGGCGTCCAAGGTGTCGTCGGCGGCGGCAATCACTTCGGCGATATTGATGTCGGCGGCGGCGCGGCTCAAAACATAACCACCGCCGGGGCCGCGTATGCTTTCCACCAGTCCGGCACGGCGCAATTTGCCGAACAGCTGTTCCAAGTAAGAGAGGGAAATCTGCTGGCGCTCGCTGATGGCGTTGAGGCTGACCGGGCCGCTGTCGGCATGCATGGCCAAGTCCAGCATGGCGGTCACGGCAAAGCGGCCTTTGGTGGTTAATCGCATCGGCGGGATTCCTCTAGTCGAATAAAATAAGAATGAGACAAGGCAGCAAGCCGCAGACAGTACAAATAGTACGGCAAGGCGCAGCAACACCGTATCATTCTTATTTTAAATGACTACTCAAACAAGACGGGTGCGCTTGTTTTATGAACAAGCGCAGTCCCGACATACACCGCCCGACCGGAAGCCGGGCATACTCAATGGGCGGCATTGTGCAATATCCGAGTATTTTAGTCAAGTATATTTGCTGCAAAGCGGCAAGCAGCAAACCCCATCTTTTTTGGCTGCGGCTCTTGAAAGAAATCCGATTTTCAGGCAGCCTTTAGGGCGAACTGACCATTCGTTCACGGCTGCTTTTTTGTCAAAAATCGCCCGTTTCTGCGTTGAAAATGCTCGCAAGGTGTACAACCTTGCTGTGCTTTTCGCCTTGAAACAAACGTTTTCGCCTAAAAAATCAGCTACGCGCCCAAATGGTCAGTTCGCCCTGGCATTTCGCAGCGCAACAAGAGTGGTTGGGCTGTTTTTATCAGAACAAGAGCTTTTTTTAATAGTGAGGAACCGCATGGCAGATTATATTCAGGCCGCCGGGCTGCGCGTAGACGCCCATTTGTATGACTTTATCCAAAACGAAGTATTGCCGGCGCATCCGCAAAAAATCGATGCCCAGACCTTTTGGCAGGGCTTTAGCGATTTGGTGGCCCGGCTGGCGCCGGAAAACCGCGCCCTGCTGGAGAAGCGCGATGCCCTGCAACAGCAGCTGGACGACTGGCACCGCGCCCACCCCGGCCCGGTCACCGATGCGGCGGCCTATACCGCGTTTTTGCGCGAAATCGGCTATCTGGTCGATGCGCCCGCAGATTTTGCCATCGGCACCCGCAATGTAGACCGTGAAATCGCCGAGCAGGCCGGTCCGCAACTGGTGGTGCCGATTATGAATGCCCGCTATGCCCTCAATGCCGCCAATGCCCGCTGGGGCAGCTTGTACGATGCCCTTTACGGCACCGATGCCGTTAGTCAGGAAGGCGATTTGGCGCCCGGCAGCGGCTACAATCCCAAACGCGGCGATGCGGTGATTGCCTTTGCCCGCCGTTTTCTGGACGAGAGCATTCCGCTGGCTTCAGGCAGCCACACCGATGTCATCGGCTACCAAGTGGCCGACGGTCTGCTGCAAGCCACACTGAAAGACGGCAGCCGCACCGGCCTGCAACAGCCCGCCTGCTTTGTCGGCTACAACGGCGAGGCGCAGGCACCGCAATCTTTGCTGTTCCTGCACAACGGCCTGCATTTCGATGTGCTGATCGACAAAGACAGCAGCATCGGCCGCCAAGACCCGGCGGGCATCAAAGACATCATTATGGAAGCGGCGCTGTCTACCATTATGGACTGCGAAGACTCGGTGGCCGCGGTGGACGGCGAAGACAAAACGTTGGTGTACCGCAACTGGCTGGGCCTGATGACCGGTACCCTGAGCGAGACCGTGAGCAAAAACGGCCAGAGTTTTACCCGTACCCTCAATCCCGACCGCACTTACCGCACGCCGGACGGCGCAGGCAGCCTCACCCTGCCGGGCCGCTCGCTGCTGTTTATCCGCAATGTCGGCCATCTGATGACCACCCCCGCCGTGCTGGATGCCGCCGGTAATGAAGTACCCGAAGGCATCGTCGACGGCGTGATGACCGGCCTGATTGCGCCGTTCGACCTCACCCGCACGGAAAACAAAAACAGCCGCAGCGGCAGCGTGTATATCGTGAAGCCGAAAATGCACGGCCCGGAAGAAGTGGCCTTTGCCAACCGTCTGTTTGCCGCGGTGGAAGAACTCACCGGGCTGCCTGAAAACACCCTTAAAATGGGCATTATGGATGAAGAGCGCCGCACTTCGGCCAATCTGAAAGCCTGTATTCACGCCGCCCGCGAGCGTGTGGTGTTTATCAACACCGGCTTTCTTGACCGCACCGGCGACGAAATGCACACTTCCATGCACGCCGGTGCCATGGTGCGCAAAGGCGATATGAAGACCAGCAGCTGGATTCAGGCTTACGAGCCCAATAATGTGCAAACCGGCCTCGAATGCGGCCTGCAAGGCAAGGCGCAAATCGGCAAAGGCATGTGGGCCATGCCCGATTTGATGGCGGAAATGCTGAAACAGAAAATCGGCCACCCCAAAGCCGGTGCCACCACCGCTTGGGTACCGTCGCCCACCGGCGCCACCCTGCACGCCCTGCATTACCATCAGGTGAACGTGTTCGAGGTGCAGCGCGAACTGCTGGCCCAGCCGCATCAGGATTATCTGCCCGCCTTGCTCACCATTCCCGTGGCCGCCGAGCGCAACTGGTCGACCGCCGACATCCAGCAGGAACTGGACAACAACTGCCAGGGCATTCTGGGTTATGTGGTGCGTTGGGTCGAGCAGGGCGTGGGTTGCTCCAAAGTGCCGGACATCCACAATGTCGGCCTGATGGAAGACCGCGCCACCCTGCGCATTTCCAGCCAGCACATTGCCAACTGGCTCTTGCACGGCGTGGTGGACGAAGCGCAAGTGCGCGCCACCCTGGAGCGCATGGCCGCGGTGGTGGACGGCCAGAATTCCGGTGATGCGGCTTACACGCCCATGGTCGGCCGTTTCGACACTTCGCCCGCCTATCAGGCCGCCTGTGATTTGGTGTTTAAAGGCACGGAACAGCCCAACGGCTATACCGAACCACTGCTGCACCGCTGGCGCCGCATTGCCAAAGGCGAAGTGCTGTAAGGCAGTTATTTAATAAGAAAACCCCTTTCAGGCTGCCTGAAAGGGGTTTGGATTTTATTTTGGAGGCTGGGGATGGAGAATCCTGTTTTTTTGCACGCGCATTGGCCCGCGCCCGCACGGGTACGCACCCTCATCACCACCCGCAGCGGCGGCATCAGCCGGGCGCCGTATACCGGGCTGAATGTCGGCGATCATGTGGGCGACGCTGCCGCTGCCGTGGCACACAACCGCGCCGTGGTGGCCCAGGCCGCAGCCAAACCGCTGGCCTATTTGCAGCAAACCCACAGCACCATTGTGGTCTCCGCCACGGAAGCTCTGGCGGCGTTGCAGGCAGGCAGCCCGTTGAATGCCGATGCCAGTGTCGACCACAGCGGCGGGGCAGCTTGCGCGGTGATGACCGCCGACTGTCTGCCGGTGCTGTTTTGCGACCGTCGCGGCACGGCGGTGGCCGCCGCGCACGCCGGTTGGCGCGGTTTGGCCGACGGCATCTTGCAGCAAACCGTAGCCGCCATGGCGGTGCCGCCGCAGGAAATCCTGGCCTATCTCGGCCCCGCTATCGGTCCCGGCGCTTTTGAAGTCGGCGCCGAAGTGCGCGATGCTTTTACGCGCCTGCTGCCGCAAGCCCGTCTGGCTTTTGCGTCCGCCGCCCGTAGCGGCAAATATCGCGCCGACATCTACACCCTGGCACGGCAGGCGCTGGCACAGGCCGGGGTGCGGGCGGTGTATGGCGGCGGCCGCTGCACCGTGAGCGAGGCGGATACATTCTTTTCCTACCGCCGCGACGGCCAAACCGGCCGCATGGTCAGTGCGGTGTGGTTGGATTAAGTGCTAAAAATGGTTTTCAGGCAGCCTCTATCGGGCTGCTTTTTTTATGGCGGTACACTGAGGCATGGAAAACAGTTTGACGTATAATCTTGCTTTTTTGCCCGGGAGCACGGCATGCAGCACATTCACATTATCGGCATCGGCGGAACCTTTATGGGCGGCGTGGCCGCCATAGCGCAGGCTGCCGGATTCAAGGTGACCGGCTGCGACGCCAAAATGTATCCGCCCATGAGCACCCAGCTTGAAGCCCTGGGCATCGAAGTGGTGGAGGGCTTTGAGGCTGCACAGCTCGATGCCTATCCCGCCGATGTGTATGTGATCGGCAATGTCGCCAAACGCGGCCTGCCGGTGATTGAAGCCCTGCTCAACCGCGGCTTGAACTATGTGTCCGGGCCGCAATGGCTGGCGGAAAACGTGCTGCACGGCCGGTGGGTGCTGGCTGTGGCCGGAACCCACGGCAAAACCACCACCGCATCCATGCTTGCCTGGGTGCTGGAAGACGCCGGTTTGGCGCCCGGTTTCCTGATTGGCGGCGTGCCGCAGAATTTTTCCGTGTCCGCACGCCTGCCGCAGCATACGCGCCAAGACCCGGCATCGCTGTCGCCGTTTTTTGTGATCGAGGCCGACGAATACGACACCGCCTTTTTCGACAAGCGCAGCAAATTCGTGCATTACCGCCCGCGTACCTGCATTCTGAATAATCTCGAATACGACCACGCCGATATTTTCCCCGATCTCGCCGCCATCCAAACCCAGTTCCACCACCTGGTGCGCACCGTGCCCGGCGAAGGCCTGCTGGTGGTCAACGGCCGCGAAGCCGCTCTGGATGAAGTGCTGGCCAAAGGCTGCTGGACACCCAGCGAAGCTTTTGGCGGCGGGGCGGGCTGGCAAATCGGTGCCGTGGATGAGCATGGCGGTTTTGAAGTGCTGTTGGACGGCCAAAGCGCAGGCCGGGTAGATTGGGATTTGCTCGGCGAGCACAACCGTTTGAATGCCTTGGCCGTGATTGCCGCTGCCCGTCATGTCGGCGTATCCGTTCAGGCAGCCTGCCAAGCCTTGGGCCGCTTTAAAAACGTGAAGCGGCGCATGGAAGTGAAAGGCGTGGCCGCGGGTGTGACCGTATACGACGACTTCGCCCATCATCCCACCGCCATCGCCACCACCGTGGCCGGTTTGCGCCAAAAGGTCGGCCCGGCACGCATACTCGCCGTACTGGAGCCGCGCTCCAACACCATGAAACTCGGCACCATGAAAGCGGCGCTGCCAGAGAGCCTGCAAGAAGCCGACAAGGTATTTTGCTACGCCGGCGATATTGATTGGGACGTTCAGGCAGCCTTAAGTCCCTTGGGCGACAAACTCACCATCGGCCGCGAATTTGCCGCATTTGTGGCCGCTATTGCGGAAGAAGCACAGGCGGGTGACCAAGTGCTGGTGATGAGCAACGGCGGTTTTGGCGGCATACACGACAAGCTGCTGGCGGCGTTGGCAGACAGATAGGCGTAAATAATTACAGGGATGGGTGATATTGACATCTTTTCAATCCCCTAAATGACAACAGGGCTCCGAGTATATCGGAGCCCTGTTTGATGTGGGAATGTATGGACAGCAATAAAGACGATGCCCCTGTTTAAGATAGCTTAAACAGGGGCTCATACATTTCTGTACTTTACGTCGCGGCACATCTTTATCAGACGGCCTTATTGTAGCAACGGCTCTCATCTCGTAGTGCAACAATGGCGCAATTATAAAATTATCACTTTGACGGGGTCAAATATTTATTCTCTTTAAAAATGGCGCTATTATTGTAATATATTGTAAATATAAGTTTGGTAAAAGTCATGTCACATCGTTATATTCTGGGCTTGGATTTGGGTATCGCCTCAGTGGGTTGGGCGGCAGTATGGGTGGATGAAGATGAGCATCCGCTAGGTTTGCTGGATTGCGGCGTGCGCACATTCGAGCGGGCGGAAGTGCCGAAAACGGGTGATTCTCTGGCCAAAGCGCGGCGCGAGGCGCGCAGCGTGCGCCGTTTAATCCGTCGGCGGGCATTCCGGCTGTTGCGCTTGCGCCGTTTGTTGAAACGGGAAGGGGTGCTGACGGCGGCGGATTTCGGCGCGGACGGCCTGCCGCAACAGCTGCCGGTGGATGTATGGCCGCTTCGCGCAGCAGGGTTGGACAGAAAACTGGAAGCCAAAGAATGGGCGGCGGTGTTGCTGCATTTGGTAAAGCATCGAGGTTATCTGTCGCAGCGCAAAAGCGAAATGCAAACCGAAGACAAAGAGCTTGGCCGTTTGTTGGCCGGGGTGGCAGAAAACAGCAAATTATTGCAGCAAGACGATTACCGCACACCGGCGGAGCTGGCGGTAAAGCATTTTGCCGCGCAAAACGGCCATATGCGCAACAAAGGCGGCGATTATTCGCACACTTTCAACCGCTTGGATTTACGCAATGAGTTGCGTTTGCTGTTTGCACAACAACGTATATTCGGCAATCCGTTTGCATCAACGGAGTTGGAAGGCAAGGTTGAAGATTTGCTGATGACGCAGCGCAGCGCTTTGCAGGGCGAGGCGGTGCTGAAAATGTTGGGCAAATGTACGTTTGAGCCCGAAGAGTACAAAGCGGCCAAAAACACCTATTCCGCCGAGCGTTTTGTATGGCTGACCAAACTGAACAACCTGCGCATTCTGCATAACGGTGAAGAGCGCGCTTTAAATGAAGCCGAGCGCAGCCTGTTGCTGGACGAGCCGTATAAAAAAGTCAAATTTACCTACACGCAGGCGCGGAAATTATTGGAAATGCCTGCCGATGCGGTGTTTAAAGGTTTGCGCTACGGCAAAGATTCAGACGGCCTCAAAGCCGAAAGCGGCACGCTGATGGAAATGAAAGCATGGCACGCTGTTCGCAAAGCCTTGGAAAATGCGGGTTTGAAAACCGAATGGCAGGGCATGGCCATGCAGCCTGAATTATTGGACGCTGTCGGCACGGCCTTTTCGCTGTATAAAACCGATGAAGATATTGCCGCGCATCTGGCAGCCTTTAAGCTGCCTGAAAACGTGTTGAATGCGTTGTTGGCCGGTATCAGCTTCGATAAATTTATCCAGTTATCTCTAAAAGCATTGGGCAAAATTTTGCCGCTTATGGACGCAGGCAAGCGTTACGATGAAGCCTGCGCAGCGGTTTACGGCGACCATTACGGCAGCAAACAAGCGCAAATCAGTCGCCTGCTGCCAACCATTCCCGCCGATGAAATCCGCAATCCTGTGGTGTTCCGCACCTTAACCCAGGCGCGCAAAGTGATTAACGCGATTATCCGCCGTTACGGTTCGCCGCAGCGCGTGCATATCGAAACGGCGCGCGAGTTGGGTAAATCGTATAAAGACCGCAAGGAAATCGAAAAGCGGCAGGAAGAAAACCGTAAAGAGCGTGAGCGGGCTGCGGCGCATTTTAAAGAGCTGTTCCCGCATTTTACCGGCGAGCCGAAAGGGCAGGATATGCTCAAACTGCGCCTGTATTATCAGCAGCATGGCAAATGTCTGTATTCGGGCGCAGAAATCGATTTGCGCCGCTTGAACGAAAAAGGCTATGCCGAAATCGACCATGCGCTGCCGTTTTCGCGCACTTGGGACGACAGCTTCAACAACAAAGTGTTGGTGTTGGGCAGTGAAAACCAGAAAAAGCGCAACCAAACGCCGTATGAATATTTAGACGGCGCAAACAACAGCCAACGCTGGCGAGAATTTCAGGCGCGTGTGGCAGGCTGCGGTTTCCCTTATACCAAAAAACAGCGGATTCAGACGGCCAAACTCGATAGCAAAGCCGAGCAGGGCTTTTTGGAGCGTAATCTGAACGATACGCGCTATATCGCCCGCTTTTTGTGCAACTTCATCGAAGAAAACCTGCATTTGGAAGGCAGCGGCAAACGGCGCGTGTTTGCTTCAAACGGCCAAATCACATCGCTTTTGCGCGGCTTGTGGGGCTTGCGCAAAGTGCGTGAAGACAACGACCGACATCATGCCTTGGATGCCATTGTGGTGGCGTGTTCCACCGTATCCATGCAGCAGAAAATCACCAAAGCCATGCAGCGGCGCGAAACGCTGGAAACGGTGGATACCGAAACCGGCGAAGTGAAGCAGCGCATTCCGCAGCCGTGGGATTTTTTCCGGCAGGAAGTGATGATCCGCGTGTTCAGCGACAATCCGCGCGAAGAGCTGGTTGAGAAACTCGATTCGCGCCCAAAGGCGGTGCATGAGCATGTGGCGCCGCTGTTTGTTTCCCGCGCACCGAACCGCAAGATGACAGGGCAGGGGCATTTGGAAACCATTAAATCGGCCAAAAGGCTGCCTGAAAACATCAGCGTGGTGAAAAAGCCGCTAACGGCGCTGAAAAGCAAAGATATAGCTAGCATTGTAGGCCATCCCGACCGTGAACCGGCGCTGTATGCGGCTTTGCTGGAACGATTGGCTGCGCATAACGACGACCCGGCCAAAGCCTTTGCCGATCCGTTTTACAAGCCGGCAAAAGACGGCGGGCAAGGGGCTTTGGTAAAAGCGGTGCGCGTGGAAGACGTGCAGAAAACCGGTGTGATGGTGCGCGGCGGTAACGGCATTGCCGATAATGCAACCATGGTTCGTGTGGATGTGTTCGGTAAGAACGGTAAAAACTATCTGGTGCCGGTGTATGCGTGGCAGGTGGCGAAAGGGATTTTGCCGAATCGGGCGGTGGTGGCCAATAAAGATGAAAGTAGCTGGGATTTGATTGATGAAAGCTTTGATTTTCGGTTTTCAATTTATCCTAATGATCTGATTAAGGTAGTAACAAAGAAAGAAGAATTTTTTGGCTATTATGTTGGCTTAGATAGGGCTACGGGTGCAATTACACTTAAAGAGCATGATTTGGATAGGAAAAAGGGAAAAGATGGAGTGCACCGCAGTATTGGTGTAAAAGCTGTCCCAGTTTTCCAAAAATACCAAATCGACCCCTTGGGCAAAGAAATCCGTCTGTGCAAACCCGAAAAACGCCCTGAATTGAAAAACAAAAAATAAACCGACAGGCCGTCTGGAACTGTTTCAGACGGCCTGTTGCGCTAAAAAAACATACGGAGAAACCGATGACCTGGCGCAGCATATTGATCAGCCAACCTGCCCGCCTGTCGCTGCAACAAAACCATCTGCTGATTCAGCAAGACGAAGCCATTCCCGTGCCGCTGGAAGACATTGCCGTGATTGTGGTGGAAGCGCGCGAAGTGGTGCTGACCGCGCCGCTGTTATCCGCATTGGCGCAATACGGCGTTACCCTGCTGACCTGCGACGAGCAGTTTCTGCCCTGCGGTCAATGGCTGCCGTTTGCCCAATACCACCGCAGCCTGAAAATCCTTAAGCTGCAAATCAATATGACGCAGCCGCAGAAAAAGCAGCTTTGGCAGCAGATAGTGCGGCAGAAAATCCGCAATCAGGCATGGCTGCTCGACTATAGCGGACATGATGTTGGCGCAGGCCGCCTGAATGTCTTGGCGGATAAGGTACAGTCAGGCGACAAAGGCTATGCCGAAGGGCAGGCCGCCGCACTGTATTTTCCGCTGCTGTTTGGCGATGCCTTTACCCGCAATCAGGAAAACGCCGTCAATGCCTGCCTGAATTACGGTTACAGCATCGTGCGCTCCGCCATTGCCCGCGCGCTGGTGCAATACGGCTTCCTACCCGCGCTGGGCTTGCAGCATCACAGCGAGCTAAACTCATTTAATTTGGCCGACGATTTTATCGAGCCTTACCGGCAGATTGTGGATTTGCTGGTGTACGACGCCGTGTGCACGCAAAGCCTGCCTGAAACGCTTTCGCCCGAAGTGAAGCGCAAGCTGGTGGGCTTGCTGTGTTGCCAGATGATGCTTGACCAGTGTCGGTACAGTCTGCTGGCGGCTATCGACCGCACCATACAGTCTTTTCAGACGGTCATCACGGAAAACAATCCGAAACTGCTGAAGCTGCCACAAATGTTGCCGTTGAAGGTGCAAGATTATGAGTGAGGCCAGATTTATGCGATTAATCGTTTTTTTCGACCTGCCCGTTACCACTGCCGCCAAGCGCAAAGCGGCCAACCAGTTTCGCAAATTTCTACAGAAAGACGGCTACCAGATGCTGCAATTGTCGGTGTATTCGCGCATCGTGCGCGGGCGCGATGCGTTGGAAAAACACCACAAAAGGCTGCTGCAACAGCTGCCCGAAGAGGGGCAGGTGCGCTATTTGGAGGTAACGGAAAAGCAATATGCGGGCATGAGAATGCTCATCGGCGAGCCAAAACCGCGCGAAAAAAAGGTCAACGCCGACCAACTTTTGCTGTTTTAAAGCGGGATTTTAGGCAGAAATAAAGCGGGGAACCCTTATTTTATAAGGGTTCCCCGCTTGGGTATTGTAGCACTACGAGATGAGAGAGGGAGCTACAACTTTTCACTGATATAGCCATCAGCAGCGGTGATTGTAGCACTACGAGATGAGAGAGGGAGCTACAACCATTTGCAAAACCCGGCCACGCGCTTTATGATTGTAGCACTACGAGATGAGAGAGGGAGCTACAACGATAGAAGGGCTTGATGTATTCGTGCAGATATTGTAGCACTACGAGATGAGAGAGGGAGCTACAACAGCCAGACCAAGAAAAGACGGCATTGAAAAATTGTAGCACTACGAGATGAGAGAGGGAGCTACAACAGGGCGTGATGGCTGCCGACAATCCGTCTGATTGTAGCACTACGAGATGAGAGAGGGAGCTACAACATTAAGGTTTTGCAGTGTGCAGCCTGTTAGATTGTAGCACTACGAGATGAGAGAGGGAGCTACAACTTCTTTTGCCAATTTATAATAAATACCACCATTGTAGCACTACGAGATGAGAGAGGGAGCTACAACAACTTTGATGTATCTGGCACATACATCTCTATTGTAGCACTACGAGATGAGAGAGGGAGCTACAACGCTGAGTCCTCTACCTACAGCTGTGAGCGAATTGTAGCACTACGAGATGAGAGCACGAGTTATGGAAAAATGACTATTTAGATAACTACAAAAACGCCCCGACTGTGTCGGGGCGTTGTGCATTATGCCGGCTCGGGGGCAGCCGGTGGCGGGCTTTTGCGGCGTTGCAACATATAGAAAATGCGGCTGCGCTGACGGGCGGTGCTCATCATGCCGCTTTCACATTCAGCGCCTGCGGGCCTTTGGGGCCGCTGCCTTCGGTATAGCTGACGCGCTGGTTTTCCTGCAGGGTGCGGAAGCCGTCGGCTTCGATGGCGGAGAAGTGGACAAACAGGTCTTTACCGCCGTTTTCGGGGGCGATAAAGCCGAAGCCTTTGCTTTCGTTAAACCATTTGACCGAGCCGTATTGTTGGGTATTCATGTGTATTTCCTTTTTAAATAATGGGATGCAGCCGTCACAGCGGGAAATCCGGATAAACTGCACACACAGGCCATACCCAAGGGTATCGGCGTCACACAGCCAATCAAAAACTTCGTACTTATCAAGCAGCGGCCAGTATGGGTGTGCCGGGCAGAATAAGCAAGCAGTTTCGCTTTTATTACACAAAGCGGCACTGAGTGAGCGTGTGTAAAGTGTGAAGAAGTGTTAATGATAACAGGGTGTCTGCGATAAGGCCGGATTGATGGTTTTGTTGATTAGTTACTGTTTTTAATATTAATAAAATAGAATCCGCTTTTTGCGCCGGTTTTAATTTGCTAAAAACTATCAATGTAAAATTTTTTCATTATTCTTGCTATGTTAATGCTGTGGCTGTTAGGGTGAAAACACATTGCCAAAGAGGGCAATGCTTTGACGAAGTACTTTACCCAACCCACAGGAGAAAAACACATGAACAAAGACATTCTGGAAGGTAAATGGAACCAGCTCAAAGGCCGTGCCAAGGAAAAATGGGGTCAGCTGACCGATGATGATTGGACTGCGGTTGAAGGACAGCGCGACCAATTGTTGGGCCGTATCCAAGAGCGCTACGGCTACACCAAAGAGCAGGCGCAAAAAGAGATTGAAGATTGGTTTAACGACAATTAAATCCGTGCCGTATCCGCATCATCGGCCATTATTCACAACAATAAAATAAGGAGAGGAATATGCTGCACTATTCGGTTATCTTTTTCATCATCGCCATTGTGGCCGGTGTCTTGGGCTTCGGCGGTATTGCCGGTACTGCGGCGGGTATTGCCAAGATTCTGTTTATCGGCTTTTTGATTTTGGCGGTGTTGTCGCTGCTGTTTGGCAAGAAGAAGTAGCGTGATATTATTTGAGGTGTATATATTCAGCGCCGACCGAATCGATTGTGATTCGGTCGGCGCTTCACATACAATACGCCCTTTTATCCGAGAGCCTGCGCCATGACCATTCTTTCCGTAGAAAACGCCTGTTTCGCCGTCGGCCATGTCCATTTATTGGACAAGGCCGCGTTTCAGTTGGCGGCGGGGGAAAAAGTGGGCTTGATCGGCCGCAACGGTGCGGGCAAGTCTTCGTTTTTGAAAATCTTGGCCGGGGTGCACGCGCTGGACGACGGCCATATCGTGCAGCAAAACGGCTTGAAAACCGTGTATGTGCCGCAGGAAAGTTTTTTTGACGAAGGCGCCGGCGTGTTCGACACCGTGTCCGAAGGTTTGGGCGCCTTGCGCGATGTACTGCGCCGCTACCACCATATCGGCCATGAGCTGGAAAAAAATCACGACGACGCGCTGATTCGCGAACTGAACGAATTGCAAAATCAGATCGAGGCGCAAGACGGCTGGCAGTTTGATGCCGCCATCCGCCAGACCTTGGGCGAATTGGGGCTGCCTGAAAACGAAATCATCGCCAATCTTTCCGGCGGCCAGAAAAAACGCGTTGCCCTGGCGCAGGCTTGGGTGCAAAAGCCGGACATCCTGCTCTTGGACGAGCCCACCAACCATTTGGACATCGAGGCCATCGAATGGCTGGAAAACCTGTTGCAGGGCTTTTCAGGCAGCCTGGTGGTGATTACCCACGACCGCCGATTTCTCGACCATATTGCCGGACGCATCGTCGAACTCGACCGCGGCGTGCTGCGCTCCTATCCCGGCAGTTTCTCCCAATACAGCGTGAAAAAAGCCGAAGAGCTGGCGGTGGAGGCCGAGCACAACCGCCTGTTCGACAAATTTCACGCCCAGGAAGAAGCGTGGATACGCAAAGGCATCGAAGCGCGGCGCACCCGCAACGAAGGCCGTGTGCGCCGCCTGGAAGCCTTGCGCCGCCAGCGGGCCGAGCGGCGCGAACGCCAGGGACAGGTCAATTTCAAACTCGATGCCGGCGAGAAAAGCGGCAAAATCATTGCCGAATTGGAAGACGCTTCTTTTGCCTATGGCGACAAAATCATCATGAACCGCTTCTCGGCGGTAATCCAGCGCGGCGACAAAATCGGCCTGATCGGCCCCAACGGCGTGGGCAAAACCACGTTTTTGAAACTAATTTTAGGGCAGTTGCAGCCCACTTTCGGCCGCATCCGTTTGGGCAGCAAGCAGGAAGTGGCCTATTTCGACCAATTCCGCAGTGCGCTCAAAGAAAGCGACACCGTGTTTTACACCTTGGGTCAGGGCAATGATTATGTGGAAATCGGCGGCAAAAAACGCCATGTGATGGGTTATCTGGAAGACTTTTTATTCCACCCGGCACGCGCCCACAGCCCGGTGTCTTCGCTTTCCGGCGGCGAGCGCAACCGCCTGCTCTTGGCCAAGCTGTTTACCCAACCGGCCAATATTCTGGTGCTGGACGAGCCCACCAATGATTTGGACATCGACACCCAGGAATTGCTGGAAGAATTGCTGCGCGATTACAGCGGCACCGTGTTTTTGGTCAGCCACGACCGTATGTTTCTTGATAATGTGATTACCCAGAGCATCGTGTTTCAAGGGCAGGGCTGCCTGAAAGAATATATCGGGGGCTATCAGGACTATATCGATGCCAAAACCCGCGAACAGAATTTGCAGACCGCCGCCGCGCCTAAGGCCGTGGCCGCGCCGGAAGCGGACAAAAGCCGTTCCAAAGCCAACCGCACGGTGAAATTGTCGTACAAGGAGCAGCGCCAGCTGGAAGCCTTGCCGGACGAAATCGCCTTATTGGAAGCAGAACAAGACGCATTGGCGGCACAGCTGGCCAATCCGGACGTATTCAAAGACTACGAACAGGCTGCCGCTCTGCACAGCCGAGCCGAAGCCATCGAGGCTTTGTTATTGGAGAAGCTGGAATTGTGGGAGGCTTTGGAAGCCAAGCAAAACGGGGTGGTGTAGGTCGGGCATGAATGCCCGACGGGGTTGGCTTTCCGGTTTTTTTCGGGCATGGGAGCCCGACCTGCGGCGCAATGATTGCCAAGATCCTGCGACTGCGCGCAGGATGACAAAGCACTGTCATTCTGCGCGCAGCGTAGCGGAGTCGCAGAATCTGTTTATAGTCATTTAAAATAAGAACGATACGGCGTTGCTGCGCCTTGCCGTACTATCTGTACTGTCTGCGGCTTGCTGCCTTGTCTCGTTCTTATTTTATTCGACTATAAAGTGCGTAGGTCGGCTCTCCGAGCCGACGCACATCATCAAACCGTCGGCGCGGAGAGCCGACCTACCATTTTCTGTTTTCAGGCAGCCTTTATCCATAACGTATGATGTGGCCCAAAATCAAAAAACTCATGCAAAACATCGCCGTGTACGGCCTGATTTTCATCATGCTGTCGCTGGTATCGGACTATTGGCGCCGCCCCGCCTGGCCGCTGGACGGCGCCCATGTGCCGGTACATACCTTAAACGGCCAAACCGCCACTTTGGGCGAAATCAGCCGCCATCAAACCGCAGTGCTGTATTTTTGGGGCAGCTGGTGCGGTATCTGCCGCCATACTTCGCCCGCCGTATCGCGCCTGCATCAGGACGGCGTGCCGGTGGTCACCGTGGCGCTGCAATCGGGCACGGATGCGGATGTGGTCGCATTTTTACGCGAAAAAGAACTGGATTTTCCGGTACTCAACGACACCGACGGCCGCTGGTCGCAGCCTTGGCAGATTAAGGCCGTACCGGCGATTATGCTGGTGCGCGACGGCCAAGTAGTGCACAGCACCACCGGACTCACCAGTTACTGGGGTTTGAAACTGCGTTTGCTGTGGGCGGATTGGTGGCGCTGAACCAGTTTTCAGGCAGCCTCTGAGACCTTTGTAAAACCTCCAGCTGTGGATGCAGTTCAAGGCGTAGCAGCGCAGCGAGCGCAGATATATCATATAGATAGGCAAGCGAGCGAGCAGTACCCCTACGGGCATAAACTTCCAACGCTTCAAATGCGCCGCAGATGGGGGGGTTGCAGAGGTCTCAGCCTGCTGCCGATAAATTTATAGTCGAATAAAATAAGAACGAGACAAGGCAGCAAGCCGCAGACAGTACAGATAGTACGGCAAGGCGCAGCAACGCCGTATCGTTCTTATTTTAAATGACTATATGTGAAAAACAGCCTTAATACCCGGGTATTAAGGCTGTTTTGATTGTGGCCCCGCCGGTGGAGCTGCACCGGGGTATTCAACCCTTTCGCGTTCATGTATCGGATCGGCTGCATCGATTTTTTCCGCCGCTTCGGCATGATCGCCTTCGTGAATTTCCGGTTCGGGCTGGTGTTTTTCGACACGGGGACGGTACTGGAATTTGCCGTACACCGGAAAATGGTCGGAGCCGATATGGGGCAGTACCTGCAGGTCGCTGACCATAAAGTCGTTGCTGTGATAGATGTGGTCCAAAGGCCAGCGCAGGAACCACCATCCGGCATGAAAGGTATTGTAGAAACCGCGGCCTATGCGCGGATCCAGCAGGCCGCTGATACGTCGGAACAGGCGGGAGGTATGCGACCAGGCCACATCGTTCAGGTCGCCGAATACCAGGCAGCTGTAATCATGGGCGGCAATTTCGCGGCCGACCAGCAGCAATTCGCCGTCCCGTTCGGTGGCGGTATCGCTTTCAGTGGGGCTGGGCGGCATGGGGTGGAGGCAGAAAATATGTATCCAGTCACCGCCCGGCAAACAGACTTCGGCATGGATGGAGGGAATGTCGTCACGCACCCGGTACAGTACTTGGGCATTGCGCAGAGGCAGACGGCTGTAGAGATGCATGCCGTAGAGGTTGTCCAACGGTACTTTGACCGTCCAGCCGTAATCTGTTTCCAGGTGTGCCAGTTGTGTTTCCCACCACGCGTCGGATTCCAGAGTCAGCACTATATCGGGGCGATATTGGTCGATTTGGCGGCAAAGCAGTTCGGTGCGGCGGTTGGGTGTCAGTACATTGGCAGCCAGAATACTGATTGTGCGGCCGTCGTCCGCGCCGCGGTATGACAAAACCTGCGGCTTGTACAAGCGGGTATAAGGGCTGATTTGAACAAGCTGCCATACCAAAGCACCTGCCGCCGCCAGCATGGCACCGGACAGCAAAAAGCTGTCGCTGTGGCGAAAGAGCGCAGTACAGAGCAGGGCAGCCAAGCCGAGCAGGATAATCTGCTGGCGCGGGAAGTCGAAAATGCGCACGCTCCAATGGTCATGTCCGTAGAGCGGCAGCAGGGTGGCGGCTGCGGGTATCAGCAGCAGGGCGAATAACAGCCAGTCGGTTACAGGCATGGTAGGTATAAACATGTGTGGAGAAGCAGTTGAAAAGATAGCACAGAGGAGGGGATGTCATAAAGGGTGAGGATGACATACCGTTTGCAGCAAATGCTGACACAGAAGCAATAAAATGAAAATATCAATCAACATAGAGTAAATATTGAATATTGCACTAATGATTGATTTAAATCAAAATAAGTAGATGTCATTAAGGGTATGGTGTACCCATATTGTAAAAAATATTGGCATATTGATTGCTTGATTTATTGCGTACAAATGGTGCCCTGCCGCGCAGGTGTACTACAACCCACTTTATCGCGATTACGAGGTTATATTATGAGCTTTTTGGTTTGGACTTCCGATTTGAACACCAATGTGGAAATGGTGGACGAACAACATAAAATTTTGGTTCAGTATATTAATGATTTACATGATATTCATGATGATACTGCCCATTCCGACGAGGAAAAACTCGCCATGACCGGCGAAGTGATCAAAAAACTGCTGGACTATACCGTGAAGCACTTCTCCGATGAAGAAGCGCTGATGACCAAGGCCGGCTACCGTCTGACCGACCGTCACAAAATGATCCACGACAAATTCATCGCCAGAATCGGTGAGATGTACGACCGCCACCAAAGCGGCATCAATACCAACGAGGAATTGCTGGCCATGCTGGAAGGCTGGCTGTTTACCCACATCCGCACCCACGACCGCGGCTACCTGCCCACCGTGCTGCCCTACATCAAAGAAAATCCCTCTGCCGGCCGCTTTATCGATTAACCGGCCATCCGCCGCAGGCATACGCAGCCGCCATCCGTTTCGATGGCGGCTGTTTTTATCATGGGGCAGGGCGCGGCTTTCGGCGCTTTTGAAAAATCAGTACAATACGCGCTTTTTCAGGCAGCCTGAAAACCACCTTAGCACCCAGAAACCAAATCCATGTCCGCCATAGCCAACGAAGTCCGCCGCCGCCGCACCTTTGCCATTATTTCCCACCCCGATGCCGGTAAAACCACGCTCACCGAAAAACTGCTGCTGTTTTCGGGTGCGATTCAGAGCGCGGGTACGGTCAAGGGCAAGAAAAGCGGCAAATTCGCCACCTCAGACTGGATGGAAATCGAGAAGCAGCGCGGCATTTCCGTGGCCTCCTCGGTGATGCAGTTCGATTATCACGAGCACACCGTCAACCTGCTCGACACCCCCGGCCACCAAGACTTCTCCGAAGACACCTACCGCGTGCTCACCGCCGTGGACAGCGCGCTGATGGTGATTGATGCCGCCAAAGGCGTGGAAGCGCAGACCATCAAGCTTTTGAACGTCTGCCGCCTGCGCCACACCCCCATCGTCACCTTTATGAACAAATACGACCGCGAGGTGCGCGATTCGCTGGAACTTCTGGACGAGGTGGAAAACATCCTCAAAATCCGCTGCGCGCCGGTGACCTGGCCCATCGGCATGGGCAAGAGCTTCAAGGGGGTGTACCACATCCTCAACGACGAGGTGTATCTGTTTGAGGCCGGCGGCGAAAAACTGCCGCACGAATTCGATGTGATTAAAGGCATAGACAATCCGCTTTTGGCCGAACGCTTCCCGCTGGAAATCCAACAGCTTCGCGACGAAATCGAGCTGGTTCAGGCAGCCTCCAACGAATTTGACTTGGATGCGTTTTTGGCCGGTGAGCTGACACCGGTATTTTTCGGCTCCGCCATCAATAATTTCGGCATCCAGGAAATCCTCAATTCCCTGATTGACTGGGCGCCCGCCCCGCAAAGCCGTGACGCCACCGTGCGCGAAGTGGCGCCGGACGAGGCCAAATTCTCCGGTTTTGTGTTTAAAATCCAAGCCAATATGGACCCGAAACACCGCGACCGCATCGCCTTTTTGCGCGTGTGCTCCGGCAAATTCGAGCGCGGCATGAAGATGAAGCATTTGCGCATCAACCGCGATATTGCCGCCTCCAGCGTGGTCACCTTTATGTCGCACGACCGCGAGCTGGTGGAAGAGGCTTATGCCGGCGATATCATCGGCATCCCCAACCACGGCAATATCCAAATCGGCGACAGCTTTTCCGAAGGCGAACAACTGGCCTTTACCGGCATCCCGTTTTTTGCACCGGAGCTGTTCCGCAGCGTGCGCATTAAAAACCCGCTCAAAATCAAACAGCTGCAAAAAGGCTTGCAGCAACTGGGCGAAGAAGGTGCGGTACAGGTGTTCAAACCGCACAGTGGTGCCGATTTGATTCTGGGCGCGGTGGGCGTGCTGCAATTTGAAGTGGTGACCGCGCGTCTGGCCAACGAATACGGCGTGGAAGCCGTGTTCGACAGCGCCAGCATCTGGTCGGCACGCTGGGTGTCTTGCGCCGACAAAAAGAAACTGGCCGAATTTGAAAAAGCCAATGCGGTCAATCTGGCCATAGACGCCGGCGGCAACCTCACTTATCTCGCGCCCAACCGCGTCAACCTGAGCCTGACCCAGGAACGCTGGCCGGACATCGTCTTTCACGAAACCCGCGAACACGCGGTGAATTTGAACGGCTAAACGCAGCACAGGCTGCCTGAAAAGACGGATATGCTTTCAGGCAGCCTGAATTTTATTTAATGTATATAAGGAGTAAGCCATGAGCGGACTGCATGCCCATATCGATCCCGACGGTTTGTTGGAATATTCCGTGGTCTATACCGACCGCGCCCTCAACCATATGTCGGCCCGTTTCCAAACCGCCATGCGCGATTTGAGCGCGATGCTCAAACGCGTGTACCACGCCGAGGCGGCGGTGATTGTGCCCGGCAGCGGCACCTATGCCATGGAAGCGGTGGCGCGCCAGCTGGTGCAGGGTCAGCGCTGCCTGGTGGTGCGCAACGGCTTTTTCAGTTTCCGCTGGTCGCAGATTCTGGAAACCGGCCGCCTGAGCGAAGACATTGTGGTGATGCAGGCGGCGCAGCCGACACCCGGCCCGCAACAGCCTTTTGCCCCGGCGCCGATTGCCGAGGTGGAAGCCGCCATTGCCGCGCACAAACCGGCGCTGGTGTTTGCGCCGCATGTGGAAACCGCCTCCGGCATGATTTTGCCTGAAGACTATATCCGCCGCCTGGCCGATGCCGCCCATGCCGTGGGCGCTTTGCTGGTCATCGACTGCATCGCTTCCGGTGCGGTGTGGCTGGACATGGCCGCTTTGGGGATTGATGTATTGATCAGCGCGCCGCAAAAAGGCTGGAGCGCCTCGCCCTGCTGCGGCATGGTGATGCTCAATGCCGCGGCGCTGGAGCGCGTGCGCGCCACCCGTTCCGACAGCTTTGCCTGCGACCTGCTCAAATGGCTGAACATTATGGAAGCCTATGAAAACGGCGGCCATGCCTACCACGCCACCATGCCCACCGATGCCCTGATCGGCCTGCGCGACGCCATGCGGGAAGCCGAGGCGGCGGGTTTGGAAAACCTCAAAGCGGCGCAATGGGAACTCGGCCGCCGCGTGCGCGCCCTGCTGGCCGAACACGGTTTTGCCAGCGTGGCGGCGGCGGAATTTGCCGCACCGGGCGTGGTGGTGAGCTATACCGACCGCGCCGACATCCAAAGCGGCAAAGCCTTTGCCGCACAAGGCTTGCAGATTGCCGCCGGTGTGCCTTTGCAGGTGGGCGAGGGTGCCGGTTTCCAAAGCTTCCGCCTCGGTCTGTTTGGTTTGGACAAGCTGCACAATATTGAGCGCACAGTGGCGTCTTTGCAGGCGGCGCTGGAGGCGCTGTAAAACCCGAATGGGGGACATCAAAAAACGCGGCCGTGGCCGCGTTTTTTATTCCAAATCGCCGCGCTCGTCCGGCGAAGGTTCGGTGCTGAAGCTGGGCATCAGCGTGTGCAGCGCCAGTTTGCCTGCGTCCAAGGTCGGGTATTGGCTGAACTGTACGCTGTAACCGCCGTTGCTGTTGGGCTCGATGCGCGCATGGGCGCCGAGCGGGAAGGTGGCCTTATTGGTGATGTGGCCGAAGGGGAAGCCGGTGAGTACCGGCACTTTGGCCACGCGCGACATGGTGGCGGCCACGCTGGCGAGGGTGTAGCTGCTGTCATACACATCGCGGATGGTGCCCATGCGGAAATCACCCAAAATTACTGCCTGCTGTTTGCCCAGCACGCCGGCCAGATACAGGGTTTGCAGCATGCGCTCGATGCGGTAGGGCTGCTCGCTCACGTCTTCCAGAAACAGGATGCCGCCGTTGATGTCGGGCAGATAGGGGCTGCCTGCCAAAGAGGTAATCACGCTCAGATTGCCGCCCCACAGCACGCCTTCCATGCGTTGGGGTGTGTGGTTTTGGATGGCGTGTACCTGAATGCTGTGGTTGGGGCGGGTGCTGCCGTCGATAAACATCTGCATGGTGTAGGCGCTGGGGCTGTATTTGCCGAATTCGCTGTACACCATGGGGCCGGCAAAGCTGGGCATATTGCCGCGGGCCAAGAGCGCCAGTTGCAGGGCGCACACATCGCTGAAACCGAAAAACAGCGTGCCGTGTTCGCGCATGCGGCTGCCGAGACTGGCCCAGTCCACATGCGGCAGCAGGCGTGCCGCACCATAACCGCCGCGCAGACCCATCAATACTTTGGGCGTGGGCACGCGGCCGCTGGCGACGTCTTGTACATCGGCAATGCGTTCGCTGTCGTGTCCGGCAAAACGCTGGTAACGGCGGTAGGCCGCCTGGGTATTGGTGGGGGCGAATCCGGCCTGCATCAGGCGCTGGATGCCCAAATCGATGCGGTCGGAACGTTCGGCATAGCCGGAGCAGGCAATGATGCGGAGCATGGCGTCTTTTTGTGCGGGAGATGAATGGAAACCGGCGCTGCTGCGGCTGCCTTGCGGCGGCGGGATGGGTGTATTAGAGGTGCCGCAGGCTTGCAAAATACCGGCGCCGCCCAAGGCGGCTGCGGCTTGCAGGAAGTGACGGCGGGGCATGGTGCTCATGCGTCTCCTTTCTATGTGTTTTCAGGCAGCCTTGTGTATGAATTTTCATGCTGCCTGAAAGCGAAATTGGCTTATATCTTTTGCCACAGTGTTTCGCTGCGACCCCCTTCATTGCGCTGGCAGCGGGTAATCAGGGCGCGCTCGCCGAAGCCGAGCGAACGGCATTGTACCACCCGCTGCAAACGGCTTTTGCCCTTATCGGCAAATTTAAATACCGCCGTTTCCGTGGCCAGCGGGTCGGCACTGTCTATATAGGCGGTGCAAAAATCGTCGCCGTCGTGGCAGAAGAGGGTGATGCCCTGGGCGTCGGTATGGCTGCGCAGCCCGGCCAGGCTTTGGTTTTCCCAAGCGCTGTAATCGGCAAACGGGCGCAGCAGCGATACTGCTGCCACCAAAAGCAGGACGGCCGCGGCGGCGGCGATGAGTTTGAAAAATGTGTTCATTTTATTTTGCCCACGGCTCATGGGTTTGCAGTAATTTGTTCAGGCCCGGGTTGTGGGCAGGCAGCTGCTCCAGGGCGGCAGCAAACTGTATGAAAGTTGCTTTGTCCAACTGAAACAATATGCGCTTGGCTGTGGTTTCGTCAGAAACAGGGCAAAGAAAATCTTTTTGCGCTGCTCGAGCCTGTTTAATGGAGGTGTGCATCTTGATTGCTCCTGATATAGACGCAACTTGAAACTTTGCCCTATACCTATTCAAAAAATAATCTTTAAAAAGGCAAGCTTGTTTTACCGCACGCTTTATTTTTAATCAAGATCCTGCGACTAAAGCGCAGGATGACAGTAGCCCGTCATTCTGCACGTAGCGATAGTGAAGTCGCAGAATCTGTTTTAGCTGCGTAATTTTTTGGCTGCGCCACGCAGGCAGTCTGCCAAGTGAGTTTATTAAAGCTGCCTGAAAACCATTTGAGTAGGTTTTCGTGCAATAAAAATTTTGCCTTCGACCGTATAAGCAGGTGGAGGCGCAGTCTATAATACCGCCATGCACAAAAAAGAACTCCTCATCCCCGGCTGGCTGGATTTGTGGCCGCCGGGGCCGCCTGCACCGGGGGTGTGGACGGTGTATCTGATCCGCTGCCAGAACGGCAGTCTTTATTGCGGCATCGCCAAATCGGCATTGCAGCGCTGGCAGGCGCATGTGGCAGGGCAGGGGGCGCGTTATACCCGCAGTTTCCCGCCGCAGGAAATGCGCCTGGTGTGGACGGGTTTGAGCCATACCCAGGCCGCACGCTGCGAATACCTGATCAAACAATGGCCGCGCGCCCGCAAAGCACAGTTATGGGCGTGTTTGGATGTGTTTCAGGCAGCCTAAGACACGGCTATTTCTTCTTCTCCGCTTCTTTTTCCACCAACTGCGTACCGGCCAGATAGTCGTATAAAAACTGCCGTTGCGGATTCATCAGCGCAAAGCCCCAAGGCAAAATCCACCAAATCAGCGCCGCGGCGGTGGCGGTTTTGGGCGGGATGCCGTTGTGGCGCAAGGCCCAGTAGGCCAGTGCCGGAATCAGTACCACAAACACACAGGCCCAGGCAAAGCGCAGTTGCAGCTGTTTTTTCGGCGGCAGGCGGCCGTGGCGGTCGGTAAGGCCGATGCGCCACACGCGCATCGGCAGGGTTTGCCCTTGGCGGCGCCAGTTGATCCAAAAATAGCCCCACCATGCCGCCAGCAGCAACAGGCTCACCGCCAGCGTACCCAAAAACGGCACGGCTTGCAGCACGGTGGCAACAATGCCGCCCAAGAGCGCCGCCACCACGGTGACGGCACCGACCAGCAGGCTTTCGTACACCAGGGCGGCGAGGCGGCGTTTTAAAGAGGCGGGTTGGGGGCGGGTTTCAGACATGGAGAGGCTCAGGCATCAAAATGGCGGCGGCAGGCGGCAATCAGGATTTCAGGCAGCCTGTCGCCTTGGGTGAAGGGGTCGGCGGCGGTGTCGGTATGGATTTTGCGCAGCCAGGTCAGCTGGCGCTTGGCCAGTTGGCGCGTGGCGGCGATGCCCTGTTCGCGCAGGGCGGCTGCGTCGGTGTCGCCGGCCAGATAATCCCACATCTGGCGGTAGCCGACACAGCGCATGCTGGGCAACTCGGCATGCAGCGTGGGATAGCGTGTTTGCAGGCTGCGTACTTCGTCGGCAAAGCCTTGTGCCAGCATGCTGTCGAAACGCAGGGCAATCTGGCGGTGCAAATCGGCCCGTGTTGCGGGAATCAGTGCCAACGAAGCCAAGTTGAGCGGCGGGGTATAGGCCGTTTGTTCGGCAAAATGACGGCTCAAAGGCTTGCCGGTCAGCAGCCACACTTCCAGCGCCCGTTCGATGCGCTGGCTGTCGGCGGCTTCCAGCCGTACTGCGGTTTGCGGGTCGATTTCCTGCAAGCGGCGGTAGAGATGGGCCAGCCCGTATTGCTGTTTTTGCCGCTGCAAATCGGCGCGCACCGCCGCATCGGCTTCAGGCAGCGTATTGAGGCCCTGAGTGAGGGCGTGGTAATACATCATGGTGCCGCCGACAATCAGCGGCAGGCGCCCGCGCTCGTGAATTTCCGCCACCAGGCGCGTGCAGTCGGCCACAAATTCGGCGGCGCTGTATGTGTGTAGCGGCGAAATAATATCAATCAGATGGTGCGGCACCTGCGCCAATTCGGCGGCGCCGGGCTTGGCGGTGCCGATGTCCATATCGCGGTACACCAAGGCCGAGTCGAGGCTGATGATTTCCAGCGGCAGCACTTGCGCCGCGGCCAGGGCCAGGCCGGTTTTGCCGGAGGCGGTGGGGCCGAGCAGGGCGAAGGCTTTGGGCGCGGTGGCGGACATGGGACGGATGGCAGACATATAAAACGGCCGCTATTTTAACACAGCGGCCATGCGCTTTAGGGCTGCCTGAAAACAGCCACCATGAACTATACAGTACCCAACAAAGCATCCACCCAAGCGGGCACACCCTCGCTGGCACGTTGCGCCGTCACCGATACGTCGTACAGACCGGCAGGCGGATTGGGATCAATCAGATGGCGTTCGGCATGCGGCGGCGCATATTGCAGCAGCCCGGCGGCGGGATAGACTTTCAGCGAAGTGCCCACCACCAGCACGATGTCGGCTTCGGACACCCAGTCGATGGCGGTTTCGATTAGTGGTACGGCCTCGCCAAACCAGACGATGTGCGGGCGCAGCGGGTGGCCTTTGGGGTCGGTGTCGGCCAGGGTTTGGTCGCCCGTCCATTCCACCACATAGTCATCATAGACGGTGCTGCGCAGCTTGGTCAGTTCGCCGTGCAGATGCAATACCTCGCGGCTGCCGGCGCGTTCGTGCAGATTGTCCACGTTTTGGGTAACAATGCGCACGCGGTGGTGTTCGGCCAGGCGTGCCAAGGCGTAATGGGCGGCATTGGGTGCGGCCTGCGTCAGCTGGCGGCGGCGCTGGTTGTAAAAATCCAGCACCAACTGCGGATTGCGGGCAAAGGCTTCCGGCGTGGCCACTTCTTCCACGCGGTGGCCTTCCCACAGGCCGTCGCTGTCGCGAAAGGTTTTCAAACCGCTGTCGGCGCTGATACCGGCACCGCTTAAGACTACGATATTGTGCATGGGAATGTCCTCCAGCATCTGAAAAACACGATTATAGTCATTTAACACAGAACGATACGGCGTTGCTGTCCCACAGGGACTTCCTATGGTCGCGCCAGGCTCGAAGAGAGCGATGTTTGTAAGCCGCTAAAGCGGCAACAAAATCAGCTCCGTACTATTTGTACTGTCTGCCCCGCGGGACTTCGCTGCGCTCGCGGCTTTTTTTGCTGCCTTGTCTCGTTCTGTGTTAGTCGACTATATAACGCCGGGAAAATACAAACAGGACGGAAGCCATCCGTCCTGTATTTGTGTTCAGGCTGCCTGAAACTTATTGCAAGCCCTGGCGGCGCAAATCTTCATAACCGCCGTGATTGGTGACATCGGTGTAACCCATTTGCTGCAAGGCTTCCAGTGCCACTTGGGCGCGGCTGCCACTGCGGCAATAAAGATGGATGGGGGCGTTTTTGTCGGGGCTGACTGTGGCGATGCGTGCAGTTATTTCTTCCACGGGGATATTGAGCGCGCCTTCAAGGTATCCGGCGGCAAATTCTTCTGCGGTGCGTACATCTACCCACAGCCCTTCTGCCTTCACGGCAGGGGCGGCAGATGCGGATGCGGCCGCGGTTTGCGGCTTGGGTGCGGCGCTGCCGGTTTCGGAACAGGCGGCCAGAGAGAGGGCGGCTGCGGCGGAGAGCAGGGCGGTGCGGATAAAGCGGGTCATCACAAGGTATTCTCGAATACAAAAAAGCGGCATTTTAAGGGAAAACCGGCTTTCAGGCAGCCTGAAGTCTGCATATTGCTGATTTGCCCCGGCGCCATAAGGCGGTATCATCCGGCTGAAAGAAAACCGGGAGCGTAGTGATGAACGACAGCAAGGATATTGAAACCACCTTCACCGCCTTATGCGAAGGCCGCTTGGACGCGGAGGAATGGCTGGCGTGGTTTGCGGAGCATCAGGCGGAGCTGGAGCAAACGCTGAACCGCCGCCGATATTTGGGCATCAAGCCCATGAGCCATTGCAGCGCCAACCGAAATGCCGCGGCGGCACAGGCGGATGCACAAAAATATCTGGCCGGTTTGGGCATAGAAGTGGCCCTGTCCGATATTTATGAACAGGCGTGGGAGCGGGAATTTGCCGCCTGGTGTGCCGAACAGCGGCGCGAGGAAAAAGCGCGCCAGGCGGCCATGAAAGAAGCCTACGGTTATGTGGCCGGGGTCTATCCCAAATTGTTTAAAGCCCTGCTGAAAGCCACAGACGTCACTATCCGCCCCGGTGCGGACGAGGCCGAAATCGCCCGTGCAGAAGACGGATTGGGCGTGGCCTTGCCGGAGGATATCCGCCGCTTTTTCCGCCTGATGGGTGGATTGCGGCTGGAAGGCGTGATGTTGGATATTGCCGAATTGGGATTGGAAAACTTTTTGGGCCGCGATTATGTGGTCTTGGGCGAATTCTGGAAATACGGCGACGGCGATGCCTTGCTGTACGACCCGGCCAAAGCGGGCATTTATGTGTATGCACACGGCTATCCGAAAGTGATTAGGGAAGCGGCGGATATGGATGCCTTTGCGGAAAAACGGCTGGCGGCTTATGTGCGCGGACTGGGTGCTTGAAACGGGGAATGCGTTTTGGGTTGGTTGGGCAGGGTAGGTCGGCTCTCCGAGCCGACGGTTGATGGGACGCGTCGGCTCGGAGAGCCGACCTACGGCCGCTACGGTTTGGCGGCATGGCTTTGTAGGGGCGGGTTTTATACCTGCCCGCAACGCTGCAATCCACAAAGCGGGCGGGTGTAAAACCATAGGTATCTACACAAATATTAAGGCTGCCTGAAAACACAAGTTGGTATCACCTTGTATTTCAAGTTACACAAAATTTAACTTTGCGCTTCGTGGCCGTCCCACGGGATTCCCTACGGTCACGCGGATATTGTCTTTGCGCCGCCAAAGAAAAGAAGGCAAAAGAAAGGCGGCCGCGGTTGCAGGTTTGCTGCGCAAACTTCCCTCTCTCCACACGCTTTTTCGGGCGGGCAACAACTCGCAGCTGCGCTGCTCAAACAGATTTGCCCTTTCTCCCCGAAAAACCGCGCTCCGTTCGGCTGCGCCAGCGGATAGGGCTGTAGCCGTAAACATACTTGGATTAAAGTTTTAGGTATTCAAGCCGAAAAAAGCAAAATCTTTTAGATAGCCTAAAATGTGTAGATACCTATGGTGTAAAACCTGCCCCTACATGGATGGCGGCATCTGCGATTGCGATGCCGTACTTACGACCCGAGGGTAGGCGTAGCTTGGGTCGCCAGGCCCAACATTTGTGGGTGTTTTGCAGATTGTTGGGTTTTCAACCCAACCTACGGCTGATTGATAAAAAGGCTGCCTGAAAACCTTTCAGGCAGCCTTTTAAACGCTCAAGCAACAAACATCAATCCTTTTTAAAATGGCGGCGGCGTTCGATTTCGCTCAGATAGCGTTTGCGCAGGCGGATGGATTGCGGGGTGATTTCCACCAGCTCGTCGTCGTCGATAAACTCCACCGCGGATTCCAAAGTCAGTTTGATCGGCGTGGTCAGGCGCACGGCTTCGTCGGTGCCGCTGGCACGCACATTGGTGAGCTTTTTGCCTTTCAAGGGGTTCACCACCAAGTCGTTGTCGCGGCTGTGGATGCCAATAATCATGCCTTCATACAATTTGTCGCCGGGGGAGACGAACATGCGGCCGCGGTCTTCCAGATTCCACAGCGCATAGGCCACGGCTTCGCCCTGTTCCTGCGATACCAGCACACCGTTGTGGCGGCCGGGCATATCGGGTTTCACCGGGGCGTAGTCATCGAATACATGGCTCATCAGGCCGGTACCGCGGGTCATGGTCATAAATTCGCCTTGGAAACCGATGAGGCCGCGGGCGGGGATGTGGTATTCGAGGCGGGTGCGGCCCTGGCCGTCGCTTTCCATATTGGTCAGTTCGCCACGGCGGCGGCCCAGTTCTTCCATGACCGCGCCCTGGTTGTCATCGGGCACATCCACGGTCAGGTTTTCATAAGGCTCGCATTTTTGGCCGTTGATTTCGCGATACACCACGCGCGGTTTGCCCACCGCCAGTTCATAGCCTTCGCGGCGCATGTTTTCCAGCAGAATGGTCAGATGCAGCTCACCGCGGCCGGACACGCGGAATACGTCGGCATCCGCCGTGTCTTCCACACGCAGGGCCACATTGGTGAGCAGTTCTTTTTGCAGGCGGTCGCGGATTTGGCGGCTGGTGACAAACTTGCCTTCGGTACCGGCCAGGGGGCTGGTGTTGACCATAAAGTCCATGGTCAGGGTGGGCTCGTCCACGCTCAGCATGGGCAGACCCTTGGGATTGTCTTTTTCGGAAATGGTCACGCCGATGCCGATGTCTTCCAAACCGGAAATAATCACGATGTCGCCGGCTTCGGCTTCTTCCAGCGGCACGCGTTCCAAGCCTTTAAAACCCAAGAGCTGGTTGATGCGGCCTTGGGCCACTTGCTGCTCGTGGTTCATCACCGCCACCACTTGGCCGGGCTTGATGCGGCCGTTGAGGATACGGCCGATGCCCAGGCGGCCGGTGTAGTTGTCGTAATCAAGTTGGGAAATCTGCAATTGCAGGGTTTCGTCGGCACTGCCGGAGGGCGGCGGGGTGTGTTTGAGGATGGTGTCAAACAGCGGGCGCATGTCTTCGCTGTCGTCGCTCTCTTCCAGTTTGGCAAAGCCGGAGAGGCCGGAAGCGTAAACAATGGGGAAGTCCAGCTGCTCGTCGCTGGCACCCAGGCTGTCGAACAATTCGAAAGTTTGGTCGATGACCCAGCTGGGACGGGCGGAAGGTTTGTCGATTTTGTTGATGACCACAATCGGGCGCAAGCCCAGGGCCAGTGCTTTTTTGGTCACAAAACGGGTTTGCGGCATCGGGCCTTCTTGGGCATCGACCAGGAGCACCACGCAATCGACCATGCCCAACACGCGCTCCACTTCGCCGCCGAAGTCGGCGTGTCCGGGGGTATCGACGATGTTGATGTGGTAGCCTTCGTATTCGATGGCGGTGTTTTTGGCCAGAATGGTGATGCCGCGTTCTTTTTCGATGTCGTTGCTGTCCATCACGCGCTCGTCTACCTGTTGGTTGGCGCGGAAGGTACCGGACTGGCGCAGCAGTTGGTCAACCAGTGTGGTTTTGCCGTGGTCGACGTGGGCGATGATGGCGATATTGCGGATTTGCTTCATGGGGGCGGGTGCCTTAATAAATCATAGAAAACCGCGCATTATAGCAGAAAAAATGCAGCCTATCGGCTGCATTTGCGGTTTTGGGAACAGCTTATGGGCAGCGAACCCGCACCACCGGTTTGACCTGTGCCTGCAAGGGGCGTTCGCCTTCGTTATTGAGGCCGCTGTAGGTGGTTTGGCTGCGGTCGTAGAGGCGTTTGCCGCGTACCCGGTAGTCGATGTGCATGCGCTGGGGCAGGGTTTCGCCGCCGGCAGATACCGTGCCCTCGGCAGTGCCGAGCAGCGGGCTGTAGGATTTGCCGGTGAGGGTGAATTGCAGTTCGATGCCGTGTTCCTGGCCGATATATTCCAGTTGGCCGTCGGCACGGATGTGCAACAGGTCTTTGTCGGCGGCGGCGTAGTCGCTGTGGCACATGGCCGCAGTTTTGGCCCAGGTGCCGACATAGGTTTGGGGTATCCAGGCACTTTGGGCGGCGGCCGGGGCGGACAGGGCGGCGAGAAGGGCGCAGCACAGGATTTTGTTTGTCATGGCGGGGTCTCCATTTTTGGCGGGGTGGTGGCACTATAGCACAGTAGGGCGTCCGGTTTTTGGTTTGTCCTGCAAAAGCGGATGCGGGCGCGCTGATAAGTGGCATGCAGTGCTTGATATTTTAATTAATAATAATTATTATCATTAACTCTATCAAACGCCGCATTTAAGGAGAACATCATGGCCTATACCCTGCCGCCGCTGCCCTATGCCTATGACGCACTGGAGCCGCATTTCGATGCGCTGACCATGGAAATCCACCACAGCAAGCATCATCAGGCTTATGTGAATAATGCCAATGCCGCTTTGGAAAACCTGCCTGAATGGGCGGGCATAAGCGCGGAAGTGCTGATTGCCCGTTTGCACGAGCTGCCTGAAAACGTACGCACGGTGTTGCGCAATAATGTCGGCGGCCATGCCAACCACAGTCTGTTTTGGCAGATTTTAAAAACCGGCACCCTGCTCAAGGGCGATTTGCAGGCGGCCATCGAGCGCGATTTCGGCAATGTGGCCGTGTTTCAGGCCGAATTTGAAAAAGCCGCTGCCACGCGTTTCGGTTCCGGCTGGGCGTGGCTGGTGTATGAAAACGGCCGCCTCAAAGTCACTTCCACCGCGAATCAGGACTCACCGCTGATGGGGCAGGCAGTGGCCGGAACTTCAGGTTATCCGATTATCGGCCTCGATGTGTGGGAGCATGCCTATTACCTCAAATACCAAAACCGCCGCCCGGACTACATCAAGGCGTTTTGGCAGGTGGTGAATTGGGACGAGGCGGCGCGGCGCTTTGCCGAGGTGGTCAAGTAAAATACGATAGAAGGGCTTGTAAAGGCTGCCTGAAAGGGAATACGGTGCGTTTCTGCATAGTAAAACCTTTCAGGCAGCCTTTTATTTGTTAATGACTGTTTTAGCCGTGTTTTTCGCCAATCAATACCGCCAGCTGCTGCAAATATTCGGCATCGGTGTCGTCGAAAACCGCCAGCTGGTCGGCATCGACATCGAGCACCAGCATTACCGCACCGTGGCGGTCGAATACCGGCACCACGATTTCCGATTGCGACAGCGATGAGCAGGCGATGTGGTCGGGATGGGCGTTGACATCGGCCACCACCAGCGTTTCCCCTTGCGCCCAAGCCTGACCGCACACGCCGCGGCCGTGGGGAATGCGCGTGCACGCCAGCGGGCCTTGGAAAGGGCCGAGCACGAGGGTGTCGCCGTCGGTGCGGTAAAAGCCCACCCACAACCAGCCGAAAGCCTCTTTGAGCACGGCGGAAATATTGGCCAGATTGGCGGTGAGGTCGGTTTCATCGGCTATGAGTGCGGCCAGTTGCGGCAACAGTTGGCGGTAGGTTTCGGCTTTGTCGCCGTGGGTGAGGGTGAGTGCGTGCATGGTGTATTCCGCTTGCAGATGGGTCATCCTGCGTGCAGTCGCAGGATCTTGGGTGTATTCAGGCTGCTGCCAAACGCCATAAGGACGTGGTTTCACGGCTGCGGGCGGCATACAGCGGGTCGTCGGGGCGCTGTGCTTTGCCGTGTTGCGGTACGGTGTCGGTTTTGGCGACCACGCGTAAACCGGCGTCACAAATCCATTGCGGCAATTCATCGGCGTGGCGCAAGCCGAGGTGTTCGGCCAAATCGGACATCACCAGCCAGATTTCGCCATCGGCATTGAGGCGTGCCGGGGCGGCGGCCAAAAAGCGGCGCAGCATGCCGTGTTTGGGGTCGTAGAGCGCGGTTTCGATGTCCGAGGTCGGTTGTGCAGGCAGCCACGGCGGATTGCAGACCATCAGATCCGCCATGCCCTCGGCAGGAAATAAATCGGCGGCCTGTAGTTGCGCATTTAGATGCAGGCTTTGCAGATTGGCCGCGGCAGCGCTTAGGGCACGCGGGTTGGTGTCGGTGCCGGTCACATTCAAGCCGCGTTGCGCCAGGATGGCCGCCAGCACGCCGCTGCCGGTGCCGATGTCCCACGCGTTGCGCCAATGCGGCGCCAGCGGCGCGTGGGCCACCAAATCCAGATATTCGCCGCGCAAGGGTGAAAACACGCCGAAAGGCACATGGATGTGCGCGCCGCCCAAGGCCGCCACCGGTACGCCTTTTTTATGCCATTCGTGGGCGCCGATAAAGCCGAGCAAGGCTTGCAGGGGCAGCAGAAAGGGCGCTTCGTTGTCGGCGCCGTAAACGTCTGCCAGCGCGGCGCGCACATCGGGGGCGCGGCGGTTGTTGACCACACTGCCGGGCAGAATTTCCACCAAAATCAAATGAAACAGACGGCTTTGCTGTGCCTGCTGCATGCGCAGGGTGTGGAAATCGGCGGCGGCTTTGCGTTTTTGTCGCACGCGTTTTTTCACCGCAGCCAACAGCTGCTTGCCCTGATGATAATCGCCGCGCCACAGCAGCGCGGTGTGCTGGTGCAGGTGTTGCAGTGCGGCAGCGGCGCTGATGTGCGTCACCGGCAGTACCGCTTTGGGCGGCGCATGGCGGCTTTCACTGAGCCACGGCGCGCTGAAGGTTTGGCCGTGTTCCTGCCAGTGGAGTAGGGATGGGGCAGAGTCGGAATGCATGAAAATGGGGTGTGGGTGGCGGTGGGGTCTTATACCGTTTTGTCTGTCGGTAGTCAAAATATAGTCATTTAAAATTAAGAACGATACGGCGTTGGCTGCGCCAAGCTCGAAGAGAGCGATGTTTGTAAGCCGCTAAAGCGGCAACAAAATCAGCTCCGTACCATTTGTAGTGTCTGCGGCTTGCCGCCTTGTCTCGTTCTTATTTTATTTGACTATTATGTTGCATTGCGTAATAACAAAACCTTTTTTTGACAAGAAGATAGGAGTTTTTGCCTTTTCATAAAGGGTAAAGACTTATAAAATACCCGCCATTTTGGCCGTTTCCGGCGCAGTTTGTGTACCGGGAGCAAGCTTTATTATATTTGAGACTCACTATGACCGTGGACTACCGCAAAACCGTAAACCTGTTGGATTCCCCTTTCCCCATGCGCGGCGATTTGGCCAAACGCGAGCCCAAGTGGCTGGCGCAATGGCAGGCGCAGCAGCGCTATCAGAAACTGCGCCAGCTGGCCGCCGGACGCCCCAAGTTCGTGCTGCACGACGGCCCGCCCTATGCCAACGGCGACATCCACATCGGCCACGCGGTCAATAAAATTCTCAAAGACATCATCGTGCGCAGCAAAACCCTGGCCGGTTTCGATGCGCCTTATGTGCCCGGCTGGGACTGCCACGGCCTGCCCATCGAGCTGATGGTGGAAAAACTCTACGGCAAAGACATTCCCGCGGCCAAATTCCGCGAGCTGTGCCGCGAATACGCCACCGAGCAGATTGCCAAGCAAAAACGCGACTTTATCCGCCTGGGTGTGATCGGCGATTGGGACAACCCCTATCTGACCATGAACTACCAGACCGAGGCCGATATTGTGCGCACGCTAGGCAAAATCCAGCAGGCGGGCTATCTCTACCGCGGCGAAAAACCGGTGCAGTTCTGTCTGGATTGCGGCTCGTCCCTGGCCGAGGCCGAGGTGGAATACAAAGACAAAGTCTCACCCGCCATCGATGTGGCCTATCCCTTCCAAGACACTGCCAAGCTGGCGGCCGCCTTCGGGCTGCCTGCAATCGAGGGTGAAACCTTCGGTGTGATTTGGACCACCACGCCGTGGACACTGCCTGCCAGCCAGGCGGTGAGTGCCGGTGCCGATGTGGTGTATCAATTGTTGGATACCCCGGCAGGCAAATTGGTGCTGGCCAAAGACTTGGCCGAAGAGGCGCTGGCGCGCTACGGTTTTTCAGGCAGCCCGGCTTTGGCGGAAACCACCGGTGCCAAGCTGGAAAACCTGTTGCTCAGCCATCCTTTCCTGGAGCGCGACATCCTGCTGCTCAACGGCGAGCACGTCACCACCGAGGCCGGTACCGGCCTGGTGCATACCGCCCCGGCACACGGTTTGGAAGACTATTTTGTCTGCATCCGCTACGGCATCAAGCTCGACAATCCGGTTAACGGCGAAGGCCGCTACCGTGCCGATGTGCCGCGTGTGGGCGGTATGACGGTGTGGGAAGCCAATCCGGTAATTATCGAATGGTTGCAGGAAAACCGACGCCTGCTCGCCAACCGCAAAATCGAACACAGCTACGCCCATTGCTGGCGCCACAAAACACCGCTGATTTACCGTGCCACCGGCCAATGGTTTATCGGCATGGACAAAGCCGGTGCCGAGGGCCGCACCCTGCGCGATGTGGCCATGAATGCGGTGGACGCCACCGAATTCTTCCCCGCTTGGGGCCGTGCGCGCCTGGAGGCCATGATTGAAGGCCGCCCCGACTGGGTGGTGAGCCGCCAGCGTTATTGGGGCACGCCCATGACCTTCTTTGCCCACAAAGAAACCGGCGAATTGCATCCGCGCTCGGCCGAGTTGTTGGAAGAAGTGGCGCTGCGCATCGAAAAACAGGGCATCGAAGCTTGGTTTGCGCTGGATGCGCGCGAGCTTTTGGGCGACGAAGCCGAGGTGTACGAAAAACTGCCCGACACTCTGGACGTGTGGTTTGACTCCGGCAGCACCCATTTTGCCGTGCTCAAACGCCGCGACGAACTCACCTGGCCTGCCGATTTGTATCTGGAAGGCAGCGACCAGCACCGCGGCTGGTTCCAGTCGTCCATGCTCACCGGCTGCGCTACCTTGGGCCGCGCGCCCTACAAACAATTGCTCACCCACGGTTTTGTGGTGGACGGCAACGGCCAGAAAATGTCCAAATCCATCGGCAATGTGGTGGCGCCGCAGAAAGTCACCGACACCTTGGGCGCGGACATTCTGCGCCTGTGGGTGGCCTCTACCGATTATTCCGGCGAATTGGCGATTTCCGACGAGATTCTCAAGCGCGTTACCGAAAGCTACCGCCGCATCCGCAATACTTTGAGCTTTTTGTTTGCCAATCTGAGCGATTTCGACCCCATCGAACACGCCGTGCCGCAAGCGCAGATGGTGGAAATCGACCGTTATGCGCTGGTGCTGGCGCGCCGCCTGCAAGAGCGTGTGGCCGGTGATTACTATCCGCGCTACGCCTTCCACCTGGCGGTGAAAGACTTGGTGGCCTTCTGTTCGGAAGACCTGGGTGCGTTTTATCTGGACATACTCAAAGACCGTCTGTACACCACCCAAGCCAACAGCCACACCCGCCGCAGCGCGCAAACCGCGCTGTATCACATCACCCGCAATCTGGTGCTGCTGCTGTCGCCGATTCTGTGCTTTACCGGCGAAGAGGCGTGGGACATCATCGGCGGCGGCGAAGAAGACAGCGTGCTCTTCCACACCCTGCACAACTTCCCCAATCTGCCGCCCGAGAGCGAGGCTGAGTTGGTGAAAAAATGGCAGGCCGTGCGCAGCGCCCGCGAGGCGGTTACCGCCGCCATCGAGCCTTTGCGCGCCGACAAAACCGTGGGCTCGTCTTTGCAGGCCGATGTCGCCATCACCGCCCCGGCCGAAGTGGCAGGCTACCTGAAAGCCTTGGGTGAGGAATTGCGTTTTGCCATGCTGGTGTCCAAGGTCAGCGTGAGCGAAGGCGAAGAACTGAGTGCTACCGCACAGGCCAGCCAGGGCAGCAAATGCGAGCGCTGCTGGCATTACACCGACGACATCGGCAGCCACGCCGAACACCCGACCGTGTGCGGCCGTTGTGCCGACAATGTTGCAGGCAGCGGCGAAACCCGCCACTACGCCTGAGCGATAAGGAAACCGCCATGCGTTTTTACCGATGGGCCCTGATATTGAGCGGCAGTGCCGCCCTGGCCGCCTGCGGACACAGCCACGCTCCGGCGGCGGCAGCGCAGGCTTATGCACCGCAGGCTTTGCCGTTTCACCAGTACACTCTGGACGTGCCTGCCGATGCCGACACCGAACAGGGCCTCAAGCTGATGGCCTTCGGCGGCCACAACTGGCGCGTGCTTCCCGCCGCTTCGGCCCGAGAGGCACGCCGCGGCGTGCAGAAACGGGCGCAGGAACTCAACCGCCTGCGTCAGGACGCCAGCAATGCCGCCAACGGCTTCAAGCTGTCGCTCTACCGCGTGGTGGACGGCGGCAAAAACCGCTGGGGCGTGCTCGGTCGCCATCCGGTGAATCTGCGTCCGGCGGCGCCGGATACCACTTATGCCGACTGGTATGTGTACCAGCCGCAAGGCCGCTATATGCTGCACGGCCAGCTGGCGGCGCGCCCGGACAGTGCCGATGCCGTCACTGCGGCACAGCAGTTTTTGCAATACATCGAGCCGGTCAGCACGGCACACATCAACAACGGCAACAGCATGGTGGTCGGCCCCTTGGTGTGGCTCAATCCCGAAGGTGAGCAGCCCTATATCCGCTACCGCCTCGATTCGCGCAGCCAGCGCCTCAATATCGAATTGGATGTCGGCCCGGCCGGCCCCAATCAGGCCAGCCTGAACCAGCTCAAGCAGGAGCGCATTCAGGAGCGCCTGCGCGAAGGCGGCAGCCGCAGCCGCGTGCTGGTGAAACGCCTGAGCACCGTGGCCGGGCTGGAAGGTAATGAAGACTGCATCCGCATCGAAGCCGTGCCCGCGCCCATGCTGTGGTGCAGCTGGATTACCGCCGGCAAGGCGCAGGATCGCGGCCGCCCGTCCATAGACCTGACCCTGCAATACAGCGCCGCCCATGATGCCGGTATCGACGAGGGCATGGCGGCCTGGCGGCAGCTGCTGGGCAGCTTGCGGCGTCGTGGCGGATAATGCAGGCAGCGGCTACGGATGTAGGGGCGGATTTTATATCCGCCCGCAATATTGCGATGAACAGTTTCTAAAGATTTCGGCAAATGTTGGGGGCTGACAACCATAGGTATCTGCACAAATATTAAGGCTGCCTGAAAATACAAGTTGGTATCACCTTGTATTTCAAGTTACACAAAACTTAACTTTGCGCTTCATGGCCGCGCGGCCACCTTCTTTTCTTTGTGCCGCCAAAGAAAAGAAGGCAAAAGAAAGGCGGCCGCGGTTGCAGGTTTGCTGCGCAAACTTCCCTCTCTCCGCACGGTTTTTCGGGCGGGCAACAACTCGCAGCTGCGCTGCTCAAACAGATTTGCCCTTTTCCCCGAAAAACCGCGCTCCGTTCGGCTGCGCCAGCGGATAGGGCTGTAGCCGTGAACGTACCTCATGTTGTTGTAGGTTGGGTTGCAAACCCAACACATCATTGCGGTATCTTTCTGTTGTTTAAATATTTTCAGGCAGCCTTTCGTTTCGGCTGCCTGCATCGTTTCAAATAAATCCTTATGAATTCACCCGTCTACATCCCCCTGCGCCTGCACAGCGAATTCTCCATCGAAGACGGCATGGTGCGCATCGGTGCCGCCGTCAAACGCGCCGTGGCGCTGAATCTGCCTGCTTTGGGCATCAGCGATTTGATGAATGTGTTTGCCATGGTCAAGTTTTACAAAGCCTGCCGTGGCGCCGGCATCAAGCCCATCGTCGGGGCGGATGTGTTTGTGGACAATCCGGAACAGCCGGAGCAGCCGTTTCGTGCGCTGCTCATCGCCAAAAACAGCGGCGGCTATCTGCGTTTGAGCGAATTGCTCACCCAAGCCTATACCGGCACCGACAAAGACCTGCACCGCGCCCAGCTGCGGCAGGCGTGGCTGGATGAGGGCGACAACAGCGGCCTGATTTGCCTCTCCGGTGCACACGAGGGCGAAATCGGCCAGGCGATGTTGCGCGGTCATGCCGATGCGGCAGCCGCGGCGGCGGAAAAATACCGCCGCTGGTTTGGCGACGGCTTTTATTTGGAATTGCAAAGGCTGCCTGAAAAACCGGAATACGAAACTGTGGTTTCAGGCAGCCTCGATTTGGCCGAAAACCTGGGTCTGCCGGTGGTGGCCACCCATCCGACCCAGTTTCTGGACGCGGACGATTTTCAGGCCCACGAAGCGCGGGTGTGTATTGCCGCCGGTGATGTCTTGGCCGACCCGCGCCGCGAACGCCGTTTCAGCCGCAGCCAGTATTTCGCCACTCCGGAAGAAATGGCGGCGCGTTTTGCCGACATCCCCGAGGCGCTGGCCAACAGCGTGGAAATTGCCAAACGCTGCAATCTGAGCGTCACCCTGGGCAAAAACTTCCTCCCCGATTTTCCCACACCCGACGGCCTGAGCCTTAACGATTACCTTATCCGTCTCTCCCACGAGGGCTTGGACGAGCGCATGGCGGTGCTCTATCCCGATGAGGCCGAACGCGCCGCCAAGCTGCCCGAATACCGCGCGCGCCTGGATTTCGAGCTCGATACCATCATCCACATGGGCTTTCCCGGCTATTTCCTCATCGTGGCCGACTTTATCAACTGGGCCAAAAACAACGGCTGCCCGGTGGGGCCGGGCCGCGGTTCCGGTGCCGGTTCGCTGGTGGCTTATGCCCTCAAAATCACCGACCTCGACCCCTTGCAATACGCCTTGCTGTTCGAGCGCTTCCTCAATCCCGAACGCGTGTCCATGCCCGACTTCGACATCGATTTCTGTCAGGAAAACCGCGGCCGCGTTATCCAGTATGTACGGCAGAAATACGGCGCCCAGGCGGTGAGCCAGATTGTCACTTTCGGCACCCTGTCGAGCAAGGCAGTGGTACGCGACGTCGGCCGCGTGCTGGATCTGCCCTTCGGCCTGTGCGACAAACTTTCCAAGCTGATTCCGGTGGAAGCCAACAAGCCTTTGAGCCTGGACAAAGCGCTGGCCGCCGAGCCGCTGATTGAGCGCCTGCTGGCGGAAGAAGAGGCGGAAGAGCTGATGGTGCTGGCGAAAAAACTGGAAGACCTCACCCGCGGTCTCGGCATGCACGCGGGCGGAGTGCTGATTGCGCCGGGCAAAATCGCCGATTTCTGCCCGGTGTATCAGGCTTCCGGCGAAGATACCGCGCCGGTGTCCATGTTCGACAAAGACGATGTCGAGCAAATCGGCCTGGTGAAATTCGACTTCCTCGGCCTGCGCAACCTCACCATCATCGAGATGGCGCAAAACTTTATCCGCCAAACCCGTGGCGAAGAAGTGGATGTGAACCGCATTACCCTCGACGACGCGCCCACTTATGCCGAGATTTTCGCCAAGGGCAATACCACCGCGGTCTTCCAGTTTGAGTCGGCGGGCATGAAAAAAATGCTCATGCAGGCGCGGCCCAGCCAGTTTGAAGAGATTATCGCCTTCGTGTCGCTGTACCGCCCCGGCCCCATGGACCTGATTCCCGACTTTACCCGCCGCATGCACGGCGAAAAATTCGAGTATCTGCATCCGCTGCTGGCACCGGTGCTGGAGCCGACCTACGGCATTATGGTGTATCAGGAGCAGGTGATGCAGGCGGCGCAGGTCATCGGCGGCTATTCGCTGGGCGGCGCCGACCTGCTGCGTCGTGCCATGGGCAAGAAAAAGCCTGAAGAAATGGTCAAGCATCGCGAGATTTTTGCCGAAGGCGCGCAAAAACAGGGCATACCCCGCGCCAAGGCCGACGAAATTTTTGACTATATGGAAAAATTCGCCGGCTACGGCTTCAACAAATCCCACGCCGCCGCCTACGCGCTGGTGGCCTACCAGACCGCATGGCTGAAACAGCATTACCCGGCCGAATTTATGGCCGCCACCATGTCGAGCGAATTGGACAATACCGACCAGCTCAAGGTGTTTTACGACGATGCGCTCGCCAACGGCATCACCTTCCTGCCGCCCTGCGTCAACCACTCGCACTACCGTTTCACCCCGCTGGCGGACAAACGCATCCGCTATGCCCTGGGCGCGATTAAGGGCACGGGCGAGGGCGCGGTGGAAGCCATTGTGGCGGCACGCCGCGACGGCCCGTTTACCGGCCTGTTGGACTTTTGCGAGCGCGTGGGCAAGGCGCACATCAACCGCCGCACGGTGGAAGCCTTGGTGCGCGCCGGTGCGTTTGACGCCATCGAACCCAACCGCGCCATGCTCTTGGCCAATATCGATCTGGCCATGAGCCATGCCGAACAGCAGGCGGCCAATGCCAATCAGGGCGGTTTGTTTGATTTTGTCGAAGATGCCATAGCACCCGTGGCTTTGCAGGCAGCCGCGCCCTGGCCGCAATCCGTGTTGCTGGCGGAAGAAAAACAGGCGTTGGGCTTTTATTTTTCCGGCCATCCGTTTGCACCCTACCGCCAGGAAGTGCGTGCTTTCGCCCCGAAAACCCTGGCCAAACTGGCCGCCGCCGAGCAAAAACAATGGGTGGCGGGCTTTGTGACCTCGGTGCGCTACATCGTCGGCAAACGCGGCAAATTTGCGGTGCTGATGCTGGAAGACGGCAAAGGCAGCCACGACAAAACCGAAGTGGTGGTGGCGGGCAGCACTTTGGAAGAATACGGCGAGGTTTTGCAGGCCGACCGCGTGCTCTTGGCCGAATGCAAGGTGGCGGCGGACGATTACAACGGCGGCGAGGGCTTGCGCGTAACCGCCGACAGCGTCTACACCCTCGACGGCGCACGCGAACGCTTTGCCCGCAACCTGTGCCTGCACTTGGCCGCCCGGCACGACATCCGCCGCCTGGCCGCTTTATTGCAGGCACAGCGCGGGCAGGAAGGCCGCCGCATCGCCCTGAAACTGAGCTATGCCAACGAACACGCCCGCGGCGAATTACGCCCCGGCAGCGGCTGGCAAATCACCCTGTCCGCTTCGTTGTTGGCGGAATTGGAAAGCCTGTTGGGGGAAGGGGCGGTGAGCGTGGGGTGGTAGGGGCTGCTTGAAAATAAGCAGGTCGGATACTTGTATCCGACAAAACCAAAGGGTTACAGGCAATATCTGCACCATACAAGGTATAGTCATTTAAAATAAGAATGATACGGTGTTGCTGCGTCAGGCTCGAAGAGAACGATTTTTGTAAGCCGCTAAAGCGGCAACAAAATCAGTTCCGTACTATCTGTACTGTCTGCGGCTTGCTGTCTTGTCTCATTCTGTGTTATTCGACTATATATCAACGATGTCGGATTCAAGAATCCGACCTACTGTCATTCTGCGCGCAGTCGCAGAATCCGTTTGCAGTTTCAGGCAGCCTTAATCATGCGTAGATACTGTGTTACCTGTCAAGCGAAATCAACCCTCGGCTGATAAACAGTCTGGTGTTTCAGCACGCCAAAGCAGATATGCACCAATTTGCGCATAGCCGCACCGACAGCCTGCATTTTCACCTTGTTACGGGACAGCATGCGCGTACAGTGTACTTTGATGTCCGGGTTGTACCTGGAAGCGCAGACGGCAGGGAAATACAGCAGCGCACGCATATGGCCGTTGCCGCGCTTGGAGAGCATCACTTTGCCTTTGTGTTTGCCCGAATCACGTTTTTTTGGCACCAAACCTAAGAATGCCGCCATCTGCGAGGCTTTGGTGAATTGTTTGCTGCGGTATAGTACCGCCATGCGCATGGAGGTTTCTTTGCCGACGCCCGGAATGCTTTGCAGCAAGGTGATGTCTTGTTTCAAGTCGGGATGCTTGTCGATATGGTCGCGCACGTCCTGCTCCAAGTCGGCGATGCTTTGAGCCAAAGCATTGCGGATTTGATGGATGGACAGCATGAATTCATCCGGCACGCGGCTGAGGTTGGCGACGGACAGACGGTTGTCTTCGCGCTGCAAATCGGCTTTCAAGGCATCCAGACGGCCAAGCTTGGCTTTGAGTTCGCGAACGGATTTGGCTTCAGGCTGCCAGGCCTTCGGTTTGCGCTCATAGCCGAAACGGGCGATGACTTGGCTGTCGCCTTTATCGGTTTTATGCAGCGAACCCAATGATTTGGCGTAATCGCTGATATAGGCGGGATTGACGATGCTGATGCGGATACCCTGGTCATGCAGGAAATAGGCCGGCAATTCGTGGTAGACGCCGGTAGGCTCCATAACAATATGCACCTTATCCAGCTCTGTGGTGACGTGCTTGCGTATCCATTGGATGAATTCAACACAGCCTTTGGGCGAGTTTGCCAACACCTTGTTGCGGTAGGTGAAGCGGGTGGTGTTTTTCAGCCATGCGACATCGAATTTTTGAGATGAGACATCAATACCGATATAGTATTGGGCGGACGTTTCCATCGGTGTCTTTCCTTGTTTATGCAGTGTCACGGGGCATTGCCCGGCACTTAGATACTGTTCAGATTGCTTGATGGGAAGCCCGGCAGGTTTATCTACGTCACAGTGTCGGAGCACTCAGGGTGGGCACATTATCCTGCCGGGCAGTTATGTGGATAATACGTTTTTATCCACACAGGTGGAAAGATACAAGGGTGGGCATTCTTGCCCACCGTTCAAGCATCAGAATCTTATAGTTGGTGGGCAGGAATGCCCACCCTACCCAAATACTGAATTTCAGACAGCCTGCAAGTGGCATTTCTCCCCCCAAGCCGATATAATCTGCCCGTTTCGCGAACACTTGCCATTCGAGCACATCATGTACAACTACCAATCCGATACCACCCAGTTTTTAAACCAATATCTGGAAGAGCATCCCGAGGTGGCCGCGGGCCGTTTGGAAAACCGCAATCTGCTGTGGGATGTGGAACTCTCCGCCGAGGAGCAGCAGGATTTTGAGGCGGCCAAGGTGGCCAAGCAGGCTTATACCTATTACGCCTGGTGAGCCGTCACAGCTGGGGCTTGGCGCCGGAGCTGCAAGACTATCTGCGCCACATCAACGGTGAGGAAGCCGCGGTTTTGGCCGCACTGCGCGCCGAAACCGAACGCCACCGCCATGCCAAAATGCCGATTGCGCCGGAGCAGGCGCAAACCCTTGTCTGGCTGGCGGATCTGATCGGCGCCGAGCATTATCTGGAAATCGGCGTGTTTACCGGTTACAGCAGCACCGCCATGGCGCTGGCCCTGCCCGAACACGGCCGCATCACCGCCTGCGATATCAGCGTTACCTATACCGACATCGCCCGCCGTTATTGGCAGGCCGCCGGGGTGGCGCACAAAATCGATTTGGTGCTGCAACCGGCGCTCATCACCCTGGATCAGCTTTTGGCGCAAGGCTTGCGCCATCATTACGACTTGGCGCTGATCGACGCCGACAAGCCCCCCACCGCCCATTATTTCGAACGCTGTCTGCAACTGGTGCGCCCCGGCGGCCTGATTGCCATCGACAATGTTTTGCTCGGCGGCCGCGTCACCCGTGCCGCACAGGCACAGGATGCCCCCAGCGTGGCGCTGATGCAGGCGTTTAATGCCGCACTGGCTGCCGACACCCGCGTGCGCGCGCTCACACTGCCGGTGGGCGACGGGCTGACCATCGTTCAAAAACGCCGTACGGAGGCCGTATGATTTTTGCTATCCGACACTGGGCCGTTGTCGCGGCCGCCGCCACCCTGAGCGCTTGTGCCGTGGTGGTGCCGCCGCAGGAAAGTCACGCCTTGGCTGACCATACCGACACCCCCGCTGCCGTATCCGTGCCGCCCGAAGCGCAAGCTGCGCCGAAGACTGAGGCCGGTGTGGCCGAATTGCGCAACCAGGTGCAGATCTTGCAGCAACAGGTGGCCGAATTGCAGCAGCAGACTGCCGAGCTGCAACGCCAACACACGGCGCTCAGCCAGATTGTGTCGCTCAACCCGCCCCGCAGCAGCCGCAGCGGCGACAACACGGCCGCGGCGGGTGAGGGCGGCAGCAGCCGTTTGCAGCAGGCGCGCCAGCAATACGCCGCCGGCCTGTACAGCCAGGCCGTGCGCACCTTGGCGGGCAGCGACGGCGGCGGTGACGGCAGTGCCGACGCGCAAAACAGCATGTATTTGCTTATGCAAAGCCATTGGCGGCTGAACAATTGCGAGTCGGTGATCAATGTCGGCAACCGCTTTGCCAACCGCTTTGCGCGCAATCCGCAGGCTGCCGAGGCGCTGTGGCTGGTGTCGCAATGCCAATGGCGCATGCAGCAGCAGGACATCGCCCGCGATACCTGGCGCAAAATCATCCGCACCTATCCCGACAGCGGCGCCGCCAAACGCGCGCAACAGCGTTTGGGTAACGGGCGTTGAGGTTTTCAGGCAGCCTGAAAACGGTGGAAAACAGGCAAACAAGTTGTAGGGTGGGCATTCATGCCCACCATGTTCAGCTGCTAATGATTAAAAAATGATTGGTGGGCATGAATGCCCACCCTACAATATGATCCCCTGCCGCTTTGGCAGTGATACAGAACACAAACACCCGACAAAGGCCGCCGCCGTGCCGCCTTTGTTTTTCATTTTCAAAAAGGAAACAAATATGGTTCAAATCGGCATCATTATGGGCAGTAACAGCGATTGGCCGGTGATGGAAGCGGCCGCGCGCATTCTGGCCGAATTTGGTGTGGAATACGAAGCACGCGTGGTATCCGCCCACCGCACCCCCGATTTGATGTTCGAATACGCAGAGCGCGCCCGCGAACGCGGTATTCGGGCGATTATTGCCGGTGCCGGCGGTGCCGCCCATCTGCCGGGCATGGTGGCCGCCAAAACCACCGTGCCGGTGCTGGGCGTGCCGGTGCCGAGCAAATATTTGCGCGGCGAAGATTCGCTGTTGTCCATTGTGCAAATGCCCAAAGGGGTGCCGGTGGCCACCTTTGCCATCGGTGAGGCCGGTGCCGCCAATGCCGCCCTGTTTGCCCTCTCCATGCTTGCCAACCACGATGCCGCCCTGGCGCAAAAACTGGCCGATTTCCGCCAGCGCCAAGAGGCCACGGTGTTGGCGATGGAATTGCCGCCCGTAGAATATAGCCATTCCAAATAGAAATGATACGGCGTTGCTGCGCCTTGCCGTACTATCTGTACTGTCTGCGGCTTGCTGCCTTGTCTCATTTCTATTTGGTTCGGCTATAAAAACAGCGGTTTGTGTAGGGGCGGATTTTACATCCGCCCTTATCCGTACCACTTCATGTCTGGAAAATCGAATTCGGCCATTTTTACGGGCGGATGTAAAATCCGCCCCTACACATGTCGATACGGTTTCAATACCATCTTAAAAAAAACCTTCAGGCAGCCTTTAAGGCTGCCTGAAAAACGTATTCACTCCGAAAGACAATATGAACACATCCACCGACACCCTCCTGCAACAAGCACAACAGGCCGTCAGCCAGGCAGAACATATTTTGGACGAAAGTTTTTGGGACACTGAAGCGGCCATGGAGCATTACCAGTCGGCGCTGTCCCTGCTGGAAGAGGTATTGCAGGCCGAGCCGCAGCATGACGGGGCTCTGGCATTGCGTTTGGATATCCTGATGAGTATGGGGCATCACTATGGCGAAGCCGGTGACGGCCACCGCCGCGATGTGGAGATGATTTCCGACAGCGTTACCGCCCTGTGGCAGCAGTCGCGCGATTGTTACGAACGTGCTTTGCAGCTCTATCCGGAGCGCTATGCCGACATCTGCACCGTCTATTTCAACCATTTGGGCGGCCAGGGCGACCAGTTGTTCGGCTATGGCCAGGATGAGGAGGCATTTGCCTTATTGGAAAAAATGGTCGGCATGCTGCGCCCCGGCATTGCGTGGATGCATTGGGCCACCGACTTTTTGTACGATGCGGCCATCTTGATTGGCCGTCATGCAGACGGGCTGGCTGCCCATGATCCGCAGCAGGCTTTTAAGGAATACCATTTGGCCATTGCCGCCTTAATGGCGGTCAAGCATTCCTCGGCCATGACGGATGTGGCCATGAGCGTGTTGTCCATGTATATACGTGCCTATCAGGCAAATACCGTGCGCCATGCCGACCAATTGCAGGAGGCGATACGGGTGTTTGAGGAATTGGGGCAGCAATATCCGGAATGCTTGGGCGAGATGTATTACAACCGCGCCTGTATCGCCGCCTTGATGCAGCAGATGGACGAGGCGGTGCATTATTTGGGCTTGTCGCATCAGGCCGGAGCCTTGCCGCCTATGGAAGAGGTGTTGGCGGATACTGATTTGGCAGCCCTGCGCGAGACGCCTGAGTATGAGGATTTTGTCGGGTATATTGCCCGTTTGGGATGATACCCATTTAAAAAAATTGGACAGGCTTGCTTTATAAAGCGCATTATCTTTAACAAGATCCTGCGACTGCGCGCAGGATGACTATAGCCCGTCATTCTGCGCGTAGCGTAGCGGAGTCGCAGAATCTGTTTTCAGCCAGCTTAATTTATTTTTTAAATGGGTATAAGCATGTTCCCAAAAAACCTCAGGCAGCCCCCAAAGGCTGCCTGAAAACTATTCACCGTCTGTTCAATCCTCTTCCGGCTCTTCATCGCTGCGGATCACCAGCAGCGGCAAACGGGTTTCGCGCATCACGGTTTCGGCGAAGCTGCCCATGAGCAAATGCATCAGGCCGCTGCGGCCGTGGGTGCCGATGACCAAGAGGTCGGCGCCTTGCACCTCGGCATAATCCACCAGCATCTTGGCCATTTCGCGCGCGCCTTTGGTGGCCATCAGCAAATGGCTGGCAACTTTGTCTTCGCTCAAAGCGGCGCGGGCGGTGGCTACGGCGGCTTCCAGTACGGTATTGCCTTCGGCCAGCGCCGCGGCTTCATAGCTTTCATGTTGCAAAAATTCCGGTGCCAGCGCCATATACTCGGCCGGATTGGCCACATTGACCAAGGTGAGGCGCGTGCCTTCGTGGCGGGCGAGGGCAATGGCGTGGTTGAGGGCATTGGCAGAAGTGTGGCTGCCGTCTACGGCTACAAGCAGGTGTTGGTACATAACTTGCCTTTCTGTTGCGTATCGGTTGGAGTGCGGCGCTGCGCACGGCATGCAGTATAATACGCTTCGCGCCGGTTTGCGCGTTTTGTTTTTTGGGAGCCCTACCATTATGACCCCGCCGTCTGCCGTATCCAGCCGCCGTTTCGGCGGCATTGCCCGTTTATACGGCGATTCTGCGCTTGAACGTTTTCAGGCAGCCCATGTGTGCGTGGTGGGTGTGGGCGGGGTCGGCTCGTGGGCGGTGGAAGCACTGGCGCGCAGTGGGATCGGCACGCTCACGCTGATTGATTTGGACAATGTGGCCGAATCCAATGTCAACCGTCAGCTGCACGCGCTCACCGAGCAATTCGGCATGGCCAAGGTGGATGCCTTGGCGGCACGCATCGCGCAAATCAATCCGCATGCCGCCGTGCATTGCATTGAAGATTTTGTTACCGCCGACAATGTGGCCGAACTTTTGGGCGGCGGCTGCGATTTTGTGATTGATGCCATCGATCAAGTGCGGGTGAAGGCGGCCATGGCCGATTATTGCGTGCGCCGCAAGCTGCCCTTGGTGGTCAGCGGCGGCGCCGGCGGCCAGCGCAATCCGGCGCTGATACAGGCAGCGGATTTAAGCCGCGTGACCCACGACCCGCTGCTGGCCAATCTGCGCTACACCCTGCGCCGCCGTTACGGCTTTGTCCGCGGCGGTGAAAAAATGGGCGTGCGCTGCATTTATTCCACCGAAAACGTGACCCCGCCGCAAAGCGGCGAAGCCTGTGCCGCCGATGCCGCCCCGCAGGGATTGTCGTGTGCCGGTTACGGCGCTAGCATGCTGGTGACCGCGGCCTTCGGTTTGCATTGCGCCACCGCCGCGATAGAGCATTTGGCGGCTGAGGCTGCCTGAAAACACTGCACGTCTGTTTACTAAGGAGCGAAAGATGAGCACACCCCAAAAAACGCGCCTGCACTGGGTTTATCTGGGCGTACGCATGGCCAGCGTGTTGTGGGCTTTGCTTCTGTTGCTGATGATGGCCTTTATTGTGCTGCTGTCCGGCTTGGAAGACTGTCTGCTGGGCGGTTCCTGCGTCCATTGGCAGGACATCGGCGTGACCCGGGTTATGATCTGGCTGCATGTACTCGTGGCCGCGGTGCTGCTGGTACCGCACAGCCTGTTGCGCCGCGGCGGCCAAACCGTGCTGGTATTGTGGCTGTTTTTGAGCGCCCTGGCCTTGCTGATTGCCGGGGTCTTTATCCTTGAAGGCGACGCCGCGGCCTGGCTGCTGTGGCTGCCCAGTCCGGCGGTGGCGGTGGTTAACGGCCTGTTGTTGCGGCATTTCAGCCGCGGCCAGGCTGCCTGAAAACACCGTTACGGAAGTTTGCCCATGTTTGCCCGCACTCTGGATTGGCCGCCCGTCGGCGTATTGCATACCCAAGGGCGGCGCCGTTATTGGGAAGCCGAATGGCTATTGGTACAACCTGATAACATCCTTTACATCACACCCTAAAGACATCGTTTACACCGACAATACCGGTATGACCTTACAAGGAGGAAATACCGATGCC
>NZ_JALJZY010000013.1 GCF_024171525.1 Neisseriaceae bacterium HSC-16F19
AACCGAGCCGCCAACTGCTGACGGGTTCAATATACTTTTCAATGTCTTATGCTCATAGACTCCATAGGTGTACTCAAAAAAGGGAATCTTTTCACCTTTCAGATGTGATTTGTACACCTTTCGCAAACCGAGCCGCCAACTGCTGACGGGTTCAATATACTTTTCAATGTCTTATGCTCATAGACTCCATAGGTGTACTCAAAAAAGGGAATCTTTTCACCTTTCAGATGTGATTTGTACACCTTTCGCAAACCGAGCCGCCAACTGCTGACGGGTTCAATATACTTTTCAATGTCTTATGCTCATAGACTCCATAGGTGTACTCAAAAAAGGGAATCTTTTCACCTTTCAGATGTGATTTGTACACCTTTCGTCAACCGAGCCGCCAACTGCTGACGGGTTCAATATACTTTTCAATGTCTTATGCTCATAGACTCCATAGGTGTACTCAAAAAAGGGAATCTTTTCACCTTTCAGGGGGGATTCTTACACCTTTCGCGGTCATCAGCCGCATACTTTATCAATTTTATACATGTATATCAGCTGTTTACACTCCATAATCGGACGGTGTTCGCAAAAAAGGGAATTCTTACACCTTTCAGGGGGGATTCTTACACCTTTAAAAACGACATAAGCATTTTATTTAGACTATTTTCTATATATAACAGTCATATATCGTTGAAAAGTGATTAGTGTAATTTTAAAGGGAATCTTTTCACCTTTCAGGGGGGATTCTTACACCTTTCGCGATATTACAATATCATTTTAATATTTAGTTTATTTAGTTTTATCAATAATCTAAAGATTGAATTGAGCTATTTTTATGACAGGTGGTATATTGTCACCTTTCATTTGGGTATTGATTAATATATCATATAATTCAATTATTTATCGAAAGGTGTAAAAATCCCCTTACTACTACTACTATTATTTATATATATAAAAGTAGTAGTAGTAAGAGTCAGCTCGCCAAAAATTTTTCCACGTCTGCTTGGCTCATAAAAACCTTAGACACAATTTTGCTGCGTGAAGGCAATCTGTTCAGATAAAACTCCAACCTTGCAGACTCACTCATAAACACCGGAGTTGCTTTCAATGGAAACAACGGTTCTTGGAACAACGGTGCCAGCATGTCACCTTCAACTTCCAGCAACAAATTCATACACTCGGCATAAGCAAATTCAAAAGGGCTGCCTACCAGATCTTCAACAGATTTGTAGTGCACACCAAAATTTTGTGCCAGCAAGTCTTTCAAGCACACAACCAAGCCTATGTGTTCGTTGAGCTCAGATTCAATCAGTTGTTTAAGCTGTTTTCCACTGAATCTTTGAACAACCGGTCCAGTTCCTCCAAGCTCTAAGATCCAGAACTCTGAATCTTGAAAGCCCAATTTCTCCAGAAAAAGGCTGACCTTTTCACTGATTTCAGGATTATTCAACTCATCTACGAAGGCCACCAGCTGATGTACATTGCCAAAAGCAATGACATTGGCGGTATTATGGATGGCTGTATCAAAAGGCCCTGCATAATTGCTCACCGGCCGAAATTCGGATCCCAACTCCTGATAAAGCGGTGTTGTCATTCCATTTTTGGATAGATGATCATATTTGCGGGCAAATGATTGATGTTCTACCAGCGCCAAGTCGAGTTGTTCCCAATCCCACAGGCCAAGCTGTTCGTATAATAGGGTGCTGAGGTTACTTTCATGCCATAGCGTTATGCCACTTTCTTGCAAGCTTTCTTCAACTCGCTGGCAGAAATGGGTTCGGCTCTCTATCCAAATGTCTGAAGACAAAGCCAGATCTATCTGTCCGGTCTTGTTTAATAAAGGACTTTTCAGGAAGATGTACAGGTCCGGATTATTATTTACGTCGTCTATTGAATACATAATTTTCAAAATAAAAAATATTTTTTTGTTTAATGACAGGTTTATTTATATATTGACATGCAAATTAATGCAATATATTCTGGCACCACACCGTAATCGGATTCGTTTAAGGAGAGTGTCATGAGAACCAACCTTCCTGATTCTAACAATCAGATCAGCAAATTATCACGTCTTTTTTTGCAAGTTGACCGTTACGAGCTGAATGACAGTGACGGACAGCATTATGCAGTCGGCCGGGATTTGCTGGGTAACATTCCTGGTGAGTTGAAAATCCGTTTAACTACGGCAGAAGAGCGTTCGATTGACCGCCCGAAGGAAAACAAGCTTAAGATTGAGCAACAATATAGCGGTGCATCGACCAGCCGCGATTCTATCCAGGACAAAGCAGCATCAAAGGCTACTGTATTAGCCTTTGACGAAGTCCTTGCGACCGATGATTCCGGACAAAATTTCCGCGCCCATTGGCCGCGCACCATGTCAACGGTTGATAAACCTGCCACGCTATTGGTTTCACCGGTCGCCCACATCGAGTTGCAGCAAAAAACAGACACTACGCGCGCCAAAGCGTTTGTGGAAGTCATCAAATCCAATGTCAACCTGTCCAGTGAGAAAAAAACACGCCGCGCCATAGACAAAGCATTTGTCAGCGCTTTCTCCCCCATTGGTGAAGATAAAAACCCGCAACGGCCATTTGCCGCAATGAATCTCCGTTACAATGGAGATCCGGTGTTTGCGTTGCTCCCGCGTATTTATCCGAACATGACATCCAAGACGGTTACCGGCTCGGATGGTAAAGAGTACAAACAATCGGTGCCTGTCAGCGGTGAAGAAACCATGAAGGCGATCTTGTCGGGCGAACGCAAAGGTGCAAACGCCCGTGAGGTTTTCGCCCTGGATGTCTTCCGAGCTACCTATGCTGCTTTAACGAACGAGAAGAACGTTAAAATTTTTAGCGAAGGGTCCAACCGCGAGTATGTTGAAACCGTATTCAAAGGCATCAAAAGCGGCATGATTGAAGTCAACTTGGCCTCTGGTGCAAGCTATAATTTTGGACCGGCCAGCGCCCAAAGCTATCTTGCAGATGCAGACAAGAAATATTTGTCTGTATTCAACTTGGAACGCTCTGCTGGCGATTTGTCTGAGCATGTGCGCACCGTTAATGGTTATGCCGGTGTTGTCCTTTCCATGCAACAGTTCGATGATGGCAGTCATTTTGTTGTCCAAGCTTTGTCCAATGAACAATATCCCAAAACGTCTGCTCTGAATGAAACAGATTTGGTGCAGGCGAATGCCACTCAAATGCTGAATAAATTTTCAGCGCCTGAAGTGGTCGATTTGAGCAAAGGTGAGCAGTTGCAATTTGATTCGGCCGATAAAGGGAAACGCAAAGAAGCCGAGCAAGAGCCGGAAGTAATGCCTTAAGCCGCCACAAGTTTTCCAGGAGAGAAAATGAGTCAATACCGCGTATCCATTTCACCCAACGGTGTTTCAGTTGTTTTTGGTTACAAATTGGACAATCAAATTTTAGGGATGGTGCAATCGTTTTCCAGCGATAACTTTCAAACCCCGGTGAGCCAGACACAGTTTGCCAGTTTGGATGAGGCCATCCGTTTCTTTGATAGCCAACCTGACACAACAGAAATTGCCGGTGAAGAGATACGCGGTATTTTTGGTGATCACTTCGCCGTTCAAAAATCCGCAACCGAGTATGAGTTTGCGGAAGATCCACAGGCATACCTGCTTTCCTTGGCCAACCAGCGCCATTCTTTTTTCGAGACCATCGATTTACTGTCCAAAGAAATCCCGTTCTCGCCTAATGTGGACAAACTCAATGAGGGTGTCCGACTGATGCAAGCATCTTTGAGTGAAGAGCATTATGCCGGATGGCCCGACTTGGGCGATGCCGGTGTTTATTTGGCATTTACTGAAGTATCAGGCTTAGGCGAACGCCTTGTGATTGTTGACCTGGAAAACAGGGCAGATGTCGCCAAGTTGGCAGCCATGAATATCAAGCCTGCACCTTGGTCCCCCCGACACAGTTCGGGCATTTATTTTTTGGACAGTGACAAACGCAGTTTCCGGGCCAGCGATTTAGGCCGCGCATTCGGCATCGAACCGTGCCCCATGTTTCGTAACCATCCCAAACAACAGGTGGTCAAAGACTTTGAACGCGCATATAACCAAAAAACGTGGCAAAACTACCGCCATGTGATGGAAAACAGCCAAACACTCGGACAAAACCGCTTTGGCCATACTGTCAGCCAGTACGGTGATTTCCGTTACCTGTTTATCGGTTATGGCTGTTTGACAGAGCAGGGTGCTGCCAATCGTGGTGCTTACTTACGGGGTACTGACGAGCAGGGAAACATAGACAAAGCCAGTTTGCGGGAATGTTTGTTGCCGGTGGCGCAGGATATTCTGAGCGGCATCCAGGTCAGCAGCCGTGACCTGGAGAAAAGGGGGTCTGTTTTTCTGGATAAAGCAGCGTTGTCCGATTTGGACAAGTATGCCCTGCAAGAAAATCTGGAAACCGTCCTGTATGAAGCTTATGGTCTGATGGTTAACGAAACCGAGTCGGTTTCGGAGCAGTTTGAGTTGGCCAAAAACATTTATCTGTGCCAACCCAAAAGAAATATACGCACAGATGACACCATGGGCTTAGGCCAATATTCGACACCCGTACCCATGTCATTTGTGGCGCAGCAATTTTTGCTGGCCGGTGATAGACCGGCCAAACAGTCAGTATTGGAGCCCTGCATAGGCAATGGCGGCCTCATAAACCAACTCTCAAGACACTCTGATTTCGCTGTGAAAGGCATAGAGCTTGACCCGCAACGGGTCAACGATGCAGTCAGAGCCGATATTGTCATTGGCGATGCCACCACGGCCGATTTTCAATCGCTCAACCAAGGCCAACAATACGATTGCGTGATTGCCAACCCGCCATTCGGACAGTTGGACCATAAAATTTATCATGACGGCAAAATAGCCGTCACCCGCATTGATTACCTGATCGCCTTACGGACACTGGATGCCCGTAAAGACCACGGCCGGGCTGTCTTCATTGTCGGTGGTGACGGTCCTTTCTCTGTGGGAGAGCCTGCGGGCGGATCCAAATTTTTCTACAATTACCTGTTCAACCATTACCAGGTGGAAGGCCTGGTTGAATTGGACAGCAGGCTTTATCAGCGCAACGGTGCAAATACCAATGTGCGCATGATTGTTGTTGGTGACCGCCGTTCTGAGCCTTTATCCAGCAGCGAACGCTCAGCACCCCAACAATTCCCCGTTCTCAAAGATTATGACGAACTCTTTACTTGGTCATCCGGTGTGATACAGGCATTGGCACAGCAGGAGCGAGTTGCAGCTGTGCCTGTGGCTATTGAGGCCGTACCGGCTGGGGAAGATACCCAAATCGAGCCTCAAAACCAGGTGAAGCCCGAGACCCTGGTGGGGCCTAAGACAGCTACGGCAGAGCCCGTGATTTATGATCTGTTCGGTTTTGAAACGGAACAGGAAACAGTGCCAGAAGTATCAGCCACAGCGCAAGATGATCAGATTGCCGTGTCCGATACGGATTCCATCCCCAATGAAGCTGTGCCGAGTAGTGAAGCTGCCCCGAGAGAAGAACGTCAGGTTATTGAACTGATTGCCCCTGATGCGGAATTGCTGGACAGGAAAGTGGATGCGGCAGCATTTGTTGAGGCGGTGAAGCGCAAAGAAAACGAATTGCAGGCCCCATACAATCCCAGCAGCACACTGGGTGAAGCCAGCGCCATGATTCCAATCAACATGGCGGCCTCAACTTATACGGCATTCGAGCAAATCCGCAGCGACTATCCGGATATTGACCAGTATGTGTGTGACAAGTTGCAATACGAATCCAAAGAACAATTGGGTTCCTTGTATTCGCCGGAGCAGATTGATGCGTTGGCTTTGGCCATTTACAGCCATGAGGAAAAAGGCCGCGCCATCATCAATGCAGACCAAACCGGTTTGGGAAAAGGCCGCTACATGGCCGGTCTGATGCGCTACGCGCGGGTTAACGGCATGACGCCGGTGTTTGTAACCTACAAACCGTCATTGATGTCCGATATTTTCAGGGATATTCAAGATACCGGGTCTATGAATATGTTCCAAAACATATTCAGTTTGAATAACCAAAAAATCAACAACTATTTCGACCCCAGTAAGCCGCTGATGAAGCCGCTTTCGGCGGCGGAACACAGACGGGTAATTGATTCAGGAAGCCTGCCTGAGAACACCGACATTGTCATGACGACCTACAGTCAGCTGAGCAACCGTTATGAAAAGTCCAAAAAAACCCAATTCCTGGAAAGTGTCGGTCGTAGCCAGGACATCTTCCTTTTGTTGGATGAATCGCATATCGCCTCCGGCGAGTCCAATATTTATGCCAACGTGGCTTTGGTGATGGATACGGCACGGGGTGCTTCTTTCTCTTCAGCCACCGCCCTTAAGACCACCAAGAGCTTCAAACTGTATAAATCCATATTCCCGCCCAGCATCAATACCGAAATGCTGCCTGACATTCTGTCGGCCGGTGGCGAGGGTTTGCAGGAGTCGGTTTCTAACTGTCTTGCAGCCGATGGAGTGTTGATTTGCCGCCAACACGATTTGTCCAATCTCGAAATCCGCAATGTCGAAGCGACTGCGGAGCAGGAACAAAGAAACCGGGAGATCAGTGATCAGGTCGCAGAGATCCTTTTGGAAATGACGGCTCTTTCGGGTGATATTTCGGCACAGGTGAGTCAGCTGAATCAAGATTTCAAAAACCAATACGACAGGCTGCCTGACAATGCCAAAGCGGGTCAAGGCAGGATGCAGGCCAGCAGCATGAATTTCGGCTCGCGCCTGTACGGTACAACCCGCCAATTTTTGATGGGCATACAGGTTGAGCAGGCCTGCCAGCAGGCGATTGATGACCTCAATAACAACATCAAGCCGGTCATCGGGGTGGAAAACACCGGCGAATCCTTACTGTACGCTTTGATTGATGCGCATATTTTTGACGAACACGAGCAAATCCGCTTTGACGAATTGAGTGAGATTCCGGTCAAACAAATGACCGAAGCCCAAGCGGAAGAGTACGGCAAGCTGTTGGCCAAAAAAACAGAGAAGATGGAAAACCTGATTCTGCCGGATGTGCCCCAATTCAAAGACTACCTGGCCATGATGCTGCACCGCCTGCGCAATGTATACGTTCAGGACGCCTACGGCGTTGGCCGTGTCGATAAATTGGGCGGTGAAGCCTATGATGACATTGAGGAAGGTATCCTCAGCAAAATTGAAAAGCTGCCCAACGACATTCCCTTGTCTCCTCTGGATGTCTTGCGCACCCGTTTGGGCGAACACGGCTACAGCATGGGCGAAGTTTCGGGCCGCAGCCTGTATCTGCAACGCATCAACAATCCGGATGGCGAACATTTGCCGCCGGTATGGCAGGTCAACAACATCCCTGAAAAAAACGTAACCCAAACCATCAACGGGTTTCAATCGGGCAAAGTAGACAGCATTGCCATTACCAAAGCCGGCAGTACCGGTTTTTCCATGCATGCGGATCCGCTGTTTGCGGACACGCGCAGACGGGACTTCATTGCCCTGCAGAAGGCGGCCAATATTGCCGATTTCCTGCAATGGATTGGCCGAGTCAACCGCAAAGGGCAGGTTGTTCCGCCCTTGATCAGTAATTTGTCCACCGGTCTGCCAGCCGAGTTGCGCCTGACCATGATGCACAATGCCAAATTGCGCAAGTTGAGCGCCAACGTCACCAGTAACCGCGAAAACAAGAATATCGAAAACCAGGAAGTCGATTTCCTCAATAAAATCGGTGACGAGCTCGCTTTGCTCTACCTTGTCCAAAACGAACATCTGGCTGCCCAGCTGGATATTAGGATTCCTGACGGCAGCAGCGACATCCCGCCGCAGTCGGAAAATTACTTCGTCAACCGCCTGATGTCCCGCCTTGTCCTGTTACCTGTGTCGCAGCAGGAAAAAATTATCGAACAGCTGTCCACCATGTTCTCGGAGAAACTGGCCGAGTTAAATGCTCAAGGCATCAATCCGTTCAAGGTGGATACGTTTGATTGGCAGGCTGAACGTGTCAAAACCTTTACGGTCGCTTCCTACACCGATTTGGACACCAACAGCTATTTTGACGCGCCTTTGCAGGTCAGCACGTTGGAGTTTGAGGTCAAAAACAACCCCATGCCGGTCGATGAGGTCAACCAAATGGTGGAAAGTTATTTGGAGGAGCATGCCAGCGGCCAGGAATTCAACAAATTCCTGCCGATTGGTACCGACATTCCGGCAGACACTCACAACATCCGACAGCAAAAATTGCAGGTAGTTACTGCCAGCATCACCCAGCAATTGCTGAACCGGTGTTATAACCAGCTGCCCGCAGCAGTAAAGCGCGAAGTAGGGCATGTGAACAACCTGCATAAATTCGCACCGTCTTGGGAGGGCGATCCCAAGTTCGCCAAACCCCTGGAAACCTATGAGCAGGCCATGACTGCCGCCAAGTTCTCACATTTTATGGTTGGGGCCCATTTCAAGGTTTTGACCCCCTTGGGTGAAACCAAGACCACCAAGGTTGTCGGCTATTCCTTCCCTGAGCATGGTTTGGACATCGCCCATATGGCCCGTACCGGCATCCGGGTCATGATTGCCGGTGAAGACAAAGTCACCCGCTTGAATTTGGCCAGCCTGCATTCGCAGCGCATGGTATTCAAGGAACGGGGAGAGCCGCCGTATTTGGCCGGTTACAACGGCCAGCTGTGCTTTGAGGAAGAGGTCAAGCAGGCTTTGAACAGCACCCGCATCAAACGGGTGAATGTGCTGGAGAACAATCTGTTCAAGGCCACGGAAATGGCGCTTGAGAACAAGATGGGCCATCCTATTCTGTACACCGACAAAGACGGGGTACGGCAACGTGCAGTATTGCTGAAGCCTGAATTTTCGTTTGATGAGCTGACTAAGCTGCCGGCCAAAATGTCGTCCAACAAAATGATGGAGTACATCGCAGAATACTTTAACCGTTACGAGCGCGGCGAGCGTATGGAGCAGGGTAAGCCCATGTTCCATTCGCGCATGAGCAAACATTCGCGCATTGGCTTGAACATTGCCATCCTGGCCACCGACAGCAATAGCTTCCAATTTATCATCCACGAGCCCAAATCTCCGGCCAGTCGTCAATTGTTGAAAGACGAAACCATTTTTGAGGGCCGCAAAGGGGGCAAAAGCGGCAGTATGGGGCTGAAGATGGTTGGCCGGAGTGACCGCCTGCAGTGTTCTTTGACCCAGTACCAGTTAAGGTCTCTTCTGGATAATCTCGCAGAGGGCCATAAATTCGGCGGTCTGTATCTGTTGAACGGGGAAGAGAAAATCCTGCAGAGCATGAATAGTGAGCCCGGCCAAAATAAGGACGCAAACCATACAAATGGTCTATAATGCACCTTGTAAAAATCATAAATTTATTAGAAAATAAAAAATAAAATTTAGGAAATTTTGTATGAGCGCGGCTATATCCATCATCAGGGATGAAGTTTTATCCCAGTTTCCGGAGATTGCAGCTTCGGATTTGAATCTGCGGCCGGGTGCGGTGATGGAGGGCTTTATCATGCCCGCGAAGGTTTCTAAGAGCCTGATTTCTTATTTGGTTAAGATGGAGCAGGTTGAAAACTGGACGTTTGCCAACCAGGCGGCCAGTAAGGACGACAAGATGCTGGTTCAGGAGATGGAGGCCGAACTGGTACAGATGCTGCGCCCCTTGGCGGGGCATACCGAGTGGGAGCGTCAAACAAAGCTGCTTGAGCAGCTGAACTGGCTTTTGGCCAGACTCAGTACCATGCAATGCCTGTATGTCGTCAAGTTTTTAAGCCAGTCCGGCTCAAATTATCTTGAGCAACTGGATGCCAGTGAAGATAATAATGCCAAATTGCTAAAAGACCGCCTGTTGTCGGTCCATAAAGCAATGAAGCTGACGAGGGTTTTTTCATCTGAAGTGTTGGATAGAATTATTAATGTTCTGAGGAATTCCGAGAATGGCAAGCGCAAAATTTAAGCAGAAGCGGATTGTTACCACGCTGACGACAGCCTCTTTGTGTTTGGTTGTACCTGTCGCTTTGGCGAATAATTTGACGTCCGGCTGGGACAAAGTCAAAGGTGTGACCCAACAGGTGGACAAAGCCAGTCAGCAGCTGGTGAATAATGTGGCCGTAGCCCTCAACGGCGGCACCAGCGAAGAATTGGCTGCCTTGAACGAGCAGGCGAAGAAAGAGGCCGCCAGCTGTGCGGCCGGTGCGGAAGGTACTCAGGGCAAAGCCATTAAGGATGCCGTAGACATCCACACGACTTTTGCCTCAGTCGGCCCGGATGTGGAAAAATTCTTCAATCAAAATCACGACTGTTTTGCCAAACTGAACAAGCTGTATGACTTGTCTTTCAGTATTCCCTCGCTGAGTTCTATTATCAATGCCGCTCAAGAGGCGGTAGTGGACTATGCCAAACAAAAAGCTTGTTCAGCAGTTAAAGAAGCCACTGAAGAGCTGGTGGCTCCGATCAACTCCGCTATCGACAAAGTAAATACTAATTTCGGTAGCTATATGGACCTCAACGGTTTGGCCAACGGCGCTGTATCTGGTGGTTTATCCAAGCTGGATCCGTCTTTGGGACAAACCTATGCTAATAAAGCCCCGGCTGCAGGCTATGAGATCCAAATGTTCAGCCAAGCCCAAACCACCTTCAACAATTCACCGCTCACCGGTGGGAATACCGGTGGCAGTACCACCACACAAGGCGGCTACACCTACAACAATCAGCACAATCAGCTGAGCAACCTCAATACCGCACTCCAGCAGGAACAGATCAAGCTGCCGCAAGCGCAGCAAAATCTGAGCACGGCCCGCCAACGTCTGAATAATTGCCAGGCACAACAAGGCAACTGTACCCAGTTTGAACAACAAGTTGCCCAGGCTCAGGCTGAAATTAACCGCATTCAGAGCAGCATCAGCAATTATCAAAGCCAGGTTTCCAACTTGGCCGGCAACGGCAATGCGGTTACTTCAGGCGCATTGAAGCATGATCCGTCCGGTTTGCTGCCCAATAACCAGCAACAAGCGCCCGCACAGCAGCAGGCGCAGCTGTCCCCAAACAGCAATAGTGCCAGCAGCGCCGGCAGCAACAAATCGGGCAGCAGCAGTTACAGCGACTGGCTGAAACAGCAGTATTCCCGTTAAGGAGCCTGCGATGTCATCCCGTACCCGTTGGTTAGCCCTCAGCCTGGCATTGGCCATGCCGGTGGCGGCTCATGCCATCTCTTGGCAGTCCATCATTCAATGGTTTTTGAACCTGAATGATGAGAACAGCGGTTGGGCCGTGGTTACCAAACAAACTGCGGTCGCATCCAATCAGATTGCCAGCAATGAAATGCGGGCCAATCAGATGCTCGCCGTATCCATGGGAAGCATCCGGCAGACGGAAAGGGCAAAAGAGGCGGTCATAAATTACAGCGCCGCCTTTGGCCAGCCCGAATCGAATTTGTGCGGCGCTCTGGTGGATAATGCGGCCATGGTGAAAACCATGGAGAACCAGCAGCAGGATGTACGCGAACGCATGGCCAATTTCAGCAACCGTCAAGTGGGCACACCGGTGGAATACAAGCAGGCCATGCAGACAGCTCATGCTGAGATGTATTGCAGTATCAGCGAGTCCAAACAGGGTTTGTGCAAGCTTCAGCCAAACGGTATGCAGGCATGGGATTCCGATTACAGCGGATTTGCCATGCAAAACAGCCTGGTCGGCAAGGCGGAGTTGGGGGCCATTGCATACGTCAATACCTTGGGCAGTATGCTGCCCCAGCCGGATCCCCGCACCGATTGCAAGACTACGGGTTGCAGCCAGGCAAAAATTGAAAACATGAGTAATTTGGCCCGTGCTTCCATGGTCACCAACAGCGTTTTATCCCAGGTGAGCATTCGGGTTAACCCCAATCCTTAATGGAGAACATTGGCAATGTTGCATAAAAAGAAGAAGCTGACTATTGCAATATTGGGTATTGCCCTCGTACCCTCGGCGGCTATGGCTGCGCTGTACGGTTTCGGCCCTGCAGAGGCGTGGACGGGTGCTCAGCTCACCCAGCAGGCCGCCGAAGTTTCCGGCAATATCATTTCCTGGGGGGAAGGTTTTGCGACCCAAATGGAAAACCATTTCGAGCAAACCATTTCCGCCATTGCCGTGGCCACCAAGCAAGAATCAGTGGCCGCCAACCTGATTGCCTCCAATAACGTAAAAGCCAGCCAGCAGCTGGTTAATGCCGTGGCCGCCCAACAGAAATCGGACAAAATTGCCGAGGTGGTGGCCAACTATTCTCCCAGTACGGGTCAGGGACACAAAACCTGTACCGTCATCCAAAAAAACAAATCACTGGACAAGGCCTTCGAGAGCAGCCATGTGGCCGCCCAACTGTATGTAGGGCAATTGGACAATGCGCCGGGCCGCCTAGTGGATTCAAGCATCGATGCCATGAACCAACGGTATAAAAATCATCTGGCAGATTTTTGTACCGATGCTGAGGCTGCCGCCGGTTTGTGTCAAAAATCAAAACTGCCGGGTGGCGATACTAATGCCGCCTTGTTGTTTGCTCCCGCCAAGCCGGGCTCTTTGGAAGACAAGGCACAGTTGGCCTATATCCAAAACGTATTGGGCCCGCCGGACAGCAAGGTAAGCAAAGCCGCCGGGTCTTCCGCCGCCGGCCAGGATTATTTTTTGGCTAAAGCCCGTAAAGACGTGATGCTTTCCATCCCGGCCTACAGCTTGGCCCGTATCAAGGCCGCCAACACGGTAACGGATGCCGGCATGTCGCCCAACCAGATGCTGGAGAAACGGACGAATGACTATTTTGGCAGTGACGAAGCCAAGGAATGGTCAAAAACGCTCGCGGTCCAAGCTCCTCGCGGCCTGATGGTGGAGACCTTGAAAGTAGGGGGCCTGCAAACCTGGCTGGATTTCCAGCAGCTGCAGCAAACCCAGCGCATCAATGCCAATCTGGCAGCATTGCTGATCACCGGCAATGACAGTGAAAAAGCCAAAGCCGATTCGGCGTTTAATAATGTTCGCGGCGAAGGCATTAGCGGGGGCGTTCGATGATTAAAACCCCCAAATTTCTCGCTGCCTTGATGCTTTGCGGTGCAAGTGCACCGGCATTCGCCTACTACTGTCCGCCGCAGTATCAGAATACTTGGGTGCTTCCCATGTTCCAGAATTCGACCCTGGTCATGAATTCGGCACTCAACACAGTGGATGCACAGCTGCAGGCGCTGTTGAAGTACAACAACGAGCGCGTACTCTCCGCACTGTCGGTATTGACCAAACAGAAAGCGCTGTCGGGCAATATCGTGGCCGACAATGAGCGCAAGACCGCACAGCAAGTGGCTTCCGGTTTGAAGACCCTCTCCAACTTCAAGCAGGTCACTGAAGCCAAGCTCAACTATGGTCCTGAATTCGGTCAAGGTTACAACCCGTGTGTGATTGCCGAAGAGCGTGTTGTGATTACGCACAGCGAAGCGGCAGCCCAATCCACCGCCAATCAGATTGTGCGGGGCGTGTATGCGGGCCCCGGTAAATATGCGGTTTCCCAGTCTGTGGCCAAAGGCGAATTGCTGAGTGACATTGCAGCCTACTGTACCAAAGAGTACGCGGAATCCGGCTTGTGCGAGGCGGTAGCCAAGGACCCGGGTTTGGCTTTGAATGCGGCTATATTGTTCAGCAACGAAAAATCGACTGGCGAATACGGCCAGGCGCGTACCACGTTTATCAATACCATAGTCGGTCTGCCTGATTCGGCCGTGCCTAAAAATCAGGCCACCACTCCGGCGGCCAAAGATTATGCGCTCATCAAACAGCAGAAAGACGCTTTGATTTCGCCGGCCATTACCGCTTTGGCCAATATTCAGGCCCAGCACGGCTTTATTGATCAAGGCAACCATGCCTATGGCCAGCCGGTGATGGCCCAATACGAAACCCAAGTTAAGCGTTACTTTGGTGATTCTGACGAGTTTACCAAGTGGAATCAGGTGCTGACTGCACAAACCGAACGCGGTTTGCTGGTAGAGCAGCTGAAAATGAAGGCTTTATCCCTGTCCATCCAGGCGAAGCAATATCGCGAGTACGAGATGATGGAGGCTCAGCTGGCCGCCTTGGTCGCCCAGGAGGTGAATAAGAACCAGACGCTGAGTGCCAAAGGTAATGCCGCCAAAGCCCAATCCGAAAACATCAGCAGTAGAGTCAAATAAGGAAACAGCATGAAAACCTTGTTCAAATTCGCTACTTTTTTTCTGGCAGCCACTCTGTCTGTACCGGCTGCGGCCCAGGCCAACATCAAGTTTCCGGCCGGGCTCAAATGGCAAATGATGCCGGCAGCTTACTTCAACTATTCACAGCAAAAAGGCACTGCCGCCCAAAAAACCGAAGCGCAACAAATTTGGAAGGGCAAGATCGTTGCAGGCGAGCCTGCATTTGTGCTGATTGACAAAATATCAACTGCAGACAGCGAGTACACCTTCACCATGCTGGACACTACTGGTGGCCACTGCATACCGCCCGGCAACGGCGCGGGCATGGAAGATATGTACAGCACTTGCCCCATGAAGGTTATCCAAAAGGTGCAGGCGACCAACAAGACCACCAGCCGCGATATTGCAGGCTATTGCTTCCTGCACTTGGATGACGGCCCGGGCGAGTTGGCCAAAAACCATACCTCTATGGCCTACGATGCCAAATCCCAAACCGTATTTTTCCGCATCACCCAGCATGGCAAGCCTGTGCCTGAGTGCAACCGTCAGATCAAACTGAAGTGAGCAGGCAATGGTACACCTGTGCAAAATAGCATACCGGTGTCTGTTGGCATTGATGCTGATGCTCGCACCTGGCTGGGCATTGGCCAATACCAAATATAAGGGCCCTCAAGTCACCCATGCCGAAGTGGTTGCGGCTTTGCAGAAGTCGCCCAATGCCAATGCGTGGATCAAACAGAACGCCCATGCCATTGCCAGTCTGGCCCTTAATGTTGAAAGTAGCGGTTATTTGGGTATCTATAACGGCTCATGCTGTTATGGCATTTTACAAATGAACCGCACCAATATTCGTGCCTATGCCAAGACGGATCCGGAGACCTTCCGGCGAAGCTCTTTGCAGTTTCAGGTAGATGCCTGGTCCAAACTGACCTCCGAAGCCATGCGCAATAATGCGCCGCGCCGCTTGTCCCAGATGTCCACATTTGACGGACGGCCGGTAACACCGCAATTGGTATTGGCCTGTATCCAATTGGGCATAGGCAATTGTCAGAAAATGCTTAATTCGGGCAAGTGCTCCGGCTTTATGGACCGAAACAAAACAACCATTTGTGCCATGGCAGATAAGACAGCCCGTGGCATGGGTCAGACACCGGCCACACCCGTCAGCTCAGGCGACTCGGGCTGCCCGGCCGCAGATCCCTCAGAGTTCCTGTCCGATGCGGATGGTTATGGTTCTTTGGATGAGACCGATATAGGCGAGTATGCCTCCATGTCTCCCCTGGAAATGATCATGACCGAAGCGGAAAGACGCTTGGGCAGTGACAGCTGGCAGAAAAAGCTGACAACAGTCTCCAGCCGCGCTTTGTGGGTGGACTATACCAAGGCGATCGCCGTTGAAAACTATTTGCGCCGCCTGAATTATGAGAAGCGCGAGCGCATCGAGGCCCAAATGGCCAACTTGGTGGCCATTCGGGTTGAAAACCAACGCCTCATCTCATCCGGTGCTGCCGGCAGGGCGAAAGCCGATCAGATTAACAGTTCTGTCCGTTAAAGGAGCTTATCATGGCTGAATTACACCACGAAGATTTGGAATTGCCCTCCGGCTCCGATTGGGAGTCCGAAACCGGTGCTGATGTCGAAGTGGCTGTCGATGATTCGTTGATGGCGGACTTGGCCGGTGCGGTATCATCCGATGATTCCGTCGTTGAGTTTGAGGATTCTCCCAGCGAACTGGCTGACGCACTGAATGCGGATGCGCCTGAAATTGAGGATGCCGTAGTGGTTTCCGAAACCACTTTGGCAGAAGCTCCCCAATCCGAGCCGACACCGGAAGACAAAGCACTGGTGAAGCTTGAACCAGAAATTGTTGAAGCCGAAATCATTCAGGAAGAAAGCGAAGCGGAAAAGCTGGGTCTGAGCGAGCAGGAATTCGAACATTTCATGCAAACACCGCAAGGTCAGCAAATCATATTGCTTCTGCAAAAGATAAGCGCTCAGGCCGTTGCCGCAAATCAAGCCGAATCCCAAGCATTCCACAGACAGATTTCACAAGAAATGTTAGCCCTCCTGCAGCAATTCCGCCAGGAGCAGGCACAGGCCCAAGCGGGTAATGCGCAAGCCTTGCAGGCTGCCCAAGCGAATGTGGCCGCCAATCCCAATGCTGCCCCCAGCCAAAGCGTTAACGGTCTGCTTCACGGTCTGCAAACTTTGGCTGCAGGCTCTGCCAATCTGGTAACGGGCGCGGCCCATTTGGGTGCCAAATCCCTAAGTGCGATAGGCTCCGCATTGCGCTCCTACAGTGCTGCCGACAAATCTGCTGAACATGATGTCGGTAAAAGCGAGGATGCCCGCGTAGCCCAGGAAAACCACAATAACATCTCCGAAGGCATGGCCGGTATTTATTTGGGGCAGGAAGACATCCCGTCCAATATGCAATACCGTATGAGCAGCATGCTGGCTGCCGAAGAGGATTACCTCAACGGTGTTGACGAGCTGTGGCGGGCCAAACAGATGCAGGACGTACTGCACAAGGTTGAAGAGTATGCCGATGCCCATGGCTTATCCAAACAAGATGTAATCTCCCGCATCAATTCCGATGCTTCTGTCGAAATGACCGATCTGAATAATGCGTTTAACCAGGCCATGGAACATGACCCGGACGCACGGGCCGCCAAGGAAAAATTGGACCGATCCTTGAACGAGTGGATGAGCCATCACGAAAGCCTGACCGAAGATTTTGCATTTGCAGATACCGGCAACAAACGGCATCAGGAAGCGTTTGAGCAATACCAGAAATCCGAGCGTACCGTGCAGGAAGCAACCGAGATCGTACCCAAGACGGCTGACGAAGAGTTGAGCCATATGGAACGGTTCCGGGAATTCATGGAGAACATGAAAGAGAAAATTGCCGAATTGGCCCGCCGGGTCAGCGAAAAAGTGATGAGCTTTTTCGGCCGAACCGGCCACCCTGCCGATATGCATGCGAGCCCGGCTCCTTAATCTGCTAGCACAGTTTGAAAGTGTTGTCAATATATGAATTGACAAAAAGGCGATTTTATGATATAATTCTGCCGCTTGTGTTGCTTGGACGTTAAGGAGGATGAGATGGTTGCTGCAAAAAAAACCTATGGTGCACTGAACATTACCGCCGAGGAGAAAACCAAGCGGGCGCGTAGTGTGGCTGCTGCCGTCAACAGTGCCCGTCTTGACGGCCAGGAGTTGGGCCGCCACGTCTTGGCCGTATATGAGGAGTATCTCGCCGGGGACATCACCCAGGAAGAGATGCTGCAGAAAAACAAAGCTGCGGCCATCCAGGATCTGAAGGAATACCAATTCCAGCTGGATGCCAGATACCCGAGTTGAATATGGATTACGAATTCATCAAAAGCCTGAAACTGGTTGACCGTTACATCACGTCCCTGACTTCAGCCCGGATTCAAGCGATACATGAGCGTGGTGAGGTTCCAGAGCGTTTTTCTTTGGAGCATTTGCAGTCGCTCCATGCCGAAATATTCCAAGATCTGCCCGCTGCATTTTTTGCCGAAGAAGCGCAGCCTTTTTTTGAGGCTGTGCCCTCATACTATTTGGACCACAATCCCGGTGAATTCAGGCAGCCTTCAGATCCATTCAATCCCCACAGCAAGTATCGTGCATACGGTCTGGAAGACACCGTATGCACGTTTTACTCATGCGCCGACGAGCAAGATTTACAGCAGGCTGAAGCCTATTTGGCCGGCCTGGATGTGGCGGCGCTTAAAGCTGCCCCCTATGAGGCTAAAGTAGCCGCCGTGGCGGAGATGTACCAAACCTTGGATTTTCTCCATCCTTTTCCGGAAGGCAACAGCCGCACCCTGCGGGTTTTTACCCAGCAGTTTGCCAGTTCCATCGATTTGGAATTTGATTGGACCTTGGTGGACCAGCAAGACCTTTACGGCGCTCGAGATTTGAGCCTGTTATCGCGCAGTGCGCAATATTTTGACGATCCCGATACATTGGAAGAAGTCCACCGGGGTTTGGCGACCCTGGACAAATACGGCCTAAAAGACATGAATGCCATGATTCGCGAGGGCTCCAATACACAGGAAGTGCGTAAAAACCTTGATGCCATGCTTGAATTTTCGCTCGCACGATATGGCGAAGCGCCGGACATAGATGCCATGCGCCTGCTCCAGCCCGGCCGTGAAGACATGTTGTATGCGACCATACGCAACGGCATTTACCAGCCGGACCCCGAAGCATTACGGGAGCTGAAGCAACAAACAGAAGACATCATTTACGCTTTGCACGACAAGCAGGGTGGTGCACCGGCAGCACCCATCACCGGCTCAACGGTCAATATGGATGCAGAGAGCAAGACCAAACTTCAGGCCCAGTGCTTGGCATGGCTGCCTGAAATCAATAAAGGTCTCGAACGGGCCAGTGAGCGGGCGCTCACCTGGGAAAAAATGCTGGGAAAGGACGAATACAGACCCCAACAATATAATGACTCCGGATTGGAATTGTAGCCGGATCGCCAACCAATAATGCCGTTTGATACAAACGGCATTTTTTCGTGCTTACTCAAAAGATTTGCTCAAGGTATTGTGTATTGTAATAATATGTAGTAATATACTACATATTATTACATCAAGGATATTCGAATGGCTATCACCCTGGCAGAAATCTACGCAGTTGCTGACAAAATCGCGGAATCCGGCCAACAACCCACGCTGGCAGCCGTTCGAGCCGCGTTGGGTGGCGGCAGCTATACAACGATTTCCGAAGCAATGAAGCATTGGAAGGCTGAGAGACAGGCCGCTACGGCACCTATCCGTGAGGCTGCGCCTGCGGCAGTCTTGGAGCGCATGGGCGACCTGGCTGCCGATATTTGGGGCGTTGCCATCGGCATGGCCAACGATAGGTTGGCAAGTGAACGCCAAGCGTTGGATATGACGCGGCAGGAGTTGGAGAGTGCCCAGCAGGAGGCAGCCGAATTGGCCGACCAAATGGCAGCCGAGTTAGAGGCAATGCGGGCGCAGATTGAACAGCAGGCAGAGGCGTTGAAAGCGGCAGAGGCACAAGCAAAACAGCTCGCTGTAGCAGAAGAAGCAGCCCGTACAGCACAGGCTGCGCTAGCCGAGGCCCAAAAGCGTGCAGACAGCCTGGCCCTCTTGCTGGAGCAGGAGCGTGAAGATACGCGGAAGGCTCAAGCCAAGGCTGAGGTAGCCTTGGCTGATGCGGCTCGACTGTCGGGCAAGCTAGAGGCGCTTTCGCCCGCCAAGTAAACCTGAAAGGGCTGTGGCCAAGCTGCCAACGGCCACAGACGCCCTTCAGTGATCAATATGCTTCCGTGCCCACCCGCCAAGAGTCAACATAGCGGATCCTGCTTTTATTGATTCGTGCGTCTTTCCAGTAACGCTCACCAAAAACCTCAATTTTTAAGCGGCCGTCAGGCATGGTTTTCAGCACATTACAAAACATCTGGTAGCAGATCTCGGACTGGTGGTTCAATTGGTGTACGCATTTCAAATAATGCTGGCCGTGCCATTTCTCAGGCCGCGGACATTCGTCGCTGATACGGTAGGTTACCATTTTACCCTCCTCAGATAGTCAGTTTTTTGGTGAAGCACATGGTTTCCACGGAAGCCTTGGCTGTGTGTGACGAGTAGCTGATTTTGACTGCATCACCCACCTTGGGTACCACGGTAAGGATGCTTTGGGTGCTACTCCGCGCCACCTTTCATATCCAGGCGCTTGAGTTCCCAAAATGCTTTGAGGGTACTGGGCAACAGCAGCAGAATCACCAGCATCCCGATGATGAATGTCAGTACCCGGCTGAAATAAACGGTATTGTCCAACAACCAGCCAATCAGGGAGGAGGCTGCCGGGAATACACCCAAAACCGTGACAATGACCGCTTTAATTCTGAATTCCCTCTGCAATATTTCTTTGTATTTCTCATTCATGATCTGGCTCCTGTCTGGGTTTTATTGGTGTCGTTGATGGGCCGGAAGTATGTATAAGTCCATGCCGATTGGGCTTGTCCAACCCATTTCATTTGGCAAAGGAAGCGTTTGCGCAAGATGATCCATTTGAGGGCATCCAAAGGAATATTCATTTTGCCGACTGCGGGTTTCCACAGCAGCTCGTCTATACCCAAAACCACCTTGGTCCCCATAGCTGTCATAATGTCTTTGGGATAGTGTTCCGGACTTTGGCTGACGAGCAGCAGCTGTAAGCCGAATTTACGTCCCTCCAAACCGATTTTGTTGATGATGTTGTCCGGGTCATCATCCATGACCACATGTGCCTCGTCAATGACGATGGTTTCACGGATACGGTCGGTTTCACCAAGCTCCAATGCCTTCTCAAACAGTGCCTGACACTTAAAAAGGATAAACATGCTGCGCTCTTCAATACCCAAAGCGCGGATGTTGTAGCGCCAAATCGGCTTGGTGGTATCAAAAGGCGGGGTTTCCGCTTTAAAGATACCCACGGCATTGAGGTTTTCCAGTCGGTCCACCACCGATGCCAGCACATCGGAGCTGTCGTATTTCAATAATTGGTCTACTTCTTTGCCGGAGACAACCGAATTGACATACTCGGTATAGGACTCAATGGCCCTTTGCTTGGCGCGTTCCAGCTCTTCGGCTTCTTTGTCGGCTGTGTAGCCGCTTTGGGTGGCCAGGGACTTGAGGCGCTTTCTGACAAATGAATTGGCCTTTTTGTGGACAATTTCCAGTTTGGTACAGGCCTCGGAGTTGGCTCCGAGAAAGGTACAACGGTTGATGTGTTTGGCGTAGCGCAACACATCTTCCAAGGTGGGATTGGTGCGGGTGAAGTGCTTGGGCGGCCAACGGGTGAGGCCGTCCCGGTAGTCGTCAAAGTGACACCACCAACACCGGGCATCCGGGTCCCAACGCGCCCCCAAGGCGCTAGCATCGGATTTGTCCTCATAGGGGACATCGATATAAAAACGTTCTTTTGAGGGTAGTACCGTTGAACCCTGCTCGATGACCCAGGAAGCCGGGTCATCCATATGGAAACCGAAGTTCTCGTAGGTGTCATAAATCAGGTTGCGTAAAACCGACTGCTGTTTTTCGCCCAATACCCGTGAAACTTTGCCGATGACATTCAGAAAGGTGCGGGTGCGTTTACGCACACCGCCAAAATGCGGATCCGGACTGATTTCCAAAGGGTTCAGGCCGTAGTGGGTCTGTTCGGAGAAAAGGACCTCGGAGGCATTGTCAAATTGCAAGTCACCGTGCACATCAAAAACGTGGGCGGTATAACTATGGCTGCCACTGGTCGCCGCCAATGATTCGACAAACCGTTTAAGATTGTACGACTTGCCCGCACCCGTCATGCCGATGATGCAGATGTGCGGGTTAACCAAGCGCCCGCTGTCCCATACGACAGGCTGATTTCTGAAACCGTTACCCGCATTGAAACCCAGCTCGATTTGCATCGCTCCTCCTATATAATGGGTGAACGTTACCCATATAAAAAAAGAAAATTTAAAAAATTTTCTGAAATTGATGTTTATATTTTATAGTATCTCTACTATAATAGAAACAGAAATTTTGATAGTGGAGGCCCTACATGGCCAATCAGACCGACATTTTAACTTACCAGGCATCGATATTGATGGCCGCTGTCAGAATGACATCTGCCGCTTCCAACGGTGGGGAAGTCGATTTGACAGAAGAGTTATTGGCGCAAAAGGTTGAAAAAATCATGCGCCGCATGAATACGCTGCGTGATTGGCTTTTGTGCGCTATACCGGACGGTGCTGCCCCGCAGGCCTTTAACCGTTTGACCGAGATCGCCTTGCAGCAGGCCTGCCATGAACAAATGTGCGCAGGTGCTGGTCAGTGGCTGACTCCGGCGACGATAAGCACAATCCTCGGATCTGTCGGCGATCACCCCCAGGCAGCAATACTGTCCAAGCGGATACCGTTGGAAGTAGGCCTGGTCGGCCTCAATGCTGAGCTGCACCAATATTTCCAACAATTCAGCGGCCAAGTAAAATTTGCAGATGACGATGCGCACGGGCTGCTCAACGCTCAGGCTTTAGATATAGTCCTGGCCGCCGCCCAGGATTTTTCCGAGCAGGTAAACGGTACTGACCGCGAAATAGTCGTCACGGAGCTCATACAGTCATACTGCAATATTTACAAAGCCAGCATAGCCCAAATTATGGCTTTGCAGCCATCTACGGGGCAAGAGCCCGAACACGGCATGGATGACGCCCTGGATTATATGGACATGCCGGACGATGGGCCGGAAGGTTTTGATGATGCCAATTTACCGCCGGATATTTTTAGTGACGATGGTGAAGATGACGCACTGCCTTTCCTTTATGGTACAGATGAAGGCGAAGGCGAGGGCATGACTGCCGATGAATTTTTTGCGGCAGTTTGGGATACATTCCAAATACGCAGGCAGCAGTTACTGAGTAATGTCACCAAGCTACGGACAATTATGCAAAAGGGTCAACAATGAACAGCAATGCAACGATTTGCCAGGCCTTGATTGAAGGGCTGGTTCGCGAATACACCGATGCCCATCAAACGGAATACTGCATCAAGAAAGACGGATCCCCCACATCCCTCAACCCGCGGGAAGTATCGCTGATAACTTATCCGAGCATCATGCTATTGGTCGACAAAGAGGCACGTCAGCTCGGTTTTGAGGGCAGCCAGGTGCGCTTTAAGATAGAGCCGCACGGATCCAGACCGTTTCCGCTCAAGGCCGACAGCGAGCCCAAGCTGCCGATGAGTGTGCTATTGCCTTTTGTTTTGGAAGTGTGTGAACGGGAATTGGCCAAAGAGCCGGTGTTGTCCAAGGTATTCGAGAACGCCATCCGTACCGTTATCCCTGATTTCACACTCAACCAGACACAAGAATTGGTGGCCAGTGAAGATTTTGGGGTTCACGAGCCTGCATAGATTTTCAAAAATATTTTTTTTATTTTGTAAAAATGTTACTATTTGCCGGATTCCATGACGGCTAGGAGACTGAGATGATCAATGAAATCAGGGACTATGTCCTCAGCTTGTTAAGCCGATATGACGAATTCGGCGTGTCTGCCATGGAAGATTATCGGGTTTTTCTTGAAGATGCGCCTGAAACGCAAAATACTCACAGCATATCCGGCATATTCCGGCCCGTATGGCATGGTGGTCAAGACAGTCACAGCGAGCGCCCGACCGATTGGACCGAAGTGCTGATTTATGAAGATGCCAGCCCGGAAGAAGAGGGCTTCATATTTGAAATAAACGGACACGAAGCAGGAGAGGCCAGAGAAACCTACTTCCTGCAGGTATACCTGACACCGGATAACGATGGCCGTTACGCCTGTGATTGGCGTTATTCCGGCAATCAGGGCGAAACAGAACTGAAACATGTGGCCGGCTTTCATGAGCTACGCGAATTGCTGCATGAATTTGAACAAACACTGGCTTTTTAACAAGGATACACAACATGGCCGCCTTACCGAAAGCATCACCCGCCGCCTTGGCAGGTCAATTCTGCGAAGTGACCTCCATTTACGGACAGCGCATTGTGGTGATGTTCAGCAAGAACAACCATTTTGTTTTTGACAATACCGATCCCCGCCATCCCACCACTCCTATGGTGTTGCGTGAAGAGGATGAGCCCGTTGTTCTGGGCAGCCTGGTGCAATATGTCAAAAACAATGACTTGGTCCAAGCCTTGGCCAAAGTGGACGAATACCTCAAATCCAACTTGCCCGACCGGCAGCCTGACAGTCTGTTGATATGTCGGATTTTGCATTGGCTCAAGCAAAATGACCTTCACATCAGTCCCAGCCCCAAAAGTATAGAGGACGGGATTCAGGCTGCGTTGCAGGTAGAACAGGATGTGTACAACCTGCATGGGTTTATCAAAAAGGTCGAAACGTTGGCGGCGGCATCATAAGCCATGGCGACCCGATCGGATCAATTCGACAAGAGACTGGCCAAACTGCTGCAAGGCAAATGTTATCTGTCGCTGGAGCAGATCGATGCCCTGTATGCACGAAAACACTGGCGCATCTCCCGCAAAACTTTGGAATCAGGCCTCGACCGTCTGGTAGCGGCCAGTATCGTCAATGTCCGCCATACCGGCGATTTCCCTGAATACATTGTGGTCAGTCATGGGCAAAATTCTGATAATTGCTGAAAAAGACAGCCTGGGCGCTCAAATTGCCAAAGCACTGGGTATCAAAGACAAAAAATCAGAGGGCGGTTGCGGTTTTTATGAAAACGAAAACGTAATCGTAGCCATGGCTTCGGGCCATCTGGTGCAACGCATCCCTGCCCAAAACAGCACGAATCTCCCCTTTCTCCCAACCAGCTACAAGCTGGAACCCATCAAACAAAAATTCCGCAAGCTAGCATTAATCAAGAAACTCGCGCACAGACAAGATGTGGATGAGATCTGCAATGCCTGTGATCCCGGCCGCGAAGGCGAGTTGATAGGCTACTTGATATACGCCTACACCGGTTGCCGCAAAAAATACACCCGTCTGTGGGCCAACACCCAAACTCCGATTGCCATTCGCCAAAGTTTTTCAGAACGTAAGCCTGCCGAACATTATGCCAACCAATTAAATGCAGCGTTGTGCCGTCATGATGCCGACTTCAAGGTAGGAATTAACATTACACGCTGCCTGCAAACACTCATGCGCAAACTTCATGGTGAGCAGCAAATGCACACTGCCGGTCGGGTGCGCACACCCACCATGGCCAAGGTTTATGACCTGGAGCAACGCATCCTGAATTTCAAGCCGGCCACATACTACGAGCTGGAAGCGACCCTGCAAGACATTCATGGAACACAAATTAAGGCCTCTTGGCTGCATCCGGATTTAGGCGAAGCGCCGGATAGCGAGCCTGAAGAGGATCAGGATGATCAATCCGATGCAGACGTATTGGCTTACAAGCTGACCAGCCGGGAGAGGGCCGAGCTATACTGTAACGACTGCCTGGAAACAACACATCGTGTCCGGACGATATTGGAGCCGGTTACCGTTTACGAACCGCCGCCCGGGCTGTTCGACATCACCGATTTGATTGAGGAGGCAAACAGCCGTTTCAAATGGCCGGTGAAACAGGTAACAGACAATCTGCAGGTTTTATACGAAAACGGCCTCGTAACCTATCCGCGCTCGGAAAGTAAATTCCTGGGAGAAGACGCGGTGCAATTGACTGCCGCCAAATTGGCCTGGTTGGCGGTTAACGGCTACCCAGAAGCTGCAGCACCCGTTGGGTGCAATGCAGTCACAGCGGAGCATTATGTTTTCAATACCGACAAGCTGATAGACGGTCACGGTGCTATCGTGCCGGACGTACCCGCCGAGGATGTGAGCATCACACAGTTCACTGAAGACCAGCAGGCCTTGTATGCACTGATTGTGAGCCGATTCATCAAGGTGTTTTACCCTGACGCAGTTTACAGTGTACGCCGTTATTTATTCAGTGTCGGATTGCACAAATTCACAGCCAGCCAAAAAAGATGTGAAGATTTGGGCTGGCGGGTGTTGGAGGATAAGCAGCCGGAAGCCGGGCCGGTGTTTGAGATTGGCAATGTAGCTCTCGCGGGCGTTGAGGTGCTGGAAAAGCAAACCCGACCGCCTAAGCGGCTCACCATAGGCAAACTGCCCAAAATGATGAAACGTTTTCATTTGGGTACTGCGGCCACCCGGGGCCCGATTGTTTCCGAGTTGATGGCCAAATCGGACAAAGACAAAAAACGCATCCAATATCTGTTGGTGGAAAAAAACACCGTCTATCCCAGCCCGGCAAACGGGCAGGTGATTGAGTTTTTAAGGCAGCATCACATAGAGGATTTGACACAGCATGAGATGACGGCAAAACTGGAACAGGATCTGGAGGCCATCAGCAACGGCAAGCTGACGCCTGCAGCATTCACCGAGGCAGTCGATCGCGAGGTCACGCGCATGGTTGATCAGTTCCAGCAATATTTGGAAACCGTGCCCGAATTCCGCAAGCTTGCCGGTCATTGTCCGCAATGCGGCAAAGAGCTGTATGACACCGGCCGCAATACTTTGGATTGCGAATGCGGCTTCAAGCTGTGGAAAAAAATATGGGGCGTCAGCTTGAGTGAACAGGCCTTGGCCGCTTTATTGGCACCGCCACACCAAACAGAAACCATCAAAGGTTTTGTCAGCAAGGCCGGCAAGAAATTTGATGCCCCGCTGCGCCTGGATCCGGCCGAAGGTTGGAAGGTGGTACCGGTCTTTGCATCGAAAAATACCCCACAATCAGGGGATATGCAGGAAACGCCGTATCAATGCCCAATCTGCCAAAGCAAATTGCAACTGCAAGTCTTTGCCGACACCAACAAGCAATTGGTTTGTCCCTCCGGCGAGCACAAATTTGCTTTGCGCCTGTTTGTCGCCAAACGCAAACTCTCAGGGGAGGAGGTGCAAGAGCTGTTAAGCAACCGTTACCTGAGCAGCAGGCAGGGCTATATCGGTAAAACCGGCAAACCATTCGCCACAGCATTGCGTATGGCAGATGATGGAAGTCTTGAATTTATATTTGATAATAAGTAATAGCAAATATGTAATACATATTCTGTAATAGGGGCGGTAAATGGTGGAATACATGCTGGGCAGTGCAGGGCGGTACGAGGCAGCCATCCCAAAAATACCGGAACATTTGTTGTTGGATAAAAACCGCTACGCCCATAATCCACAAGCGGCCGTAGTCGATGCTGACAATCTGGTGACGGCGGAGCAAATCATTGATGCCTATGTCGGCCGACTGGAAGCATCAATGCAAGAATTGGTGTCTGCGGCCGATGACATTGGTTTTCAGGGTGGAATGCCATCTGTCGCCTTAAACAACGGCAATACCCACATCTTCAAAGGCAGTGCCTGGGTAGCACTGAGCATAGCCCAGGCAGCCCCCGGTCAAATTGGAACCTGGTTTACCCAAGAGCAGGTTGATCAATACAAACTCAAACTCAAAAAAGATGCCCGGCCGTTGGCCATCCTTTGGTATGACGAGCTTGGTCAGGGCAGACGTAAGCTGTTTTCGGTTGATTTTTATAACGGTAACGATGTCCTGGGCAAAGAGTGGTCTCCGGCCGAGCATACCCAAACCGACTGGCATGAAGTCTTATTGGGCTTTTTAGACGAATTCAGCATTAAGCTGTTGGAACAACAAGCCACAATCATTAAATCTGACAGCAAGGACTTTATTTACCGTAATGAATCTTTCTTGCTTGGGGAGGATTTGCGCTATCAGCTGGTCATCCCTGAGCAAGGTGTATTAACTGACACCGCCTATCAGCAATCATGCCTCACCGGGCTTGCTTGCCTGGTGGCCCGCAGCCGGCTGGTTCAGCACTTTAGGGAATTGGCTTTGGCCAATTCAATAGGCTACCTGTTTGCACAGCAAGCAATCCATACGCTGTATCCAAAATGCCAGGCAGCCCATTCCCAATTTCATGTGGCCAATCTCAAAAAGCTGTATGCAAAGCATGGCGAAACCAATCCTGTTGCCAAAATGTGTATGGCAATTGACGACTACATGACCGTATTTCGCAGAGAGATATTTGAAATCAATCAGGCATGCGAAACGCTCATCCGTCATAACGGTGTCAAGGAATGGATGGCCACATTCAAAGATGATGTGGAACTGCAAGATTCCCTACATATTGAAACCATAGACACGGCAGCAAGCCCGGCCAGGGCGGATCTGGAAGCGCTGATACACCGACAGAACATTTCAGTGAGCGAAGTGTTTCAACAGAAGCTGGAAGCAACGCTCAAGCAGCAGGGGATTGTTTATCTCGATGCCATGCAGGACTATATTCCGGTGATATTGTCCAAGCTTGATTTGGTCATGTCCTCAAGGGACTTGGCCAAACACCCCGATGAGTACGATTTTTACAATAAAATCGAACCTGCACTTATCAATGGCTTGGTGAAAGAATTTCAGCTCTTGGCCAATTTGGAAGCCAAATGGCGACAGTTTGAGCATGAAATAGCGGAAAAAGTATTACCAGATGCTGAGAAAGACTTTATAATAAGAAAAAGCTCATTTGAATACAAAAAATTTATAAAAAATATTTTTTTTGTTGATGCCGAACACGATTCTATAATGGAGGCTGCAGGCAGCCTTCTCAACTCATACAAAACGTAGCAGGCCATTCATGACGACCGATGTTGATTACATTAAAGCTTGTCTGTCCTACATAGATCCGAGCCTTCCGCGCAGTGACTGGGTCAATGTCGGTATGGCTTTGCAATTTGAGCTAGGTGACAACGTCGGCTATCAGGTATTCAAGGAATGGTCACAGCAAAGCTCAGAATTCAATGCCCGCCAGTTTGAAGCGACTTGGAAAAGTTTCAAGCAAGGTTTCGCCAGCTTCAAAATGGGAACCATCGTTCATTACGCCAAGCAGGGTGGTTTTGACCCCAGAAGCATCAATATCAAACCCCAAGAGCGCAGTGAGGCAGAGCGGGCGAGACTGGAGTCAGAGCGCCGCAAATTTGACGAAATGCGCCGCCTGGAGGCCAGAGAAAAGGCCGAGGCGGCCCGCGAAATCGCAACCAAGCGTTGGAGTCGTAGTCCGGCCCCGGACACCGCCAATATTCATCCGTACCTGCTTAAGAAGCAGTGCCCCCATCCGGCAGGGCCGGTCAAGCAGTACAAAAATTTCCTACAAATCCCGGCTTTCAACAAGGAAGGCACGTTGACTACCCTGTTATCCATCAACGATACAGGATTTAAGTCTATCATTAAGGACAGTATACTTTCGGGCAGCTCGATGACGATAGGCAAAAAGGGTGCTGATCTCGACAAGCCGGTGCTCTTATGCGAAGGGTGGGCTACCGGCCAATCTCTATACGCTGCCAGTAAGCAGATTACGGAAGAGGGGCTGCAAGTTGTTGTGGCTTTCAACAGCAACAACATGCTGCATGTTGCCAAAAACATCCGCGAACGTTACCCGGACCGACCCATTCTCATATGTGCCGACAACGATTGCTGTAATCAGCAAAACGCCGGCCTAAAAGCAGCAGAGGCGACACAGAAAGCCATTGGTGATAACATTGGCATCATCTATCCTGAGTTTCCACAGGAACTTATCCAGGAAAAGCTCTTGGCCGAGGAATCCGTGCCAACAGATTTCAATGACGCGCACTGCCTTTATGATCTTGATCAGGTGGCAGCCTACATCCGCACAGGTGTATTGGAACTTGAGGCTGTCAGAGACCTCAAGGATGAACGTAACATAGATATGGAGCCCAACTAATATGAAAGCTAAATACCTGCTTCCGTTTTTACTGGCCGCATTGCCTATTTCGGCTGTTGCAGAAGATCTTACAGCATATCTCACTTGTCAGAAAAAAATCTCCAGTTCAAAACTTGAGCAATTGCTGAAAGCCAATTCATCAAGCAGTCGGCCTGGTGAACATAACTCAGTTGAATATACATTAACAACGCCCGTAAAGCTGAAAAATATTCAAAGTTCAAAGGTGCGTTTCTACGGGAATAATCATCACGTTATTTTCAAAGAAGCTGATTCCCGAGTCAGCAAAGCCATGCCTTTCAAAATGATTCATGACGATGATGGTGAAGGTACCGGTTACTGGAAAAAACTTCCAAATGGTTTAACTGTCGTGATTGAAGATCGCTCAGGGCTTAATATTAAAAACGAGCGTACAGTTTTATACTGCAATCACCCGAACTAACTTGTATCTGGGTTAATTGAAATGAGATTTTCAGTAATCATTCTGCTTGGGTTTGTAAGTCAGGCTGCCATTGGGGCTTGCTTAGTTGATCCAGTAGAAAAAGCATATATCTACAGCCCTTATGGTGTTTACCGTGTCATTAATGGCACGGGCTCCGTTCATCAGGGTTGGGATGTGCTGTCCGATAAAGGAAACTCAGAAAAAACACCTCTGCTGGCTGCAGGTGCGGGAGAAATTGTGTATGCAGGCTTTAGAGGAGGTGGCTATGGCAATATGGTTGCCATTAAGCGCACTGATGAACATACTGGGGATATTATTGCTTACAAACATATTCGCAATACATTCCCAAAACAAAGGGGATCTACTGTACGGCCTGGTGAACTGGTTGGATATATGTCAGGAACAGGATCAAGTGCCGTATATCGTAAAGGACAGAAAGGTAACTTTGGTATCCATTTGCACATGGAATATTTGGCAAAGCCCAGCCAAGCTGTGCAATATGAAATTAAAGGCAATACAGGCGTTGTTTATGACGGTTTTAGAACCGTAAGAAGCAAAGGATATACGGATAGCCATCTTGCTCCTGGAAGCCATGTTAAATACACTGATCCTTCACCTTATTTTTGCAATTCCATTCCCTATAAATATGGCAACCAATCATTAGGGGTATATAAGTCCAGGTTTAAAAACACTATGGACCAATATAATTTTGTCATGACCAAGTTAGGTAAGAAGCCTAGTATTAATTCTGGCGATCCGCCAAGCATTGGCGAATATTCAGCTGCGGAAAATCAAGTTGAATCCGAAATCGCATGTGCTGCTAATGCAGACGTGCTGGAGACCAATGCTGCAGCTGGTATTAGCGTTGCTGGTATGACTGCAGCCTCTGAAGCTGTTACCGGAGCTTCTCAATAATGCCCGGCCTTCGTCATTTCTTGCTTGCATTGTTGCTTGCTGTTTCGGCCCCAACTTTTGCCCAAACTGCATGCAAGGTTATTGGAGTCGCCGATGGGGACACGATAAACTGTCTAACGGCCGATAAGCAAACGTTGAGAGTCCGTCTGGACCAAATCGATGCGCCGGAAAAGAACCAAGCCTATGGTCAGGCATCCCGAAAAAGGCTGTCTGACTTGGTCTATGGTAAAAATGTGATTTTGATGCAAAACGGCAAAGATCGATATGGCCGAGTAATAGCCGAAGTGCATTTGGGCGGTCAAAATATCAATATGGAGATGGTCCGCTCCGGCCATGCTTGGGCATACAGGGAGTACCTGAAAAATCCAGGTTACCTTTCCTTGGAAAAAGAAGCCCGAGCAAAGCGACAGGGGCTCTGGGCTGACCCCAATCCAATCTATCCGCGCGATTTCCGCCGCTAAAAGACGCCTTCGGGCGTTTTTTCATATGGAAAACCCATGAATTCTGAATTTCTTTATCTTTGGCAACAACCGGAATGGCCAAACTACCATTATGAGCCAAGCATAATCGGTGAATTGCTCGCAAACATTAGGCAACAACAGTTGGTTTTGCAGAACCGATTGGCGCAATTTGGTGTGCCCATGTTGTCAGATGTTGAGGTTGAAACAGCCATAACCGAGGTTATGAAAAGTAGCGAAATTGAGGGGGAGTACCTTAATTGTGACTCGGTTCGCTCTTCAGTCGTGAATAGGTTAGCGCTGGACAACCATGTTGCACCTCTTACCCAAGACAAAAAAGTGGACGGTTTGGTCAACGTGATTGTAGACGCAACCAGGAACTATCATGAACCCTTAACCAAAGAGCGTTTGTGTTATTGGCATCAGCAATTATTCCCTGATGGGAGGAGTGGACTGCATGAAATCGAAGTGGGGCAGTACAGAACAGATTTACACGGCGAAATGCAGATTGTTTCCGGTGCTTTGGGTAGACAGAAAGTCCATTATGTTGCACCCCCAGGATATAGTGTCGATGACGAAATGGAGCGATTCATTGCTTGGTACAATACCGATGGCAACGAGGATCCACACGTCAAGGCTGCGGTGGCTCATCTTTGGTTTGTATTGATCCACCCATTCGAGGACGGTAATGGACGTATAGGCCGTGCCATTAGCGATATGCAACTATCAAAGGCAGAGAGCCAACCATTACGCTATTTCAGCTTGTCGGCCGTAATGCAAGACAAGAGGAAGCAATACTACCAAGCTTTGGGCGAGGTTCACGGGGAAATGCAGGACTATACCGGATGGTGTAGCTGGTATTTGAATACTGTTGCCGAAGCCATTGCGGTATCACACCGGACCTTAGATGCTGTCGAGCTGAGAAAAAACTTCTGGGACCGGTATAGAGATGTAGAGTTCAGCCCAAAGCAAAAGAAGGTCATGGTTCGTTTGTTGGATGGCTTTGAAGGCTATATCAGCTTCAACAAGTGGAAAAACATGACTCATTCCACTCGTGAGGAAACCGCGGCCGACATTCACGATTTGGTAAGGAAAGGGATCTTGCAACCCATCGAACCCAGTGGCCACACCCAGTATTTCCGGTTGGGCATGATTGGCCATAATAAGGCTGAAGGTGTAGAAAGGCCTGACCCAATAGAAGATTCACCCTCGCCATGAAAAAAAGCCACCGGCAAATCCGGTGGCTTTTGTACTAATAGCGTGTGCAGATAAATACTGTTTGCCCGTTCAGGACATGAATACCCAGCCTACCAGAGGCGTATTGTTTGGTTTCCAAATCCAAAGGTATGCCCAGCAGGTCTGCAGCTTCGGAAGGGGATACATTGGGTACAGGGGTTGTGATCCTGTAAATGTAATTGTCGTCCTCAGTGAGAAAGCGGGTCACATTAAACTCGGTCACTGGCTGATTGAGCATGGTGAAGCCGTAGGGGATGGTATATGTACCGCGATAACTGCCGGTACGGTTTTCTGGGTTGTGGCCGCCCATGCTGTAAACAAGCTCGGATAATTTGGAAAATGACGGTTGATTGTTGCACAGCAATGCCTTGCGGAGTTGGTCGACCTTGCGGGAGTCGAGTTCTTTGGCTGTTGCCGCGGTGCTCAATAAGCATGATGCAGCAATCAGAGCTGCGGTTAATAATTTCATTTAGGTATCCAATCTGCTTAAAAATTAGGCAATCAGAAAAATGCCAACAACTCAACAGTCAGCATCTCAATCTACACAGTTATCCACAAAATCTGTGCATGATTTGGGTATGTTGATTGGGTGTATAATGGTGAATTATACACGATATAAAACTAAAAAATAAATTTGTATTTTTTGTTTTCATTGACAAAATGCCTATTTTTTGCTATAATACTTCCCATAACTGTAATTATGGGAAGTAAAATAAAAGCCTCGGAAGAGGGCGATTGAAGGAGAGTAAAATGAACGAAAACGAGAAAATGACCTTCATTGAAGCCGTAGAGATGCTCGAAGCCAACATCGAGGCAGCCGCCACAGACCCCAATCATCCATACAACATGAATATCCAAAACCTACTGCGGGAAAAAGCAATCATCTGTGAACAGCAAGCCTCACTGACAGATCACCTCTAAGATAGTACAAGGAATCAACATGAACATTAAATTTTTGCCCGAAACCACTCCTGAAGCTCAGGTAGCTATAAAAAATGCGATTGGCTCTTGGAAAATGGAAGGATTGGAAATAAGCCAAGAATCGGTCACAGAGGTAGAACTGTGTATTCTGGGGAAGCTCTCATATGATGAGGCAGTTAAAAGAGCAATTGAGCGAGCAATAAATGATGAATAAATATACAAATCTTAAAGACCCGTATACTTATGATGGCTCAGACGTTTTAATTAATAAGTTTGGCATTCGAGATGCTCATAAACTAGAGAAGGCGGAAAGAGACGCGAGCTTTAGGCGAGTAATGGAGTTGTGGGAAACGCCAATTCAAGGCAATTTCGACTTAAAGCATTTACAAGCCATACATAGAACACTTTTTTCTGATGTCTATCCTTTTGCTGGTGAAATTAGAACGATTGATATATCAAAAGGTAACAGTAGATTTGCTCATGCTCCAATGATTGAAGGCTATCTATCAGGGGAGTTTAGAAAGCTTAAATCTCAAAATTATCTGCAAGGAACCACTATTGATCAATTCAGTGAGAAAGCCGCAAATGTTATGGGCGAAATAAATGCGGCCCACCCTTTCCGGGAAGGTAATGGGAGAGCAACCCGTGAGTTTATTGGCCAACTCGCCCGAAGAAATGGTTTTGAAATACATTGGTCCAATATCTCTGATTCTGAGATGATAAACGCATCAATTCAATCATTCAATGGCGATAATCGGCAGTTAGAATTACTCATTAGGAATAATATTTCAATTGAGGCTTCTAAAGTCAATTCAAACGAATTGGAAGCCTTGGCTGGGAATAAATCTGATAAGGAAACAGCATATGATCAGTTTGCAGTGGAGGAACAGGTAATGAATATTGCACATAAGATTCGTACTCCCTATGCGGTTAGCTCAATTGCATTGAGTCCGGCTCAAGACAAAGTGGCTGTGGCCAACGGCTTGCTGACCGAAATTCTGATATACGATGTTGCTACCGGTGAGCAAGTTATCCATTTGGATACGGATGCGCCCTCCGGCTATGAAAATACCCTTCTTTGGAAAGGTGGCTGCCTCTTGGCTGCGGCAAAATCCGGAACCCAGCTTTATGTCTGGGATGCAGGTACATTTGAATTGAAATACCGGTATGAGGTTGGGCCGTCAAGCATCAAGAGCATGGATGTTGATGTGGCCACCCGTAAAATTGTCCTTGTTCTGGAAAAGCCCATTAAGGCCGTCATGGATAAGCTAGGCCTCCAAGACGTGCCCAATGTCCTGCAACTGGACTTGGATACCGGCGAGCGCATTACTGAAAAATCTATCGGCCGTGAGTTGATGGCCGGTGGTTATACAGGCAAAAACAGCTCACTCAGCCTGCTCAACAATTCGAAGAATGAGATTGGTGAATGGAGCCTGGACGAAATCGAGGTGCATTGCATTAAAGACGGTAATGCCGACCGGTTGAATGCAGGCGAGTCCCGCCGCATTACAACGCATGCCGCTGATGAGGCAGCTTGGGCCTATAATCCCGAGTCCAATAGCCAGATTGTCATAGTCAGTTTGCCGGAGGGCCGCCAGGCCTTTTTCGGTGCTCTTGGTGAGGAACCGAAGAGTCTGTCTTGTGTTGGTGAACCCATCGGAGCTGCCGCAAAAGATTCCGGCTTTGTCATCCTGACTCAGGAAGAGGACGCCTACTTCCTGGAATCTGTGCAACGCGAAGATGCCATAACTATTTTATTGCCCGGCGAAGCCAGCAATGCCATTGCCTCTCAAAATGGTCTACTGGCCGTGGGCGTGGATAACTCGGTAATCATGTATGCGTGAGGTGGCTATGGAGAGCAAGCTCAAGCATGAACTGCCAACGGATGCGGTCACGGTTCAGGATCTCATCAACGTCTGCCACGACACTTATACCTTGTTTGACAATCCGGATGCCAAGCCGATTGGTATCAAGGGATTTGACCTGATTCGACATGAGCACGATAAGCGTTCAGATCACAGTGCATTGGCTTATTACCAGGAAAGTACCGGCACGTTGGTTCTGGGCCATCGTGGCAGTGCCACTGCCAAAGATTGGTTGATGACCGATGTGGCCATTGCCTTCAATGCCAAACAGACTAAGGCGGATTTGGCTGCCATTAAGTTTGCCGATTCGGTCATCCGGGATTTGAACCGTGACGAAAAGCCGGTCAACACGGTAATTGAGACCGGCCACTCCAAGGGCGGCCGTGAGAGTCAGACGGTGTTACGCCACCTGATGAACAAAGGCCAAGGGCTGATAGATTGCGTGGGCCTAACGCTGAATTCGGCCCGGGTGCACAAGACGCCCCAGGAGTCATCAATTGTTTACGATCACGTCAATTTGCAGATCACCGGCGGCAGCCGCTTCAGTACCGATGTGGTCAGCGGTTGGGGCAACCACTTGGGCCAACAGGTCAAAATGGTCAACCCCGAAGTGAGCACGTTTTTTGGGGCGCATGGCATGAAGGCCTTTGACAGTGGCATGAAGTATTATGACAACATGTCATCCCTAGATGTGCGTAAATTGATTAAGGGTTGTCAGGCAGGCATTGAGCTCAGCAAAATAACCAATGAAAACTATGGCCAGGAACAAGTTTCGGCCAGGCATATTGAAGCCCCCGCCCTGCCCTACAAGCCGGATGATTTTCCGGCGGTAGATCCATCCATCGCCCAATTCAGATACTACAATGCCGTGCCCGAAAACCTGACTGCTGCAGCTGACTATGTGGTCGCCCAGGTTAACCAGGGGCAGTTCGGCATGAACCGGGCGTTTATCAGCGGCTTGGAGCAACATCTGCCCCAGCCGGTGAACCTGTCTGATGAGCAATTGGAACAAATCCAAGCTTTGCCGCCATTCGAGGGCGCGGTGTCTGCATTTCACTTCAATGAGCATCAATCAACCGGGCATCAAAGCCAGGAAGTGTCCATGTTATTGTCTAACTCCATCCTGATGGCCAACAACCTGTCACCCATCAATGCACCCAAGGAAAATCTGTCACATTTGCAGTCTGTGAACGGTCACGAGCTAGACATGCAGCACACAGCCCAATTTTTCCTGGAAAATTATCCCGACAAAGACTCATTGCCCCGACCGGGCAACGACCATGATTTGGCATTGCGATGACCGAACTTTCACTCTTACCACCCGAAGCGGCAGGCCATCCGAATGCCGACATTGCAGCCATCATGCAATGGCTGGCCGCTCGTGGCAACCGTTCGGCCAATACTTTTGAGGCATACAAAAGGACGGCCGAAAAGTTCATCAACTGGGTTTATAGCGAAGGCAAATCATTGCCTGAACTCACCGTGAACGACATTACCTGTTATTTGTCGGCATTGGAAGAGGCTGGCCTCAAGCCTGCCAGCGTCAATTACAACCGCACCATCCTGAACCAGATGTTTCAATACTTGGTCGATCTGGGCCATATCCAAAAAAACATCATCAAGCTGGCCCCTATTCCAGCCGTTGAGGTGGGAGAGGAGCCAACCCGTTTTCTTGATCTCGATGCCTGGGTGTGGTTGTGGCAATGGCTGACCAGCCGCCCTGCCCTCAAGCCCAAGGACATCAATATCAATATCCGCGACCGATGGCTGTTTGCGCTCATCTACCATACCGGACTGCGCCGCGAAGAGGTGGCCAAAGGTTCGATGAGCGACATTCAGTACAGGAATGGCCGCTGGGCACTTAAAGTGGTCGGCAAGCGCCACAAAATCCGCCATGTCAGCATCAACAGCCTGCTGTTGCAGGAGCTTAAGCAATACCGCACGGCATTAGGCCTGGATGAGCTGCCCTCATCCGGGGAAAAGTATGGATTGGTGATCCCGCTCAAGGGTGATCAGACCCGGCGGCTCACACCCAGAGCAATCGGCCTGATGATATTTGAATGCAAGGAAAAGGCCTTGTTGGATTGTGAGGAGGACTACATCCGGGTGCAGTTGAGCGATATGAGCACCCATTGGCTACGCCATACCAATACAACACACAGATACATGGCCGGGGCATCAAGCGAGACCATCCAAGACGAACAGGGCCATGCGGATCCCAAAACGACCCGCACCTACCTGAAAACCTTACCGGGGAAGCGCAGCGAAGATGCAGAAAAATTGGCCCAGCTACACGCAAACGCTGTAACCGGTAAAAATTGAAAAAATAATTATATTTTTAATTTTATTTTTTCTAATGCTATAATTTCATCAATCGGTATAGAGAAGATTCCCATGCGCAAACGTCACCAAGCACCACCGCAAACCAAGCCTTCTGCAGCTGATGTGGCCATTCCGTCTCCGGCTCAGCAAGCCGTCATTGATGAGCAAAACAAGATACCGCGGCCCAAGGTCCGGCGGCAATTGTTGGTTCTGGCCATCCCTTTGGTTGTGGTGGCCATCACCTTTTTTCTGGGCATCGTCCTCATGGCCAACGGCGCTCCGAGTCAAGGCTCTGCCATGATGACCATAGCCGTGGTGGCTTTGTTAATCACCACAACCGGCTACATCATGGTGCCTTCGTATATCGCTGCAATCATCATCTACGTTATTTTGGTGAAATGGCGGCGGTTAAATCCCAACAAAGCATTATGGCTGATACCGTTCCTGCAAATTTTATTTGTCTGGTATCCCTCCTATTACCAGCTGCCCGAAGACGGGCGTAATACCAATGTATTTTTAAGCCTGGCCGGCAGTGCCTTGGTCATTACCCTGATCTGGATCGGCCTGATCAGATTGGTATCCTGGCTGTGGCACAAGCGCAAGCAGCGCCCAAAGGCACATACACACTGAAAAAATTGAAAAAGGGATTTAGATGAAACGCCGCCTGACTCACTTGTCGACTGCCATCGTAGCGCTCTGCAGTGCGCCTGCATTTGCCGATTTGACCATTATTGAAGCCATCCCGACCGGCCCCGGCCAACTCGGCCACCGAGATGCGCTGACGGTCATTGAAAAACCTCCTGCTGCAAACTACTCGACCTCGGAGTATGAGCAGTTGCAGCTTGAGAACAGTATTCTCCGCAACGAGATCACCCGTTTGCAGCAATTGCAGGCTGCCCGCTACCATGTTGAAGCCGCCAAACCTGCAACCCGCAGCCAAGGCAATACACTCCCGGCTCGGGGCTCGGCCGTGGTAATCAGCAATGCCCGCCTCAATCAGCTGGTCCGTCAAGCCAAAAACGCGAATTCCATCACCATTAACGGCTTCACCGATTCTACCGGCAGCCGGGCAACCAACCAACGCATAGCCAAACTTCGGGCCGAATCCTTGAAAGCCAAGCTGGTGCGCAAAGGCATTCCCGCCAGCAAAATCCACACCCAAGGTGTATTGGGCGGCTATGTGGCCACCAATAATACAGCCGCCGGCCGTGCGAAAAACCGCCGCGTTGTGATTACCTTCCACTGACTGCCCCGATATGCGCCAGGAACTTCATCGCCAAATCAGTATTGATTTGCACAATGAGAACGGATTGATAGCCGTCATGGGGGAGCATGGCGACAAGGTAAACGACATTCCGGCCTATCAAGAGCAGGTACAATACCTGCAACAGGCCATGGAAAGCTGGCCGATTGAAGAATTCAACGGCCAGATTGACAACATCGCCGGCAACAAAGTCCTGGTTAACCAAAATCGCATACTGGTCCTGACTGAATATTGTCATGCAGAGAACCCGTATGCCTTTTTTTGGCTGACCCAAACTTTCCCCAATGTACTGCATCAGGAATCAGGCTGCCTGATTTTGATGTACAGCATCGAAGAGGTTGACGGCAAAAGTCACACCTTCCCTGAGTGGTTCACCTTGTTTGCATTTGAATCTGGGCGCAGAACCTATTACAGCCAGCTTGCTTTTCACTCGGTGCTTAAGCATCCCGAGTTTGAAAACACAGACTGGAACGAAGCGGCGCTTAGACGTGCCATGGACTATGGCTTGCCGACTCAGCAACAGCTGGACAGGTTGAAGCAATCAAGAGGGTTGTTTGGTTCCCATGGGAAATGAACAACCCCTCCTTTTACGTTAACCGCGCAGTTTCAAAATGGAATATTTGTTAAGTAAGCCAATATATGCTCCAGTATGGCATATAACTTATTTGAATGATAAAGTTTCAAAATAAATGCCAATATAACGCCCAAGGAGATGTTGAGATTTATTTCAAATGCTTTAGACCGTGGGTCATAGCGTAATTTTATTGTTAAGAATTTATGCATTGTAAATGCCCTTATCAAAGTGCATTAACCCGCCAACGAAGCATTGAACTTGATTCCCAAAATTGGTCTGGAATGTAAATTTTTTGACACTCAAAAAAAACGTTGTATCGTTCTTCTGTTTCATGAATGTTTCCTCCAAAATAACATTCCAGATGGCTTTACAGTCATCCTTTTTTACTTTACGCTATCTTGAATAATGTACATATTTCAAGATAGCCATCATGTCTGATTCAACCGTTTCAAATCACGGCGGCTCCCGCCCGGGAGCCGGGCGTAAGCCTGGCATTCCAACCCGCCCTGTGCGGGTTCCATTGCAGCTGCTTGATACAGTTGCTGCAATGGTGGCACAGTTTAAGTTAGCCAACGCTACACCACTGGATGCCAAGTTTCCCCACCCTACTCCGTCTACTGCCCGTATCCCCCTGCTCCATCAGCGTATCCCGGCAGGCTTTCCCAGTCCAGCCGAACAGTACGTTGAGGATTACTTGGATTTCAACGAGTATCTGATTAAAAACCAAGCGGCCACCATCACTGTGGAGTGTGGCGGCGACTCGATGTTGGATGCCGGCATCGGCCGAGGAGACTTGTTGATCATTGACCGTTCGGTAACGCCCAAAAACGGGGATATTGTGATGGCCGACCTGGGTAATGAATTCACCATCAAAAGGCTGTATATCAGCAGGACAAATCAGGTTGAGCTTCGTTCAGAAAACGCCAGCGGCGAGTATCCGGATTTCCGGTTCAAAGAAGACGATGTCTTGCGTATTGTTGGGGTAGTTACCTTCGTCATCAAACGGTTCCGCTGATGTACGCATTGATTGATGGTAATAGCTTTTACTGCTCGTGCGAACGGGTGTTCCGGCCGGATTTGAACCGTTTGCCGGTGGTGGTACTTTCCAACAATGACGGCTGTGTTGTAGCCCGTTCGGCCGAAGCAAAGGCCCTGGGCATCAAGATGGGAACGCCCTACTTTCAAATCCGCCATTTGGAAAAAATGCACGGCTTGGTTGTTTTCTCCAGCAACTACGAGCTTTATGCCGATCTGTCCAACCGCATGATGCAATCCATCGCATCTTTGGTTCCCGCCATCGAAGTCTATTCAATAGACGAATGTTTTGCCGATGTCTCCGGCATGGATAATCTCAGGCCGCTGGGACTGGCCATCAAAGAGAGGGTGTGGCAATGGGTAGGCATTCCAACCTGTGTCGGTATTGCACCGACCAAGACTCTGGCCAAGTTTTGCAATCACCTGGCCAAGACCTATCCTCACCATTTTCAGGGTGTGGTGGTATGGTCAGATTGGCCGGAACACATCCAACACCGGGCGCTCGCTTCGCAAGCGGTCAATGAAATTTGGGGCATTGGCCAGCGCTTTGGGAAAAAACTGGCCGAACAAAATATCCATACTGCCTTGGATTTTGTTCGGGCGCATTCAGGCAGCCTGCGCAAGCGCTTTGGCGTGGTACTGGAGCGCACCCAAAGAGAAATGCAGGGCATCGCCTGTGATCACTTGCAACCCGCCGCGCCGGAGCGCAAAAGCTTGGTGCGCAGCCGCAGCTTTGGTCAACAGATAACTGATCTGGACGGATTGAGGGCTGCGATAACCCACCATATCACCAATGCAGCCGCTGCACTCAGGCACCAACACAGCCAGGCCAACACACTCTCTGTTTTCATCCAATCCAACCGTTACCGCCAGGATGTACCGCAATATTTTGGTCGTCGGTGCATTCCGCTGCCATTGGCCAGCGCAGACACCATGTTGCTCAATAATGTGGCTCTAACCTTGTTGGAGGCAATTTATAAGCCCGGCATAGCATATAAGCGCTGCGGCATCGAACTGTCCGGTATCGAATCGGCCTGCACAGATGTGCAACAGGATTTGTGGTTGCCGGAAGCCCAAGCAGGGCATCCTGAACTGATGGACACCTTAGACCGGATTAACCAAAAATTCGGCCGACACACCATTACACTGGCTGCCGAGCATCTGGACCAACGCTGGATCATGCAGCGGCAGACGCTGAGCCCACGATACACGACCCGGTTTTCGGATCTGGCGAAGTTAAATTGAAATTGTCCTTGTAATATAGGGTACGCTATATTACAATGCAAACTCCAACACCATAACAGTATTTGGTTTTTGAAGGAGCGCACATGAATGCTTACAAAGTACCCACGCGGGCAAGCGGCTATGACGGCTCCGGCTTGGTCATGGCAGCCATCCATGAAGGTGAAGCGGTAAAGCTGGCGTATCTTAGAGATCTTTGCCCGGACTACGATGGCGAAGATGGCTTGGAAGACTGCATGGAAGATTGGTTGGCATACGGCCCACGCCCCGAATGCCGTCAAAAAGCCCTAGAGTTTGAGCAGATTGGTCATGTCGTAGTTGGCATTGCTTCCTGCTGGGAAGTCATTGAGCTTTAGGAGCGAGGGCATGAACAAGCAAAACTACACCCCTGCCGTGGCCAAAGCCCAGAAAAAATATGCGGCCGGCCTGCGCCAGTTCAAATTTGCCGTCAGCAAGGAGAATGACGGCGAGCTGATTAGATTGTTGGAAGCAATTCCGAATCTCAAAGCTTGGGTTATCGATAAATTAAAGAGAGACAATGCAATGAAAATCAAGGTTATCAATGTACCGAATGGCCGCCGCTTGGTTAAAGGCAAATATGCAGACATCTTGGATCTGGATTACACCCAAGATCTTGAAGCACTCCGGCAGGACATAGAACTCGCCCTTCCCTCTTTACTTGAAAACCTGTCCCTCTTGGAAAGCCTGACAACCAGCGGGGATATTATCGTGTACAAAGGGGGAAGCCATATTGACATCGTGTTAGATGGCAAAGGTTCCCTAGGATGGCTTAAAGTAGAGCACCACAATCATTAATTATAAACAATTTTTTTCAATAGAGCTGATTAAAAGGGTTTAGAAGTGGATTTAGATCAGATGCGGGATACATTTGCGACTGTTATTCAACATGCTTTGATGGAGTACGAAAGCCAAACGCCGTTGTACTACTACCTGACATATTACGGCGCGTGGGTTTTTATGGCCGTCGGCGTCATCAGCGGCATTTTAGTCATTTTACATATATTGAAAACCGGCCAATTCAAGCCGCTTGGCGTTGTACCGATACTGTTTGTTTTGCTGGGCGCCCAAGGCATCAACACGCCCCGGCCGAACCTCGCTATTTTTTACGGTTACAACTTATCGGAGATTGCGTATCCGGCAGAGACTGCGCCAGACACTTTTCTGACGGAAGCTAATTTTTCCAATCCCGTTTGCTGCTCGATCAGAGAGGCGGAGTACATGGAAGCCAAGCGCGTAGGCTTCCAAAAGTATGCCGACGCCAAGGCAGAGATACTGGTGAATATGGTTGAAATGGAGCGCGAAACCAAACAGACGGGCTCACTCGGCATGCTATAGCCGATTCCTCTATGTTGTCGCTTGGCAGGTGGGTACGGAAGCATATTGAGCACCGAAGCTTGGTCGGCACATAAACGCCCACGAATGTATATTGATGTAATTCTCAAAATAACTATTATGTATTACATAATAGTTATTAGGATTTCTTCTTCAATGCCTTTAAAGCTTCTTTATTCCATTGTTTGGCAATAAATGCACGATAGCGCGGCAAAACAACAGTCACTTTTTCGTATCCTTCTGGCAGCCGGGAAGTCTCGTCCGGTCTTGTCTGAAGCATGACCAAGCTGTCTTTGTCCAAGTCATGATGTTCCAACAAATAGGTTAATGGCGTTCCCAGCGCTTGTGCAATAGCACTCATGGTGTCCAACGTGGGGTTGCCCTTCCCTCGAGTTATACCTGACATCAGACTGGCGGAAATATTGGCTTTCTCCGCCAATTCCGAATGGGTCATACCTTTTATTGAGGCTAAATGGCGGACATTCGTGAAGAAGATTCGATAATGGCTCATAGGAACAAGGCCCCCAGATTGTTAAGGAATATTGGAATTACCGTTTGGCGCTGCCCCAGCGGCGGTCACGGCCACCGGTGTCAAAATGAACGAAGGTATTATAGCCGCCCACGCCTCCGGCGTTGAAATATCCGGCCATGGTGATCACACTGCGCAGCTGAATGCCTTTATAAACACCGTCTGAGCCTTTACCCAGAACATGGAAGGAATTGCGGGCCGCACCTTCGATAGTAGCATTGCGATGATCGGTGCGATAACCCGAAGTCAGCAAATAAACAGGGTCATAACTGCCCAGCAGACGGCCCCATTCCTGAACACCGTAGATAACGTTGAACAGCGCAATGTCCATATGGCGGGCAGCGTTGCGGGACTTGACGTCACGGAACAGCCAGCACAGCTTACGGTAGGCCAATTCATCGTATGCGCCGTTTTGCCAAAAGGTAATGTTCAAGCGTTCGTTGTTATCGCTGCGTTGAATATGGATGCGCCGCGGCCGGAACCAGAAATCATTGTCCAGCTGGGCAGAAACCGGGCCGGAGGGTGCGGCAAACACCTCCCGGCCGGGAAGAATCAACCCGGAACCGGCAGCCAGTGAAACACCGGCCACCGATTTCAGAAAATCACGGCGCTCCATCATCAATTAAAACCCGGTTTCTTCGTTTTCATCCGCAACAGATTTTGCCTTGGATGCCTTGGATTTGGGCTTTTCCTCGGGAACGGGCTCCGGAGCCGGCTCTTCGCTCTGTTTCGGTTTGCCGTCCAACAGCAGAAACTCTTCAACGACCAGCTGCAGTTCGCGGATCGTAGCCGCAGTACCGCCGGCATCGAAGTATTTTTTGGAAGTATAGGTGTTTTCAGAAAGGCGGCCGCCTACGAGAACATAAGCGCCGCTGCGCAGATTTTGCTCCAGGTATTTCACCCGAGCTTCTTGGAAGCAGACACAGGGAACCCATATGGCCCGCTCTACCAGCTGTTCATCCTTTTTGTACTTCTCATTGATACACACCGAAAAGGTCAGCACCTTACGGCCTGAATCGGTGGTGAACACCTCCGGCGCACGTCCCACATTGCCAACGATTTGAACTTGATTATTCAGCATGATCACAGCCTTTCATGAAATAGCCAATTAAAACCTTACAACGTGAACGTTGGGGTATTGGCTGATGAGAATATTAGCCCATTGCTGGGCTAAGGGGATCAATTTGGCGCGGTAACGCCGGTTGTGTACGGGGGTTTTGGAGTGATAATTGGCGGCCCGAGTCCAGAAATCCTGGCCGTTGTTTTCGGACAGATGCAGCCGCAACAAATAGGCGGCTAGGTGCGCGTTATAGCAACCGCGGTGCAAAGCGTCTTCCTGGCGGATGCCCATTTTGGTAAACAGGCCGTCTTTGCCAAAATGGATGGAATTGAGCTGGAAGTGACCCAGATCCTTGGAGCCGTTGCGATTGGAAACCACCTGGCCGTTTTTGCCCATCTCGATGTTGTAGATGGCCAAAAGCACATTGGCCGGCACTTGCTGCCGGTGTGCCGCCTGCATCACACAGTTGACGTCTGCAGGACGGACAGACAAATCGGCATAGGCCGCCGTTACCGGAAGAGCCAAAGCCGTTGCCAAACATCCTTTATGCAGCCATCCGCCCATGCAATGTTCCCTGTATCCAGTGTGCGACTACACGAACCAGCGTCCGTTGCGCAACCAATCTTTAAAGGCTGCCTGATCAAACAGGCGTTTGTTTTGTATTTGCCAACAGCGGTAACTGCGTTTCATGCCGTTGACAAAAAATGCCGCCCCAATGGTGATGTAGATGATCAACAGCTTCAGCACCGAGGTATTGGAAAAGGCCAAGCCGTAAAACAAAAACAGAAGGCAAATAAACGCCCCAAGATACATGATGCGTGAAAACACCCGGTGTGTTTTCAGATAAGGCTCCATGTCATCCGCCTGCATGGTTTCAATTTGCTTGGCGGCGACATCATTATGTATCTGTTTGGCCCATTCCCGCGCTTCGTCCAGATCCATGGGCAGCAATTCGTCAGCCTGACAGTCCGGGTTTTGGCATAGCCAGTGATACAAATCCACGGTGCGCTGGCCGTCTTCGTAGGTGCGCCGCACACCGTTGCGACCCTCATCCAAAAGCAAAACGCTTTCGTAACAATGGGGACAAATTGGCGACTTGAGCTTGTGCAGCTGGTCGCGCATGATCTGGTTGTTGCGGCGGATATAGGTGATACCGAGTATCTTCAAGGGCATCGAGCCTAAATATTTTGTCGCCTTCCAGGCCCCTTTAAACATTGTGTGTCTCCCAAATTCACAGGGAATATACCATACAATATTAAATAAAAAAATTATTTTTTATTTAAATTTTCTGTTTTGATGCGCGTTTGCTGCTCCAGCTCCTTAATCAGTTCTTTGGCCTCGAACATGACGCTGCGCAGCTTGTCCATCTCGGTTGTGGCCAAGGGCTGTATCTGGTCGGTATCCGTTTGCTCACGAATGGTGTCCTTAATCAACTCCAGCTGCTGCTCTCCGGTCTCACCGATCGGCCGCAGCATCCGGCTCGGATTGACGCTGCCGGTGAGCATGGCCACCGCCCTCACCTGGTCACGGCTGAGCAAATCATCCACCGTCTCTTCCAGAGTCGGCGCGGTGTCATCAGCCACCCGGTATGTAGCCGGATTGCGGAACAGCTCAATCTCCTGGAATACCAGATACCGGTCGATTACCTTATCCTGCGGAATCAACATCGGATCCACAGCATTGGCCGATTTCGGCGGAATATGCACTATATCGCCGCACACATCGTCCGAGTCGTCCGGCGGCAGGCTCAAGGTTTCGCCTTGTGCCGTTACCACCGTGCTGGCCGCCTCCGGGGAACCAGCGTGTTGGATGACTTCCGCCTCATTGAGTACGCCGTCCAAGAGTTTGTCGATAAAGCTGTGCAGACGCTCCATACCGGTAGCATCCACCCGCGCAGCCTCGGCCACCAGGGCCTGGGAGCTGATACCGAAAGCCTTGGGCTTGTCCTGTTCCTCCAGCAACCACCACAAACTGGCCAGCGCCTGTTCCTGGCGCGGCAGGCCCTTGGCTGTAAAGTATTCGTGTTGCTCGGACAATTTGACCAAAGGCGCAACCGGTACGCAGCGCTGCTCCGACAGCAATTTGCTGGGCAGCAAATGGTCAGCCATCACTTCGCTGACGGTGTGAAGCACCCGTTTGACACTCGGGACCATGTCTTTCTGCGGCAGCAATACCGGTATCAGGTCATTGATGCGCATATCGCGCGGACGCTCGGAAGCGGTATAGAAGCTCATGCCGCGCAAAACGCGCACACCGCCGTTGTTGACGTCTTCTTTCTTGCCGACAATGAAGGTGAATTCACCGTCCTGCTGGCCGGCCACATCATCGTAATTCAGCCGTTCCATACGGCTGATGCTGATGCTGTCGGGCGAACGGAAAGTGTCACCCACCACCCCGGCATTGCGGTCCAAGCTGCTGAAGTTGCTGACCTCGGCTTCACCGGCAGCACCGCAGACGCGCCGCCAAGTTTCCGACTCTTTGCCGGAGGTCAGGCGGCCTACTGCCCGCACATTGGTGTTTTCCCAAGTGGCATCCGCCTCTTCGGCCGATGATTTTTTCAAGCTGGAAAAATCCTGGGCGGCGAAGGTAACACTGAAACCCAAAGAACGGGCCTGGGCAGGAGCCACCGCGAAGCCGACCACCGCATAGTAGCCGTATTCGTCAAGGATGATATAGAACGGAACCGCCGCATTTGTAGGGCGGCTTTCGATGATTTCGCGCACCTGACCCTCTACGCGGTTGCCCAGACAGCCTGACATCATTTGCTTGATGTTGCCGACAATCAGCTTGCCGCACATCTTGAGAGTGTCCGGTGCCCGCTCCAAAGCCGGCAGCAACGTCACTAACAATCGCCGATTGAGCACCACATCGTAAAAGTCGATGTCACCGACATCGGTCTTGAAGATGTGGGCATAGTTATAGGTCAGGTCATTAAAGATGCGGGTCAGCTGCATGGTGATGTAACCGTGCTGCTCGACTGTTTTTTGTTCCTGGCGTTTTTTGTCTTTGTAGAGCTTGGGATTGTAGCCGGGGATATTGGTGACATAACTGATCAGGGCTTGCGCTACCACCTCGAATTGGGCTTTATCCAGGTTGGGGAATTCCTTCTCCGGGTCGTTGATAAGCTTTTCCAAAGCCTCAAGCTCGAAGTATTGCAGATAGGTTTCGGCCGACAATTGGATAAAGCCCTTGTCGCGCAAATAGCACAACGGGCGGGTCAAGGCAGCCACAAACGCAATGGCCCGGCCTTTCCACATATCGCCGGAGCTGCCGGAGTCATCCATCAGGCCGGTGATCAGCTCGATCAACATGCCCGAAGATGCTTTGTCCATCAGATTGATGTTGTTGGTGACTTTGTCGGTTTGCTTGTCGATGAAGTCACGGCCAGAGGTAATGAAATTGATGAGGAGTAAATCATCTTCACGGCCGAAGGTTCGGGCCAGGCGGAAGATTTGCTCCATCAGTTTGGGGTCGCCCTTACCGTCCACATAAATGAAACCGGTATTTTGGGTCAGGGCATTGGCGCACAATCCCAGCAACAGCTCGGTTTTACCCGAACCGGTGGTTCCCAGAATCAGGTTGTGCGCCCGCATGTCGCTGTCACTGGAGTAGATCTGCTCCTTGCTGGGCTTCTCATTACCCCAGTAGGTGATGCCCTCCCCCACTTTGACGCGCGGATAGGACGCATCCAGCGCCTGCGCCAGTTTCGGAACCCGGTAAGGGAAGTTGAAGGCCATTTTGTCAAAATTGTAGTATTTTTTGACAAAGGCAAAGAAAAACAACAACAGCATTTCCGTGCCGAAAGGCAGGCTGACCATCAGGCCGATGATCACCCACATGGCCAGGGCCAAAAACAGAAAAAGTACCGATGACTGATAGTCCCGGAAAAAATCCCGCCATTTTTGACTAAAGGTGCGCACATCGCGTTTGCGGCGGCCGGTACGCACCTCGTCCCGTCTTTCGACACCCTTATAAGCCATAATGCCTGATCCTATGCTGCCTGTGCATTTTTAAGCGCGTAGTATTCTTCGATACAGCGCTTGGCAATGGTTTCCACAATACCGGTTTCGTCTTCTTCGGAGAAGGTAGCGTCTTGCGCATCCAATTGGATCAAACGCTTCTCATTGTCCACCCGCGCCTTACAGCCGCCCTCGGGAAAGAAGTAGGCCAAGGCCGCCCGCGCTTCTTTGCGGTCTTCAAAGTGGTTATAGAAGATTTCGCGCATTTTACGGTCTTCAGCCGTGGTGGACAGCGACCAGAGTCGCATTGCGCCCAAAGTCAGCGTATACAGCTGGCAGTAACGCCCCTGCTTGGTTTCGGTGACCGCCAGGAAGGTGGCACCATGACGCCCCGGGCCGTGAACATGCTGGGCCAGTGCCGATTCGGCCGCCGGCGTAATACCCAGAGTTTGGCTGAACGCCTTGCGCTCTTTCGGTGTGGCCGCATCCAACACAAAGATGTTGGTGGCCACATCCACCAGCACACCGAAGTCGGACAAGAGCTGGCTACCCAAAACGATTTCCATCTTCCATTTACGACCCTCACGGCCGTCAACGATAACCTGTTGCTGCAGAACCGAGGGCTCGGTTGAGCTTTCCCCGGCCTTGGCCACCGACTTGGTCTTGTGGAATTCGTCATACATGAGGATTTTTTCCTCTTCCATCAGCTCCAAGATGATGCGCTCGTAATACGGACGTACTTTTTCGCTGAAGCTGGGCAAGTCCTCTTTGGAATAACCGAGCTTCTGGATAAATGACTGCCGGGCAATCATGTACATCAGGGTGGTCTGCTTCACACTGGCAGGCGAGCTGTCCTTACCGGCCACGTCCTGCAAGTCGATACTGGTAATGCGGGCCGAACCCAACTCAAACTGGGTCACCCCCCGGAAGATTTCGAACTGATCAATGGCATCACGCAAACCCATGTTGAAGGAGTTACGCAGACGCTGGCCGTCCTCATGATTGAATTCCGCATAGATGGTTTCGCTGTTGACCGCATGGCCGAGATCGGTCAGGGTGGGCACGGCATAACGCTGTGCCACCTCGCACTCGTAATACATGCCCGCATCAAAGAAACGTTCGGCAATTTCCCAGTAGGTGATGTTCAGGCCGTCTTCCAGGCGGTAGCCCAAGCCCGCCAGCGCATTGTCGATCAGCGGGTTTTGATAGGGGGTGTATTTTTTGGGCTGCCCGCGCTCAATGTCGTCCTTGCACAGCAGATAGGCCTCTTTCAGTACCCTAGCCACAAAGCCGGTCATGCCCTCCAAGGGCTTGTCACGCTCGGGCGGGGTCACCAGGGCGGTGATAAAGTTGACCTTAAACTGCATTTCCCGCTGCAGCGGAACGCGCTGCAACAGCGGCGTATCCATCACATTGATGGCATAACGCTCGGTGTTTTGGATGCGGCGGTATACTGCCAGGTGGCGCAGATTGTCGGGCAAACCGTCCCGCACCAGGTCAACAAAGCCCAGTGAAGAAATACCGATGTCGATGATGCCTACATAGGGCAGCCGTTTGATACCCGGCGAGATACAAGCTTCGAAGTTGAGGTTGTTGAGCAATACCGATTTACCCGAACCCGGCTTACCTACCGCCAGCGTAATCCAGGTGGTCTGTTCGGCCGAAAACCGCTCAAACGGCAACAGTGATCCGTCCAGGCTGCGGTGCATGATAGTTCCGCCGGGGAAGGCCGAAGCAGGCCGGGTGATAGGCAACAGCTGTACCGCCCGCTCCAACGGTGCGGCGCACGGGTTGCCATTGTGTTTGGGCGACAGAGCCAGACAGTTGCTGCGCCAGGTGACGGCCGCATCACCGGTAACGCTTTTCCAGCTCGCTCCACTCCAACCCTCGATGGCGTTTTTAAGTTTGCTCTTGCGCAGCTTCAGCTCATTGACAGAATCCATGTCACTGTCGGCCCAAGTCATGGCAGCAATCTTGAATTTGACCACACAGCCATGGTCGCGCACATACTCTTTCAACTCGCGCATGGCCGAATTGATATTGCGGTTTTGCTCGCTGGTAAACGACAGGAACTGGGCAAAAATGGACTTCATCAGGGTGAATTTCATGCCGTCCCCCTCCATCATGAATGATATGGAGTACGGCAAGGCGCGGCGGCGGCCGTCCTGAATGGTTTCCGCCCGGTTCAGTGCATTGAAGAGATTGGCGAACATCTCCGTGTCGGTCTTCGGGGGTGAAGCGAACACGATGGGTGCATAAACCCGGTCACCAATACGCAAAAACTCGTCATCCGGCAACGTTTTGTCGCGGTTTTTGCCCAAGGTCGCGGTCTCGTTGAGAATCTGCTCCGGCAGCGGCGGATACATAAACGAACCGCCCTCGGTTATCTCCTCGGTGTCATTCCATGACGGCGACAGGCCGTTACCCGGAATCAACGGCTCCCACTTGAGGCTGGTGCCGCCGCGGTTGGCCACACGCTTGATGGCCCGCAGCATGGATTTGACATCCAGTTTCTCAACCGCTACCCCGGTGTAGTGGCTGGACAGATCATCGAATACCTTGGCCACAAAAGAAGTGTGCCGGTCGTACAAATAGCCGATGGGCCGCAAGATATTCTGCCCGTTTTTCATACTGGGCATTTCATAGGTTTTACGCAGCACACCCTTCTGGTCGCGGTCCATCTTGATTTCCACGGTATCCAACAAAGAGGGGCGGCTGTAGAGGACGATATAGCACTCTTCCTCATAGACGTACTGGCTGTATTTTTCAACCGCCTCATCGATGAGGTCGGATACATCCAGTTTCAGGGCACGGGCAGAGGCTTTTTGAATCGCACCGATTTCGTTGAGCTGGTCGGTGGCATCGAGGTCACGGCGGTAGATAAACTGGATCTGATGGCCTTTGAGCTGCATGAACGGCTCCAGCGTTTGCGACAGGCTGGCCACCAGGTCTTCAAAATCGCTCATACCCAAAAGGTTTTTGACACCGCGAATTTGCAGGATAGAGGCGCAAGAGCCATCCTGATAGATCAGGATTTGTTTGTTTTCGGCACGCTTACCGTCACCGGGATCACCGTCAACGGTTTCCAGGTCGCAATAATGGCTAATCTGCGGATTGAGATTGCTCAGAATGTGCAACAGTATCGCTTCGGTTTTGCTTGCCATGGTAATACTCCTTTAATTCCTGCTGTACGGCCTTGAGCTTGTCGGCCTCGTCCCTGTGTTCTAACAGGATGGCGTCCACAGCCATCCTGATGTGTGCATCGCCGGCACTGATGATATATGCCTGCAGCTTGATCAAATCATCCCTAATCATGATATGCCTTGAAACATGGCCGCATTGGGTTCGAAGCCCTTACCGAAGGCAAACTGCACCAGCTGTCCCAGATTGTCCGGTTGGTGAAGGAACTGAAACATACCGGTGCTGGCATTGACGTTGACCGGGCAAAATCCGCCTTCGGCCATTTCCTCTGCCAGCGTCAGACAATGTACCCACACGGCCGATTTGACCCAATAAGACATGACGCTGGTCATATTGCCGGTTTCCGCACTCACGATGATGGCTTCAATGGCCGCATGGGCCGCCGCGCAGCGGGTGTAGGAAAGCCTGTCCAGCTCCGCGTAGGGCAGCAAGGCGCTTACTGCCTCATTGGCTTCGCCATGGTTGACGAACAACTCCAGACACTCCAAAAGCATGATGTGCTGCATGAAGCGGTATTCCACATCATTGACCCACCAAGACTCTGCAGTCGGCAGGGCTTTTTGCTTGAGGAATGTGCACAACGCCTGCGCCAACGGATTGTCACCGACCGGTTGCAGCGGCTTGATCCGCGCCAGACAACACTGATTGTCGTCTAAAGCAACAATGGCTTTGGGATCTTCGCGCTGCCACTGCCCCAATGTCGGAAAGTTGAGCGTCTGCAAACGCCGGGCCAGATCAACACGGTTGATACCCATACTGGTGAGGGTCGTACCGCCATCCTGCTGAGGCAAACGCAAAATGATTTTCCGTCCAGGGCGGAAACCGCCATGCTGTAATGCCTGGTAAAACTCGTGATCCTGAACCTTCTTCGGCGGCCACTGTATGCTGGCCGCCAGCTGGCTGATGACCGGATGCGGCTGCTGTAGGGTGCATCCGTATTGCTGCTCCAAAAAAACCAAAAGGCGCATCACCATATCCAGGAGCAAAGGCAGTTGCTCCGGCAGTGAAAGCGCCAACTCGGTGGCCATTTGTTCCAGTTTTTGCGGCAGCCATTCGGCATTCCGGCACTGAATATGGCGCTCTTGCACGGCCAATTTGAACTTGGTGTTGTCACTGATCACCTGGCCGGTCAGATTGCTTATCCAGACAAAGTCCGGGGGCAAATCAGCCACAGCGGTAAGCGGATACACCTCACGGTCAAAAACATGACAGTACCAGGCATTATGCAAAGCCTCCGGATCCAAGCCGGTGCGCTGATGGTCTGTGATATACAGAAGGCCGTAATTCATGCTGCTGGTCCACCCTGGGTTATGAAACAATGCGGGCGGTCAGAACCGGCCGTATTACGAGGTCAGCGGATTGGGGAAACGGCTGGCAAACATGCCCGGCTCAAATACTGCGTCCGCAAAGGCTTGCTGCCACTGTTCATCCGTCAATGCCGCATAATGCGGCACAAACCGCAAGGCAGCAAAATGACTGGACCGCTTTGCATAGAGCTCTTCAGACAGTTGGCTGAACGCAACCGGGAAAAACATTTCCGAAGGCACATTGGTTATAAACTGCCTGCGCAACTGATCTTCTCCCCGCTGGGCCAGCATGGCTTCCAATTTGCCTACTGCACCGGCCAACGGCTTGAGGGCGTTTGCTTTACCCAATAAAGCCTCATTCCCCGGCTGACGCAGCCAAGATTTTTCATGCGCCAGCATCTTTAGCGCATAAGCGCCCAAATAAGCCCATCTAAACAGATTGACGATTTCAGTTTGCGTCAGTTCGGGCAGGATAACCAACCTGCCCTTACCGGTGTTGAGCGCATGGCCGATGGCCGTAGGCAAAACACACAAAGCACACAGTACAACCGGTTTAGATGGACCATCTGGAATGGTCACATATTGGTTGTCCCGGCCGGTCCAACCGCAGCATGAACATGCCTCTCCGGCAGCAACGTTTCCGCCCGCATAAGCAGGTTTGTCGGTGCGCCAAGGCAGATTTCCATCTCTTTTGATGGATAGCTGCGGCTGGTTTTCAAGGCGTTTGTCGCCCGGAAATTCAACGGCCATAGGGACTCCAATCATATAGCCGGAAGGGAATCGTCATCCCTCCCGGCACAATCTTTAGCCGAGCAAAGAATTACGGATAATCCAAGCGACTGTGCCCACACCGGCCATAAGGCCGCCCATGAACAAACCGATAAATCCTGCTACCGGACGCTCACGGCCGTCTTCTTTAGAGGCTCTCCACAAAACAAGAAGACTAATGGCAACAATAACAAATCCGACCAATGTCATCATATTCAAGAAAAAAGTTGTCCCTGTTTGTGCAGCTGTATCTGCATTATCCAATACATCTGTCAGTTTTTTACCACCTGACAAATCTTTGGTAGGGTCAAACGGCTGAATACCGCCGCTGCCACTATTGTTATTTGCAAAGACGCTGGAACTCATCAAGGCCACGGTACCGGAAGCCAACAATTTGTAATACCAGTTTTTCATAATAAATTTCCTTATGATGGATACACGACAAAAACTTGATTAAAAGAACAAACCCAGGATATTAAAGCCAAATTGATTACCCAAAACATCTATAAACCACTTGGCATTCCAACAGAGAAAACCACCTATTAAAAAACCGACAGCCACTCCCATTGAAACTTGATTGGATGGTCCGTTATTAAAACGATTATTAAACACCCAAAATGCTTTAAGGTAGGCAATAAAGCCCACTACTTGTAAAATCATAAAAATGACAGATAAAGCCGCCTTACCCTTTTCGGTCAGGGAAGCCGCTGCATCAACTTGGTACATCATCAGCTGGTTTGTGACATAGCCGCCGGTCAAACCGTTGGTCAACGGAGCAATTACTTCTAAGGTGGTGAAGCCCATCATCAAGCCACCTATAAACAAAGAACCAAATCCTCCGCCCCAAGTGAACTCTTTCCGGCCACTAAGTAATCTTTGGTTGTTGTCATTAGAAACCGCATACAATTCAAAGAGACCTGAACCCACTAACCAAACCGACATCAATCCTGCCACAACCCTTAGTGTGCTGATCATGGCAGGAACCAAATCGCCCGTATTTAGCAATATTGTCATTAAATCTGGCATGGTATCATCTATCTCAAAATTGATAACGCAATGTGCCGTTGTCCGGTATTAGTTAACGTATACCTTGGTACGCACGTCATCAATGGTGGTTACGGTACGGCCACGGATTTGATCACCTACTTCAATCGAGGTGTTTTGTTCAGTTATCCATGCCCGGCCATTGGTGGCTGCAACCACATGTTTGTCATTGATGGCCTTGCCGGTGGCTTGGCGCTCTTTGCGCCAGTCGGTTTTTTTCTTGCCGTTCATGGGATAGTTGGTGGCATTGGCCTTCAAGGCCTCTTCCATCGCGCTGATTCGGCGGTCCAGCAAAATCATGTCGTTTTGCATTTTTTGCAGCTGTACGCCCAGGTTGGCATTGCCGGCGTTGAACTCGTTTTGCATGCCGGTCATTTGTGACTGCATCACATTGAGCTGCTGGGTAATGGCCTGCATATTGCGCAGCTGCTCACGGTTTTCCATGTAATTGCCGATGTCGCCGGATTGTTCTTCGCCCTGATAGGGATAAACCTGTTGCTGCGCCTGGGGCTGCGGTGCAATTTGGGTCGTCTGCTGGGACGAACCTTTCAACGCAGATCCGACAATCAAACCGATGATGATCAGCAAGGCGAAGCCGCCAAAGAAGATGCCGACCAACATGCCAAAAGATAACTGCTTTTTAGATTGCTTAACTTGAGCCATTGCGCATACTCCTTATTGAACGCACACATCATCCATGAAAAATAAAGCCACTCCGGTTCCACGCGCTACTTTGTAAGTAGGCGGCCGGCTAATTCGCTGAGCGATCTCACCGGACATGGTCTGCCCGACCTGGCCCAATACATTACCAATGATTTGACGGTCATTGGCCCGCTCCGTAGATACCACGGTGGTTCCGTTATTTAACTGCGTCATGGTTCCTTCGGTCTGTTGCGCTGCATTGGCCAGGCCGGCGAGGCCGCTGGAGAAGATCAAGGCCGTGTAGCGGCTGATGGTATGGCGGTTGATGGAAGTGGCCACACCCATACTCGCATCACTGGTTCGCATAGCGACCGCATTGATGGCCAAGGTATTGCGCCCGTCCTGCGGCGCAAGCCGGTTGAATTGCAGCGCCACATTGTTATGGCTGATTTGCACACCGCCGATCACTTTGCTGCCGTTATAAGGACCGCCCATGATGGTGGCAATGGCATGGTTACCGGCATCGGTATTGACCTCATGATCCAAGACTGCAAATGCGGTATTGCCGGTGCGGAAGGCTTTCTCACAACCACTGCCGGTGTTGCCTGCCGGCTGTGCAATACCGCCGGTGCTGGTCAGCTGGTCCTGTTGGTACGCGCCGTAAGCTTGTTGTTGATTACCGTAACCTGCAACGCCGCTGGCACTCATCGGCAGATAGGATACGGTGGTGTACATGCCGTTACTGCCGGCTCCTTTAAACACATTGTCGATTTGTGCCATCACCACATCACGTTGCGTATTGGCAAACTCATCGCGCTTTTGTACGCGCTGGTTGTATTCGGACAACAAGCGTTGACGCTCGGCCTCCGTGGCTTTGCGCTGTTCCTCCAATCGGAGGATTTCAGCTTCCTGTTCGCTGGTGAGCTGCACGGAAGATGCCGATGCCACCGTAGGACCGTATACTTGACCTTGTGCCTGCTGTTCAGGCAGGCCCAAACGGAATTCGCCTTCCTGACCGAATTGCGGTTGGCTGGCCGCCACCTGCATATCGAAGCCGGGTTGATAGAACTGACCGCTTTGAGCAGCCCGCTCTGCTTCTTCCGCAGCAACTTGCTGACGTCGTGCCATTTCTTCCGGGGACACCTCTACCGTATTATTACGTCCAGGTATTTTTGGTTGACTCACATTGGAATTGCCTGCAGCCTGCTCACCCGCCTTGGAAAAACCACGGAATGCCAGTGCCAGGAATACCACCACAATCACACCAACCGCAATCAGGGCGATCAAGCCCGGACCCTGGCCAAAGGTATTGCGCAGGTTTTCACGGCGGCGCTCGTTAGGCGTCATCTCCCGCTGTGATGCGGCAGCTTCTTCCTTGGGCGCATTGGATTGTGACGGAGACGCAATTTCTTCGTCTACAAACGGGTCCAAGTTTTCTGGTTGTTCGCTCACGATATACGCTCCATGGAATTATTCAATGAAGATGGTGGTTGCCCGACCGCCGGCCAATAAGGAAACCGAAGAAGGCTTGTTCGGGAAGCGGAATACATTGACGCCGGTGGTGGATTTAGCCGCATGCAGGAAGGCCGGGAACTGCACATCCGCAGCGGTTTTAAGGTAGGTGTGGTTTTGGTAGGACCATGCTTCCGCACCCATACCGCCGGTGACTTTCAGGCGCTTGGCTCCTTCCGGCGGTACACCGTCCAGGAAGTAACCGATATTGGCGTCACGTTGCGGAGAGGAAATGTAGCTCACAGCTGCATAAGCATCCGGATTATGACCGGGCACTTTTGCATCCACCCGCGCATCAACCTTGTCCTGGCCGGAGGTCAAAATCAGGATGATGGGTGTGCTCATACCCTTGAGCATAACGGTCACATTGCCGTAAGGCACGGATGACAGCGGCTCCAAGGTCAAAACATTGGTCGGTTGCGCCGATTCGCCCATGCCGCGTTGACCGTCTGAAAACAAGGTCCGGTTGAGGCTGACGCTCTCGATCATCCACGGATTGCCGCCGCCGTCACTGAAAACCACAGAGGTTTGGAAACCCATGGACAAGCGCAAAGCGGGCGGACTCTTGCCCGGGCTTAAATCCAAGGCCAAGGTGCGCACCACCGGGTCGGCCACAATCGGATAAGGTGTAGCACGGGCGCGGTCACGCTCAATCTGCAGACGCTTCAGGTCCTGAATCTGCTGCGGTGTCAGTTGCAAATTACCGATCGAATCGATGGTATCGGTGCGCACCTGGCGTCCGTCCGGCATGATGACGGCCGGCAAAGGAGAAATAACTTCACGGCCCAAGTTGCTGCCCGGCGGGCGATGGTATTGGAAATTGGCCGGGGTTACGCCGGTCACCACTGCAGGGCCACTGATCTGGCCGTTACGGTTGGGCTGAACTTGTGTCGTACCTGTTTGCCCCGTAGGTGCAGCCACCACAATGGTGGAACTGGAGGGGTTATTGGCATCCGGCACAGCCGCCGGCGGCATCACGATGTTTTGCGCACCCGTGGTATTGACCATCAAGGCAAAAGAACCCATAAACAGATAAGTAAACCGCTTCATTCAATTATCTCCGATACGGATGCAATACCAGGTTATCCACCGCAATACCCTTCAAATTGAGCTTGCTTGCAGGCTCCTCGGTGACCGTTACCATAGCCAGGAATTGCTGGCTGGATTGAGGTTTGCCCAGGTTGCCCGTATAGAACTCGATACCCACCGGAACCTGCACCACCCAATAGCGGCGACCGCCGTTGACACCTTGTGATTGCAGAATGGGGGAGCCCAAAGGATAGGCTTTCAAGATATAGCGGCCGTCAATCACCCGCTTGAGGTTATCGGATTGGTCCAGGCTGTCAAAATATGCCGCACGGCCGCGGTCGGTATAGTAGGTGTTACCGATACGGTTCAAATCTTCGCGGTAGTTCACATAATCATAGGTGTATGAATTCACCACCGCATCCTGGGCGTAGGCCGCCAGCGTGGCCGGAGTTACCAGCGGACGGTCGGCAGCACCTGCTTGGCAGATGGCCTGATTATTGGTGGTCACGATATATTTATACTTGGGATACATCTCCACCCAGGCGTACACCACCACACCCACCAGCACTGCCAAGAGGCCCACCAGAGTCCAAATGCGCAGATTGGCTTTCTTTGCATGGAGCAAGGCCAGCTTCAGCTCGGCGTTTTCGGAAAGGACTTTGGCCAACGGAGTGGTCGGAGCCAATGCGTACTGCTCTTCCAGTTTTTTGCGGTCCAGGTCTTTCTCGCTGACAACCTCGCCGTCATCGCCCTCTTCTACCGTCTCTTCGGCGGATGGATTTTCTTCAGACTCCGGCACATCCGCAGCCAGCTCATCCCGCTTTTCATCTTCTTGATGTGGATCCATACCTTCTAAACCTTATTGAACCGGAACACCGTTGCTTTTAATGATCTGGCCTGTTTCAGTGTCAAACAGACAGGTCACCTCCGTGCCATCGGTAAAAATAATCTGCTCAAAGTTTTTGCCCAACAACAGTGCTGATGCACCAATCACGAAGGACAAAAAGAAAATCACCAGCAAGATTTTGCCTGCCCACTCCAATTGGGTCAGCAAATGGAGATAAGCACGACAGGCTCGGCGGTCAAAATCCTCTTCAGGTTCAGACCATGTTGTGCTGAACAACACCGATTCATGTGTTTGCTGCTCGTCTTGCATGTCCAATGTCCTGTGTTTTTCGCATTCTACCAAACATTCAGCGAAATTATAATATAAAAAATTTATTTTTTTATTTTAAAATTTATCTTTTACAAAATTCTGCTTACAAGTGTTCGCCAAATACTTAAAAATTCAACAATTTTTGTAAATTGTAAAATTCACCGCAATGCAACAACCAAGCCGGCAAGTCCGCCGGAAGTGAAACAGAGCGGCTTAACACAAAAAAACAAAGCATAGTACCACATCTGCATTCTCTAGCATACTTGACAAATACCCTGAAAATACATATAATTACTGATATAGTAAGCCGAGTTTCAGACTCGCATCCTGTAAACATTGAACCGGAGGAAAAGTCATGTCACATCCTGTTGATGGTCTCGTTGCTGCTTTTGCCTACAACCAAGCCAAAAATACCGGTTATAACGAAGGCTTTAACGCGGGATACAATGACTGCTACGCCAAAGCAAGAATATGGTGCCAGGAGTCATACAATAATGGATTCAAAGCAGGGGAAGCTCAAGGCTGGAAAGCCGGTGATGCACACGGATGGGATGCAGCTGTCAATGAAGGGAATGATATTATCCGTGAAGCAAAGACAGAGATAGCTCGCTTACAAAGCCTGCTAACCCTTCATGGCATCAATTATTAAATCTGCAACCTCATATAAAAAGGCCTGAAACAATTCAGGCCTTTTTTTCTTACTTTAATCTTTCATGTTTGCCAGAACGGTTCACCGGACTCCCATCAACCCCTTGGGGCCCTGAAATAGCTTTATCTTCTCCCGCTGATGATCCTTTTGGATCTTGTTTGGGGTTGGCCCCTTTGGGAACAGGTGAAGCTCCGGCACCTCCCCTAACTGTTGCACCCCTACCCATGCCATACAAACCAGCCAAACCAGCTTGTGCTTTGCTAATGGCATCACTATCGCCTAAAGAACGAACACCACCGCCAATCCACTGCAAGATTTGGTCAGACAAGGTTTGAGGCAAGAAGAAAATCATATACATAATAGGCAACAGGGTCAGGGCAAATGCTGCCATCCACCAAAAGAATGTGTTGACGTTGTTTAATAACTGCATGAAACCGCCGCCTGTCGCAATGTCACCCCGCATACCAAAAAATGCTTTTGTTACAAAGTCAATAACAGGGTCGGCCAACAGGCAAGCTAGGAACAAACCTAAAATGGCCAGCACCGGCCTCACAAATATTCCTAGTAGGATTAAATAACCCCGCTCATCCTGACCTACAAACGTATTGTTCGGACGCATGTGCAGGAGCATCCACAAAGGAGCGACCAACAGCGATTGAATCAGTGCCAGTAACCAGCCCACACCCACAATAATGAAGGCAACATAAGGCATAGAGGGCAACAATACTGAAAAGTAGAAGCCCAAAATCTTAAACCAGGAGCCAATCTCTGCTAACAGACCTAAAACATGTTGCATGAGTCGGTGCAAAACCATGACACCGGTGTCAAGGTTGGTTGCATGACCTGCACCTGGTGTAGCCTCAATGACCGCTGCGGTTGCGCCTGCGCCGAATTCAGCCACAATTAGAGTAATTTTAACGCCCTCGATTGCAGCATCTGCCACGACAATAAAATCCCCTACGCACTTCATTCTGTTGATGGAACCGCCCATTTCACCATTGGTTCCACACAAAACAGCCATACCCGGAACCCTGCTGGAGCCGGTAAATGCTTCGGCAATATTGCGCATGACTGAGTTTATCCAGTCATTCAGGGTTGAGATTAATGAAGATAGTAAACCGGTGTCCCATTTTGATTTGAGGTCGGAGGGGACACCATAGGTCATGTCATCTAACCTTTTTTCCTGCTGTTGATTATTGGCACTGTTGTATGCAAAACGTTCTCGAATCGCTTTTCTAAGCGCACCGACTTCATTATCAACTTCAAGCAGTTCCTCTGATCTGGACCCAAATGAAATGGGAGCACTGGCTGAAATTACTTTGATATGGAATATATTAGACAGCTTGCTACGGGCAGTACCTACCCGTTGAAACCAGCCACCAGCCATTAGCCAACCGCCCTCTGTCAAAGTGGATGTATATTGTTCGATGGCATTAGACAGTTCCCCCGTCTGAGCAGTAGCGAGGGCTTGCAAATCCGCAGCTATGGCTGTTTCCGTTTCAGCCACAATATCCACGAGGTCTTGAGAATTGATGGTTTCATTATTAAGTAATTGAACTTTCCATTTTTCCGCCAGTGGATTTAATTTATCGTTAACCATGGCGACCATATTTTTCTTTTTTACCATAAATACGGCTTTTTCAATGGAACGCAACTGCTCATTGATCAGGTCATCGCTACTTTCATTATTGCTCAACGAAGGCGCATTCGGATTAGGAACTACAGTTCCGCCGCCGTTTGAAGGTAAACCTACATAGTCAACTACAGTTACCGTGCCACATACCACACCCCCGCCATTGAGATTAGTTTTGGAATTGGTATCTTTATATCCGTAGATTTTTTCAACATAGCCCAATTTCAATACGGTTCTGTCCATCGGATTATCAGGACTGCTACCGCTTGGAAATCCATTGTTCAACACTGGTGAACCGGAAAAAGCACTAGAGTATTTCTCCGGCACCAAGCCTGCGCAAATTCTGGACAAAGTATAGTTAACGGCAAATTCTTTGACGCCGTAAAAATCTCCGACTTTATTGACATCAGCCACAATGGCATTGGGAGAAAAAACACTGGTGGCCATACCGGCCTTATAAACAGTGTTGGCCAAACCGACACCCCAAAGGGCAATGACAAGAATGAAAATTTGCAAGAAGCTGAAACCGCTGGCGGTGGGCAAAAGAAAAGCCGCACCATAAACCATACGGAGAGGGGTCCACATCGAGGACCATTTTTTACCCAAGGCCTCACCATCATTGGCCGTGTTGGCCATACCCACCAAGGTCACATAAATGATGATGAGCGCACCGACAACCAAAATGCCACTGTTAAAACCAGAGAGCATGGTCGTGATTATGTTATTTGTGGTGGTGACGCTATCCAGATTCTCATCTCCAACCAACTTCATAATCACATCACCAAAGACATGATTTAATATCTGTACAGACTTCTCGTCATTACAATCATCGGTACATGGTGCAAAAGGCATCGCCATGATAAAATACCTCAACTTGTGGTTTTTATATGCTTAGGCAATTCTACCACTTTTTTGACAAAAAATATTTTTTCTTTATTATATCTATACACACTTCCATATAAAGCATAACAGCACATGGACCTCCAATTTCAGACATCGGCCAAATCGGCAGCCAAGATTGTCCATGGGACCCGTGGGATCCTGAATGCCTTTAATGCAATGGATTCGGCCCCCAGCCTTACCGGCTTCAGCACCCTGCTTCAGGAATTCCAAGCTGAGGGTGCAGATGCTGTACGCAAACAGCAGAAGATCAGCCAGGGCATTTGGCGCATCGGCAGTCCGCCGAGTACCGTCAATACACCCTATTATGCCGGCATCTCCGAAGTCATCACACAAAACCGCACCGCCGAAATCGAGTATTTCAACAATGCAAACGCTTGCTTGAAAGATGTACTCGTTGCCAATCTTCAAGGCAGTCTGGAAACTGACCAACCCCAATTGTCCGACAAAGTACGCGACACACTCAACAGTTTGGATCAAATGGGTCTCAGCACCCAGATCCGCGAGCGTCTGTTTGACGCTTTCAAGGATGAGTTTGCAGACATTGCCCCGGACAGTGAAGCCTTGAATAAAATTTTCGAGGGCGGCTTGCAAGCCCACAATCACCAGACGCTCAAAGACACCTTGTCCAAATTCATGGTCAGCGAAATTCAACCTGCCCAGGAATTGGAAGACACTCGCGATAACAGCCCGGACGGTCCCTCAATGTAATACAAGGAGGCACAATGCACCCGCAACCCGAACCCCAGCAATTTGTCGGCACTCAGTCCATGATGCACACCTCGGCCCAGCGCTATAATGAAATGGCGCTTAATCGGGAGGCCGCCATGGCCGAGTACACCCGTGACGTGCGCTATATGTTAAATGATTTGAATGCCGAAGCTCAATCCAGAGTTGTCGATTACGTTCGCGCCTCAGAGTATGAACTCAATCAGCGCCAGGAGCAAATCTTGGAAACCGTGAGCCAAGGCATGCGCACCGTGATGGAAAATCAAGATGCAACCCGCCGCGCCACCGCTGAATTGGCTGCTGAGAAACGCGCCATCAATAATACTGCGCCCGAAAAACCGGCCGACTTACACGCCCCCGATCCTTGGTAGATAAAACCTCCAATCCTTGGCCGCTCTGCGGCCTTTTTTGTCGCCGCGGTTGCGATATAAAATAATAAATCCCTAATCCATATTTTTGATTAGGGATTTTTTAATATGTATTCGGTAATACATATTACAGAATACATATTTATTCGAAGAGACCTGACATACCGTCATCCGATTTCCGTTGCTCGATCATGTGCGCACGTTTGGCGTTACCGATGGGCTGATGCAGCAACTTTATCGGACGCTGGGACTGATCAAAAACCTGCGTCACTTGGCTATTCTCCACAGCTACACCCACCATGCAGAGTGTACGCAACTGCACCAGTTGCTCCAATTTCCAATCCGACTCAATCGGGATAAGCACATTGATCGGATCGATCCTTTTATGACCCAGTGACACGCCATCACAGAGCAAGCCCAAAACCTTGCGCTCTTTGTCGATACAGGCAGCATACCAAGGCAGCATCTTCATCCACTTGGATTCTTCGTACTGCACACCCAAAAAAAGAACGTTGTCCTTATCGGATTTGCTTAACGAAAAGAATCCGGCCATGAACGGGGACAATAAGCGGTCACCGTGTCCGCCCATGGAAATATTGGACTCAGGGAAAGAATTTACCCACCGGATAAAAGCTGCCATACCGATGACGTGTTTTGCCAGCTTGAGATTGTGTGAGTCCGTAGACAGCAATTGGCCTTCAAACATGATCAATCCTCCGGTTGATTGAGCACATCCTCTGCCTGCATCACGTTTTTGGACACCAAATCACGGAAGGTAGTGATCAGCGTATTGATGGCATGATACATATTGCCATTGAACTGTTCGGCGGCCAAAGACTGAATATAGGCGTAATTGCTCGGAGAGAGGGTAAGGCGGTACTGCGGCTCCTCTTTCGCGGGCTTGGATTTGCGCTTTTGAATGCTCTCCACCAGAAGACGGGACTCTTCATCCCGGTCTTTTGCCGCATCCAGCAAACGGTAGAGCTGCAATTGGTGCAGCCCCAGCTTGTCCATAATCTGCTTTTTGTTGTGGCCGCTTTTCGCCAGCTTGAGAACCTGCGGCAGCAACCCGTAAAAGCGCATATTTTTGAGGATATGCTTACAGCTGCTGACGATGGTTTTGAATTCACTGGTTTTGATGACTATGGTTTTATTGAGCTTGGGGTCTTCCACGCACAGCTTATTGATGAAGCTGGCCTGATGCTCCAAGTCAACACTGCTGTAGTTGATGTCGGATTTGTCTTCCGGCTTTATCTGCAGTGTTCGACCGACCGCCTGAATCTCAATGGACAGAAACAGACAGGCCTCCATAAACATCAATACCTCTTCCCGACTGTAAATCGGCAGCAAGCGGTTTTCAATCTCTTGCTCAAAGCGGCTGTCAGACTGCGAGTCCAAACATGACAAAAGGTAGTCAATCTTACCGCTCAATTGAGCGTTGACTACCAAGAACGCTGCCACCATGGAAACCTGACGGCCGACATAGTTATAGGTTTCACTCAGCGCCTGGACAATCTGGTGAAATTGTTCCAGATTGTCCAAGGTTTCGGAACCCATCAGCGCATGGGAATTGAGCCATTTCTCGTATGCTTTTTGATCTTTGCTCGTCAATGTCATGGTCTGTCTCAATATAGTTACCAGTTTTGCGGCGTAAATCCTCGTCCTTTAGGTCGGGGATATAAGGCGCGGACTGCGCTAGCAGTCCTACAACCGTTAATGTTCAGTTAATCAGGCGTTTTTTGTTGTTCAATATACTGCCGAATAATCGTAATCGGCGCACCACCACAGCTACCTGCAAAATAAGACGGCGACCACAGCGCACCACCCCACAATTTTTGTTTGATACTTGGGTAATTTTTCTGTCTAATCATGCGACTAGATACGCCTTTCAGGCTGTTCACGAGTTTTGAAATAGACACTTTGGGCGGATAATTCACGAGCAAATGAACATGGTCGTCTTCACCGTCAAATTCTACTAATTGCGCTTCAAAATCGGTACAAACGCTTTCGAAAATACCGCGCATGTCGTCTAAAATCTCTTTCGTGAACACTTGTCTACGATATTTTGCGACAAATACCAAATGCACATGAAGATTAAAAACAACGTGTCTACCACGTCTTAAATCAGTTTCTTTTCCCATAGACCAAGTGTAAAATTGCCAAAAATTTCATTATCCGCGAAACCATGTTGATACTCAAAGCATTCAAATTCGAACTGATGCCAAACGGCGGGCAAATCCGCAAAATGAAACAATTTTGTGGTTGTTCGCGTTTCGTGTTTAATCGCGCTTTGGCGTATCAAAACGAACAATATCAACAAGATAACTCATTTAAATTCAGCTATTCCAAAATGACAGCATTGCTGCCTGAATGGAAACGGGAGCTGGTTTGGCTCAAAGACTGCCACAGCCAAGTGTTACAGCAAAGTCTGAAAGACTTGGAAAGTGCATTCAAAAACTTCTTTGCCCAACGTACCGACTTTCCCAAATTCAAACGCAAGGGTAACAAGGACAGTTTCCGCTTTCCGCAAGACTGCAAATTGGATCAGCACAACAGCCGTATTTGGCTGCCTAAAATCGGTTGGGTACGTTATCGCAATAGCCGACACGTTTCAGGCTGCCTGAAAAATGTAACCGTCAGCCAAAAATGCGGCAAATGGTTTGTTTCCATTCAAACCGAATTTGAAGCCGAAATCCCGACTCCAAAAGGCGGCGAAATCGGGATGGATATGGGCATTGCCAAGTTTGCGACTTTGTCCGATGGGCAGTTTTTTGAGCCAATCAATGCGTTCAAAACGTTGAAAGGCAAACTGGCGAAACTGCAAAAGCAGTTCAAGCACAAAACCAGATTCAGCAAAAACTGGCAGAAATTGAAAGCCAAAATAGCCAAACTGCACCATAAAATCAGCAATATCCGCAAAAACTACCTGCACCAAATTTCTCATCAAATCAGCCAAAACCACGCGATTGTGTATGTGGAAGATTTGCAGGTGGCGAATATGTCCAAATCTGCCAAAGGTAATGCGGAACAACACGGCAAAAACGTGAGGCAAAAATCGGGTTTAAACCGTGCCATTTTAGACCAATCTTGGTTTGAGTTTCGCCGACAGTTGGACTACAAATTGTTGTGGAATGGCGGTCATTTGGTTGCTGTTCCGCCACAAAATACCAGCCGTTGTTGTCCAGCGTGTGGGCATACCGCAAAGGATAACCGCCAAACACAGGTAAACTTTGAATGTGTGGTATGCGGCTACCAAAATAATGCGGATATTGTCGGGGCAATCAATGTGTTAAAGCGTGGTCAAGCAATCTTGGCAGCGCAAAAATAAAACCAATTTCAGGGCAGGACGTGTCCGTAGCGCGTGTGAAGTGAACAATGCAGTCAGGTTGTCAGCAGCACGAACCCACCGAAGCGATTTGTGAATGGCTCAATGCCGTTCGCAAACGCCGTAGGAATTCCCTCCCTGAAGGGAGGGAAGGACGTCAATGTGCCAGGCAGCCCAAATCAGATTGTACATTGGCCGGGTCCAAGCCCATCTCTTTCAGGGTTTGCCGCGTCAGTTCGACTTGGGCATTATGCGCTTCGGGCGATGTCTGCAGTTGGGCAATGGTATCAGCACCGCCCAAGGAGCTGACAGGACGAACAAAACCGGAGGCATAAACCAAAACCAGCCAACCCATAAACAGAGCAAACACACCGGTTACGGCTTTTTTCCATACCGGCCAGGTCTTGAACAAGCCCCAAATGGTGGTAGCCGGCGCAACTGTTGCTGCCGCAGCTGTTTCAGGTTTTGCCGTAGCAGCCGCAGGCTCTTGAGTTGTTGCAGCCTGTCCTTCAGCCCAAACATTCAAATGCGCAGCACGGCTTTGGAAGGCACTGGCAGCCTGCCCAGCCGGTTGAATTTTACCAAAATAGCTTTCCAGCGCGAAAGAAGCGGCATCTGCTATCTTATCGGCCAAAGCCATACGGATGTCGATCAAAGACAAGTGGGTAAAATTACCGCTTGCGTCACGGCTGAGGGCAGGCAGGGCCAACGCCAATTTGTGCAGCACTTGTGCCCTGTCGCTGTTCACACCGTTCTGAGCCTTTTTCAGCTTGAGCATCACATCCGCAGTAACAAACTGCATTCCGCTAGGGTCAACTTCGGCAATGGCGACATTCTCTACTTTGAGAGATACGGAATTGCCCTTTTCCTTGAGGTTAATATCCAGGACCTCAGCCTTTGCTTCACGATCCAAATCGTAGCGGAAATTGGAATCAAAGTTGATGACGGTGGAGCCGTCCTGGTCACTCAAGCTGAACATGGGTTCAAATTGGGCCAACACACCCAATTGTTCGCCTGCAGTCACTTCATATTTGCCTTGTGCTTCTGTCATGTCGATTCCTTAGAACTATGATTGGGGCTGTCTGATTACAGATGGCCCAGAATGGTGTGGATGACTACCTCTTCGGAAAGGCCCATCATCATGCGCGGTTGACCGTTATTTTGGTCGACAAAGAAGGCCACCGGTACGCCGGCTTGACCGCCGTTTTGTTCAAACGCTTGAAACATAAACTGCAGGTTGCGTTGAAGAACCTGTTGGTCATCAGCGCCAAGATTTCGGGGATAGGCACTCGGATTGTCCATAATCTTGTCGAGCTCTGTGCGGTCTTTGGCATGCAATACGGCATTGGCCAAGGGCAAGCCTTGCGCAGTATTGCCCAAGGCAACGGTGGGTATCCATTTGATGGTCACGCCTTTATCCATATAGGGCTTCAAGCTGGCGTAAGCCTGATGGCAATACGGACAGCGCGGATCAATGATGACATACAGGGTTTCACCGGGACCGCCTTTGCCGATTTTAGGCCCGCCCAGCGTTTCCAAAGCCTGAATGGCTTCAGGAATATCACCGCTGAATTTCCCGAGTAAAGGATTTTGCGGCTCAGTGATTTCTTGCACCTGTGCCTGGGGCAGCGGCGCTGACTGAGACTGCAACGAAGCAAACACATGGTTGATATTCTGCTTGGTGGACAGATTCCACACCGTGCCGCTGAAAATATTCTTGCCATCGGCAGTAGTGTAGAAGGTCATGCGCTTGCCGTTGGGTGCTTGCACCAGCCAGGCAGTCAAATCATTCTCCGGCATATTATGAGCATCAATGATGTCACCCAAAGACGCAACTTGGGCTTGAATCATGCTCTGCCCTGCACTATCCATAACATCGGCCGGCTGCGCAGCGGGTGGATCTTCGGCCCAGGCCTTCGGTGTGAGTTTCATCAACACATCCTGCCCAACCAATGTGCCGCCCAATGCGCCTGCCACAAAGACACTGAGCAAACCCAGCTTTTTAGAAACTTGCATTGCGACCTCTTCTAATTACAGATATGGATTTTCAAGATTATAAACTAAAAAATAAATATTTTTTATTTTTTTATGTTGGCGGCAAACTTTTCCAGGTCAATGCCGGGATAGAGGTGTTCAATCACAGACCGCCGCCATTTCAGCCACATACTGTAATCACCGGCCATCAGATTGCGGCTCGGATAACGGAAAGTGTGAAGTTCATTCACAATCGCAGTTTTGGCGCGTTCAACCTGGGGATAGAGAATGGCCTCTCCGGCGAGCGCCTCGTTGTTGTAATGATCGTACACCGCGGCAGCCTCGGCAAATGGTCGGTTGCGCCCGATACTGTTGATCAGCGCCCACAAGGATCGGTCAGTGTAATGCAGCCAGCGGTAATCGGCCGGCTCCAAGACACCCAAGCGCCGCGCTTCTTGGAACATGGCATAGATAATCGTCCGTACAAACCCATGACGGCCCAAAACTGCCTGAACCATTCGGTTTTTGCGGTATTTTTCAATATAAGGCAGGTAATCTTCCCGATTGAGCTTCACTTCCAAAAGCCATAAGCTGGCCAATTCGTCTTCTTCCAAGCCCATTTGCTTTTGCTGGTCCGTTATCTGCTGCCCGCCATTAAACAGCGCCCATGTTTTTTCACGGATGGCTACCGAATCACGCTTGGCTTTATGGAAGTCTTCATCGCTCATGTTTTCATCGGTTGCCGCCACCAAGGGCACGAGCGAAGCCAAGACCATCCACTCTGTATCCGACAGTTTATTCCAGCCCTGCCAGGCCTTGCCCAGCTGCGTCATCAATACGGTTCTCAACGCGCCTTCATTGACCAAAGGCACGAAACTGCCATCTGCAAGCGGTCCATCCCAATCGGAATCAACATTCTCCCTCACCAAACTATAAACGCCGGCGAACTGCTTGCTCGTCAGCATCATGCCGTAAAGCGGATGGTTTAACGGCTCTTTCACCAGATCCATTTGCGTGTAAATGCCCAGGTGCGGATAAAGCTGCTTCTGTTCCTTCATAAAGCTGGTCAAATTATGTACTTTTGCAAAACTGGCCTGCGGATGCTTCTTGTTGGTCCCCAAGAAAGCCTTGAACAGATAGTACATAAACACTGCCCCGAAAAAGATATTCCAAGGCAGGGACATTTTCGCCAAATCATCCCATGTGTATTGTTTGAAATCGACTTGGCACTTCCCAAAAATACCGGGCGCTGGAGCGCAATACTGTTGGATGTAGTTATAGGGGTAATTCAAAACAGGCGTGTCCGCAAACATCGAACTTACCCAGTAAAAGGGGTAGGACATGGCGTAGCGGCTGTATACATATCCCATTGAAATCCATTCGTGGGCAACCATCCAAATGATCGCCACGGCGATATATGCCAGCACCACCGCAACCGCAATAACCATGGGATCTGAAAAATCCTGCCGCCCCTGTGTACCGTACTGTCCTGCCATATTAAATCCTGACTAAAATAGCTAATAGATATTACATATTCAGTATTTAAAATATCTATTACTTGATAGAAGATAGATAATATCTAATATGTGTTATAGATTAGGTAATCTGTAATCTGTAATCTGTAATCTGTAATCTGTAATCTGTAATCTGTAATCTGTAATCTGTAATCTGTAATCTGTAATCTGTAATCTGTAATCTGTAA
>NZ_JALJZY010000014.1 GCF_024171525.1 Neisseriaceae bacterium HSC-16F19
AAAGATTATTTCTCGTACAAATGAAGCGTATAGCGCCTTTTTTGTCCCTTAGGCGCTATTGTCTTAAAAATAGCTCCTTTTTTGTCCCTTACGCCTTATACACAGATTTTGTGAACAGTTTGTTAGCGTTTGTTTCGGCAGCATTTTTCGCGCCGGGGCGCCTCGGCAGTTTGCGGGGGATGTACGGAGCGGGCAGGGCGGGGGGAAATATGCTAAAATCGCGGGCTGTTTGCAACCGATGCACACCCCGATATGACCGACGATACCATTCGCAACGACCACCATTTCGCCAAAGAAACCCTGCCTGTCAGCCTCGAAGAGGAAATGCGCCGCAGCTACCTCGATTACGCCATGAGCGTGATTGTGGGGCGTGCGCTGCCCGATGTGCGCGACGGTCTCAAGCCGGTGCACCGCCGCGTTTTGTACGCCATGCACGAATTGAAAAACAACTGGAATGCGGCGTATAAGAAGTCCGCCCGTATTGTCGGCGACGTCATCGGTAAATACCATCCGCACGGCGACAGCGCGGTGTACGACACCATCGTGCGCATGGCGCAGGATTTTTCCATGCGCTATATGCTGGTGGACGGTCAGGGTAACTTCGGTTCGGTTGACGGCGACGGCGCCGCCGCCATGCGTTATACCGAAATCCGTATGGCCAAAATCGCCCACGAAATGCTGGCCGACATCGAAGAAGAAACGGTCAATTTCGGCCCCAATTACGACGGCAGCGAAAACGAGCCCTTGGTGCTGCCCACCCGCTTTCCCGCCCTGCTGGTCAACGGTTCTTCCGGCATCGCCGTGGGCATGGCCACCAATATCCCGCCGCACAATCTGCCCGACACCATCGATGCCTGCCTGAAACTGCTCTCCGACCCGGAAGCGGGCATAGACGAACTCATCGACATCATCCAAGCCCCCGATTTCCCCACCGGTGCCACCATTTACGGCCTCTCCGGCGTGCGCGAAGGCTATAAAACCGGCCGCGGCCGCGTGGTGATGCGCGGCAAAACCCATATCGAGCCCATAGGCAAAAACGGCGAGCGCGAAGCCATCATCATCGACGAAATTCCCTATCAGGTGAACAAAGCCCGTTTGGTGGAAAAAATCGGCGAGCTGGTGCGCGACAAAGTCTTGGAAGGCATTTCCGATTTGCGCGACGAGTCCGACAAATCGGGCATGCGCGTGGTCATCGAGCTCAAACGCAACGAAAACGCCGAAGTGGTGCTCAACCAGCTCTACAAACTCACCCAGCTGCAAGACAGTTTCGGCATCAATATGGTGGCGCTAGTGGACGGCCAGCCGCGTTTGCTCAATTTGAAACAGATTTTGAGCGAATTCTTGCGCCACCGCCGCGAGGTGGTGACCCGCCGCACCCTGTTCCGCCTGAAAAAAGCGCGTCAGGAAGGCCATATCGCCGAGGGCAAGGCCGTGGCGCTGTCGAATATCGACGAGATGATTCAGCTGATTAAAGAATCCGCCGATGCGCCCGAAGCCAAAGAAAAACTGCTCTCCCGTCCGTGGCAGTCCGGTTTGGTGGGCGAGATGCTCGCACGCACCGATTTGGATATGCGCATGGCGCGCCCCGAAGGGCTGCCTGAAGGCTTGGGCTTGCAGCAGGGCGGTTATTTCCTGAGCGAAATCCAGGCCGATGCCATTTTACGCATGAGCCTGCGCAATCTTACCGGCCTCGACCAAGACACCATCGTCTCCGATTACAAAACCATTATGGGGCAGATTATTGATTTCTTGGATATTCTCGCCAAGCCCGAGCGCATCCGCCAAATCATCGAAGACGAACTCAATGCGGTGAAAATCCAGTTCGGCGACGCGCGCCGCAGCGAAATCAATCCCTTCGGTGGCGATATTGCCGACGAAGACCTGATTCCGCAACGCGATATGGTGGTTACTCTCACCCACGGCGGCTACATCAAAACCCAGCCCACCAGCGATTATCAGGCGCAGCGCCGCGGCGGCCGCGGCAAGCAGGCGGCGGCCACCAAAGACGAAGACTTTATCGAAACCCTGTTTGTGGCCAATACCCACGACTATCTGATGTGTTTCACCAATTTCGGCCGCTGCCACTGGATTAAGGTGTACAAGCTGCCTGAAGGCGGCCGCACCAGCCGCGGACGCCCGATTAACAACGTGATTCAATTGGACGAAGGCGAAAAAGTGTCTGCCATTCTGGCGGTGCGCGATTTCCCCGAAGATGAATACGTATTCTTCGCCACTGCCCAGGGCATGGTGAAAAAAGTACAGCTCTCGGCGTTTAAAAACGTGCGCAGCCAAGGCATCAAGGCCATTGCCCTCAAAGACGGCGATTCCCTGGTGGGCGTGGCGCGCACCAGCGGCAGCAGCGACATCATGCTGTTCTCCAATCTGGGCAAAGCCATCCGTTTCAACGAATATTGGGAGCGCAGCGGCGACGCCGATGAAAACGAGACGGACGATGCGGAAATGGCCACCGATCATGACGAAGGCGGCGATGATGCGGCGGAAACTCCGGCCCTCAAAGGCAACGGTGTACGCCCGTCCGGCCGCGGCAGCGGCGGCCTGCGCGGCATGAGGCTGCCTGAAAACGGCCGTATTGTCAGCCTGATGACTTTTGCCACCGACTGCGAGCAGGACGAAAACCTGCAAGTGCTCACCGCCACCGCCAACGGCTACGGCAAGCGCACGCCGATTGCCGATTACCCGCGCAAAGGCAAGGGCGGTCAGGGCAATATCGCCATCAATACCGGCGAGCGCAACGGCGATTTGGTGGCGGCAACCCTGGTGGCCAGCAATGATGATTTGATGCTGATTACCAGCGGCGGCGTACTCATCCGCACCAAAGTGGAACAAATCCGCGAAACCGGCCGCACCGCCGCCGGGGTGAAGCTGATCAATCTGGACGAAGGCGAAACCCTGGTCAGCTTGGAGCGTGTGGCGGAAGAGCCGGAAAGTGAGGACTTGGAAGAAGAGGGCATGGTGAGCACCGAAGGCGGCGAAGATACTGCCGCCACGGATGAGCATGAACCGTCTTAAGGACGTCTTTGATAAAAAACCGGAACAGCGGTGAGCTGTTCCGGTTTTTTGTCGGCCTTAATCGGCCTCAAAACCGAAATTCAGAAAGATAAACCCCTGGTCGTTGTGCTTGAGGGTGAAACCGCTCTCCGGAACGGGAAAACCGGCCTCGCGGGCCAGTTGTACCAAGGTGTCGTCATCGGTATCGGGCAGGTCGGCGGCAATAAAAATCAGGCTCTCGCCTTTAACGCCGTCCCAATACCAGACTTCATGCAGCACATCGCTGTCGGCAATACGGACCAACTGGCGGGAACGGATTTGCGTATCCTCGTCTTGGGGCAGGGCGGCAAATTTGGGGGGTAGGGTGATGCTCATGGGTGTCTCCTGAATATGCTAAGCCGAACGGCAATATGGTATCCAACATAGCAAATCAGGGCTTTAAAGGCAAACTGCTTGTGCGGTATTGTTTGGCCGCACTGTTGCATTTACTTTGTTTTATCCTGTTCAGGCAGCCTGGCGCTTGCAAATCTAAATAACAGCGATTATCATACGGCAACGATACTGACTATCAATAAAAGGAGCCGGATATGTACGTCTGCCTCTGCAATGCCATTACCGACCGCCAAATCAAAGACACCGTTGCCTCCGGCGCCAACAGCCTGACCGACTTGCAGGCGCAATTGGGCGTGGCCACCTGCTGCGGCTGCTGTGCCGAACTGGCCACCTCCTTCCTGCCCGCTCTGGGTGAAAACCAGGTCAATACCGCGGTGGGTGCGCAAAAATAAACCCCGTTCCCGTTTTATCTAAAGGCTGCCTGAAAGGTTTCAGGCAGCCCTTTTCATGCGGGGCAGAAGGGCGATTGCGGTATAATCGGCGTTTTGAGACCTTTGCAAAACCCCCATCTGCGGCGCATTTCTGCGTTGTGCGCTGCTCGCTCGCTTGCCTATCTATTTGATATGTCTGCGCTCGCTGCGCTGCTACGCCTTGAACTGCATCCACATCTGAAGGTTTTGCAAAGGTCTCACCTTTGCAAAACCTTGGACAGGCAGAAATAGACGCCCTAGGGTGGGCATTTATGCCCACCGCCCGGTGTTATCGTTGTCCGCAGCGGATTGGGCAAAGGTCCCGCGTTTTGTCTGTTTGGCCGCATCCGTGGCCGTGTCGATGTTGATAGTCGAATAAAATATGAATGAGACAAGGCAGCAAGCCGCAGACAGTACAAATAGTACGGCAAGGCGCAGCAACGCCGTATCATTTTTATTTTAAATGACTATATAAAGGAGCTGGCCCGTGTCTTCACCCTACCCCCATCCGATCATCGCCCGCGAAGGCTGGCCGTTTATCGCCATCAGCGTGCTGTTGAGCCTGCTGGTAACCTGTGCCTGCGGCGCCTGGTCGCTGCCGTTCTGGCTGATGACCGCCTTTGTGGTGCAGTTTTTCCGCGACCCGGCGCGGCCCATTCCGGCGGATGAGGATGCCATTCTCAGCCCCGCTGACGGCCGCATCGTGGTGGTCGGCCCGGCGACCGACCCGCACCGCAATGTGCCGGCGCTGAAAATCAGCGTGTTTATGAATGTGTTCAATGTGCACTCCAACCGCAGCCCTGCCGACGGCACGGTGGAAGAGGTGGCTTATTTCCAAGGCAGCTTTGTCAATGCCGATTTGGACAAGGCCAGCGAGCAGAACGAGCGCAATGCCGTGCTGCTGCGCACCCGCAGCGGCCGCGACATCACCTTTGTGCAGGTGGCAGGCTTAGTGGCGCGCCGCATCCTGTGCTATGTGGCCGCGGGTGATACCCTGAACCGCGGCCAGCGCTACGGCTTTATCCGCTTCGGTTCGCGTGTGGATGTGTATTTGCCCACCGATGCCGTGCCGCTGGTGACCATAGGCGACAAAGTCAGCGCCAGCAGCACCATTCTGGCACGCCTGCCGGTGGCTGCGGCGCACAGTGAGCCCGAAACGGAGCCCGTCAGCGCAGCCGCCGAAACCGTATCCGTCAGCACCGCCGCGGCGGCACCTGTGGCCGCAGATGCGGTGGTGCAAGCTGCGGCAGAGCAGGTGGAAGCCGCCGTGCGCCACGTCGAAGGCCAAAACTAAACCATGCCCCGCCCGGCCTTTTCCGTTGACAAAAGCCTCACCCGCCCCGAACGCGTGTTGCTGGTGGGGGTGATGCTGGCTGCGGATTACCACGGCAGCGCCGAATTGCGCCAGCGGCTGTTTCAGGCAGCCTTGGACGAGGCGGCGGAACTGGTGGCGGCCAGCGGCGGCGAAGTGGTGGAAGTGTCCGGCAGCAGCCGCGACAAACCGCACAATGCGCTGTTTGTCGGCACCGGCAAGGCGGAAGAGTTGGCGGCACAGGTGGCGGCTTTGGGCATCGAACTGGTGGTGTTCAACCACGAACTCACGCCCACGCAGGAGCGCAATCTGGAGCGGGCGCTGCAATGCCGTGTGCTCGACCGCGTCGGCCTGATTCTGGCCATTTTCGCGCAACGGGCCGCCAGCCAGGAAGGCCGCTTGCAGGTGGAACTGGCGCAGCTGAAACATTTGTCCGGCCGTCTGGTGCGCGGTTACGGCCATTTGCAGAGCCAAAAAGGCGGCATCGGCCTCAAAGGGCCGGGCGAAACCCAGCTGGAAACCGACCGCCGCCTCATCGGCCAGAAAATCACCGCGCTCAACCGCCAGTTGCAACAGGTGCGCAAACAGCGCGCCACCCGGCGCAAAAGCCGTTTGAACAGCGGCCTGAAAACCTTTGCCCTGGTGGGTTATACCAATACCGGCAAGTCCAGCCTGTTCAACCGCCTCACCAAGGCGGAGGTGCTGGCCAAAGACCAGCTGTTCGCCACTTTGGACACCACCGCACGGCGTCTGTATCTGAACGAACACGCCAGTGTGCTCATCAGCGACACCGTCGGTTTTGTGCGCCGCCTGCCGCACACCTTGGTGGCCGCCTTTGCCGCCACCTTGGAAGAAACCGCGCTGGCAGACGTGCTGGTGCATGTGGTGGACGTGAGCCATCCGGAATACGCGCAGCAGATGGAAGATGTGAACCGGGTACTGGCCGAAATCAAGGCCGACCGGCTGCCGCAGTTGGTGGTGTACAACAAAATCGACCGCTTGCCGCCCGCCGAACAAAACCCCGGCCTGTTGCGCGGCGCCGACGGCCGTGTGGCGGCGGTGCGGATTTCGGTGTTGGGCGGCGACGGGCTGGCGGATTTGCGCCAAGCTATGGCCGAGTGGGCGCAGGAAACATAAAGAATAGTGGTGGGATGCAACAGCCGATTTTCGAGCGCGCCGCCATCTGTTAAACTGAGGGGCAAACTGACAACTCGTTCACGATTGCTTTTTTGCCAAAATCGCCCGTTTCTACGTTGAAAATGCTCGCAAGGTGTCCAACCTTGCTGCGCTTTTCGCCTTGAACCGGACGCTTTTGTCTAAAAAATCAACTACGCGCCCGAATTGTCATTTCGCCCTAAGACCTTACTTCACTCTCTACCGACATGAACCACACCGCGCCTTGCGACCCGAATCATGCACAGCTGCCGCATGTCGCCTCAGGCTGCCTGAAAGTTTTTCAGGCAGCCTGTTGTTTTTGTTAAAAGGACTTTACCGCTATGGATTTTTCCTGGTTAGCCGACCCCGTCACCTGGCTGGGCTTTGCCACCCTGATTGTGCTCGAAGTGGTTTTGGGCATCGACAATCTGGTGTTTGTGGCGATTCTGGCCAATAAAGTCAAACCGCAATACCGCGACCGCGCCCGCGTGACCGGTCTGATGATGGCCGTGCTGATGCGCCTGATTATGCTGGGCTTTATGGTGCAGCTCATGCGCCTGACCGCGCCCCTGTTTACCATCAGCGGGCATGTGGTCAGCGGCAAAGATTTGATTATGTTTTTCGGCGGCCTGTTTTTGCTCTACAAGGCCACCACCGAACTGCATGAGCGCCTGGAAGGCCACAACCACTACGCTGTGGCCGAGCACAACAAAGTGCATGCGCCGTTTTGGGGCGTGGTGGTGCAGATTCTGGTGCTGGACGCGGTGTTTTCCATCGACGCGGTGATCACCGCCGTGGCCATGGTGCAGCATATCGAAGTGGCCATGGCTGCCGTGGTGGTGGCCATGAGCATGATGATTTGGGCCAGCAAACCGCTCACCGCCTTTGTTGACCGCCACCCCACCGTGGTGATGCTGTGCCTGGGCTTCTTGCTGATGATCGGCTTTTCGCTGATTGCCGAAGCCTTCCATGTGGAAATCCCCAAAGGCTATCTCTATGCCGCCATCGGCTTCTCTATCCTGATTGAAATCTTCAATCAGATTGCCAAGCGCAATACCGACAAAAACGCCTACAGCAGCAGCAGCTGGCGCCGCCGTACCGCCGAAAACGTGCTCGGCATGATGGGCATACGCGAAGAAGTGCTGGCCAAGGCCGGCGGTGCGCCGCAGGGCGATGACGACGATTTCTTCGAGGAAAACGAAAAATCCATGATCCGCAGCGTGCTCACCTTGGCCGAACGCGCCATTCCCGGTGTGATGACCCCGCGCAGCGACATCGAGCGCCTCGACATCTCGCAAAGCCGCGAGCAGCAGGTGGAACAATTGCAGTCCACTCCGTTTTCACGGCTGATGGTGGTGGGCAAGGCCGGTATCGACGAGCCCTTGGGCTATATCAATAAAAAAGACCTGCTCGCGCAAATGCTGGCCGAACAGGATTGGAATATTCAGGCAGCCCTCAAGCAGCCCCTGGTATTGCCGGAGAGCGCCACCGTGCTGGATGCGCTGGAACTCTTCCGCGCCCGCAGTGCCGATATGGCGCTGGTGGTGGACGAATTCGGCGCCGTGCTCGGCATGGTGACCATGAAGGATTTGATGGAAACCATCGCCGGTGATTTCCCCGAAGAATACGAGCGCGAAGAAGCGCCCAGCATCGAAACCAACGATACCGACCACAGCCTCACCGTGGACGGCGGTTTCGAATACACCGAGCTCGCCCAGCAAATCGCCCTGCCGCCGCTGCCGGAAGACGCCGACTACCACACCGTGGCCGGTCTGATGATGGAAGAAATGCAGGCCATTCCCGATGTCGGCGATTATGTGGACGTGTACGGCTACCGCTTTGAAGTGGCGGAAAAAGACAACCGCCGCATCGAGCGCGTACGCATTACCCGCGCGCCGGAAACGGATTAAATTGCGCGTGCCATTATTAAGGCTGCCTGAAAATATTTCAGGCAGCCTTGTTTATTTTATGTGTGAGCAAGGATATATTCAAAAGAATAAAAACGCATCCTCATCAAAGGCAGGCCATGTATGACGGATTTCCCGCATCATAAAATTTTTCACCGTTGCATAATGTGCCATGCCCATGTGCGTGCACCAATGGTATAAAAAAGCAATATCAGGCGGATGCGCAAATACCCGCATGGCCAGGATTTCAAGCCCGTCATCGCCGTAATCCAAGAAGGAGGCCAGCTGTTCGTCCCAAGTTGTCACCGATGCTCTCACGCGTATACGCGCATCATCCCAAATATTGCCCTGCCACCAATCTTCGTTCATGCATGACAGCGCGGTTAAAACGGCTTCATCTACGGTGTGGGTCAGCCCCTCAAGTGTGTAGAGTTTGACGGCTGTTTGGGAGATGGCTTGCCATGCTTGTGCCCAATTCTGCGGCACCGTCTCACCAAAAGCATACTCACGGTAATAGGGATTGTGTTCGTACACTGCCAAACGGTGACACAAGGCAGCATCGAGTGTATGCAGGGTTTCTTTAAAACCCGAATAATCCAGCCGTCCGCGTTTGTCATTGAAGAAGCCCTGCAAACAGTGTTTGGCGAGGGATTGGATTTGGGATTGATATGCCGGACTGTAGCCAAATAAGGCCAGGTCGTGCATGCAGTCGGACGCCAATGCAATCAGCACGTTTTCTTGGGCGGTGGTTAGGTGGTGCATGGTTGTTCCGGTCACCGTCTGCGGCATTTATATTAATGATGAGTCAAGCATACATAACAACAGGCCTGCTGAATATCCCTGAGCGTGCATGGGGCTGTTAAAAAATGCATAAAAAGGCTGCCTGAAAACCATTTGCGGGTTTTCAGGCAGCCTTTTTGTACTGATACGGGTATCACACTTCCTGCAAGCGTGCGGTGAAATGGCGCAGCACTTTGGGCTCGTAGGTGAAAGTCAGCCCCTTGATGTCGGCGGCGTGCTGTTTCACTTCGGCAAAGGCTTCGATGATGAAGTCCATATGCGTTTGCGTGTAGGTGGCGCGGGGTATGGTCAGGCGCAAAAGTTCGGCCGGGCAGGGCAGCTGTTCGCCGGTTTTGGGGTCGCGGCCCAAGAGCAGCGAGCCGATTTCCACCGCGCGGATGCCGGCCACGGTATAGAGTGCGCAGGCCAGTGCATGGGCGGGGAATTGGTGGGCGGGGATGTGCGGCAGCAGGCGGCCCGCATCGACAAAAGCCGCATGGCCGCCCGGTTGTTGGCAGGCAATGCCCACGCCTTCCAAGCCTTCCACCAGATAACGCACCTGGCCGATGCGGTAGGCCAGCCAGTCCTCGCGCATGGCTTCGTACAGACCCACGGCCAAGCGCTCCATGGCACCGCCCTCCAGGCCGCCGTAGGTGGGGAAACCTTCCTGCACCACGCACAGGGTGCGGCATTCGTGATAAGCCTCCAGATAGCGGTCGTCTTTGAAGCACAAGAGGCCGCCCATGGGCACCATGGCGTCTTTTTTGGCCGACATGGCGAGGATGTCGGCGTATTGGTAGCTTTCGCGGGTGATGTCTTCAATGCTGCGCTCTTGGCAGCCGGGCTCGCGTTGTTGGATGAAATAGGCGTTTTCGGCGAAGCGGGCGGAATCCATAATCACCGGAATATCGTATTTCTGCGCCAGTGCGTACACCGCTTTCATATTCGCCAGCGACACCGGCTGGCCGCCGGCGGAATTGCAGGTGATGGTGCAGACGATGTAGGGCACATTGGCGGCGCCGACTTCGAGTATGCCCGCTTCCAGGCGCTCAAGGTCGAAATCGCCCTTGAAGTCATGCTGCACGCCGGTGTTGAAAGCCTGCGGCATGGGGGTATTGCGCACGGCGCAGCCGTGGATTTGCGTGTGGCCTTGGGTGGTGTCGAAAAAGTAATTGGAAAAGGCCGCCATTTTGCTGCGGTCCAGCCCTTTTTCGCGTTCGCGCTGGGCAATCAGCACCGGAATATACAGCTGCTCGGCACCGCGGCCCTGGTGGGTGGGAATGGTGTGGGCATAGCCGAAAATATCTGCTACCGCATCACTGAGGGCGTAATAGCTGCGGCTGCCGCTGTAAGACTCGTCGCCGCGCAGCATGGCCGCCTGCATGTCTTGGGTCACGGCGCCGGTGCCGCTGTCGGTGAGCAGGTCAATAAAGACATCTTCGCTGTCGAGCAGAAAAGGATTCATGCCCGCTTTGCGGATGGCTTCCTCGCGATAGGCGCGGGTGGTGCGTTTGACCGGTTCGATGACGCGGATACGGAAAGGTTCGGGCAGGTGTTTGAAGTGTTCCATGGGGTTCTCTTTTTCAGGCAGCCATGTAGGTCGGGCATTGATGCCCGACAAAACCAACTCAAAAATCAATCTATAAAGGATAAAAGACAGGTTCGCTGGATAGCGCGCATGACCTTTATCAAGATCCTGCGACTGCGCGCAGGATGACCGTAGGCCGTCATTCTGCGCGTAGCGTAGCGAAGTCGCAGAATCTGTTTTTGCGTTACGCAAGCAGCCTGTTACTTTTTAGATTTAATTTTCAAATGGGTATGCAAAGCATGTCGGGCATGAATGCCCGACCTACGGCTGACCGTATGTGGATAAAGGAAAATTTAAGAAGACAGACATACGCCGTCCGGCGCCGGGAACATTTAGGGGAAAAAGAAAGACAGCACCGGGTCGAGATTGAACCAGTGGCGGCACAACAGATTGACGGGACGGGTGTTCATGTGTGTGTTTGGGTTTTGTTTTGTGGGCGCATTGTAAGAGAAGGAATACGGCGCGACAAGATGAGTTTGTGCCATTAAATAATTTTTATGGTGCAAACAATGGCAGATTATTTTGAAATGGCGATTTTTGGGCTGCAAAATGGTTTTGCAGTGCAAGATAGGGTATCGGGCTACCTGAAACGCCCGGCTTTCAAGGTCAGTCCCTGACGGATTTGTGCCGCCAGGCTGTGGTTGCGCAGGGCGTGGGTGAGGGCGACGGCGAGGCCGTCGGCGGCGTCGGCCTGCGGGGTGCCGGAGAGGGCGAGCATCTGCACCACCATATGCTGCACCTGTTCTTTGGCGGCTTTGCCGCGGCCGACCACGGCTTGTTTCACTTGCAGGGCGGTGTATTCGTGCACCGGCAGGCGGTGCATGACCAGGGCGGCGATGGCGGCACCGCGTGCCTGGCCCAGCATCAGCGTGGCGGCGGGGTTGGCATTGACAAACACCTGTTCCACCGCCGCTTGGGCGGGTTGGTAGGTGCGGATGACTTCGTCCAGATATTCGACGATGGTGGCGATACGTTCGGCCAGGGGTGCGCCGGATTCGGTTTTGATGCAGCCGGAGGCAACGTACTGCTGCTGTTGCCCGAGCACGTCTATGACCCCGAAGCCGGTGATGCGGCTGCCGGGGTCTATGCCGAGAATGCGCACGGCCTGGCTCATGTTTTCAGGCAGCCTTAAGGCAGCGGAACCACGCGGTTGATGCCGCCGCCGGCCACCACGCGCACTTTTTGTCCGGCTTTGATGTCGGCATGATGCGGCTGCACCACGCGCAGCACTTCGTTGTTTTCGTCCAGCACCACCAGCACTTCCACATCATAGGTTTGGGGCGTGTTGTTGCCCAAGACGTGTCCGGCGGCGGCGCCAATCACGGCACCGATCATTTCGCCGCTGTTCTGGCCGCCTTTGCGGATGCCGTCAAACACCTGTCCGGCGGTTTCCATCCATTGGTCTTCTTTGGACTGCTCTTTTTTCAGCGGCGTCACCGACAAGACCTGGCCCGCATACACTTTGGCGGTTTTCTGGGTTTGTACTTTGCTGGGGGTGTTGGGGTTGTTGTCATCGGTGGTGGCGCAGGCGCCGAGGGCGAGCGCCAGAGCGGCGCCGACAAGTGCAGAACGGATATGCATGGTTAAACTCCTTGATTAACAGGCTGCCTGAAAAAGGCCGCTTGGGGCGGAGCGGATTGTAGCGCCATACACCCATGCGGCTATATGCAAATCAGGCAAAAATAATTGAATATTTGTAGGTATCAAACCGGCAAACCGGCGCAGGCGCGTACGCATTCTTTAATCAGTGCCGGGCCGCGGTAAATCAGGCCGCTGTAAATCTGTACCGCTTGGGCGCCGAGGGCCAGTTTTTGCGCGGCATCGCGGCCGTGCATAATGCCGCCCACGCCGATAAGCGGAATGCGCCCGTCCAGCTGCCGGGCCAGCTGTTGCAGCACATGATGGCTTTGCGTCTGCACCGGCAGGCCGGAAAGACCGCCGGCCTCTTGCGCCAGCGGATGGCTGCCGAGCGCGCTTTTGTCTATGGTGGTATTGGTGGCAATCACGGCATCGATTTCGCATTGCTGCGCCACTTCGGCCACGGCGCTGATTTGGGCTTCGTCCAAATCGGGGGCGATTTTCACCGCCAAAGGCACATAGCGGCCGTGTTGTGCCGCCAGATGCGCCTGTTTGTCTTTCAGGCAGCCCAAAAGGGCATTGAGTTCGTCTTCGCCCTGCAAGGCGCGCAGGTTTTGCGTATTGGGCGAGGAAATATTCACCGTGATATAGGACGCGTGGGCATAAGCCTTTTCCAGGCAAATCAGATAATCGTCGGCGGCGTTTTCAATCGGTGTGGTGGCGTTTTTGCCGATATTGATGCCGAGCACGCCTTTGTATTGGCTGTGCTGGATATTGCGGATGAGGGCATCGACGCCGTGGTTGTTAAAACCCATGCGGTTAATCACGGCGCTGTGCTCGGGCACGCGAAACAGGCGCGGGCGCGGATTGCCCGGCTGCGGGCGCGGCGTGACCGTGCCCACTTCGATAAAGCCGAAGCCCAGCGCTGCCAGGGCATCGATGTATTCGCCGTTTTTGTCCAAACCGGCGGCCAGGCCCACGGCATTGGGCAGCGGCAGGCCCATCAGCGTGGCCGGTTTGCCCGCTTGCGGCGGATACAGGCGCGCCAGCAGGCCGGCGCGGTGCAGCTGCTGGATGCTGTTGAGGGTGAAATGGTGGGTGGTTTCGGCGTCAAAACGGAACAACAGGGGGCGGATCAGCGGGTACATGGCGGTTTTTAATCTCAGTGGGGTCGGGGCGGATTATAGCGCAGGGCATCAATGCTCGTGGCGGCGGAAATCGCGGGTGCGGAAACCCAGTGCAAACAAGGTGCCGAAATACAGCAGCACGCCGCTGCCGATGAGCACACCCAGTTGCAGCGCACGCAGGCTGCCGGGGCCTTGCCAGTTTAAGGGCCACAGGGTTTGTATTTGCATCAGCCACAGGCTGCCGCCCATCACGATTAAGGCGGTGGCAAGTTTGAGCCAGAAACGCAGCCAGCCGGGGCGCGGGCGGTAGAGGTCGTGGCGGCGCAGCAGAATATACAGCAGCGCCGCATTGACCATGCCGCCCAGACCAATGGCCAGCGCCAGGCCGACATGCTGCAAATGCCACACAAACATCAGATTGAAGATTTGCGTCACCACCAGGGTGACGATGGCGATTTTCACCGGCGTGCGGATGTTTTGGTGGGCGTAAAAACCGGGAGCGAGGATTTTTACCAGTATCATGCCTGCCAACCCCACGGTATAGGCCACCAGCGCGCCCTGGGTCATCACCGCGTCATGCAGGGTGAAGCGGTCGTACATAAACAGGGTCGCCACCAGCGGAAAGGCCAGTACCGCCATGCCCACCGCTGCGGGCAGCACCAGCAGCAGACACAGGCGCAAGCCCCAATCCAGCAGGGCGGAGAAAGATTCCACATCCTTGCTGACCGCATGTTTGGACAAAGACGGCAGCAAAATCGTGCCCAGTGCCACACCCAAGACGCCGTTGGGCAATTCCATCAGCCGGTCGGCAAAATACATCCACGACACCGAGCCCGATTGCAGAAACGAGGCGAAATTGGTGTTGATGACCAAAGACACCTGCGCCACGCTCACACCGAGAATGGCCGGGGCCATCTGCTTCATCACCCGGTTCACCGCGGCATCGCGGAAATTGAGCTTGGGCAGCTTTAAAAAGCCGAGTTTGAAGAGATAAGGCAGCTGGAAGGCCAGTTGCAGTATGCCGCCGACAAATACCGCCCACGCCAGTGCCATCACCGGCGGGTCGAAATAAGGCACCAGCCACAGGGAAAACACGATAAAGGACAGATTCAGGAGCACCGGGGTAAACGCCGGTACGGTGAACTGGTGATAGGTATTGAGTATGCTGCCTGCCAAGGAAGAGAGCGAAATCAGCAGGATATAGGGGAAGATGATGCGCAGCAAATCCACCGCCAGCGAGAATTTGTCGGCATCGGCCTGACCGCTCCAGCCCATGGCGGTGAGATAGATAATCCACGGTGCGGCAATAATGCCCAGCGCGGTGACCACGGTGAGTGCAAAAGTGAGCATGCCCGCCACATGCTGCACAAAAGCGCGCGTGGCTTCGGGCGACTGGGTTTGCTTGTATTCGGCCAAGATCGGCACAAAAGCCTGGGCAAACGCGCCTTCGGCAAAAATGCGCCTGAGCATATTGGGCAGCTTGAAGGCGACGAAAAAAGCATCGGTGGCGCCGCTGGCACCAAACAGACGGGCAATAATCATGTCGCGCACAAAGCCCAAAATGCGCGACAACATGGTCATACTGCTGGTTTTGGCCAGCGTACGGAGCAGATTCATGAAACAGGCTGCCTGAAAACGCAAAAGGCGTGAGTGTACACGCAAGCGTGGCGTGCGTCATGCGGGAAGTCGGCTACGGTGGCGGTTTCGATTCTCAGGCAGTCCTGACTGATAACAAATAAAAACAGCACCGTTGCCGGTGCTGTTTTTTGTCGGCATCAAGCTTTGCTGTTTTGCTGGGCTTGTGCCTGACGGGCCATTTCTTTCTCGTTGGCCCATTCCGCTTCCATAATGCGGTCTGAGTCTTCGGTGCCGTATTTGGCACGGGCGTAGGAGTAGAGGATGAAACCGAACACCATCCAGCCGCCGAAGATCCACCACTCTTCCGGTGTCAGGGCTGCCGGGCTGAAGGGCAGGTACATATAGCCGAGGAATACCGCCAAGCAGCAACCGGCGGCGCCGATAAAGATGCCGTGTTTCAGGAAGAAGGGGCGCGGCATGTCGGGGGCGCGGCGGCGCAGTACCAACAGGGACATACACACCATAAAGTAGGCAATCACAATGGAGAGGCTGCCTGCATCCACAAACCACACCAGTGCTTTACGGCCCAAGAGCGGCGCAAACAGGGTGGCAGCGCCAATCAACAGAATGGCGTTGTGCGGGGTTTTGTATTTGGGATGGGTTTTGGCCAGGAAGGCGGGCAGCATTTTGGCGTGGGCCATGGCGTAGATGGCGCGGCTGCCGCCGATAAAGAAGGCGTTCCAGCTGGTGACGATACCGGCCACACCTGCCAAAATCATGACCTTGGCGGCGATGGAGCTGTTGAACACGGCCTCCATGGCTGAAGCGGTGGGTAGGGAAGCATCGTTGAGCTGCTGTTCGTTCAGGGCAAAGCCCACGCCCAGAGTGATGGCGCAGTAGAAGATGGTGGCGGCGGCCACAGACAAGAGCAGCATTTTGCCGATGTCTTTTTGCGGCACATTGATTTCGGCAGCGGCCTGCGGAATCACGTCAAAGCCCACAAACATGAAGGGCACAATCAGCAGCACCGCCAGCATACCGGCCATCATGGGCGAGAAGCTGCTGCCTTCCACCGGCGTTTCGTTGAACAGGGGTTTCAGATTGGCTACGTCGCCGCTGATGGGGGCAGCCACGATAAAGGCAATGCCGACAATCAGGATGAGGTAGGTCACCCAGGTTTGGAATTTGGCGGCGGTTTTGATGCCGATGTAGTTGAGCCAGGTCACGGCAATGGTACCGGCCATGCCCACCAGAGCCCAGGAGAAATACACGTCACCGGCACGGATACCGGCCACGATGTCGTCGGTATTTTGTTCCTGGCCCATCAGATTCCACAGATAGCCGACCTGATAGCCGGGAATCAGGTTGTCCAGTACTGTCGGCAGGGCCACGGCCTCAAAAGCCACCACCGACACATAACCCAGAATCATCGCCCAGGTACACAAAAACGAAGCGGAATGGCCCATGGCGCGGTAGCTGAACACGTGCTCGCCGCCCTCGTAGGGCATGGCGGCACACAGTTCCGCATAACACAAGCCGATAACCATAATGATGCCGGCACCAAAGGCCAATGCCAGCGGTGCACCGATACTGCCTGCGTCCTGTACCCAGCCGCCGGACAATACGATCCAGCCCCAACCGATCATGGCGCCAAATGCCAGGGTAAAGGCCTCCTTCTTGCCCAATACCTTGGCCAAATCGTGATTGCTCATGTATTGACTCCTTGTTCAAAGGTGTGAATATTGTTCTTAGAATATGCCTTGGGCGGCAGATATACGGCTGTCCGCCCTACGGCACGGCGCGCAGTTTTACCGATGTGTTTTGTTTTGTAAATAATGCGTCTTGAAGGGTAAAAATGGAACAGGATTAACTTTTTGAAAAACAAATAATTTCTCTTTCCGCAATGCGGAATAATTGTAAAAAAGTGCATTTTTACTAAAAATAAACAATTATTTTTCAAATTGTTGGCATTTTATTGTGCACTGTGGTGCAAAAAAGTGTGCACAGGCTGCCTGAAAACACAAAAAACGCTTTACTTTTGTGCGCTGCAGCGTTAAAAACACTGTTTTTGCAAACCCCAATCAACAGACCGGCTGCGGCCGGCGGAGACACAGAATGAAAGTAGGTTTTATCGGCTGGCGCGGCATGGTCGGCTCCGTGCTGATGCAGCGCATGCAGGAAGAAAACGATTTCGCCTGTATTCCCGAAGCGTTTTTCTTCACCACCTCCAATCCGGGCGGCGCCGCCCCCGACTTCGGCCAGACCGCCAAAACCCTGCTCGATGCCAATAATGTGGCCGAACTGGCCAAAATGGACATCATCGTCACCTGCCAGGGCGGCGATTACACCAAATCCGTCTACCAGCCCCTGCGCGACAGCGGCTGGGCGGGCTATTGGATTGATGCCGCTTCTGCGCTGCGCATGAACGACGACGCCATCATCGTGCTCGACCCGGTGAACCGCGACGTGATTGATGCCGGCCTGAAAAACGGCATCAAAAACTATGTCGGCGGCAACTGCACCGTATCGCTGATGCTGATGGCCCTGGGCGGCCTGTTCCAAAACGGCCTGGTAGAATGGGCTTCTTCCATGACCTACCAAGCCGCTTCCGGCGCCGGTGCCAAAAATATGCGCGAACTCATCAGCGGCATGGGTGCCATCCACGGCGAAGTGGCCGCCGAGCTGGCCGACCCGGCCAGCGCCATTTTGAATATCGACCGCAAAGTGTCCGACTTTTTGCGCAGTGAAGCCTATCCCAAAGCCAACTTCGGCGTACCGCTGGCCGGCAGCCTGATTCCGTGGATTGATGCCGATTTGGGTAACGGCCAGTCCAAAGAAGAATGGAAAGGCGATGTGGAAACCAACAAAATCTTGGGAGGCAGCCGTCCGACCATCGTGGAAGGTTTGTGCGTGCGCGTGGGCGCCATGCGCTGCCACAGCCAGGCCATCACCCTGAAACTGAAACAGGATTTGCCGGTGGCCGAGATTGAAAGCCTCTTGGCTTCCGCCAACGACTGGGTGAAAGTGGTGCCCAACACCAAAGAAGCCAGTATGCAGGAACTTACCCCCGCTGCCGTAACCGGCACCCTCACCACCCCGGTGGGCCGCATCCGCAAACTGGCCATGGGCGGCGAATACATCAGCGCCTTCACCGTGGGCGACCAACTGCTGTGGGGCGCTGCCGAACCCATCCGCCGCATGCTGCGCATCGTCTTGGGCAATTTGGATTGATCGGTTTATTAAAGGTATACCGGGGCTGCCTGAAAGCGGAACAAGCCGTTCAGGCAGCTTTTTTGTGTCCGCGCAGACTTGATTTCCGATATCTATGTATATAAGGTATATCCGCAAGTACAGAGAACAGTAAGCGGGGAGGGACGCATGGATACCTACGAACGTGCCGCCTGGCTGGAACTGGCTTGGACACCTTATGTGGGTTCGGGCAGTTTTTTGCGACTGTTGCAGCATTTCGGTTCCGCTGCTGCAGCCTTGGCGGCCGATGCAGAGGCCGTCAAACCCTTATTGGCCAAACCCCTTGCCTTGAAATATTGGCACGGTGCCGAGGCGCGGCAGGCGGTGGAAGCGGCCTTGATTTGGGAGGCGGCGCATGAGGACGCGCGGCTGTTGCTGCTGGCCGATGCCGATTACCCGCCGCTCTTGGGCGAGGGCATCAGTCCGCCGCCGGTATTGTGCGTGCGCGGCGATACGGCTTATCTGCACCGTCCGGCCTTGGCCGTCGTCGGCAGCCGTCATGCCACGCCGCAGGCCCTGCGCATTGCCCGCGATTTTGCCCATGCTCTGTCGGATGCGGGTGTGACCGTGGTGTCCGGCATGGCCGGCGGCATAGACACTGCCGCCCACGAGGGCGCTTTGCAAGGCCGTAGCGGCACGGTGGCGGTGTGGGGCACGGGCATAGACAGCGTGTATCCGAAAAGCAACCGCGATTTGGCGCACCGCATTGTGGCGCAGGGTTGTGCGGTATCGGAATTCCCGCTCGGCACCAAACCGTTGGCCGCCAATTTCCCGCGCCGCAACCGCATCATTGCCGCTCTGTGCCAGGCCACCTTGGTGGTGGAGGCGGCATTGGAATCCGGCTCGCTGATTACCGCGCGGCTGGCAGCGGAAATGGGGCGCGAAGTGCTGGCCGTGCCCGGTTCCATCGACAATCCGCACAGCAAAGGCTGTCATGCCTTAATCAAACAAGGCGCCAAACTCACCGAATCTTTGGACGACATCTGGCAGGAATGTCCGCTCTTGGCAGGCGCCGCCACACGGCTGCCTGAAAAAACAGTGCCGCAGGCGCCGGACGCGGTAGAAGAAAATACGCTGTTGCAACAAATGGGTTACGACCCGGTACACCCCGATGAGCTGGCTGCCGCTCTTGGCATGAGTGCGGCGGATGTGTATGCTGAATTAATGGAGCTGGAACTCGCCGGTACCGTGGCCGCTTTGTCCGGCGGCCGTTACCAGCGTTTGGCGTAAGCTTGCTTGGCTTTCAGGCAGCCTGACAACGCCTGTTGAGATTGATTAGGAACCCTTATGTTGGATGTCATTGCTTTTCTGATTGCCCATTTTCAGGATTTCGACACCTGCCCGCCGCGCGAGGATTTGGGCGAAATCTTGGAGCGTGCCGGTTTTGAGGATGAAGACATCGGCGGCACGCTGTGGTTTCTGGATGTGATTAAAGAGCCGCCGCTGCTGCCGCCCGAACGTCTGCAAACCAGCCGCAGTCTGCGTGTGTATGCCGCCGACGAACAGGACTGGATTCCGCCGGAAATACAGGGTCTGCTGCATTTTCTGGAACAAAACGGCGCCATTCATGCCGAACAGCGCGAGCTGATTTTGCATGTGCTGTTTTGCCAGAACAATGATGAGGATTTGAGCCTGCAACACGCCAAGCTGGTGACCCTCTTGGTGTTGTGGGTGCAGAAATCCGAATTGCCGGTGCTTTTGGGCATGGAGCTGATGTCTGCCTTGCACGGGCAGGAAACCCTGCACTGATTCAGAAGTAGTAGGTTGGGTCGTGAGACCCAACACGATCTCATGTTTCAGAAATGTTGGGTCTGGCGACCCAACCTACACAACTGAATTGGTATAACCTAATATATATAGACAAACACCGCGGCTGCCGTTTTCAGGCAGCCTGAAACTTTGTAAAACCCTTTTCAGGTAACAGCTGTAGGTTGGGTCGTGAGACCCAACACTGTCAATACTCCGGAAATGTTGGGTCTGCCGACCCAACCTACGAGACTGCCTGAAACGATATAAAGCTGCATCATTCCCTCTCCCGCAGGGCGAGGGGCTTAAGGCAGCAGAACCGTAATTGCACACTAACAAACCCTATTGAACAAACACCATGGCTAAGAATTTATTGATCGTCGAGTCGCCTTCCAAGGCCAAGACTTTAAAAAAATACCTCGGCAGCGATTTTGAAATCCTTGCTTCCTACGGTCATGTGCGCGATCTGATTCCCAAAAACGGTGCGGTCGATACCGAGCATGATTTCGCCATGAAATACCAGCTGGTAAGCCGCAACAGCAAACATGTGGATGCCATTGTGTCGGCTGCCAAACAGGCCGAAAACCTCTATCTGGCCACGGACCCGGACCGCGAAGGCGAGGCCATTTCCTGGCATTTGCAGGAAATCCTCAAATCCAAGCGCGGCCTGAAAAACCTGCCCATGCAGCGGGTGGTCTTCCACGAAGTCACCCAAAAAGCGGTGCTGGAGGCCATTGCCCATCCGCGCGAATTGTCGCAAACCCTGGTCGATGCCCAACAGGCACGCCGGGCTTTGGATTATCTGGTGGGCTTTAATCTCTCGCCCCTGCTGTGGAAAAAAATCCGCCGCGGCCTCTCTGCGGGACGGGTGCAAAGCCCGGCGCTGCGCCTGATTTGCGAGCGCGAAAACGAAATCCGCGCCTTTGTGGCGCAGGAATACTGGACCGTGCATCTGGACAGTCACAAAAGCCGCACCAAATTCACCGCCAAGCTCACCCATTGGCAGGGGCAGAAACTGGAGCAGTTCGACATTGCCGACGAGGCGCAGCAAAGCGCCATGGTGGCCGAGCTGCAAGGCCAGGATGCCAGCGTGGCCAAGGTGGAAAAGAAAAAGCGCAGCCGCAACCCCGCCGCGCCGTTTACCACCTCCACCCTGCAACAGGAGGCCGTGCGCAAGCTGGGCATGACCACCGACCGCACCATGCGCACCGCACAGCAGCTCTATGAAGGCATAGATGTGGGGCAGGGCGCCATCGGTCTGATTACCTATATGCGTACCGACTCCCTGAGCCTGTCGGACGATGCCGTCACCGAAATCCGCCATTACATCGACCATAAAATCGGTGCCGACTATCTGCCGTCTGCCCCCAAGGTGTACAAAACCAAGTCCAAAAACGCGCAAGAGGCGCACGAGGCCATCCGCCCGACTTCGGTCTACCGCACACCCGAGTCGGTAAAGCCGTTTTTGAGCGCCGACCAGTTCAAGCTCTACCAAATGATTTGGCAGCGCACCGTGGCCTGCCAAATGGCACCGGCACGTTTTGACACCACCACCGTGGATATTGTTGCCGGTAAAGGCATTTTCCGCGTCACCGGCCAGGTGCAGACCTTTGCCGGTTTCCTGAGCGTGTACGAAGAAGGCGTGGACGATGCCGACGATGACGAAGACAATAAAAAACTGCCGGAACTGAAAGAGGGCGAAGCCCTGCCGGTGGACAAAGTCTACGGCGAGCAGCATTTCACCCAGGCGCCGCCGCGCTATTCCGAAGCCAGTCTGGTGAAGGCGCTGGAAGAATTCGGCATCGGCCGCCCGTCCACCTACGCCAGCATTATTTCCACGCTTAAAGACCGCGAATACGTGACCTTGGAGCAAAAACGCTTTTTGCCCACCGACACCGGCGAAGTGGTGAACAAATTCCTTACCGAGCATTTCGCCCAATATGTGGATTACCACTTTACCGCGCGCTTGGAGGACCAGCTTGATGATATTGCCAACGGCAAACGCGCCTGGGTGCCGGTGATGCAGCAGTTCTGGAAAGGCTTTCACAAACAGATTCAGGACAAGGAAGGCATTTCCCGTGCAGAACTCACCAGCGAGAGCTTGGACGAAACCTGCCCCAAATGCGGTCAGCACCAGCTGCAAATCAAATTCGGCAAACGCGGCCGCTTTATCGCCTGCTCCGGTTACCCGGATTGCGATTACACCCGCAATGTCAACGAAAGCGCTGAAGATGCGGCCAAGGCGGCGGAAGAGCCGACGGTGGTGGAAGGGCGCGACTGCCCCAAATGCGGCGGCCAGCTGGTGTATAAAAAAGGCCGTTACGGCAAGTTTATCGGCTGCGCCAACTACCCCAAGTGCAAGCACATCGAGCCTTTGGAAAAACCCAAAGACACCGGCGTGGCCTGCCCCAAATGCGGCAAAGGCCATCTGATCGAGCGCAAATCGCGCTACGGCAAGCTGTTTTACAGCTGCAATACCTATCCGGATTGCGATTACGCCACCTGGAACCCGCCGGTGGCCGAAACCTGCCCGCAATGCCAATGGCCGGTGCTGACCATCAAAACCACCAAACGCTGGGGCGTGGAAAAAGTCTGCCCGCAGAAAGAATGCGGCTGGAAAGAGCAGATTGAAGCGCCTGCGCCTAAGGAGTAGGTTTGAGGCTGCCTGAAAATGCAGCTTAATGTGTTTTATTGAGTCCACCCACGATAAGGAGTAAGTCATGTCCGAGCAAGCCCAAGAACCCCAAAACCAAGCGGAAAACCAAGAAGTTGAAACCCAGGTGTATCGTGCCCCGGAGCAGCCTGCCGCGCAGCCCGAACCGGCTCCGGCTGCCGCCGCGCAAAACACACTGCCCGACGACGACCTGAATCTGGCCATGCTGGCGCACTTGGGCGGTATTTTGCTGGGCTTTATCCCCGCGCTGATTATCTGGCTGATGAACAAAGACAAGGCCGACAAAGCCTTTGTCAATGATCAGGCCAAAGAGGCGCTGAATTTCCAAATCACCCTGGTGATCGGCTATATTGCGAGCGGCTTTCTGTACATTATCTTCATCGGTTTTATTTTGACGCTCGTTTTGCTGTTGGCAAATTTGGTTTTGTGCATTCTGGCTGCCTTGGCCGCCAAACGCGGTGAAACCTACCGTTACCCCTTTGCACTGCGTCTGTTGAAGTAAGCGGCAACAGGCTGCCTGAAAGGTTTTTGCTACGCAGAAATTCACTGCGTGCGCTTTCAGGCAGCCTTTATTGCTGGCTGATTTAAAAAAGCATCGGATTATGTTTAAAAAACCGCCTGTCCACATCCTGCGCCACGGCCTGTATGCGGCGCTGCTGACCTTGTTGGCTGCCTGCGGACAACAGCAGGCAGCATCGGAATACCATGCACCGGCTGCGGCGCAAAGTGCCGCCTATGATGCGGTAGAGGAATCGCACGCAGCCGAGGGCAAGGAAACCGCCACCGTGCACGACAGCGCCGTGCTGAGCCAGGAAGTTGAAGGGCGGCAGCTGGTGTTGGCGGCGGATTTGGAATTTCAAACCGACAATGTGCGCCAAACCACCGCCGCCATCGAAAACATGACCGTATCCGGCGGCGGTTTTGTGCAGCAAAGCGCCATTCACACCGCCGTTTTGGACGAGCAGGATTATCCGCAGCAGGACGGCACCGTGCTGCGCATCCGCCGCTATGTGCATCACGGCGATATGACGGTACGCGTCCCGCGCGACCATGCCGCCGCGTTTGTGCAGCAGTTGCAGGAACATATCCGCTTTCTCGACGGCCAGCATTTCAGCGCCACCGATGTCAGTCTCGACATCCGCCGCCAGCAACTGGCCGCCGAGCGCGAACGCGCCTTGAGCGCGCGTTTGGGCGAAGTGGCGGATTCGGACGAAGACAGCAATAAAAAAGGCACGGGAAGCGTGGTACAGCGCCAGTTTGATGCCCGTGCTGCGGCGGAATACGCACGCCTGCAACAGGCTTATTGGCAAGACCAGGTGGATTTCGCCACCCTGCGTCTGCAATTCAGGCAGCCCGAAGCCTTGGTGCGCCAAAACGTGCCGGACACCCGGCAACTGGCACGCCAATACCGCCCCGGCTTCTGGGTGTCTGCCAAGCATATGCTTGGCGAGGGCTGGTACGGTTTGATACAGGCCGGTCTGCTGGCCATCGCTTTGTGGCCCTTGTGGTTGCTGTTGGCTGCTGTGGTCACTCTGTGGCGCTGGCTGCGCCGCCGCAAACGGCAGCGGCAGGCGCGTGGCGGATAGGTTTCAGGCAGCCTAAAAGCAGCCGTAGGGTGGGCATGCTTGCCCACCATTTTAAATCGCTGATTAAGCAATATGATTGGTGGGCATAAATGCCCACCCTACCTGCACGCAGCATAACGAAATCCTGGTCATCCTGCGCGCAGTCGCAGGATCCGTTCAGGCAGCCTTTTCTGATTATTCCATCTCATCATGACCCGTTCCCGTATCAGTCCCACCTTACTCAAACGCCTGCTGTGGCTGTGGTTCGGCCTGTTCCTGCCGCTGCTGCTGGCCGGGGTGATTGCCGAAGACGTGTGGGACCGGGAACGCTATGCCTTTGAACAGCCCTTGATGCTGGCGGTGCACCGTTATACCGCCGGTACGCTGTGGGAAGAGGTGGCGCTGGTGTTGCACTGGTTGGGCAAATGGCCGGCGGCCACGCTGATGGCAGTATTGTTGGCTTGGTATGAAAGCCGCCAGCAGCGGCGGGCGCGGGCGGTGTTTGTGTTGGCGGGGGCGGCGCTCTCCACCGCAATTATGTCGGTGGCCAAAGCCTTTTTCGACCGTGCGCGCCCGGAGTTGTGGCCGCGGCTGGTGGAGGAAACCAGCGCTTCTTTTCCCAGCGGCCACAGCACTTTTGCCGCGGCACTGGCGGTGACGGTGGTGCTGTTGTGCTGGCAGCGCCCGTATCGCTGGCCGGTATTGGTACTGGCCGTGGCACTGGCCGCTTTGGCCGGTTTCTCGCGTGTGGTGCTGGGGGTGCATTATCCCACCGATGTGCTGGTGGGCTGGATTACCGGCGCTTTAACCGTGTTGGGCATTTTCCAGATTATGCGCGGGCGCTGGTGGCGGGGAAGGGCGCAGTAAGCCCCTGTTCAGGCAGCCTGAAAACCCGATTACAGAAAGTCTTTGTGTGAAACACAACAAACATCAAAACCAAATCCGCATCATCGGCGGCCTGCACCGCGGCCGCAAACTGGCCTTTCCCGATGCCGAAGGTCTGCGCCCGACGCCGGACAGCGTGCGTGAACGCCTGTTTAACTGGCTGGGGCAGGATTTGACCGGGCAGCGGGTGCTGGACATGTTTGCCGGTAGCGGCGCCCTGGGTTTGGAAGCGGCATCGCGGCATGCGGCGCAAGTGGTGCTGGTGGAGCGCCAGCGCACCGTGGCTCAGGCTTTGCACCGGCATGTGCGCACCCTGGCGGTGGCGGCGGAAGTGGTGGAAGCCGATGCCTTGGCATTTTTGCAACAGCGTCCGGCGGCCTTTGACGGCGTGTTTCTGGACCCGCCCTTTGCCTGGCGGGATTGGCAAACTTTGTGGCCTTTATTGGCCGAGTGTTTGAAAGAGGGTGCCTGGGTCTATGTGGAGGCGGGCAGGCTGCCTGAATGGCCGCCGTTTCTGGCATTGCAGAAGTCCGGTCAGGCGGGCATGAGCCGTTATGCTTTGCTGCGGTGCACGCAAAACCCGGATGCCGCGCTGTGAATGGGCGGCTTTGTGCTATAATTCCAGCCTTTTCGGTTATTGTTTGAAGGATTTACCATGTCACTCTTTATTACAGACGAGTGCATCAACTGCGACGTATGCGAGCCCGAGTGCCCCAACGACGCCATTTCCCAAGGGGACGAAATTTACGAAATCGCCCCGGAAAAATGCACCCAGTGCGTGGGTCACTACGACGAGCCGCAGTGCCAGCAGGTGTGCCCGGTGGACTGCATTTTGATAGACGAAGAGCATCCGGAGACTGAGGAAGAGTTGCACGCCAAGTACGAGCGCCTGATGCAGTCAAAATAAGTTAAAAATAATTGCCTTTGCAAACAGCCTGCTAATTTTTTTTTGGCAGATTCGCGGCAAATAGGCTTGACGGGGTAAAAAGGCTAAATTATTATCTCGTTCTCTTTTGGTGGGATTCCCGAGCGGTCAAAGGGGGCAGACTGTAAATCTGTTGCGAGAGCTTCGAAGGTTCGAATCCTTCTCCCACCACCACAATTCAAGTCTGACTTGGAGTGGCGGTAAGCAAGAAGCTAGTTATAGCGGGTGTAGCTCAATGGTAGAGCAGAAGCCTTCCAAGCTTACGGTGAGGGTTCGATTCCCTTCACCCGCTCCATATGAATAGTCGACTAAAATAAGAACGAGACAAGGCAGCAAGCCGAAGACAGTACAGATAGTACGGCGAGGTGCAGCAACGCCGTATCGTTTTTATTTTAAATGACTAAGTTTTTGGCCCATGTAGCTCAGGGGTAGAGCACTCCCTTGGTAAGGGAGAGGTCGGCAGTTCAATTCTGCCCATGGGCACCATCTGATTTAACCCTGAAACCATCCACTTTTTTACTTTAGGAATAGGAAGTAGCCATGGCTAAAGAAAAATTCGAGCGGAGCAAACCGCACGTAAACGTTGGCACCATCGGTCACGTTGACCATGGTAAAACCACTCTGACCGCAGCACTGACCACCATTCTGGCCGAAAAATTCGGCGGTCAGGCCAAAGGTTATGACCAAATCGACAATGCCCCGGAAGAAAAAGCCCGCGGTATTACCATCAACACCTCCCACGTTGAATACGAAACCGAAACCCGCCACTACGCCCACGTAGACTGCCCGGGCCACGCCGACTATGTGAAAAACATGATTACCGGTGCGGCGCAAATGGACGGCGCCATCCTGGTGTGTTCCGCTGCCGACGGCCCCATGCCGCAAACCCGCGAGCACATCCTGCTGGCCCGCCAAGTAGGCGTACCCTACATCATCGTATTCATGAACAAATGCGACATGGTAGACGATGCCGAACTGTTGGAACTGGTTGAGATGGAAATCCGCGACCTCTTGTCCAGCTACGACTTCCCCGGCGACGACTGCCCCATCGTCCAAGGTTCCGCCCTGCGCGCCCTGGAAGGCGACGCCGCTTACAAAGAAAAAATCTTTGAACTGGCCGCCGCTCTGGACAGCTACATCCCCACTCCGGAACGCGCCGTAGACAAACCCTTCCTGTTGCCCATCGAAGACGTATTCTCCATTTCCGGCCGCGGTACCGTGGTCACCGGTCGTGTAGAGCGCGGCATCATCAACGTGGGTGACGAGATCGAAATCGTCGGCCTGAAAGCCACCCAAAAAACCACCTGTACCGGTGTGGAAATGTTCCGCAAACTGCTGGACCAAGGCCAAGCCGGTGACAACGTCGGCGTACTGCTGCGCGGTACCAAACGTGAAGAAGTCGAGCGCGGTCAGGTATTGGCCAAACCCGGCTCCATCACCCCGCACACCAAGTTCAAAGCCGAAGTATACGTATTGAGCAAAGAAGAGGGTGGCCGTCACACTCCGTTCTTCGCCAACTACCGTCCGCAATTCTACTTCCGTACCACCGATGTTACCGGTGCCGTAACCCTGGAAGAAGGCGTGGAAATGGTTATGCCGGGTGAGAACGTGACCATCACCGTAGAACTGATCGCCCCCATCGCCATGGAAGACGGTCTGCGTTTCGCGATTCGCGAAGGCGGCCGTACCGTAGGTGCCGGCGTGGTTTCTTCCATTATTGCTTAATTGACAAGGTTTTAGGCCAGTAGCTCAATTGGTAGAGTATCGGTCTCCAAAACCGAGGGTTGGGGGTTCGAGACCCTCCTGGCCTGCCAAACAGACAGACCAACCGCCCCTGTGACGGTTGGTCTTTTTTATTGCAAACAAGGTAGTGTTATGAGTAACAAGCCTGTGAAAGAGGTTGCGGTTGCCAAACCCAAGGTAACGGCCAAAACCGAGGCGAAAATCCGCGAGCAGCAGGAAAAGCTGCGTGCCAAACGCGGCGATATGGGTAAGTTTCTGCTGGCGGCCATACTGGTGGCGGCCGGCGTATACGGTTTCTACGCGCTGGAGCAAGTGTCGGTTTATGTGCGCGCCCTGATTCCGGTGGCGGCCATTGCCGCGGCGGTTGCGATTGTGTTTTTCTGGAGCAGTACCGGTGTGGATCTGGTGCGCTATGTCAAAGATTCGGTCACCGAGCTGAAAAAAGTGGTGTGGCCGGAGCGCAATGAGACGCTGCGTACTTCCCTGTTTGTACTCGCCTTCACCACCGTGTTGGTATTGTTTGTATGGGCGGCCGATGCGCTGATTTCCTGGGTATTGTTCGACCTGCTGATGAAAAGGGGTTAATCATGGCTAAAAAGTGGTATGTGGTGCATGCCTATTCCGGTTTTGAAAAGAATGTGCAGAAAACCCTGAAAGAGCGCATCGAGCGTGAAGGCATGAGCGACTATTTCGGTCAGGTGCTGGTGCCGGTGGAAGAAGTGGTGGATGTGAAAAACGGCCGCAAAACCATCAGTGAGCGCAAGTTCTTCCCCGGCTATGTGCTGGTGGAAATGGAAATGACCGATGCGTCCTGGCATTTGGTAAAAAGCACCCCGCGTGTGACCGGTTTTATCGGCGGCAGTGCCAATAATCCCCTGCCGATTACCCAGCGCGAAGTGGATGCCATTTTGCAACAGGTGCAAACCGGCGTGGAAAAACCCAAGCCCAAGGTGCAGTTCGAGGTCGGCCAGCAGGTGCGTGTTAACGAAGGCCCGTTTGCCGATTTCAACGGCGTGGTGGACGAAGTCAATTACGAGCGCAACAAGCTGCGTGTATCGGTACAGATTTTCGGCCGCGAAACCCCGGTGGAGCTGGAGTTTGCCCAGGTTGAGAAAATCTGAGTCTGACTGGTTTCAAAAAGGCTGCCTGAAAAGTTTCAGGCAGCCTTTTTGTTGTTCAAAATATTGCTTACATGAGTCTGCATACCACTTTGAGTATTAATCCAATTTGAATTTGGCGCGCAGCGCTTCCAGCTGGTGCAGGCGGTCTTTGGTTTTTTCCCAGTCTTGGTTGTTGATATTGGCAATCAGGGTATCGATCAGCATCATGATGGAAACGGTGCTGTCCCAGCCGGCTTTGCTTTCCGTATAGGCGGTGAAAATAAGGTCCGCATAACTGGAAACCGGCGAAATCCATTGGTCGGTAACCAGAATAATGCGGCATTTTTGTTCCCGCGCCAGTTGCGCCAGAATCTGTAGTTCCGACCAATAACGGCGGATGTCAAACACAATCAGCACATCGTTCTTGCCCATTTCGCTCACATATTCCACCCAGGTGCGCGGAATCGGCCGCAGTAAAGACACATTGGGGCGTATGGTTTGCAGGTGGTGGCACAAGTATTCTGCCAGCGAACCGGTGATATAGCCGCCCAAGAGCCATAAGCGGTGTTTGGGATTGCTGAGCCAGGACACTGCGGTTTCAAAATCGGCCTCAATCAGGCTGTTCGCGGTTTGCTGTAGCAAGTCTTGCAGATTGTGGATATAGCTTTGGGCAAATCCGTGTTCGGCCACGGTGAGATTGGGGTCGCGGCGCAGCACGGGCGATTGCAGCTGGGCATCCAATTCCGTGCGCAAGGCTTCTTGGAAGGCCGAGTAGCTTTCAAACCCCAGCTTGTTGACCAAGCGCAAAACAGTCGGTCCGCTGGCCGAAGACTTTTTTGCCAGCTGGGCAATCGTCTCCAGGCCGTTAATGGGATATTTGCTTAATAGCACGCGTGCCACCCGGCGTTCTGCCGGTGCCAGCGCATCGTAATGCTGGCGCAAGGCGTTTGCGACGGTATTGACCATATGGCTCCTCGTTTCTGAAACCCATCCGCTGTTGGCTGACGGGTTGTTTTTTGGCCGGCTTATTTGAGTGAAATTCCTGTGATTATAGCCGTTTCAAGCACATTGCTGTCTTATCTGCTGCGGCCGGAGGCTGAGACCTTTGCAAAACCCCCATCTGCGGCGCATTTCTGTGTTGGAAGTTTATGCCCGTAGGGGTACTGCTCGCTCGCTTGCCTATCTACATGATATGTCTGTCCCACAGGGATTTCCTACGGTCACGCTCGCTGCGCTGCTACGCCTTGAACTGCAACTATTCAACCCCTCTGGCATCTGGAGGTTTTGCAAAGGTCTCAGGCTGCCTGAAAATCGGGGCAGGCAAGGCCGGGCGTGCGATGATTCATTATCTGTAATTTTTATTACAATTTCTACTTGATTTATACAAATGTAAGTTTTATGATGCCGCTCAAGAGTGGAAGGACGGGTTTCCCAGGTTTGGGAATAGAGTGGTAAAACTATTCGGCAGGTGCAGGAAATCTGCCTTTATTAATATGATTTAAAAAGAAATATTTAACAATCGCCGGAATTTGGCCGACGATGTGTTTAAGAAAACAGATGCCGCATAAGCTATGAGCCCGGTGCGGCAAGACAGGTCAGCAGGGATTATTCAATACGTCATTATCCAGAGGAGAAACACCATGACGGCAGAACGCAAACAGGCAGCAGACGCGCTGGTAAAAATCATCCAAGAGCGCGGTATCAAATTCGTGAAAGTCGGTTTTTTTGACTTGGACGGTGTCATGGCGGGCAAGTATATGTCTGCCGAAAAATTCATTTCCGCCCTGGAGGGCAATTTTGCGTTTTGCGATGTGGTCTTCGGCTGGGATGTGAACGATGTCTTGTTCGACAACATCAGCCTGTCCGGTTGGGCCACCGGCTATGCCGACGCCGAGGTGCAATTGCTGCCGGAGCAATGGCGCGAACTGCCTTTGGAGGAAAACACCATTCTGGTGCCGGGGCAGGTGGTGGGCCGCATGGAGCCTTTGTGTCCGCGCCAAATCTTAAACCGCGTGCTGGAGCGCGCCCGCAAGATGGGCTATACCACCGCCGCCGGTTTCGAATATGAGTTTCTGGCCACCAACGAAGAGCACGAAACCCTGCGCCAGCGCGATTTTCTCAATCCCAAACCGCTGGGTTACGGCGAGTTTGGCTATTCCGTGCTGCGCACCGGCATGAACAATGATTTCTATGAAGGCATCCTGAATCTGTGCGATGCCATGCATATTCCGATTGAGGGCCTGCATGAAGAAACCGGTCCCGGCCAGCTGGAGCTGGCCTTGCAGGTGAAAGAGGCGGATTTGGCCGCCGACAATGCCGCTTTGTTCAAAACCTTCAGCAAGGTTTTAGCGCACAAACAGGGCCGTATGTTGTCGTTTATGGCCAAATGGCATCAGGATTACTCAGGCCAGGGCGGCCATGTGCATGTGTCGCTGCGCCGCACCGACGGCAGTTCGGTTTTCTACGACGAGGGCAAGGAAAACAACATCAGCGACGAAATGCGCTGGTTTGTCGGCGGCTTGCAGCGTCTGGCCAGCGATATGATGGCCATTCATGCGCCCAACATCAACAGTTACCGCCGTCTGGTGCCGGGCTATTGGGCGCCCACCAGCGCGCTGTGGGGTGTGGACAACCGCACCACCGCCATTCGCGCCATCAGCGGCAGTGCCAAATCGCAACGCATCGAATACCGTGTGCCGGGTGCCGATACCAATCCGTATCTGGTGGCCGCAGCGGTGTTTGCCGCCGGTTTGTACGGCATTGAAAACAAAGTAGAACCCAGCGAGTGCTATACCGGCAATGCCTATACCGCCACCCCGCCGGCAGAACTGACCCTGCCGCGCAGCCTGTGGGATGCGGCGCAATGCCTGCGCCAGTCCGAGGCCGCCAAAGACTGGCTGGGCGAAGATTTTGTCGATCACTTTGCCAGCACGCGCGAGTGGGAAGAGCGCGAATTCCAGAAATATGTCGGCGAATGGGAACGCCGCCGTTACTTTGAAATCATTTAACAGAAGGTTTTATCCATGAAGAAAACGTTTGAAGTTATTTCCCCGGCCAGCAACAGCGTTTTGTACAGCCGCGAGTATATGGACAGCGCTACGGTGGATGCGGCGGTAGCCGCTGCCCGGCAGGCGCAACCGGCTTGGGCGGCCACGCCTTTGGCCGAGCGCAAGGCCAAAGTGAGTGCGGCGGTTGATTGGCTGGTGGCGCACCAAAACGAAGTGGCACAGGCGATTACCGAAAGTATGGGCCGTCCCATCAGCCAGTCTCCGGGCGAGGTGCGCGGCCTGGAAGAGCGTGCGCGCTATATGCTGTCGATTGCCGACGAGGCGTTGGCCGATGTGGTGCCGCAGGAAAAAGAAGGCTTTAAGCGCTTTTTGCGCCGCGAAGCCTTGGGCGTGGTGCTGGTGGTGGCGCCGTGGAATTACCCTTTCCTGACCGCAGTGAACAGCATTGTGCCGGCCTTGGTGTCCGGCAATACGGTTTTGCTCAAGCATTCGTCGCAAACGCCGGTGGTGGGCGAATTGTTTCAGGCAGCCTTTGATGCCGCCGGTCTGCCCACAGGCGTGTTTCGCAACATCGTGTTAACCCATGAAGACACCGACCGCATTTTGCAATCGGATGATATTGATTTCGTTGCCTTTACCGGTTCGGTCAACGGCGGCCATCAGATTCAAAAATCCATCAGCGAGCGTTTTATCGGCGCCGGTTTGGAATTGGGCGGCAAAGACCCGGCCTATGTGCGTGCCGATGCCGATGTGGCTTTTGCCGCTGAAAATCTGGTGGACGGTGCTTTCTTCAATTCCGGCCAGTCCTGCTGCGGCATCGAGCGCATCTATGTGCACGAGTCTGTGTACGATGAATTTGTGGCCGAGTTTGTACGTGTGACCCAACAATACCGTTTGGGCGACCCGCAAGATGCCAATACCAATTTGGGCCCCATGGTCAAGGTGAGTTCGGCCGATTTTGTGCGCGCACAGATTAAAGAGGCGCTGGAGCAGGGCGCCGAAAGCCTGGTGGATGAAAGCCTGTTCCCGGCGAGCCAAGCCGGTACTGCCTATTTGGCGCCCCATGTCCTGGTGAATGTAAACCACGATATGCGGGTGATGACGGAAGAGAGCTTCGGTCCGGTCATCGGCATCATGAAAGTGTCCGGTGACGAAGAGGCCGTACGCCTGATGAATGACAGCGATTTCGGTCTGACCGCATCGGTGTGGACCCAAGACAGCGATGCCGCCATGGCGCTGGCTGCGCAAATTCAAACCGGCACCGTGTTTATGAACCGCTGCGACTATCTGGACCCGGCACTGGCCTGGACCGGTGTCAAAAATACCGGTCACGGCGTTTCCCTTTCGGTCTTGGGCTATGCGCAACTGACCCGCGTGAAGTCTTATCACTTCCGTACTGCTTAATTTTTTTCTCTACGAGGCATCAAAATGAGTTTAACCGCAAACTGGAATTATCCGACCGCCATCCGCTTTGGCGCGGGCCGCATCAAAGAACTGGTTTCCGTGTGTCAGGAATTGAATATTCACAAGCCCTTGCTGGTGACCGATGCGGGCTTGGCCACCTTGCCGGTGTTTGCCCAAGTGAAGGCTTTGCTGAGCGAAGGTCTGCCCGGTACCGGCGTGTTTGATCAAGTGCGCCCGAACCCGGGCGGCAGCGATGTGGAAAAAGGGGTGGCCCTGTTCCGACAAGGCGGTCACGACGGTGTGGTTTCCATCGGCGGCGGCAGCGCTCTGGATGTAGGCAAAGCCATTGCCCTGATGGCCGGACAAACCTTGCCGCTGTGGGACTTTGAAGATGTGGGCGACAACTGGACGCGGGTGAATGTGGCCGGTGTGGCACCGTCTGTGGCCATTCCCACCACCTCCGGCACCGGTTCGGAAGTGGGGCGCGCCTCCCTGATTATCGATGAGGAAAACCATCGCAAAGTGATTATTTTCCACCCCAGCATGCTGCCCAAAATCGTCTTGGCCGACCCGGAACTGACCGCAGGTCTGCCGCCCAAGCTGACCGCCGCCACCGGTGTGGACGCCTTTGTACACAATCTGGAAGCCTACTGCTCGCCCTTTTATCACCCCATGGCCCAAGGCGTGGCCTTGGAAGGCATGAAGTTGGTGCACGAGTATTTGCAGCAGGCTTACGACGACGGCAGCAATATCGAAGCGCGTTCGCAAATGCTGGCGGCCTCCATTATGGGCGCCACCGCCTTCCAAAAAGGTTTGGGCGGTGTGCACGCGCTGTCGCATCCCATCGGTGCGGTGTTTGACACCCACCACGGTCTGGCCAATGCCATCATGCTGCCCTATGTCTTGGTGCGCAATAAAGCAGCCATTGCCGACAAACTGGCCGCCGCCGCACGCTACCTGAATCTGCCGGATTGCAGTTTCGAAGGCTTTTTGCAGTGGGTGCTGGATTTGCGTCAGTCCTTGGGCATTCCGCATACCCTGGCCGACATCGGCATTGACGAGAGCCAGGCGCAACTGATTGCCGAAGGGGCCAAAAAAGACCCCAGCGACGGCGGCAATCCGGTGGAGCTGAGCGTGGATGATTACCGGGAAATCTTTATCGCAGCGGTTAAAGGTATCTTATGAAAAAGCCAGTGATCGGATTGACGACCTATATGGCCACAGAGACATACGGCTGGCACACGCCGGAACTGTATATCGCTGCGGTAGTGCGCGCCGGCGGTGCGCCGGTGCTGCTGCCCGGGTACAGCCACGACGGTATCGATGCGTGGCTGGAGGCGGTGGACGGCGTGGTGTTGATCGGGGGTGGCGACATCAACCCTGCTCACTATGGCGGTGATGCGCAGCATCCGACGCTCTACGGTATGAGCGAGGCCCGCGATGCCACCGAACTGGCCTTGTGCCGGGCGCTGTTGCAACACAAAGTGCCGACCTTGGCCATCTGCCGCGGCCTGCAAGTGATCAACACGGTTTTGGGCGGCAGCCTGCATGTACACCTGCCCGATGTGGTGGGCGAGCAGGTTTTGCACCGTTCGCCCGAGCGCACGCCCATCCCCCACGGGGTGGAGATTGATGCAGGCAGCCGTCTGGCGGGCTTGCTGGGTACGCAGGTGACCACAGCCTCTTTCCACCATCAGGCGATAGACCGCTTGGGGCAGGGCATGAAAGCGGTGGCGTGGGCGCCGGACGGAGTGATTGAAGCGGTCGAACTGGCCGACCAGGAACAGCTGGTCATGGTGCAATGGCACCCGGAAATCACCGCGACAGAAGACGGTACCCAACAGGGGCTGTTTAATTGGCTGGTTCAGGCAGCCCGCCAATAATGATGTATAGCAGAACCAAATAAGAATGAGACAAGGCAGCAAGCCACAGACAGTACAGGCAGTACGAAACTGATTTTGTTGCCGCTTTAGCGGCTTACTAAATCGTTCTCTTCGAGCCTGACGCAGCAACGCCGTATCACTCTTAATTTGGAATGGCTATGGTTCCATTTTATGAAGACTGCCCTGAGGGTAGCGAGGAGGAGAAAACCATGGAAATGATCGGCAATATTATTATTTATATAATAATGACCTGTGCCTTTATCGGTGCATTGGGTGCCATTAAAGACCCGGATACCGGTGTGGGTAAGGAATTTATGGCGGGTATGCATACGGTGGGGCATATTTTTGTGCCTGCCGCAGGCATTATGGCCGCCATTCCTTATCTGACGGTGTTTATCAATACCTTTGTAACACCGTTTTACGAGTTGATCGGTGCCGACCCGGCGATTGCTGCCACCGCCATTCTGGCCTCCGACATGGGCGGCCACCAATTGGCTTATGCCTTGAAACAGTCTTATGAGGGCTGGGTGATGGCCATGGTGGTGGGCTTTATGTCCGGTGCCACCATTGTGTTCTCCATTCCCATGGGTTTGGCCATGCTGGACCGCCGTGATCACAAATACATGTCGCTCGGCATTATGGCCGGTGTCTTGTCCATCCCCATCGGCGCCTTGATTTCCACCCTGATGATTGTGATGTTCGACACCAATATCCGCAGTGTGGTGGATGTGACGTCCGCACCGGACCGCGCCTTCGTGATTTCCTTTGTGCAAATCCTGATCAACTTGCTGCCGCTGTTCATCTTTATGTCCCTGATTGCCTTGGGTCTGAAGTTCTTCCCCAGCATGATGATCAAAGGCTTTATCATCTTCGGCCGCATTATGGATGCCCTGATTAAGCTGGTGCTGGTGTGCTCGATTATCGAAATCTTCACCGGTCTGTTCAGCACCGTATTGGGCGGCTGGGGCTTTGACCCGATTATCGCCGACGAAGAAGACCAGGTGCGTGCCTTGGAAACCGCAGGCTATATCGGTGTAATGTTGGCCGGTGCCTTCCCGATGGTGTATCTGATCCGTAAATACGCCAGCGGCCTGTTGAACGCCGTGGGCGGCAAAATGGGTCTGTCACCCGAGGGCAGTGCCGGTTTGCTGGCCACCATTGCCAATATTCTGGCCATGTTCACCTTGGTACGTGCCATGCCGGCCAAAGACAAAGTGATCAATATTGCCTTCGGCGTGTGTGCCGCCTTCCTGCTGGGTGACCACCTGTCGTTTACCGCCAACTTCCAGCCGACCATTATTTTCCCGGTGATTGTCGGTAAGCTCTCTGCCGGTTTGATCGCGATTTTCTTCGCCTACAAACTGGCCGTGCCGACCGCCTTGAAACTGGAACAGGAAGAGAAAGCCCAAGAAGAAGCGGAACTGGCCAAGTAATCGTCTTACCGTTGTATCCGACTGGGGCGCGCTGATGCTGTATAACACCCGACAATCAGCGCGCCCTTATTTATTTGTTGCGGTGAAGTCAAACAGCATGGTCATAGAATTGGGGTTTCCCCACCCGCAGCCGACGCTGTTTCAGGGAGGAGCAGTTTATTTTTTGACATCTGTCTATCAAGGAGATTTTTATGAAAAAAGTATCAAAAGTCGTTTTGTCCTGCTCTGTCGCCTTGGCATTGTTGAGTGCCTGCCAGCACGGCAGCGTGACACAGGCACCGGCAACCGGTGTGAGCGCCGGTACCCGACAAGCCGTTTTGGAAAAAGGCGTGTGGGAAGACAAGCTCTATGAACGCCTGGTCAAAATGATTACCGAAAACGGCAAAGGCAGTGTGGGTTATGATGCCCATAACAAACCCTATGCCGTATTTGACTGGGATAATACCGCCATCATCAATGATATCGGCGAGGCGACATTCACCTACCAAATCGCCAATTTGGAATTCAAAATGACCCCGCAACAGTTTGACGAGGCCATCCGCAAAAATCTGCCCAAAGAAAACTTCAGTGCCGATTGGAACAACAGCGACGGCGGTGCGGTGAATATCGAGAAAATCGCCGTCGATTTGTTGAAAAACTATACCTATATTTACCAGAACTATAAGGGTATGGCCGGTAACAAATCTTTGGCAGACATCAAGAAAACCGACCAGTACAAAGACTTCAGCGCCAAATTGCGTTATCTGTATGAAGCCGTGGGCGACTCTTTCAGCCCGGACATCAGCTATCCGTGGGTGACCTATCTGTTTGCGGGATTTACTTCGCAAGAAGTGCAGGATTTGACCGAAAAATCGATTGATTATGCTTTGAAAGACGATTTGAAATACGAAGTATGGCAAAGCCCGGCATCTTTAAAAGGCGAGGCAGGCCAGGTTTCGGTTAAATTCAAACGCGGCATCCGCAATGTCCGGGAAGTGCAAAATCTGATTAAAGCCTTGAAAGACAACGGTATCGATGTTTATGTGTGCTCCGCCTCTTATTATGATGTGATTTATCCTTATGCCACCAACAGCAAATACGGCTACAACGTGGATAAAGACAAAATCACCGCCATGCGCTTGGCCAAAGACGGCAAGGGTGTGATTCAAAGCGAGTTGGACAGCCGTTATGCGCAAACACAAGGCACGGGCAAAACCGAAACCATCCAAAAACTGATTGCGCCCAAGCACGGCAACAAAATCCCGCTGCTGGTGGCAGGAGACAGCAACGGCGATTACGCCATGATGTCTGATTTTGATTTGCAGGTCGGCATTATCTTCAACCGCATCCGTGATACTTCCAAAGGTATCGGCAAATTGTCCAAAGACGCGGTAGACACTTATGGTCAGGATAATGCGGTGTACTTCCTGCAAGGGCGCGATGAAAACAAAGGTGTACTGCTGCACGGCCGTGAAACGGTGTTGCTGGAAAAAACCGAGGCACAGCTTTTGAAAAAATAACGGACACTGTTGCAGAACAATACAGGGCCGCACTGGATAAGGTGCGGCCTTTTTATGTTCAAGACAGGTCTCACACCAATCCAAAAAATAATCTAAGCGGATTGTCTCGCCTTGTCGTACTACTTGTACTGTCTTCGGCTTGCCGCCTTGTTATCTTATTTTTTGAATTGGTATCAGACTTTCAGGCAGTCGTAGACAGCGGAATATGGCTGCAGGGGCGTACAAACTGAGACCTTTGAAAAACCGCCATCTGCGGCGCATTTCTGCGTTGCGCGCTGCTCGATCGCTTGCCTATCTATGTGATATGTCTGCGTTCGCTGCGCTGCTACGCCTTGAACTGCATCCACAGCTGGCGGTTTTGCAAAGGCCTCAAACTATCGGGCGGCGTAGTATTTAAGCCACACAGATGAGCAAGTTACTTGAAATTTGATGTTTTTCTTTCTATAATGCCAAGTTATTTTGGGGAGCGGCCTTTAACGGCTGCGTTTGACCCGTTTTTTTGGAGTATATATCGTGGCAAAGAAAATCATTGGCTACATCAAACTGCAGATTCCTGCAGGCAAGGCCAATCCGTCTCCGCCCGTGGGCCCGGCTTTGGGTCAGCGCGGTCTGAACATTATGGAATTCTGTAAGGCATTTAACGCGGCTACCCAGTCTATGGAGCCGGGTTTGCCGATCCCGGTGGTGATTACCGCCTTTGCGGACAAATCTTTCACTTTTGTGATGAAAACCCCGCCGGCGACCATTCTGCTGAAAAAAGCAGTCGGTCTGCAAAAAGGCAGTGCCAACCCCCTGACCAACAAAGTGGGCAAAGTGACCCGCGCCCAACTGGAAGAAATCGCCAAGACCAAAGAGCCCGACCTGACTGCGGCTGACTTGGATGCGGCCGTGCGTACCATCGCCGGTTCCGCCCGTTCTATGGGCCTGGATGTGGAGGGTGTGTAATGGCCAAAGTTTCCAAACGCTTGAAAGCACTGCGCGCTTCTGTTGAAGCCAACAAACTGTACGCCATCGACGAAGCCATTGCGGCGGTAAAACAGGCAGCCACTGCCAAGTTTGACGAGTCTGTGGACGTTTCTTTCAACCTGGGTGTGGATCCGCGTAAATCCGACCAAGTGATCCGCGGTTCCGTGGTATTGCCCAAAGGTACCGGTAAAACCACTCGCGTGGCCGTATTCACCCAAGGCGCCAATGCCGATGCCGCCCGCGAAGCCGGTGCCGATGTGGTCGGTTTTGAAGATCTGGCCGAAGAAGTGAAAAAAGGCAATCTGGACTTCGACGTGGTCATCGCTTCTCCGGACGCCATGCGCATCGTTGGTCAGCTGGGTACCATCCTCGGCCCGCGCGGTCTGATGCCGAACCCGAAAGTGGGTACCGTTACCCCGAATGTGGCCGAAGCGGTGAAAAACGCCAAAGCCGGTCAGGTTCAATACCGTACCGACAAAGCCGGTATCGTACACGCCACCATCGGCCGTGCTTCTTTTGCCGAAGCCGATTTGCGTGCCAACTTCGATGCTCTGCTGGACGCCATTGTCAAAGCCAAACCGGCTGCGGCCAAAGGCCAGTATCTGAAAAAAATCGCCGTATCCAGCACCATGGGTCTGGGCGTGCGCGTGGATACTTCCAGCGTGAACTAATGATGACGGGGCTGTCTGCCAAGACAGTTCCGCATCCCGATTTTCAGGCAGCCTGCTGCCTGATTTGGGCTGCTTCGTTTGAAGCAGATGTCCAAGACCGTAGGGAGGGGCAGGACAGCCGGCTCCTTTAATCCGCAAGGCCCTACGCAGACGGTAGTCCCAGAACATTTTTCCTAATGTCTCTTTGGGTTGCCGCGCTGGTGGAATATCAGCCGATATTCCGTTGATAAACAGTGGGAGGTAGACCTTGAGTCTCAGTATTGAAACCAAGAAAGCAGCCGTAGAAGAGATTAGCAGCGGTATCGCTAATGCTCAGACTATGGTGATTGCTGAATATCGCGGTATCAGTGTTGCCAGCATGACTGAACTGCGTGCCAATGCCCGTAAAGAAGGCGTGTATCTGCGCGTCCTGAAAAACACCTTGGCCCGCCGTGCAGTTGAAGGTACTTCTTTTGGTGGTTTGTCCGACCAGATGGTCGGTCCGCTGATCTACGCCGCATCGGAAGATGCCGTAGCCGCCGCCAAAGTGCTGCACCAATTCGCGAAAAAAGAAGACAAAATCATTATTAAAGCCGGTTCTTACAATGGCGATGTGCTGGATGCTGCCCAAGTGGCCGCACTGGCAACCATCCCCAGCCGCGAAGAACTGTTGTCCAAACTGTTGTTCGTTATGCAAGCCCCCGTTTCCGGCTTGGCGCGCGGTTTGGCTGCCCTGGCCGAGAAAAAGGCCGGCGAAGAAGCTGCGTAATCCCGATTTTGTTATTCAACCGATTTTTAAATCCAATCCAAATTGTAGGAGTTTGATAGCATGGCTATTTCTAAAGAAGACATCCTGGAAGCCGTTGGCAACCTGACCGTTATGGAACTGAACGACCTGGTTAAGGCGTTTGAAGAAAAATTCGGCGTATCTGCCGCTGCTGTTGCCGTGGCTGCCGGTCCGGCCGCCGGTGGTGGTGCTGCCGCTGAAGAGAAAACCGAATTTGACGTGATCCTGGCCGATGCCGGCGCGCAAAAAGTAGGCGTGATCAAAGTGGTACGTGCCGTAACCGGTCTGGGCCTGAAAGAAGCCAAAGATCTGGTGGACGGTGCTCCGAAACCGATCAAAGAAGGCGTTTCCCAAGCCGAAGCCGACGACATCAAAAAACAACTGGAAGAAGCCGGCGCCAAAGTCGAAATCAAATAATCCGGTTAAAGCATCACAGGCTGACAGCTGCGCGCTGTCGGCCTGCTTTTGCTTTCAGTGGCGGTTATTTTTTATAAAAATTTACATTTCAGCGCAAATTTTTCCTGATTTTACATTGAATGATTTAATCAGGCTGCCTGAAAAGATTTAAGTGTATATTTTTATAAAAAATAATCGCAAATTCAGCCCTTTCCGAATTTGCCTCTGTTTCGATTCCGTAATCCTACTCATCGGAGCCTCTTCCATGACTTATTCCTTTACCGAGAAAAAACGCATCCGCAAGAGCTTTGCCAAGCGGGCCAATGTGTTGGAAGTGCCTTTCCTGCTGGCCACCCAGCTGGATTCCTACGCCCAGTTCCTGCAAATGGAAGTGGCCTACGACAAGCGCAGCGACATCGGCTTGCAGGCAGCCTTCAATTCCATTTTCCCCATCATCAGCCACAACGGCTATGCACGCCTGGAGTTTGTGCATTATGTGCTGGGCGAGCCCTTGTTTGACATCGCCGAGTGCCAGCTGCGCGGCATCACCTATGCCGCGCCGTTGCGCGCGCGCATCCGCCTGGTGATTCTGGACAAAGAATCGTCCAAACCCACCGTGAAAGAAGTGCGCGAAAACGAAGTGTATATGGGCGAAATCCCGCTGATGACCCCCAGCGGCTCTTTCGTGATCAACGGTACCGAGCGTGTGATTGTGTCGCAGCTGCACCGTTCTCCCGGCGTGTTCTTCGAGCACGACCGCGGCAAAACCCATTCTTCCGGCAAGCTGTTGTTCTCCGCGCGCATCATTCCCTACCGCGGTTCCTGGCTGGACTTTGAGTTCGATCCCAAAGACCTGCTCTACTTCCGTATCGACCGCCGCCGCAAAATGCCGGTGACCATCCTGCTCAAAGCCCTGGGCTTTACCAATGAGCAGATGCTGTCCATGTTCTACGATACCGAAGACTTCTTCCTCTCCAAAGACGGCGTGGAAACCCCGCTGGTATTGAGCCGCCTCAAAGGCGAGACCGCCAAATTCGACATCGTCGGCAAAGACGGCCAAGTGCTGGTAGCCCAAGGCAAACGCATCACCGCCAAGAGCCTGCGCGACATTTCCGCCGCGGGCATCGAGCGTTTGAGAGTGGAAGCCGACAGTCTGATCGGCAAAGTATTGGCTGCCGACGTGGTGGTGGCCGATACCGGCGAAGTGCTGGCCAAGGCCAATGACGAGATTACCGAAGAATTGCTGGCGCAATTCGACATCCACGGCGTGACCCAAATCCAGACCCTGTACATCAACGATCTGAATCAGGGCGCCTATATTTCCAGCACCCTGCGTACCGACGAGACTGCCGACCAGCAGGCAGCACGCGTGGCCATCTACCGCATGATGCGCCCGGGCGAACCGCCCACCGAAGAAGCGGTGGAGTTGCTGTTCAACCGTCTGTTCTTCAATGAAGACAGCTACGATTTGTCGCGCGTGGGCCGCATGAAATTCAACACCCGCACCTACGAGCAAAAACTGAACGAAGACCAGCAAAACTCCTGGTTCGGCCGCATGATGGGCGGCATGCTCGCCCAGGCTGCGGCGGACGGCACTTATGTGCTCTCCATCGAAGACATTGTGGCCGTGATTGCCACCTTGGTGGAATTGCGCAACGGTTACGGCGAAGTGGACGACATCGACCACTTGGGCAACCGCCGCGTGCGTTCCGTGGGCGAACTGACCGAAAACCAGTTCCGCAGCGGCTTGGCGCGTGTGGAACGTGCGGTGAAAGAGCGTTTGAACCAGGCGGAATCGGAAAACCTGATGCCGCATGACCTGATCAACGCCAAACCGGTTTCCGCCGCCATTAAAGAATTTTTCGGCTCCAGCCAGCTGAGCCAGTTTATGGACCAGACCAACCCCTTGTCCGAAATTACCCACAAGCGCCGCGTATCGGCCTTGGGCCCGGGCGGTCTGACCCGCGAACGCGCCGGTTTCGAGGTGCGCGACGTACACCCGACCCATTATGGCCGCGTGTGCCCGATTGAAACCCCGGAAGGTCCGAACATCGGCCTGATCAACTCCTTGTCGGTGTATGCCCGTACCAATGAATACGGTTTCCTGGAAACCCCCTACCGCCGCGTGGTGGACGGCAAGGTGACCGACCAGATCGATTATCTGTCCGCCATCGAAGAAGGCCGTTTCGTGATTGCCCAGGCCAATGCCGAGCTGGACGAAAAAGGCACGCTCACCGGCGAATTGGTGACCTGTCGCGAAAAAGGCGAAACCATCATGGCTTCACCGGAGCGCGTGCAGTATATGGACGTGGCCACCGGCCAAGTGGTGTCTGTGGCGGCTTCGCTGATTCCCTTCTTGGAGCATGACGACGCCAACCGTGCCTTGATGGGTGCCAACATGCAGCGTCAGGCCGTACCGTGTCTGCGTGCTGAAAAACCGCTGGTGGGTACCGGCATCGAACGCGCCGTGGCCATCGATTCGGCCACCGCCATTGCCGCCCGTCGCGGCGGTGTGGTCGAGTATGTGGATGCCAACCGCGTGGTGGTGCGCGTTCACGACGACGAAGCCGTGGCCGGCGAAGTGGGTGTGGACATCTACAATCTGGTGAAATTCACTCGTTCCAACCAGTCCACCAATATCAACCAGCGTCCGGTGGTGAAAAAAGGCGACGTGCTGCAACGCGGCGACGTGGTGGCCGACGGTGCTTCTACCGACTTGGGCGAACTGGCGCTGGGTCAGAACATGACCATCGCCTTTATGCCGTGGAACGGTTACAACTTCGAGGACTCGATTTTGATTTCCGAGCGCGTGGTGGCGGAAGACCGCTACACCACCATCCACATTGAAGAATTGAATGTGGTGGCGCGCGACACCAAGCTGGGTGCCGAAGACATCACCCGCGATATTCCCAATCTGTCCGAGCGCATGCAAAACCGCTTGGACGAAAGCGGCATCGTCTATATCGGTGCCGAAGTGGAAGCCGGCGACGTGCTGGTGGGCAAAGTGACGCCCAAAGGCGAAACCCAGCTCACCCCGGAAGAAAAACTCTTGCGTGCCATCTTCGGTGAAAAAGCTTCCGACGTGAAAGACACCTCGCTGCGCATGCCCACCGGCATGAGCGGTACCGTCATCGACGTACAGGTATTCACCCGCGAAGGCATTCAGCGCGACAAACGTGCCGAGTCCATTATCCAGGCCGAGCTGAAACGCTACCGTCAGGACTTGAACGACCAGCTGCGCATTTTCGATGCCGACGCCTTCGACCGTATCGAGCGCCTGATTGTCGGCCAAAAAGCCAACGGCGGTCCGATGAAGCTCGCCAAAGGCAAGCCGGTGACTGCCGAATATCTGGCGTCCCTGCCCAGCCGTCACGACTGGTTCGACATCCGCATGGCCGATGAGGACATCGCCAAGCAGATGGAATTGGCCAAGCTGAGCCTGCAACAAAAACGCGAAGAGGCCGACGCGCTCTACGAAATCAAGAAAAAGAAAATGACCCAGGGCGACGAATTGCAGCCCGGCGTACAAAAAATGGTGAAAGTGTTTATCGCCATCAAACGCCGCCTGCAAGCCGGTGACAAAATGGCCGGCCGCCACGGTAACAAAGGCGTGGTATCGAAAATCATGCCGGTGGAAGACATGCCCTATATGGCCGACGGCCGTTCGGTGGACATCGTGCTCAACCCCTTGGGCGTACCCTCGCGTATGAACATCGGCCAGATTTTGGAAGTGCATCTGGGCTGGGCCGCCAAAGGCATCGGCGAGCGTATCGGCCGCATGTTGGACGAACAGCGCAAAGTGGCGGAAATCCGCAAGTTCCTCAACACCTTCTACAACGGTGATTTGGGCGGCCGCGACATGCACCGCGAAGACCTGAGCCAACTGAGCGACGAAGACATCCTCAAACTGGCGGGCAATCTGCGCAAGGGTGCCACTTTTGCCTCACCGGTGTTTGACGGCGCGCACGAGAGCGAAATCAAGGCCTATCTGGAACTGGCTTACCCCAGCGACGACCCGGAAGTGCAAAAACTGGGCTTCAACGCCACCAAAACCCAAATCACCCTCTATGACGGCCGCTCCGGCGAAGCCTTCGACCGTCCGGTGACCGTGGGTGTGATGCACTACCTCAAGCTGCACCACTTGGTGGACGAGAAGATGCACGCCCGTTCGACCGGCCCCTACAGTCTGGTGACCCAGCAGCCCTTGGGCGGTAAAGCCCAATTCGGTGGCCAGCGTTTCGGTGAGATGGAGGTGTGGGCGCTGGAAGCCTACGGCGCCGCCTACACCCTGCAGGAAATGCTGACGGTGAAATCCGACGATGTGAACGGCCGTACCAAGATGTACGAAAACATCGTCAAGGGCGAACACAAAATCGAAGCCGGCATGCCGGAGTCCTTCAACGTGCTGGTCAAAGAGATCCGCTCGCTGGGCTTGGACATCGATTTGGAACGCTACTAAGCACCGATTTATGTTTTCAGGCAGCCTGAGGCTGCCTGAAAACAGCACCGCAACAAACACAGCTTTTCAGGCTGCCTGAAAGACTGACCAAGATACTTCCTGAATGAAGGAGCTTAATAATGAAGGCCTTGTTAGACCTGTTTAATCCCCTGCAAGCGGCCGGTGTCGAAGACGAATTCGACGCCATCAAAATCGGCATCGCCTCGCCGGAAACCATCCGCTCGTGGTCTTATGGCGAAGTGAAAAAGCCGGAAACCATCAACTACCGTACCTTCAAGCCGGAGCGCGACGGCCTGTTTTGCGCCAAAATCTTCGGCCCGATCAAAGATTACGAATGCCTGTGCGGCAAATACAAACGCCTGAAATTCAAAGGCGTGACCTGCGAAAAATGCGGCGTGGAAGTGACCCTGTCCAAAGTGCGCCGCGAGCGCATGGGCCACATCGACCTGGCCGCCCCGGTGGCGCACATCTGGTTCTTGAAATCCCTGCCCTCGCGTTTGGGCATGGTATTGGACATGACCCTGCGCGACATCGAACGCATTCTGTATTTTGAAGCCTTTGTGGTGACCGACCCCGGCCTGAGCACCCTGCAACGCCGCCAGCTCTTGACCGAAGAAGACTATTACGCCAAATACGAAGAATTCGGCGGCGATTTCGAAGCCAAAATGGGTGCCGAGGGCATCCGCGACCTCTTGCGCGGTCTGGACATCGCCCAAGAGGTGCAGGTGCTGCGTCAGGAGTTGGAAGCCACCGGTTCCGAGACCAAAATCAAGAAAATCGCCAAACGTCTGAAAGTGTTGGAAGCCTTCCAACGTTCCGGCATGAAGCTGGAATGGATGATTATGGACGTGCTGCCGGTACTGCCGCCGGATTTGCGTCCGCTGGTACCGCTGGACGGCGGCCGTTTCGCCACCTCCGATTTGAACGATTTGTACCGCCGCGTCATCAACCGCAACAACCGTCTGAAACGCCTGCTGGAGCTGCGTGCACCGGACATCATCGTGCGCAACGAAAAACGCATGTTACAGGAAGCCGTGGACAGCCTCTTGGACAACGGCCGCCGCGGCAAAGCCATGACCGGCGCCAACAAACGCCCGCTGAAATCGCTGGCCGACATGATTAAGGGTAAAGGCGGCCGTTTCCGTCAAAACCTGTTGGGTAAACGCGTGGACTATTCCGGCCGTTCGGTGATTACCGTAGGTCCCTACCTGCGCCTGCACCAATGCGGTCTGCCCAAGAAAATGGCTTTGGAACTGTTCAAACCGTTTATTTTCCACAAGCTGGAAATCCAGGGCCTGGCCTCGACCGTGAAAGCCGCCAAAAAACTGGTGGAGCAGGAAGTACCGGAAGTCTGGGACATCTTGGAAGAAGTCATCCGCGAACACCCGATTCTGCTCAACCGTGCGCCGACCCTGCACCGTTTGGGTATCCAAGCCTTTGAACCGATTTTGATCGAAGGCAAGGCCATCCAGCTGCACCCGCTCGTTTGTGCGGCGTTTAACGCCGACTTCGACGGTGACCAAATGGCGGTACACGTGCCTTTGAGTCTGGAAGCGCAAATGGAAGCGCGCACGCTGATGCTGGCCTCCAACAACGTGCTCTCTCCGGCCAACGGCGAGCCGATCATCGTGCCGTCGCAAGACATCGTATTGGGTCTTTACTACATGACCCGCGACAAGATCAATGCCAAGGGTGAGGGCAGCCTGTTTGCCGACGTGAAAGAAGTACACCGCGCCTACCAAACCCAACAGGTGGAACTGAGCACCAAGATCACCGTGCGTCTGCGCGAGTGGGTGAAAAACGAGCAGGACGAGTTTGAAGCGGTGGTCAACCGTTACGAAACCACCGTCGGCCGTGCCTTGCTCTCCGAAATCCTGCCCAAGGGTCTGCCGTTTGAATACATCAACAAGGCACTGAAGAAAAAAGAAATCTCCAAGCTCATTAACGCTTCCTTCCGCCTGTGCGGCCTGCGTGACACGGTGATTTTTGCCGACCACCTGATGTACACCGGTTTTGCCTACTCCACCCGCGGCGGTATTTCCATCTGCGTGGACGACATGGAAGTGCCGGACAAAAAAGCCGAACTGTTGGTGGAAGCCCAGCACGAAGTGAAGGAAATCGAAGAGCAATACCGTCAGGGTCTGGTGACCAACGGCGAGCGCTACAACAAAGTGGTGGATATTTGGGGCCGCACCGGCGACAAGATTGCCAAGGCGATGATGGACAATCTGTCCACCCAGAAAGTCATCGACCGCGAAGGCAAGGAAGTGGACCAAGAGTCTTTCAACTCCATCTACATGATGGCCGACTCCGGCGCCCGTGGTTCCGCCGCCCAGATCAAGCAGCTCTCCGGCATGCGCGGTTTGATGGCCAAACCGGACGGCTCGATTATCGAGACGCCGATTACCTCCAACTTCCGCGAAGGTCTGACGGTACTGCAATACTTTATTTCTACCCACGGTGCGCGTAAGGGTTTGGCGGATACCGCCTTGAAGACCGCCAACTCCGGTTATCTGACCCGCCGTCTGGTGGACGTGACCCAAGACCTGGTGGTGGTGGAAGACGACTGCGGCACCGACGACGGTTTCGTAATGAAAGCCGTGGTACAGGGCGGTGATGTGATCGAGCCTTTGCGCGACCGTATTTTGGGCCGCGTGATTGCCGCCGATGTGGTCGATCCCTCCAGCGGCGCCACCCTGGTGGAAGCCGGTACCCTCTTGAACGAAGGTCTGGTGGATTTGATCGACAACTCCGGTATCGACGAAGTGAAAGTGCGCACGCCGATTACCTGTAAGACCCGCTACGGTCTGTGTGCCAAGTGTTACGGCCGCGACTTGGCGCGAGGCAAGCTGGTGAATTCCGGCGAGTCCGTGGGTGTGATTGCCGCCCAGTCCATCGGTGAGCCGGGAACCCAGCTGACCATGCGTACCTTCCACATCGGTGGTGCGGCCTCGCGTGCCGCTGCCGCGAGCCAGGTGGAAGCCAAATCCGGCGGTACCGTGCGCTTCTCCAGCCAAATGCGTTATGTAGCCAACAACAAAGGCGAGCTGGTGGTGATCGGCCGTTCTTCCGAAGTGGTGATCCACGACGACATCGGCCGCGAGCGCGAGCGCCACAAAGTGCCTTACGGTGCCATCTTGCTGGTGCAGGACGGCGAAGTGGTCAAAGCCGGCCAAACACTGGCCACTTGGGACCCGCATACCCGCCCGATGATTACCGAGCATGCCGGCCGCGTGAAATTTGAAAACGTGGAAGAGGGCGTGACCGTGGCCAAACAGACCGACGATGTGACCGGTTTGTCCACCCTGGTGGTGATCGACGGCAAACGCCGCTCCGCTTCCCAATCCAAGCTGTTGCGCCCGATGGTGAAACTCTTGGACGACAACGGCGAAGAGGTGAAAATGCCCGGCAGCGATGCCGCCGTGTCCATGGCCTTCCCGGTTGGCGCAGTGATTACCGTGCGCGAAGGCCAGGAAGTGGGCAAGGGCGATGTGTTGGCGCGTATTCCGCAAGCCTCCACCAAAACCCGCGACATTACCGGTGGTCTGCCGCGTGTGGCCGAGCTGTTTGAAGCGCGTACCCCGAAAGACGCCGGTATGCTGGCCGAGGTGACCGGTACCGTCTCCTTCGGCAAGGAAACCAAGGGCAAACAGCGCCTGGTGATTACCGATGTGGACGGCATTGCCCACGAAACCCTGATTTCCAAAGAGAAACAGGTGCTGGTGCATGACGGCCAGGTGGTGAACCGCGGTGAGACCATTGTCGACGGTGCCGTGGATCCGCACGACATCCTGCGTCTGCAAGGCGTGGAAGCGCTGACCCGCTACATCGTGCAAGAGGTGCAGGAGGTTTACCGATTGCAAGGTGTGAAGATTTCCGACAAGCACATCGAAGTGATCATCCGCCAGATGCTGCGCCGCGTGAACATTGCCGAAGCGGGTGACACCCACTTCATTACCGGCGAGCAGGTGGAACGCGCCGATGTGATGGCCGCCAACGAGAAGATGGAAGCCGAAGGCAAACAGCCCGCCCGCTTCGACAACATCCTCTTGGGCATTACCAAAGCCTCTTTGTCCACCGACAGCTTCATTTCCGCGGCTTCCTTCCAGGAAACCACGCGCGTACTTACCGAAGCGGCCATTATGGGCAAGCAGGACGATTTGCGCGGCCTGAAGGAAAACGTGATTGTGGGCCGTCTGATTCCGGCGGGTACCGGTTTGACCTACCACCGCAGCCGCCGTCGCCAGTGGGCGCAGCAACAAGCTGCCGCACAAGGCGATGTGGCCGCAACGGAAGAGTAAGCTCCGCAGCAACCGCCGCAGTGAACACTGTGGCGGTTTTTTTATCATGGACTTTCAGGCAGTCTGAAAGCTTTATAAATAATACCAATCCAAAAAAATAACCTAACCGCGTTGTCTCGCCTTGCCGTACTACTTGTACTGTCTTCGGCTCGCCGCCTTGTTATCTTATTTTTTTGAATTGGTATAATGTAGGTTGGGTCGCCAGACCCAACATTTTCGAAATATTGACCAGTGTTGGGTTTGACAACCCAACCTACTGCCTGACCAGCGCCGTAGGTCGGCTCGGAGAACCGACCTACCCGTATCAAACCGAATACAGTAGATGTAGCTTGGGTCGCCAGACCCGACATTGCCGAAATATTGGCCGGTGTTGGGTCTGACGACCCAAGCTGCCGCCCTTGGAAAACGTATACCATGGCAACACCGAAAAAAGTCTTATTGCTGCATTATTCCCAAACCGGACAGCTCGACAGTCTGGCGGCGCATTTTGTGCAGCCTTTGCAGGCAGCTGAGGGTATTGAGGTGGAGACGGTACGGCTGGAGCCGCAGACACCCTATCCCTTCCCGTGGCCGTTTTGGCGTTTTTTCGATACTTTTCCGGAAACCGTGCATTTGCAGCCGCAGCCCATCCGCACGCCGGTGTTCCGTCACGAACGTTACGATTTGGTGATTCTGGCCTATACGGTGTGGTTTTTGTCGCCCGCACAGCCGATAACGGCATTCTTGCAAAGCCCGCAGGCGGCGGTGCTGCGCGACACACCGGTGCTCACGCTCATTGGTTGCCGCAATATGTGGCTGATGGCACAGGAAACGGTGAAAGAGCTGTTGCGCCAAAACGGCGCACGCCTGGTGGACAATGTGGTGAAAATCGATGCCTGCAGCAGTGCCGCCAGTTTTATCACCACCCCTTTGTGGATGCTCAGCGGACGCAAAAAAGGTGCTTCCTGGCTGCCTGAAGCGGGCATCGCCTTGTCGGAACTGGTGGACGGCGCACGTTTCGGTGCGCGTGTGCGCGATTGTCTGCTGACGCAGGACACGATTGATGCGCCCATGCTCACCGGCATGGGGGCGGTCAAGGTGAACGAGCGGCTGATTTTCAGCGAAAAGGCCGCCAAACGCAGCTTCTGGCTGTGGGGACGCCTGCTGATGGCCTGCGGGCGCATCTCGCCCGTGTTGCGCCGCGGTGTGCTGGCACTGTATATTGCCTTTCTCATTACCCTGATTCTCACCGTGGTACCGGTGAGCGCGGTGGTGAAAAAACTGCTGTCACCGTGGCTTAAAGAGCGTATTGCCGCTCAAAAAGCCTATTTCAGCCAGCCTTCGGGCGAATAATATTGTTGTACACACGTTTTCAGGCTGCCTGAAAACGGATTGAGCCGTACTTATGGACACAAACACAAACACATTACACGACGTTTATATCAACCACACCGCCGCGGTGCTGCCCAATGCGCCGGTGGACAACGAACATATGGAAGCGGTGCTGGGCATGGCGGGGGAAGTGCCTTCGCGCGTGCGCAAGCGCATCCTCAGTTCCAACGGCATCGTCAGCCGCCATTACGCCATCGACCCTGTGACCCGCAAGGCCACCCACAGTTGCGCCGAACTGGCTGCCGAGGCGGTGCGGGCGCTGTTTGCCCAAGGTGTGGACGCACAAGCCGTGGGCGTGCTCGCCTGCGGTACCTCTTATCCCGACCAAACCATGCCCGGCCACGGTGCCATGGTGCACGGTTTGCTGGGTGATGCAGCCCGGCCTTACGATATGGTCAGCACCGCCGGGGTGTGCGTGGCGGGCATGGCGGCACTCAAATACGCCTATCAGGCGCTGCGTTGCGGCGACCACAGCGAGGCGGTGGTGTGCGCTGCCGAAACTGCGTCTGCCATGATGCGTAAAGAAGTGTTCGCCGCCGAAACCGACGCCAAAAAAGCCGCCGACTTCCGCCCCGAACTCGCTTTTGAAAAAGACTTTTTGCGCTGGATGCTCTCCGACGGCGCCGGTGCCTGGCATTTGTCGCACACGCCGCGTTCAGGCAGCCTGAAAATCCGCTGGCTGGATTTGGTGTCCTACGCCCACGAGCAGCCGGTGTGCATGTATGCCGGCGGCGACTGGGTCGAGGGCCAGTGGCGCGGCTGGAAAACCTTTACCCCCGCCGAGCGCGAAGCCTTGAGCGTGATGAGCGTGAAGCAGGACGTGAAACTGCTCAACGAACACATCATCGCCTATACCGTGGAAAAAGCACTCGCCCGCAGCGTGGCGCGCCACGGCCTCAAGCCTGAGGATGTGGACTATTTCCTGCCGCATTATTCCTCCGCCTTTTTCCGCGACAAAGTGGCCGCCGGTCTGCGCAATATCGGCTTTGCCATCCCGGACGAAAAATGGTTTACCAATCTGCCTGCCAAGGGCAATACCGGTTCGGCCTCCATTTTCATCATGCTGGACGAATTCGTACGCAGCCGCACGCTCACACCCGGCCAGACCGTGCTGTGTTATGTACCGGAAAGCGGCCGCTTTTCGTCCTCGTTTATGTTGCTGGAAGCGGTGTAATGGAAGAAAAAGACCTGCCCCAGGACAACAGCGCCACCTATGCCGGACACAACAAGGTGATGTACGCCACCCGCGACGGCCGCTATGTCAAAAGCGCCAGCAGCGGCTGGGAAGACGAAGCCTATGCCACCGAGCAGGCCGTGGACGCCTTGGCGCGCCAAACCGCGGCCGCCAGGCAGGCGGTGCTGGCGGGCACGCATTCGCCGCTGTATTTTCTGATGTACGCCTTCCGTCACGACGAAGTCTCGCTGGCGCAGGCCGTGGGTCTGTTCCGCTGGCAGGTGCGCCGCCATTGCCGCCCGGAGATTTACGCGCGGCTGCCTGAAAAGACGCTCGCCCGCTACGCCGCGGTGCTGCAGCTCGACCCGGCCCTGCTGCGCCTGCCCTTCGACCCCGACGCCGTACCGCTGCCACTATGGTAAACCCGCCTATGCATATCCCGGATTTCGCCCACCAACACACCGCCCACTGCGAAAGCGGGGTGGTGTCCACCCTGTTGCGCCATTACGGCATAGACTGGGACGAAGCCATGGTGTTCGGCCTGTCCGCCGCCCTGTCTTTTGCCTATATTCCGGTGGTGAAAATGGCCGGACAGCCGCTGATAGCCTACCGCATGCCGCCCAAAACCATTATCCGCCGCAGTTGCCGCCAGCTGGGTGTGCGCCTGCACATGCGCCGCTTCAGCGACGAAGCCGCGGGCATGGCGGCGCTGGATGCGGCATTGGCACAAGGGCAGCCGGTGGGTTTGCAGACCTCGGTGTTCTGGCTGCCGTATTTTCCTTCCGCCATGCGTTTTCATTTCAACGCCCACAATCTGTTGGTGTACGGCAAAGAGGGCGACGAATATTTAATCAGCGACCCGGTGTTTGAAACCGTGCAGCGCTGCCCGGCCGAAGACCTGCGCCGCGCCCGTTTTGCCAAAGGCGCACTGGCGGCCAAAGGGCTGATGTACACCTTGGACACTGCCAGCCTGCCCGCACCGGGCAGCGTCGATTTGCGCCCCCTGGTGCGCCGCGCCCTGCAACAGACCGCCCGCCAGATGGCGGCACCGCTGCCGTTTATCGGCGTTAAAGGCATCCGCCTGGTGGCCAAACGCCTGGCCGCACTCGAAGGCGCCGCGCCGGAACAGCAGGCCCTGTTGCTGGGGCATATGGTGCGCATGCAGGAAGAAATCGGCACCGGCGGCGCCGGTTTCCGTTTTATTTACGCCTATTTCCTGGAGCAGGCGGGCACGGCCTTGCAACATGAAGGTTTGCAGCAGGCGGCGCAAACCCTGACCGCCATTGGCGACGAATGGCGTTTGTTTGCCAGCCGCTGCGTGCGCCAGTGCCGCAAACCGCAGCCCGGAGGTTGTCGTGAAATCGGCGCCGTGCTCAGAGGTATAGCAGACCAAGAGGCCGCGTTGTGGCGGCAGCTAGGGCAGTTGGCGAAGACTTTGTAGTTGATAAACAGAGTACTTGGCTATTTTTCAGGCAGCCTTGAAGGGCTTATTTGTATTTACTTCTAAAGCTCAAAGATGATTTTCCATTCGAAAGGCTGCCTGAAACGATACAGTATGTGTTCCCTCTCCAGCGGGCTTATGTTGCCGACGCTGTTAACCGGAGTATGAAACAGGCTGAGATCTTTGCAAAACCTTATGTGCCACCATAAACATAAAATCGATGTCATTCCCGCGAACGCGGGAATCCATGGGCAAACTTAAGAAACCACTATAAAACAATGGATTCATAAACAGACAGATGGATTCCCGCGTTCGCGGGAATGACGGCAGCTAAGGCTTTAGGCTACCTGAAACAGATTCTGCGACTTCGTTGTCACTACGCGCAGAATGACGGTACACAGTCATCCTGCGCGCAGTCGCAGGATCTGGATTAAGATAATGAATGTTATAAATCAAGCATTTGATTTTATATTGTTTTTTGAATTGATATAAGGCTGCCTGAAAACCCCTACAGCCCGTTTCGCACCACCCAAAACAGACCACCCCAACCCAAAAAACATGCTCACCGTCAACCGTCTTTCCCACCGTTATCCCGGCGCCGAAACCGCCGCGCTGGCCGAGGTGTCGCTCACCATCGGCCGCGGCGAGTGCTGGGGGCTGCTCGGCCCTAACGGCGCGGGCAAGACCACGCTGATGTCGCTGATGTGCGGCCTGCAAGACGTGCAAGCGGGCGAAATCCTGTTTGACGGCGTGCCCATGCAGGCTTTAAGCCGCCGCGAGCGCCAGAAAATCGGTCTCGTGCCGCAGGACTTTGCCTTTTACCCGCAGCTGACGGTGTGGGACAACATGCTGTTTTTCGCCTCGCTCTATGCGGTGCGCGACCGCGGCCATCTGCAACAGCTGCTGGCGGATGCGGGGCTGACGGAATACCGCAGCCGCCGTGCCGGGCATTTGTCCGGCGGCCTCAAGCGGCGGCTGAATTTTGCCATCGGCCTGATTAACCGCCCCGAACTCGTGTTTCTGGACGAAATCACCGTCGGCATCGACCCGCAGTCGCGCCAGTTTATTTTGGAGAGTGTGGCCGCGCTGACCGCACGCGGGGTGACGGTGGTGTACACCTCGCACTATCTGCCCGAAATCGAGCGCCTGTGCCGCCATATGGCGCTGCTCTCGCACGGGCGGCTGGTGTATTGCGGCGGCTTGGCCGATTTGCTGCAACGCGAGGCGGCGCGGGTGCATTTCCAAACCGAACCGCCGCTGCCCGAACAGCTGTTGCAGGCATGGGGCGCCGAAATGCAGGCCGACGGCAGCGCTTGCCTTGAGGCTGATGCGGCAGGCGCGGCAGAGCTGTATGCACGTTTGCAGGCCGACGGCCGCCGCATCCGCCAATTCCGCCAAGGCCATGCCTCGCTGGAGGCGTTTTATCTGGATTTTTTACGGCAGCACGGATGATGATAGGCGCTTCCCTAATCAAAGAACTCAAACTGTTAAGCCGCGATTTGCACGGTTTGGCGGTGCTGTTTGTCATGCCGGTGGTGTTTATGCTCATCATGTCGGTGGCGCTGAGCCGCGATGCCGACCCGCACACCGACAGCCGCATCGTGCTGGTGGGCGACAGCACTTGGGCGGTGAACGAGGCTTGGGTGCAGGCTTTGCAGGCACAGCAGATTCAGGTGACCCGGCTGCCTGAAAACAGCCGTGCCGAAGCCGAAGCCGGTTTGCACGAGGGGCGTTACCAGCTGGCGGTCATCAATCCCAACCATGCCGACACCCCGCTGGCCGAGGAAGCGCCTTTGCAGCTCTTGCTGACGCCGGATACCGAAGCCTCGTGGCTGGCGGCGATGAAAGGCGTGTTGCGCCAGCATTACACCCAGGCGCGGCTGGACGGCTATTTTGCCGACAGCGAAGAGGCCGATATCGATACCGCCGGCCTGCCCGCCACCCTACGCACTCAGGTTGCCGACACCGTGCGCACGCAGACGCGCGAGCGTTTCGATGCCGTGGGCGCCTATCTGGAACGGCCGGTGTTTGCCGAAACCTATCTCAGCCACAGCGGCGCGGCGGTGGACAAGCCCAATTCGGTGCAGCACAGCGTACCGGCGTGGCTGATTTTCGGCATGTTTTTCATCATGATTCCGCTCTCCAATGTGATGGCGCTGGAGCGGCAGACCAATACCCTCACACGTTTGCGCCTGGCGCGCGCCTCCGCCTCGACACTGGTGGCGGCCAAGCTGCTGCCGTATTTTCTGATTAACCAATTGCAGTTTGTGCTGATGTTGTTGCTGGGGCGTTATGCCTTGCCGCATCTGGGCGTGCCGCCTTTGCTGCTCAGCGGCGCGTGGCTGCCTTATGCCTTGCTGGCAGTGGCGGTGAGTCTGGCGGCGCTGGGTTATGCGCTCTTGGTGAGTGTGCTCGCCAAAAGCACCGAACACGCGGTGGTGCTGGGCGGCGGCGGCATTATTCTGATGGCGGCCTTGGGCGGCATCATGGTGCCCGCCTATGTGATGCCCGACTTTATGCAGACGCTCACCCGCGTCTCGCCCATGGCCTGGGGCCTGGGGGCGTTTCAGGCGCTGCTGCTCAAACGTGCGGATTTGGCCGCCATTGCCGCCGATCTGCAATTACTGCTTTTGTTTGCCGCCGTGTGCCTGGGCCTGGCCGTGGCCCTGTACCGGCGGCAGTTACGCACACAGGTACGATTTTAATGGCTGTTTATCCGTTTACGCTGGAACCCGGCCTGCTGGAGCAGGCTTTGAAACAACTCATCGTTGAAGAAGCCGACAAGGGCGACATTTTGTCGCCGCAGGAATTGGGCGATGAAGAAATGCTCTTCGGCGAACACAGCCGCCTGGGGCTGGATTCGCTCGATGCGCTGCAAATCACCGTGGCCTTGCAACAGCATTTTAAAGTGCGCCTGCAAGGCGACCGCGCCGTGCGCCAGCACATGATGTGTGTGCGCGATCTGGCCGCCTTTGTGCGCGCGAGCCACGGCGCATGAGTTATCTGCACGGCATCAGCCTGTGCTGCGCCCAAGGTGAGCGGCTGCCTGAAAAACCGCAGCCGCCCGCGCGCGTCGGTTTTGATTTCCTCGGCCAGCACATCGATGCGCCGTTTTATCGCGCTTTCCCCGGCGATTATCTCAACCGCGCCGAGTTGGCGGCCCTTGTGCACCGCCATATTCAGGCCGCCGTGGCCGCTGCCGGATGGCCGGAAGACTGGGCCGCAGACGGCGCGGTGTTCATCGGCTCCACCTCCCACGCCATGGCCGAGCACGAACGGCGCTGGCAGGCAGGGCGCATGGGCACGACCCGTTCCTCCCTGCATGAAATCGCCGCCGAGCTGATGGCCCGTCACGGCTATGCCCAGCCCTATTGCTTTGCCACCTCCTGCACCTCCGCCGCCCATGCCTTGTTGCAGGCACACCGCCTGCTGCACGGCGGCGTGTTGGCGCGCGCGGTGGTGGTGGGCGTGGAAGCCTTTAATCTGATGAGCCTGATGCATTTTCACAGCGTCGGTTTGCTGGGCGACGATTATCGTCCGTTTGCTGCCGACGGTTTTATCCTCGGCGAAGGGGTGGCCGCGCTGGCTTTGTCTTTGGAATCCAAGCCTTCAGGCAGCCTGTGTTTGCAGGCGGCGGCGGTGGATACCGATGTCGGCGGTCTGACCGAAACCGGCAGCGCCGCGCTGGAGGCCGTGACCCGTGCGGCTTTGCAGCAGGCGCAGGTGTCACCGGCCGAAGTGCGGCTGGTGAAAGCGCATGCGGTGGGCAGCGCCCACAGCGATGCGGCGGAGCAAAGTGCATTGGCAGCGGTGTTCGGTGATGCCGTGCCGCTGGCCGGTTTTAAAATGTTGACCGGCCATACCCTCGGTGCCAGCGCCGCCATCGAAACCGCCTTGCTGTATCAGGCTTTGCAGGCCGGGGTATTGCCCGCAGGCGCACGTTTGCCGACTGCCGACGGGTCTGTGCCGAATACGGATTTGCCGCTGGCCGACGGCGCCTATATAACCCAGTTTTCCGGCTTTGGCGGCAGCAATTTGAGTATGGTGTGGCAATGGCAGAGCTAAATTCACGACCCGTCAGCGTGCGCGCAGCCTGCAATCTGCGCACGGATGCCGCCGTAGCCGACACACAGCTGCGCCGTTTTGTGCAGCAGCAATACGGTGTCGACGGCCGCCGTTTGAGCCGTTTGAGCCTGCTGACGCTGGCCGGTGCCCTCGGTGCGGCTGAAGGCAGGACGCCGGATGCGCTGTATATGGGCACGGTGTTTGTTTCCAAGACCCTGATGCAGCGCATGCTCGACAATGTGATGTTTGAAGGCTTGGCCAAGCCCTTTGATTTTCTCGCCAATTTGCACAATGCGCCGGTATTCCATGTGGCCGCCGCCCTCGGTTGCCGCGGCCAGACCTTGGTGCTGCCCACCTCGGATCAGGCAGCCTCGTGGAGCATACCGCTGCGGCTGGCGATAAACGACATCACCTGCGGTTTTGCCGACAGCGCCTTGGTGGGCTGGTGTTACGAGCATCAGCCGCTGCGACAGGAACAGCGCGACGGCAGCCATTGGTTGTGGCTGCAACGCGACCCGCTGGCAGAAGCACCGCAGCTGTGGCTGGCAGCGGGCGACGACGGCGCAGTGTTGCCGACGGCGGAACATCCGGCGTATTACTATCAGGGTGTGGCCGACTGGCTGGCGGGGCTGGGGCAGGGCGGCGAACGGGTTTTGCCCTTGGACGGGCGCAGCCGCCTGGTCTGCCGCGGTGCAGACGGTTTTACCGTGCACCAACCCGAAATCGCGTAGCGTCGGCACAACACCTGTGCTGCTACAAATACAGGCAAACCGTTTTCAGGCTGCCTGAAAAAGTGTTGTTTAATCTGTTTGTTTTTAATGGTGTATTTGTTTTTTGAGTGACGATTTTTGCAGAAAGCAAAGCGGTTTGACCCGCAGGGTGTCTATAGGCATCTGTGGCTTTTCTTGAACCGCCAATGCAATCTGTGGTATAAATCGCCTTTTACGAATTTTGAAAAGTTTGGAGTTTCCCAATGGCACGAGTATGTAAAGTGACCGGTAAGCGCCCGATGAGCGGCCACAACGTGTCACACGCCAACAACAAAACCAAACGCCGTTTTTTGCCGAACCTGCAATCACGCCGTTTTTGGGTAGAGAGTGAAAACCGCTGGGTGCGTCTGCGCGTTTCCAACGCTGCATTGCGTACCATCGACAAAGTGGGCATTGATGCCGTTCTGGCCGATCTGCGCGCACGCGGCGAAGCTTAATACCGTATCGAATCATAAGGAATTAAGACATGCGCGATAAAATCAAACTGGAGTCTTCGGCTGGTACCGGTCACTTCTACACCACCACCAAGAACAAACGCAATATGCCGGGCAAGTTCGAAATCAAAAAATTCGACCCCGTAGCCCGCAAACACGTGATTTACAAAGAAACCAAACTGAAATAAATCACCGCAATACACGCAAACCCTTGCCGAAAGGCAAGGGTTTTTATTTTGGGCAGTGAGGCTGCCTGAAAAACCGGATATGTGGCTATAGGCGAATAAACACCGTTCAGCTTTACCTTAATTTTCAGCGTGACATTCCGTCTCTACCGGGTGCGCTCCTGCGGGGGCGTGCAGGGTGCAGCGTGTCATATGCACCCTGCCGCTTGCCAGCAGCGTTCCCGGCGCTCCGCATTGATCACAAATGCGCACCGACATGGCCTCGGCCATGGTGATCATCCCCCACTGTTCGTCATTGGCGCCGCCGTGGAGGTAAAAACACAGCCCGCCCCATTTTTCCTTCACTTGTGCGGCCACCACTTGCGGCGCCCCATCCTGATCTGTGAGGGATTGCAAGCGTTCACACAGCACGTCAATGAGATCAAACCAGCCGTCGCCGCACTCGAAACCCAATACCGTGCAAGGCTCACTTAGCACATGCGGGGGTGCAGCAAAAATCAAGGGATAGCGCGCGCACAGCAGCTGATCCAGTTCCTTTTTCATCACAGTCTCCATTTCGATATGACTGGGTATGTACGGCAGTCGGGCGCGGCATCCCGTATCATGCCGTGTTCAATGACCCGGCTCGTCAATCACCACTTCCAAACTCTGTTTGACGTTTTTCATGGATACATAGGTATCAAAGCGCAATACATTGCCCAGTTCGAAAAACAGCTTGCGGGCCAGGCGTTCGTATTCTTCCATGTCACGCACGGCAAAGATCAGCAGAAACTCGAATTTGCCGGTGACATAATACATCTGCTGCACCTGCGGGCAGGCTTCAAAACGCCTCATGGCTTCGTCAAACAAATCCACACGCTCATTTTCCAACACCACTTCGGTCAAAATGGTGATGCCGCACCCCAATTTTTTGGGGTTGAGCACACACACCGTGCGCTCGATGATGCCGCATTGGCGCAGCTGGGCAATCCGTCGCGTAACGGCGGATGCAGACAAATTCACCCGCTCGGCAATGATGTTTTTCGGCGTATCGGCATCTTTTTGCAGGATGGCCAGGATTTGCCTGTCGAAGCTGTCCGGTATGTAGTCCATGCAGTTTTCCAGTCTATTATTTGTAAAATAAGCTCAATATGAAATTTTGAAGCGTTATGGTGGTAATTATATCAATTAAAAAGCATGGATTATGAAAAAATGGCGCATTTGACGCCGGAGTTTTGATTACCATACAGCCTGTTTCAATCCATGGGAATGGTGACCATGCTGGTTTTACTTTCGCTGCCGCTGGTGCTGGTATTGGTGCTGATTGTCGGTTTCAAGCTGTCCGGTGTGCGCGCCGGGCTGGCGGGCATTGCCTTGGCCGTGGCTTTGGCACTGGGGCTGGAGGGTTTGGAATTTAATGCCCGGATTGCCTACCAAGCAGGGGTCAATGCACTGATCTTGACCTTGATGGGCATGGCGGTGATTTTCTCCGGCCTGCTGTTTAACGATATTTTGTCCAAAGGCCGCTTCAGCGCCCGCTTGCAGGACTATATTTTCCATTTGCCCATGCCGCTGGCCATCAAGGCGTTTTTGCTGATTTTCGGACTTTTGCCCGCTCTGGAAGCGTTGACCGGCTTTGGCGTGTCACTGCTGTTGGGCGTACCGCTGTTGATGACTTTATTTGACAAGCAGACCGGATTGCGGCTGTCCATGCTGGGTATGAATGTTATTCCTTGGGGCACCATGGCGCTGGCCACGCTGGTGGGTGCCGGGCTGATTGGTGTGGATGCGGTGCTTTTGGGGGTGGAGACCGCTTACTTGGCGGCCTGTGTGGCGTTGGGCTTTGCTTTGATTGCAATGGTGGTGCTGGGCGGTTTTTTAAAGATGCGGCAGGGGCAGAGTCTAGGGCAAACTGACAATTCGTTCACGGCTGCTTTTTGGTCAAAAAACGCCCGCTTCTGCGTTGGAAATGCTCGCAAGGTATCCAACCTTGCTGCGCTTTCCGCCTTGAATAGGACGCTTTTGCCTAAAAAATCAGCTACGCGCCCGAATTGTCAGTTCGCCCTAGGCATATCGGCACTGGCGGGCGTGTTGACGGCGGGCTGTTTTGGCGGTTTGCTGATGGCCTTCAATCATCTGGGCTTGACCGAAACCGCCGGTGTGCTGGCAGGCGGCACGGTGTTTATCGCCGGATTTTTGCTGTGCGGTGCCGTGTATGGTTTTCAGCGCTTGGGCAGCCCCTTGCGGCTGATACAAAACCTGGCGCCGTATCTGTTGGTGGTGGGTTTGGTATTGACGGTCAAATGGCTGGTCGCGGTGTTTGCCACGGATAGCACCGCCTTCACCCTGACCGGCTTCGTCGTGGTCTTTAACGTGCTCAAAAGCCCGGCCATTGCCTTGCTGGCGGCCTCTGCCGCGGTGTGTCTGTGGCTGAACAACAAACACACGCCGATTCGGGTGGATTGGCCTGTCGGCAAGACCTTAAAGTCGTGCAGCGGCCTGTTTGTATTTGTTTTGCTGGCCCAGATACTGAATTTTTCCGGATTTCTGCAAGGCATTGTGGCGGTATTGGCCGGGATGGACAATCCGCTGTTATTAAAACTGCTCAGCCCGCTGCTGGCGATTGTGAGCGGATTTGTGACCGGCTCCAACACCAGTGCCAACGCTCTTTTAATCCAGATGCAGTACGATTTGGGCGCATTGTCCGGCGACGGCGTGTTGTTTGCCGCCATTCAAAACGCCGGTTCGGGGCTGGCCACTTTCAGCTCCATGCCGATTATTATTTTGATGATGACCATTGCCCAAGGTGTGCGGGAAGACATGGAAGCCGCAGATGAAGCGGCATTGTTGAAATTCGGCCTGAAGTGCCTGGGTGTGGTTTATGCGGCCTTGCTGATGGGGGTGTGGTGTTTATCATAACCATCAAACAAGGCAGGTGGACATGCTTGCCTGCCTGTTGCAATGCACGGTTGGGCCAAGGTTTCAGGCTGAGACCTTTGCAAAACCTCATGTGTCACCACAAATATAAAACCGACGTCATTCCCGCGAATGCGGGAATCCATGTGGAAATATAAGAAACCAATATAAAACAATGGATTAGTAAACGTATAAATGGATTCCCGCGTTCGCGGGAATGACGGCAGTTAAGGTTTTTAGGCTGCCTGAAAGCAGTTTTGCCAAGGTTTCAGGCTGCCTGAAAAACCATGACACAGAATCCGTACGTTGCAATGACACAAGGCGGCCGTATGGCCGCCTTGTTGAACGTGCTGCAACACAACAGGATTTAATCCTGCTTGGGTGCGGCTTGGCCTTTGGCGGCCAGATTCTGCGTCAGGCCGTTGATGTCGCCGCCGTTTAAGCCCAATTCCTGCAACAGGCTGTCCACCAGCGGTGCCTGGCTGCGGTAGCGCAGGGCGCTGTTGACCATTTGGTCGGCCAGATTGCCGCCTTGGCCACCGGCAGATTCGCCTGCCTGGCCGCCAAAACCGCCGCCCAAGCCGTTGACCTGCAAAATCTTGATGTCGTCGATGTTTTCCATCGGCCGCACCGATTCGCGGATGATGTCGGGCAGATGGCGCAGCAGTGCCAAGCGCACCTGCATTTCCACTTGCTCCACGCTCAAGACATTGGCCGCTTCGTTCACCGCTTTGGTACCTTCGGCATCCACACGGTATTGCTGCTCTTGCGCTTGCGCCAGCAGGATTTTGGCGTCAGCCTCACCCTGTGCTTGCAGGCGTTGTTTTTCCGCTTCGGCCTGGGCGGCAATGCGTACCGCTTCGGCGCGGTCCAGTGCGGCCAGTTTTTCGGCATCGGCGGCTACGGTCAGGGCGATGGCGTCTTTTTGCGCCGCTTCTTGGGCGGCAATCAATTCCACCGCTTTGGCACGTTCGGCACGTTCGGTTTCGCGCACGGTCACCACGCTTTCCTCCTCGCGCACGGCGGCGGCGCGCGCTTTGTCGGCTTCGGCCTTGGCCACGGATTCGGCACGTGATTTTTCCGCCACTGCAATGGCACGGTCCTGCTCGGCCAGTTCGATGGCTTTTTTGCGCTCTACTTCCGCCTGCTCCACCGCCTGCGCTTTACGGATGTCTTCGTTTTTAATATCGCGTTCGGCAATAATGCGTTTCAAATCCACCTCGCGCTCGGCGGCAATCTGCGCTTCTTCGGCCTCGCGTTTTTTCACCGCTTCCTGCTCGGCAATGCTGGCTTTTTGCTCGGCTTGGCGCAGGGCGATTTCACGTTCCTGCTCCAACTTGGCATATTCTTCTTCGCGCTGGATGTTCAGGCGCGTGCGCTCGGCGTCCAGATTTTTGGTGCGGATGGCCAAATCGGTGTCCTGCTCGATGTCGTTGCGCTTTTTGCGGCGCACTTCGATGGTCTCGGTCAGGCGGGTCAGACCTTCGGCGTCAAAGGCGTTTTGCGGGTTGAAGAATTTGAAATCGGTCTGGTCCAGGCCGGTGAGCGACACCGATTCCAGCTCCAAGCCGTTTTTATACAGGTCTTCGGAGACGAACTGCTGCACCTTCTGTACAAAATCAACACGCTTTTCATGCAGCTCTTCCATGGCCATTTCCGCGGCCACGGCACGCAGGGCATCGACAAATTTGCCTTCCACCAATTCTTTGAGCTGGTCCGGCGACATGGTTTTCATACCCAGGGTTTGCGCGGCGGTGGCAATGCTCTCGCCGGTGGGCTTCACCCGCACATAAAACTCCGCCATCACGTCCACGCGCATGCGGTCGCGGGTAATCAGCGCCTGCTCGGCGGCGCGGCGCACTTCCAGGCGCAGGGTGTTCATATTCACCGGAATCACTTCGTGCAGCACCGGCAGCACCAGGGCGCCGCCGTTCATAATCACTTTTTCGCCGCCGAAACCGGTGCGCACAAACGACACCTCTTTGCTGGCGCGGCGGTACAGGCGGGTGAGTATCAGACCCAGCACCGCCAGACCCACCAGCGCCACACCGGCAATGACCAGAATTTCGATTAAGCCCATTGTGTTTCCTTTCTGATTAAAAAATGGGTTGATATTGTTTGTGAGGGGTTTTCAGGCAGCCTGAAAATCAGTCCACCATTTTGTCGTTCGGATTGGCGATCACCTTAAACACATTGCCCTGGCGCGCCACCAAGAGCACGGTGCTGCCTTGCGGCAATGCATCGTCGCCATCGGCTTCGGCCATCACATAATGCTGCTGGCCGTGTTGGTCGCGTACCCGTACTTCGGCGGCGAAACCGGCGCGGGCGGTGCCGGTGGTCACGGTGCCGATGCGACCGATGAGTTCGTCTTGGGTGATGGCGGTGGTCTCATCCTTGGGCAAAATGCGGTAAAGCCCGGCGGCAGCGGCGCGCACCAGCGGCAGGCTGGCAAACCAGGCGGCGGGTACGGCCAGCCAGGCGCTTAGATAATGACCGCTAAGGCTGTGTACCATGCCTTGCAGGATAAAACCGGCCAGCCCGAAAACCGCCAGAAATACCACCATCAGCATCAGCAGCGGCACTTTGCCCACGTACAGCCAGCTTAAAAAGCGGATCAGTGCGCCGCCGTCCACGGCATCCACGCCGATTTCGGCATGGGCGGGTTCGGTGAGGCTGTCGGGCAGGAGGCCGTCTATCCAGTCGTTAACCCCGCCCAAGAGCAAAGACAGGATTTCCAGCAGGCCCAAGAGCAGCATCAGTGCGATGGCAACGCCGAAAATCAGGTTTTGCGGTGCGTTGATGAGTTCCCACATGCTTGCGTCCTTTCTTTAATTGCGGGCACAGTTGGCCTCAGCCGAAATTGATATACACCAACACCCCGACCCCGGTGCTGACGGCCAGCCACAGCGACAGTTTGAACGACATCCAAATATCATCATGCCATTTGCCCTGCAACAAACTGATGATGTCGGGCTTGAATATATATTTCACACATTCGGCCAATTCGTGGCGGTCTTCAAACAGCAGGGTATAGAGTAGGGCGGCAGTGAGCAGGGTGGCGGCTATGGTGTAAATCATGTTCTTCTCGCAATGATGTCGGGTTTTTCAGGCAGCCGTCCGTATCCGGGTATTAACGACGGTGGGGCTGCCAAGGCTTAACCAACTGACCGCGGTAATGCACATCCACACGGCGGGCGCCCATCACCAGAGCGGCATCGCACAAGGCTTTTTGCTCCAATGGTGCCAAGCCGTCGGCCAGCTCTACCCGCACATCCAGATGTACCGCCGGTGCCGGTGCAAACCACTGTTTCAATAGTCCGCCCGGCTGCCTGCGGTGCTCGGCATACAGGCTTTTCAAAGCGTGGGCGAAACAGTCGAAATCGGCCACGATCATGCGCTGGTTGCTAAACGGTGCTTCGTGGTGACGCACTTCTGTACCCTGATGGCAGATGGTAATGCGGTTGTAATAGACTCTGATGTCCAGCAAGGCGTTATCTTTCCATCAATTGGCGTATCGGACACGATGGTGAGGCAGTCCGGTTTTGAAATGCAGACACATTCTTTTTTCGACTGTGTCTGCACCATGTAGCCGCAGCTTGATGCAGGCTGCCTGAAACGCTTATTTGCCTGCCTTCAATGCCGCCAGACGCTCGGCAATGCGGTTTTGGCGGCTCAGGTCTTCCAAGTCTTTCAGCTTGGCCGCTTGGTCTGCCGCCGTCGGGTTCAGGCCGACGCCGCCTTGGTTTTGCAGCACGCGCTCGAAACTGTGGGCGCTTTTTTCGGCCTGGCGTGCCAAGTCGTTGAGGCGGCTGCCGGAAGCCTGTGCGTGTACCGTACCGGCCTGCTGCGCCTGTTTCCAGTCTTGCAGCGCCTGCTGCATTTCGCGGCGTTTGGCTTGCAGGGCGGCGATAAAGCCTTCCAATTCTTTTTCCTGGGCGGTGCCGTCGGCCAAGGTGTTTTCCAGCACCGGCAGGCGGGCTTCGATGTCCATTTGCTCGGCAATGCCGGCCTGGGCCAAATCGTCGCGTCCGGCGGCTACGGCTGCCTGAATCTGGGCGTCCAGCGCTTCGTGGCGGTTGCCTTCGTCGGCCAGTTTTTTGGCGGCCAGGTGTTTGTGCGCCAAGACTTTGCCCAATTCGGCACGCACTTCGTCGATGGTGCGCTCGATTTCGCGGATGTTTTCGTTCATCACCGCTTCCGGCGCCATATTCTCGGCGGCATCCACCAAGGCGTGAAAACCGCCGCTCACCAGGCGGCCGACACGGCGGGATAAGGTTTCGCTCATTGTGATGTCCTTTCTTTTCTTAAGGTTGGCTTAAGGTTGGTTTAAGGTTGGCGCGTTTGGCGGATGATGGCCGCCAGTTGCAGGGTGTTGTCCAAATTGTTCAGTACGCTGTCGTCGTAGGCGGCGCCTTTGCCGGTGACGGCCAGCTGCAAAATCGAATCCGTCAGCCGCACCACCCGCCACATGGCTTCGCGTTCGTATTGTTTCAAGGTGTCGGCATCGGCATCCGCGGGCAGGTCTTGCGCCAGGGCGGCGGCCAGGTCGGGCAGCAGCTCGAACAGCCGCGCGATGATGTGCGAATGGATGCCGAGGTTTTTTTCCGCATGCAGCACATCGTGTTTGGCATTGTGGAAGAATTGTTCCATCTGTTCCAGTGCCGCGCCGTAATCATGCGCCTGGGTATGCGCCAAACGCGCCCGGCTTAAGAGTTCGCGGATTTTTTCCGAAGGCGTGTGCGCGCCTTCTATCTGCAAAGCGGCAATAAAATCCGCGTCTTCTTGGGCAATGCGGACGCTGACGGGAATGCGGTTGTGGCTGTTCATCTTTACTCGAATGTTTTGTATTCATTTGTATGCGAATATATGCGAATTGATATTTTTTGGCAAGGGAAAATGTTTTCCTGTTTTCCGCGCTTTTTCGACGCACCCATAACATTTCATTTAAAATCAAAATGTTGAGTTAAAATTAAAGCCTCTTTAGGGTGTGTCGGTCCTGTAAGCATGTTTATTCGAGAATATAAAAACA
>NZ_JALJZY010000015.1 GCF_024171525.1 Neisseriaceae bacterium HSC-16F19
CCTGAATGCACGGGTAAGGGATTACCTGCATTCAAAAGAGCTGCAATGCGCTTGATTAACCGTGTTTGCTGTTGCTGATCGACGGGTCAGTAACACAGTTGCTACCAATCCTTTTCAGGTAGCCTTGTTTGTCGGCGCTATCCGTAATGGCGTATCTGTGTCGGCTGTGCCGCTGCGTAACACCGCCATTGCGGCACCCGAATCATTGGGTCGCGCCACACACAGGCGAGCATATGTTCCGCGCCCACCTGTGCGGTGAGGCCGTACCAGCCGCTTTTGCCCCGCACGTGCAGGGTGTGCTTGCGGGGCATCAGGCCGACGGCGGCCATATCTTCAGGAAAATTCAATCCGGCGGCTTTAAGCAGCGCCTCTTTCAGCGTCCACAGTCTGTAAAAATCTTCACACTGCCAGCCTTGGTGTGCCAGCCATGCGGCCTCACTGGGGCTGCATATCCATGCGGCCAGGGCGGCAAAGTCGCGCGGGCGCAGGGTTTCGATGTCCACCCCGGCGCTTTGATTCGTGCCGCAGAGCAGGGCGGTATGGCCGCGGCTGTGGCTCAGCGACAATAGCGGTGCGGGTGCGTGCTGTTTCAGGCAGCGGCTCACCTGCCAGTCCTGCCGCTGCGCCAGTGCCGGAGTGACTGCCAAACGCTGTGCGTCGGCCTCGTCCAAGCAGTCGCTGCGGTAATCGGCCGCCAAGCCCTGGCCGCCGATCAGGCAATAGAGTGTCGCCGCCACCGCTAGCGTGCTCCAAAACCGGTGAGCATGGTTTTGATGGTCTTAAAGAAAATCAGCACATCCAGCGAAAAAGAAATGTGTTTGATGTAGTAAAAATCATGTTCCACCTTCACTTGGGTGGCGTCTTCATCGGCGGCATAGCCGTGCATCACCTGCGCCCAGCCGGAAATGCCCGGTTTGACGATGTGACGGTAGTTGTAAAACGGAATGCTGTGCTCAAACCCGTCCACAAACGCCTTTTGCTCCGGGCGCGGGCCGATCAGGCTCATCTCGCCTTTGAGAATATTCCAAAACTGCGGCAATTCGTCGAGGCGGGTCTTGCGGATAAAACGGCCGACGCGGGTAATGCGCGCATCCCCCTGTGTGGCAAATTGCGCGCCGTGGCGTTCCGAATCCATGCCCATGCTGCGGAATTTGTAGATTGTGAATTCGCGTCCGCGCTGGCCGACACGGTTTTGCACAAACAGCGCCGGGCCGGGGCTTTCCAGGCGGATGGCGGCGGCGGTAAGCAGCATCAGCGGCACGGTCACGGGCGCGGTCACAAGCACAAACAGCGTATCCAGCACCTGTTTCAGCCACAGATACACCGGCGAAGGCAGGAGCGAACCCAAGTCGTTTTCATACATATGGCGGATTTTCACCCGTCCGGTCAGCGATTCTTCCACCTGGCGGATGTTGTACACCGGCATGCCCTGCAAAGTGCATTCGGCCAAGAATTTCTGCCAGGCGGCGCCCAAATCCGGCGCATGCAGATTGGTGACCACCGCACGGCAATGCGGCGGCAGCGGCGCCGGTGCGTCCAGCGCATGCCAGCGGATATGCGCCACTTCAGGCAGCCTGTCCATGCCCGATACCGGAATATAGGCCAGCGTCTGCACTTGCTGGTGGCGCAGCCACACATGATGGAACAAAAACACGCAGCTCAAAGGCAGGGCGGCGGCGAGGTAATAGACCGAATAAGGCAGACGCCATACCAGCACCCCTGCCAGACACAGGCCGAACCACGCCAGCGCCACCGGAATCACCGTGCGCTTGGAGCGCTGCCCCGGAAACTGCGCCAGCATACGCAAAGTGACCAGTTCCCCCATCAGACTGATCACCACGACAGAATAGCTGACGTGATTGACAGAATGGGGATGAAACCATTCTTCAACCGGCCAGAATAATAGTGCCGGTAGCAGCAATGCAGCCGCAAACAACAGCCCTTGCAGCAGGCTATGGCGGAAGGTGGGAGGGGTGGCGGACATGGAGCGGTCAATCATAGGATCAGGTATGGCGGGCAAACAGCAATAAGCCGCCGATAATCATCATCATGCCGACGGTGCTCACCAATGAAGGCAGCGGGGTGGCCAACAGGATGATGCCGCCGATCAGGGCAAAAATAATTTCCGTGGCCTGGGTGGCATCCACGGCGGCCACTTGCCCGGGGGTGGTGGCGAGGCTGCGGGCATACAAAAACACGGCAGTGCCGATCACCCCGGCACTGAGCGCCACCAGCAAAGCCATGCCCGCTTGGGCGGCTGAGGGCGGTGGCGGCTGTACCGCAAGGCCCAGCAGCAACCATAAGGGCAAGGAACCGGCAGACAGCAAACACACTTTATGGAGCGGATTGCCCAGCTTGTCGGCGGGAATCTGCGGCAGCCGCCCGAGCAGCTTTTGCCGCCAGCCGGACAGCCCGGCCGGGTTGCCGTGGCCGGCCTGCCACACCAGCTGGTTGCCGATGGGAAAACAAAATGCCGCCAGCAAGGCGGGCAGGGCGCCCAAGAGCCATAAATTCTGCATCTCGGCGGGCGCACGGGCCCGGCTTTCGCCCCAATTGGCCAACACAATACCGGCAAAGATAATGCAGGCATAGAGCAGCACGCGGGGGCGGAAACGTTGGCCGAACAGCGCCAGCACCAGCAGGCTGGCCACCACGGTAAACAAATAGGTGGAGGTAATCACCCAAGCCGGGGCATGGTCGGCACTGAACGCCAGCCAGCCGTAGGCACCGAGGCCGATGCTGCCGCTCAAACACCAAAACAGCGGCTGCTGCCGCCACAAACCCAGCACCTGGCGCAGCCCGCGACTGCGGCCCTGCTCTTGCAGCACAATCAGCAGCAGCGACAGCAACAGCATAAACAGGCAGCGTAGGCTGGCCGACCAAAACCAATGCCCGCCTTGCACGCTCATCAACTCGTACAGGACAAAGGAGGTACTGAAAAATGCGGCACCCAAAAGGCCGCAGGCGAGCATTTTCAACATGGCTTAGGACGGATTGTTTTCAGGCAGCATCAGCGCCATCAGGCGGCGGTTAATCGTGTCGGCGTCAAATTGTGCGGCCGCCATTGTACGGCTTTCCTGCGCCATATGCTGCACTTGCGCCGGATTTTCGATGCAGTGCAGCATGGCGGCGGCCAGTGCGTCGGCATCATAAGGCGGTATCAGCAGGCCGTTCACACCGTGGGCCACGGTATCGCGGCAGCCGGGCACGTCGGTGGTGATCACCGCCCGACCCACCGCCATGGCTTCTTGGGTGCTGCGCGGAAAGCCTTCGCGGTAGGAGGGCAGCACAAACACATGGTGCGCCGCCAGTTCGCCCGCCACATCGTCGCTGTGGGCGATATGCCGCACCGTGCCGCGTTGCAGATGGGCGTACAGCGCATCGGGGCTGAGCGCAAACGGGTTGCCGTGGTCGAAACCGCCAATCAGGGTGATGCGGGTGGCCGGATAGCGGGCGTGCACCTGTTCCGCTGCCTGCAACAGTTCAAACACGCCTTTTTCGCGCAGCAGGCGGCCGACAAATACAAACGACACCGGCCCTTGGGGCAGCGTTTGCGGCGGATAGTCGGCCAAGTTTAAACCGATGGCGCCGAGTATCACGGTTTGGCGGGTGCGGATGCGGTGCTGTTCGAGCAAATCGCGGCGGTCATCGTCATTGAGCAGGATCACGGTATCCAGCAAAGGCAGAGCCAGGCGGTACAGGGCTGCCTGAATGCGCTGTATGCGCCGTGCCTGTGCGCTGTAACCGGCGGCATGGCGGGTAAAGGCATTGCCCAAGCCTTCTATCATGCCCACCCGTCGCGGTACCCCCGCCAGTTTGGCGGCAAACGCACCGAAAATCACCGGTTTGACAAAGCAGGCGAGCATGGCGTCCATGTTTAATCGGCGCAGCTGCCGTGCCAGCCGCCAGGTGGCGAGCAGGTCTTTGAACGGATTTATGCCGCGGCTGTTTAAGGTATAGGGCACGGCCATACCGCCGAGCTTCTGCAAGGCCTGGCGGCTGGCGGCATCGAAATCGGGGGCGAAGCAATACACTTCATGTCCGCTCTCGGCCAGCATGCGGATAAGGTCGCGGCGGAAAAGAAGCATAATGTGGGCGAAATTGGTGAGTAGGGCAATGCGGGCCATGGCGGGTACTTAGGCGTGGTTCTGGCTTAATGATTGATAGAGTTGTTGCAGTAATCGGCTTTTGTCGATCAGCGGTGCGGCGGCCTCGCGCACCTGTTCGCGGCTGACGGAACGCAGACTTTGGGCATAGTCCAAAATGGCGTCCATATCTGCCGGGCCGTGGCGGTAATAGCTAAAGTCCGGCGGGAATACATCGGCGTGACCGCTGTACACCGGCAGCCCTTGGCTCAGGTATTCGCGTACCTTGAGGGTGCAGGCTTGGATCATGTTTTTGCGAAACAGCGCAAACGAAGACAGGCCCAGCCAACATTGCTGCGCCAGGGTGTCGATGGCGGGTTTGTCGAGCAGACCGTGCAGACGGATGCGGCTGTCGGCGGCGGCTTGGGACTGCTGTGCCGGACTGAGGCGGCCGACCAGATGCAGGGTAAATGGCCGTGGGCAGGCTGCGGCCGCGGCGAGCACGAGATCAAGGCCGTGCCAGGCATAGAAATCACTGGCCACAAACAAAAGTTCGATGTGTTTTGGGCGGCGTGTATCGTACAGAGGGCCGCTATCTGTAGCATAACCATTGGGATAAATCCATGCGGGCTGCTGCGAACGGCCACCCCGTGCCTGTTCGTAGGCGGCCAGTTCGGGGGTGACCCCGATGAGACCGTGGGCGGCGGAAATACTGCGGCGGCCCAGCCATTGCTCCAAGGCGGCGCGCACTCGTGCACCGGCCGTGCCGGGCAGGGCCAGTTCCGGCACTTCGAAAGAATGGTGCAGCAGCCATACCGGTTTGCGGCAGCGGCGGATAAAGGCCAGCTGCCAGGGGTCGTGTACATAGTGGCGCAGCACATGGATGTCGCAGTCCTGTTGCAGCAGCCAGTCATGGTAACGGCGGCGCAAGGCCAGCCAGTTGCGCATTTTCAGCCAGGTCGGAGCGCTGCTGCTGTGGCGTATGCCGTGATCGACCTGTTCGATGGCTGTTGGGGTCTGCCCGGGCAGTTCGGGACGGTACATCACCGTGCGCCAAGGCAGGTTTAGTGCGGTGGCGGCCTCTTGTTCCAGCTGCATTTGTTGCAGCATGCCCGAAGGCGGGGTGAGCAGACAGGCAGAATGCAGGATACGCGGTGTATTCATGTTTCAGGCAGCCTGTGCAAAGGACGGTGCAGGATATGCCCGGCCAGTTGGTGTGCATTGTTGACGGCATGGTGGTGGGTTTGCCAAAAAGCAGCAGGCCGGAGCGTGCGGGCATCGGCCAGCAGGTCGGTCAGGGCATCGGCCATGTCGTGCACACTGCTGTCGGCATCCACCAGGCGGCCGCTGCCCAATGCGCTACCGACAATCTCTGCCGTACCGCCGACGTCCGTGGCCAGCACCGGAATACCGCAAGAAAGGGCTTCCATGATGCTTACAGGGATACCCTCGCTGCTGCTGAGGTTGAGCAGGGCAGCTACCGGATGGCGGGTATAGAAATCGACAATGGCCTTGTTGTCGCACTGTCCGGCCAGATGTACCTGTAGATTGGGCGGTGCATCTTGGCAAGCCGCACGCAGTTCAGGCAGCAGCGGGCCGTCGCCAAAATGATGCCAGTGCAGGGTTTGATCAGCTGCATGGCGGCGGGCGAAATCGGCGACGACCGCATAAATCAGTGCCACCCGTTTGAGGGCAATCACGCTGGAGCAGCTGACCAATATCAGCGTACCGTCGGCGGCCGGTGCACGCGGTACGGCCGGCGGCGGCAGGGTGCCCAGTTTGTTGAGTACGGCTTTGTGCGGATCCAGTCGGCAGGCTTGCAAGCGCTGTTGCAGATGGCGCTGACCATGGGCGGAGATGGCTATTAATGCACGGGCGCGGGCAAATACAGGCTGCCTGAAAGGAATATAACCCTGCTGCCGTGTTTCATACAAATCAAAGCCGTGCAGGCGCATATAATGCGGATGCGGCAAATGGGCAAGCCAGGGCAGGGCATAGGCGGCACCGGCACCCCAAAAGGCATATATATCGGTGTCCGGGTCGGCCTGCAGATGCGGATAGACGGCGGCAGCCAGCGCACGACCCTGCAGGCAGGCGAGGATAAAGTTTTTCAGATGAACGGGCTTGCGGATGGCGGCGCGGTCTTGGCGCCACAGCTGCCATACGGTCCGCCACGAGGCACGGTTCAACAGGCCGCGCCACAGGATGGCCGCAGGCGTATTCAGTTTGGGGCCGGGTAATACGGTGGTGTTGGCGGGCAGAGGCCAGTGTTCGGTATCCGGGCGGGATTGCAGCGGACACACGATTACCCGTTTGTAATATTGTGCCAAGGTCGGCAATTCGTTTTTCACAAAATGGCCGTCGCCTGCGCGCATGGGGTATTGGTGGGTGAGCAGCAGCAAGGTACTCATGCGGACCCCGGCTTGCGGCTGTACACCCCAATCATGGCGATGAATATCAGCAGCAGTACGCTCATGGCGGCAGAGACTTGGCCCAAAGTGTCCAACAGATTGCCTTGATGATGATAAATCAGGAGCAGCGGAGTGAGGGCATAGACTACGGAAAACAACAGCAAGGGCAGTTGGCGCTGGCTGATGAGGAAGAAGCCGGACAGGGGTGAACTGATAAAGTTGAGATACAGCCACGGCGTCAGAACCCGGGCAATATCGCCGGCCGTGTGCCATTCCTGGCCGAATATCCATGGAAACAGGCTGGGTGCAGTGGCATACAGCAGTGCAAACGGCAGTGCTCCGGCCAGCGCCAGGCTGCCGAGGCTACGGCGCAGCAGTCGGGGCAATTCGGCGGGTGGGGTGGCAGCCATTTTTTGGAACAACACTTGGGACAGGGCGCTGTTGATCAGCGAGACCGGTGCCTGCACAATGCGCCATGCTAGGGTAAATTGGCCCAGAAGTGCCTGGGAAAAGGCATGGGCGAGCATAAAGTTGATGCCGTTCAGACGCAGGGCATCCACAACGGCATTGGGGCCGTTGAGCAGGGGCATGTGACGGTAGCGGTAGAGCAGTGCTTTTTGCCGGCCGGGAGTGTCTTTCTGTACAGGCAGATCTGATCTGATCCGATGCTGCAGCGACCACAGTGCGGCGAATTGTCCGGCCAGCGTACCCACGACCAGACCGGTTACGCCCCATGTCGGCACCAGCCCCAAGCCGATTTGCGCGGTGGTGGTGGTGGTGCTCTGCAGCACTTTATTGCGGCTCATCAGGCGGTATTGCTGACGGCGGTTGAGCCAGTTGAGGCTGATTTGCAGCAAAGCGAGCAGCAACACATGAGCACCGGCCAGATAAAGCCAAAAACTCAAGTCGGGGCTGCGCAGTAAGGCGGCTAGCGGATCGGCATACAGCAACAAAAGGAGGGTAAACAGCAGTGCGGTGATCACGCTGATGCGGCGGCACAGGTGCAGCAGACGGGCGGCATCGGCGTCATCGGACGCCATGATGATGGCGGGCTCATAGCGCAGACAGGCGAGAGTCAGCAGTGCGTTGACCACGGCCAGATACAGGGCCAGCAAACCGAAGTCGGTAGGGGTATACAGCCGGGTGAGTAACGGGCTGGCCAGTAAGGGGATGAGTTGCGCCAGCACCGTGCCCGTCAGCAGCATGGCAACATGACGGGCAAAGGTGGGGCGCCGGGTTTGGTCTGACGGATTTACGGACACAGATGTTCGAGAATGCGTGCCTGGTCGGCCGCACTCAGATAGGGATGGAAGGGCAGGCTCATCACTTCGGCCGCCACGGCATCACCCACCGGCAAAACCGCATCGCTGGCAACGGCAGGCTGGCGGTTGAGCGGAATGGGGTAGTGCACGGCAGTGGGAATGCCGGCCTCTTTGAGGGCTGCCTGAACACGCTCGCGCTCCGCTACGCGGATGGTGTATTGCGCCCAAGCGCTGATATTGTGCTCCGCCACTTTGGGCGTGGTTTGGATGCCGATATTGTGGAGGCCTTCGGTATAGCGTTGGGCCACTTCTTGGCGCAGGCGGATTTCGTCATCCAAAATGGCCAGCTTGGGCAGCAAAATGGCGGCTTGCAGGGTATCGAGGCGGCTGTTCACGCCAACGCGGATATGATGGTAGCGGCGGTCTTGACCGTGGCGGGCAATCTGGCGCATCACCGTGGCCAGCTCGTTGTCGTTGGTAAAAATGGCACCGCCGTCGCCATAGCAGCCCAGCGGTTTGGTGGGGAAGAAACTGGTGCAGGAAATGGTGGTCAGGTTGCCGGATTTGCGGCCTTTGTAGCTGGCACCGAAACTTTGGGCAGCGTCTTCAATCACCGGCAGTCCGTGTTCGGCGGCAATGGCATTGATGGCATCAAAATCGGCGCATTGGCCGTAGAGCGATACCGCCATGATGGCGCGGGTTTTCGGCGTGATGGCCGCTGCGATGGCAGCCGGGTCGATATTGTAGCTGTCGGCATCAATGTCCACATATACCGGTTTGGCACCAAGCAGGGCGGCGGTTTCGGCGGTGGCGATATAGGTAAAGCCGGGGATGATCACTTCGTCACCCGCACCGACACCGAGGGCCATCAGGGCAATTTGCAGTGCATCGGTGCCGTTGGCCACGGTGATGCAGTGCTGTGCGCCGCAATAGGCAGCCAGTTTTTCTTCCAGTTCGGCCACTTCGGGGCCGAGTATGTATTGGCCGTGGGCCAATACTTTTTGGATATTGGCGTCGATTTCGGCCTTGATGCGCTGCTGTTGCGCCTGTAAATCGATAAATTGCATGGTTTTCCTTTTCAGGCAGCCTCAATACGGCTCACACAGCCCTGTTGCAGGCGGTAACGGACACCACTGTGCGGACACAGTGCTTCACCGTCACCTTCCAAAGGCAGATCCAATTGCTCGCCATATTCGCTGATCCAGCCGATTTGGCGTGCGGGTACGCCTACCATCAGCGCATAATCAGGCACGTCTTTGTTAATTACAGCACCCGCACCGATAAAGGCAAAGCGGCCGATGGTGACCCCGCAGACGATGGTGCAGTTGGCTCCGAGCGAGGCACCGGTTTTGACCAAGGTGGGACGGTATTCACTTTTACGCTCGATGAGTGCGCGCGGATTGTAGACATTGGTGAATACCATGCTGGGGCCGCAAAATACGCCGTCTTCCAAGCTTACATCGTCATAGACCGAGACATTGTTTTGGATTTTGCACTGGTTTCCAATGCGGACGCGGTTGCCGACAAATACATTTTGTCCCAGCGAGCAGTTGTCGCCGATACGGGCTCCACCACAGACATGGACAAAATGCCAGATACGGCTGCCGGCACCGATTTGGGCACCGGGATCAATAATGGCACTGGGATGGGCGGTATAGGGTGGAGTGTTCATGCTCAGGCAGCTTGCTCAGTAAATCAGCGGCAGGGAGACGGTTTTGTTGTCGCGTGCAGCCAAATAGGCGGCAATCAAGAGTTCCAATGATTTCAGACCTTCGCGGCCATCGGTAATCGGTTGGGCGCGGCCATGCAGCACATCAATCACATTCTGGTAATACAGCGGATGACCGAAACCGTAAACCGAAGTGGTTTCGTAATTGGCGGCTTTGACCTGCTCGTCGTAGTCGCGGCTGTCGGCAAAATTCCATTCCTGAATCTCGTTCACCGCCACACCGCCAATGCGCACGGTGCCGGTTTCACCCAAAATGGTAATCGAGCCTTCGAGGTTTTTCGGATAAGTACACATGGTTACCGCCATGGAACCCAAGGCACCGTTACGCCAGCGGATATTGACCACGCCGGTGTCTTCGGTTTCGATGTCGCGGTGGGTAGAAATCATGGCCTGTACGTCCTGTACCGGGCCGATCAGCCATTCCATCAGGTCTACATAATGGCTGGCCTGGTTCATAAACGCACCGCCGTCAAACTCCCAAGTACCGCGCCAGCCGTTGCCCTGGTCGTAATAAGACTGCGGCCGGGTCCAGAATACATTCAGGTGCACCATGTGAATGCGGCCGAAACGCTTTTCGCTTACGGCACGTTTGAGCAGTTGCAGGGTGGCATTGAGACGGTTTTGTTTCACTACAAACAGGTATTTGCCGGCGCGGTCGGCGGCTTGCACCATGCGTTCGCCGTCATGCAGGCGGGTGGCCATGGGTTTTTCGGTCATCACATGAAAACCGGCTTCCAGAGCCTGTACGGTTTGTTCGGGATGCAGGCCGGAAGGGGTGGTGATGATGATGAGTTCGGCATCGGTTTGGGCCAGCATATCGCGGTAATCGGCATGGCCGCGTGCGCCGGTGCGCGCTACGGCTGCCTGAAGATTGGCCGGATCGTTGTCGCAGACATCGACCAATTGCAGGCTGTCTGCATGGGCTTCAATGGCACCGAAATGGTTGTTGGCGATGCGGCCGCAACCGACCAAGGCACATTTGATTTTGTTGGGGTTTGTGGTTTGAGACATGGTGTTATCTGTTTGCAGGGCTGCCTGAAAAGAGGTTTCAGGCAGCCTGGTGGATATGAATATCAGGCTTTAACAATATGCGGTTGCGGTTCGCGATAATGACCGCGGGTATCAATCAGCAGACGTGCATGACGGGCAATTAAATTATAATCAAAGCGGTCGTGTGCGGTGGTGAGGATGACGCAGTCGTAGGAGGCCAGATTCTCGGCAGTGAGTGGCTGGCTGCTGAGGTCAAAATTGTGTTCGCGCATTTTCGGGAAAACAGGTACATGCGGGTCGGAGTAGGCCACTTCGGCGCCCAAGTCACGCAGGCGTTCCATCACATAGACCGACGGGCTTTCGCGCATATCGTCGACATTTTTTTTGTAGGCAATACCCAAAACCAAAATTTTGGCACCATTAAGGGCTTTTTGCCGTTGGTTCAGGGCCAGTGCGGTTTTCTGTACCACATAATCAGGCATGGCGGAATTGACTTCGCCGGCCAATTCGATAAAGCGGGTATTGACGCCGTATTCTCGGGCTTTCCAAGTCAGATAGAAGGGGTCGATGGGGATACAGTGGCCGCCGATACCGGGGCCGGGATAATAAGGCACGAAACCGAAGGGCTTGGTGGCCGCGGCATTGATGACTTCGTGAATGTCGATGCCCATTTTGTCGGCAACGATTTTCATCTCGTTGACCAAGCCGATATTGACTGCGCGGTGGATGTTTTCCAGCAGTTTGGTCATTTCCGCAGCTTTGGTGGAGCTGACAGGTACTACGGTATCGATGGCGGGTTGGTAGAGAGCCATACCTGCCTGCAAACAGGCCTCGGTATGACCGCCGATGACTTTGGGTATGGTGCGGGTTTCAAAATCGGGATTACCGGGGTCTTCGCGCTCGGGCGAATACACCAGAAATACATCCTCTCCCACACACAAGCCGTTTTCCTGCATGCGCGGCAGCAATTCTTCCTCGGTGGTGCCGGGATAAGTGGTGCTTTCCAGCGACAGGACTTGCCCGGGACGCAAATAAGGTTTGACCCGGTCTGTCGTATTGATAACAAAGCTGATGTCGGGCTCGCGGTATTTGTTCAGCGGAGTGGGTACGCACAGAATGACGGCAGTACATTCGCTGATACGGGCAAAGTCAGCGGTGGCGGTAAAGCCCTGCCGACAGGCTGCCTGAATATCGGCAGCGGCAATGTGTTCGATATAGCTTTCACCACGATTGAGCATGTCGATTTTATCGGTATCGATATCAAAACCGATAACCTTAAAGCCGACTTGGCTATAGCGCAGCATAAGGGGCAAACCGACATAACCCAGACCAACGATACCAATAACGGCTGTTTTATTGTCGAATTGTTGGAGTGTGTGTTCAAGGTATGGTTGGGTCATAAGGCTTGTAACTTCAAAGGGTGTAATGGAATCAAGTCGGATGTCATCCGGTATAGCGTATTTAGGCCAACAGGCGGTCTACCGTGTCTTGCAACGGAGTTTCTGGCACGGGATGAGGCAGAATCTCGTGCAGGCGTTGGGTATCCAGTACGGTATAGGGCGGGCGGCGGGCCGGTGTCGGGTAGTCGGCGATGGTGATGGCGTTGACCTTTACTTCGCCATACTGCGGATTGCGTTTGTCGGCGGCGGCCAGGATTTGGCGCGCAAACTCATACCAGCTGACCCGCTGCTTGCCGGAATAATGATAGAGGCCGCGCGGAAATTGCGGTGCGGCGGCGATTTCCAACAAGACTTGGGCGATATCGCCGGCATAGGTGGGGCAGCCGACCTGGTCGGAGACGATATTGAGTGTGCCGTCTTCCAAGCCGCGGCGCAGTATGGATTTGACGAAGTTGTGACCGTATTCGCTGTACACCCATGAGGTGCGGATGATAACGGTGTCGATATGGGCATTGAGTGCCAACAATTCGCCGGCCAGTTTGGAATGGCCGTACACATTCACCGGCAGCGGCGCTTGGTGCTCGCTGACCGGATGGGGAATGCTGCCGTCAAATACAAAATCGGTGGAGATATGCAGGAAACGCGCACCCACGGCTTTGGCCGCCAGGGCCAGGTTTTCCGTACCCAAAGCGTTGACCGCAAAGGCGGTATCGGCATGCTCTTCGGCCTTATCGACATGGGTGTAGGCCGCAGCATTAATCACCACATCGGGTTCGAAACTTTTGACGATATTCAACACACTGGCCGCATCGGTGATGTCCAGGGTTTTGGAATCGGTGGCAATCAGTTCCCAATCTTCAGGCAGCCTGTCTTTGAAACACTGGCCGACTTGGCCTTTGGAACCGGTAAGTAAAATGCGCATGGTAATGCCTTTGTTCGAGTGGCGTGTAGCGGGCGCTATGATAGCGGTTTTGCGGGCGCTAGGCTAGGGCGCATCTTAGGATTTTGCACCGCCAAACAGCCGTTCTGCCGCCGCACGTGCCTGCTCGCGGATGTCTTCGGTCAAATAGGCTTTCACTTGGGTATAAGCCAGTGCAATCACGGCCAAATCGTCGGTAAAGCCCAAGGGAATCAGCATATCGGGAATGCTGTCTATGGGGCTGAGAAAATACACCAAGGCGCCGACGATGATCAGCTTGCTGCGTTTGGGTGTGTGCGGGGATTTGAGCAGGTAGTAAAGCGCGTAAATCTGCCGCACCGCCGGTTGGCCGAGGCGGGCGGCATAGGTTTTGAGTTTGTGCAGGAAACGGCCTTCGTTCAAGCGGCGTTGGGCGAATTTTTGGCTGATGGCATCCAGTTTTTCTTTGTCCATAAGTGTTCCTTAATACGGTGGCGGGACGGGTATTACATGGTGCCGTTGGGGTGAATTGCAAGCAAATTATGTTTTCAGGCAGCCTTTGAAACCATTCAAGGCTGCCTGAAAGTGCGACAAAGCTTATTTCTTGATAAACACCAAATCCCACACACCATGCCCCAAACGCTTGCCGCGGGCTTCAAACTTGGTTTCCGGGCGGTAATCGGGGGTGGTGGCAAAGTCGGCGGCGCTGTTGGTGAGTTCGGTAAAGCCTTGCAAAACATCCAGCATTTGCCGGGCGTACTCTTCCCAGTCGGTGGCCAGATGAATATAGCCGCTGCTTTTCAGTTTGGGCAGCAGCTTGGCTACAAACGGCGCCTGAATCAGGCGGCGTTTGTGGTGGCGTTTTTTGTGCCAAGGGTCGGGGAAGAAAATATGAATGCCGTCCAAGCTGGCATCGGCCAGCATGTGTTCCACCACCTCCACGGCATCGTGGCGCATCACGCGGATATTGGTCAGTTCCCGCTCCTGTATCAGTTTCAGCAGATTGCCGACACCGGGGCCGTGTACATCGATGGCGAGAAAGTCTTTTTCAGGCAGCCGTGCGGCAATCTCGGCCGTGGCCGTGCCCATGCCGAAACCGATTTCCAGAATTTTGGCCTGCGCTCGCTGGAAGACGCTGTTTAAATCCAGTGGGGCTGCCTGAAAATCCACACCGAATTGCGGCCATAATTGGTCTATGGCGCGCTGCTGTGCCGGGGTCATATGGCTTTGGCGCAGGACAAAGGATTTGATGCTGCGCCGTTGCGGGCTGTCCCGGCCTGTCGGTGCGGATTCCTTGGTTTGTTGTTGCTCTTGTGTCATGGTGTGTCGAGTGTGGTTGATAAAATGGCGGCCAATTGTTCACGGCCTATATCACTGCTGATGGCGGCCCGGCCCAGTTGCTTGAGGATAACGAAGCGCATTTGGCCGTCGCTGACTTTTTTGTCGTGCTGCATATGCTCTATCCAGCGCTCCAGACTCATGGGCGGTGCTTCGACAGGCAGGGCTGCGGCTTGCAACAGACGGATGACGCGCTCGCTGTCGGCAGGGGTCAGATAGCCCAGATGTTCGGACAGGCGGCAGGCCAAGACCATGCCCGCCGCCACGGCCTCACCGTGCAGCCAGTTGCCATAGCCCATTTCCGCTTCGATGGCATGGCCGAAGGTGTGGCCGAGATTGAGATGGGCACGGATGCCTTGCTCTTTTTCGTCCTCACCGACAATCTCGGCCTTCATCTGACAGCAACGGTATACCGCTTGGGCCAAAACTTCGGCTTCTTGCGCCATCAGTGCGGGCATATGCTGTTCCAGCCAGCTTAAAAAACCGGCATCGCCCAACAGCGCGTATTTGATCACCTCGGCCATACCGGCGGAAAACTCCCGTGGCGGCAGGGTTTTCAGGCAGCCCAAATCCGCCAGCACGGCTTGCGGCTGGTAAAACGCGCCTATCATATTTTTGCCCAAGGGATGGTTGATGGCGGTTTTACCGCCCACCGAGGAATCGACCTGGCTGAGCAGGGTGGTGGGAATTTGCACAAAGGGCGCGCCGCGTTGGTAAGTGGCGGCGGCAAAGCCCACCATATCGCCAATCACTCCGCCGCCCAATGCAATCAGCGTGGTTTTGCGCTCGGCCCGGTGCTGCATCAGACCGTCGTAAATCAGGTTGAGTGTGTCGCTGTTTTTATAGGCTTCACCATCGGGTAGGATGATGGTGAAATAGCGGCGGCCGATGCGCGTCAAAGCTTGCTCCAGCGCCGGCAGGTATAAAGGTGCTACGGTTTCATTGCTGATAATGGCGACAGTCTGGCTCAGATGCGGCGCCAGCAGGGTTTCGGCTTGGTCATAGAGGGCGTGGCCGATATAAATCGGATAACGGCTTCCGGGTGTTTCAACGGTGAGCGTGTGCATGATGGGGAGTCGAAATCAGTTGTAACAATTGTTTGAAAGTGTGCTGGCAGCGTTGGTGGCCGACATCCAGCACACAATGGGCGGTGGCGCGGTAGAGCGGGTCGCGTGCCTGGTAGAGTTCGGTGAGCTTGGCCAAGGGGTCGGCCACCTGCAGCAAGGGGCGGTTGCGGTCGTAACGGGTGCGCTCCCATAACAATTCCGGTTGGGCATGCAGATAAATGACCGTGCCGCGGTCGCGTAGAGACTGACGGTTGGCTTCTTGAGTGACAACCCCGCCGCCACTGGCCAAAACAATGCGCGGCAGGCGGGTTAATTCATCGATGACCGCTATTTCGCGGGCGCGGAAGCCTTGTTCCCCTTCCAACTCAAAAATGGTGGGAATGCTCACCCCTGTGCGCTCGCAAATGACATGGTCGCTGTCGTAGAAATCATAGTGCAGATGTTGGGCCAATTGCCTGCCCAGGGTGGTTTTACCCACGCCCATCAAACCGATCAGAAAAAAATTGCCTGCCATGGTATCCATGGCAGGCATTGTAACCGAAAGTGCTGATTTCGGCATCAGAAGGCATCAGTAGCGCAGAACGCTGCCGGTGCTGTTGATGATGCGCGGGGTGATGAAAACCAACAACTCTTTACGTTCTTGGTTACGAACGCGGGATTTAAACAAATTGCCCACTACCGGGATATCACCCAAAAGCGGTACTTTGTTTTCGGTATTGGTGTTGGTTTCGGTGTAAATACCGCCCAAGATCAGGGTGCCGCCGTCTTCTACCATGGCTTTGGTTACCAGATTTTTGGTATCGATACACTTGGTAACCATGCCGCTGGCGGTACAGTCATACGGGCTGTCCTTCTGGATTTCGATATCCATGATCACATTGCCGTCGGGTGTAATCTGCGGGGTAACCGTCAGACCCAATACTGCCTTTTTAAAGGTGATAGAAGTAGCACCGCTGGAGGTGGCTTCTTGGTAAGGAATATCGTCACCGGCTTCAATCACAGCTTTGCGGCGGTCTTGTGTCAGGACTCGCGGGCTGGAAATAATTTTGCCACGGTTTTCGGCCTGCATGGCTTGCAGTTCCAAGCCCAAGGCGCCGGAGGCATAGCTCTTGATGATGGTCAGGGCAGAAGTGGCACTGGCAATGGGGAGATTGACGTTGGGAATACCCCATTGTGAATTACCGAAATCACCCAAAGCACCCGAACTTCCGCCGCCGATGCGCAGGCGACCGTTGTCATTGGTGCTGCCGCCACCAAATCGAACACCCAGTTCACGGGAGAAGCCATCGGTTGCTTCAACAATACGCGCTTCAACCATTACTTGTTGTGCAGGAACATCCAGCTCGCGTACCAAGCGCTCAAATTTTTGAATCACACTATTGATATCGGTGATGATCAGGGTATTGGTTTCCGGATCAATCAGTGCACTACCGCGACCAGACAGCAGGGTATTTCTGTTATTTTCCGTATTGCCGTTATCATCAATACGCAAAATCTTGCGGAAGGACTCAACGTCTTTATATTTCAGCTGGAAGGTGCGTGAAACCAAGGGGCCCAGAGTATCGATTTTATTTTGTGATTCCAAGGTGGCAATGTCTTTATTCAGCAATTCTTCACGCGGGGCAATATTGATGATATTGCCTTGTTGGCGTTTGTCCAGATTGCGTGATTGCATCACCAGATCCAGGGCCTGATCCCACGGAACATCTTTTAGCGAAATGGTCATTTTGCCTTGAACACTGTCGCTGGCCACAATATTCATACCCGATTCTTTGGCCAAAATTTGCAGAATGGTACGTACATCCACATCTTGGAAGTCCAAAGAAATTCTACGACCGCTAAAGGATTGGCGGTTGTTCTTCAAACCGCTGGAGGCCACATCGGTATTGGGTATGATTTCAATAGAATGTTTGCCACCGCTGATATTCTGGCGGTAATCCCAATTACCCTGCATGCGCAAGGTCAGTTGGGTGTCGTTGCCCAAGCGGCGCAAGGACACAGTGCGCACCGGTGTGCTGAAATCGGTTACGTCCAGATTGCGTTGCAATTCCGTAGGCAGAGGGCTGTTTTTATAGGTGAATACCAAACGGTCTGCTTGGCGGCTGACTTTCGGATCGCCACTGAAGCTGCCGGTTGCTACATCAATAATGCCTGCATTATTGGCACCTTTGCGGAAGTCTACATTCATACGTGCATCCGCATTGGCTTTGGATGCTGTGGTGGCCGGGCGTTCTACATAAACGGTTTCGGTGCGCACCTCATTGACAACGGCAGGCGTTGCGGCAGGGCGTTGAACCACAGGAGCACTGGATGGGCTGCCGGTTGATTCTTTAACGTAAATCCACACTTCGTTGCCTTTGACCTCGGTGTTGTATTCGCCCGGTTTGGTCAATGACAGCATTACACGTGAACGGCCGCTATTTTCGGCCGCTGATATTTGTGTCAGCAGTGTGTCATCATATTGCAATACCGGTTGTTGCAGCTGCAGGCCGGTGTTGGCAAAATCCAGTGCAATGCGTGCCGGAGTCGGTGTGGTAAAACCGGAGGGTGTAGTGACATCGCGGTCAAAGCGGATTTTGATCACTTTTTGTTGATTGGGCAGTGCAGACACATTGATGTCGGTAATATTACCGGCCCAAGCAGTATGACTGAGCAAGCCCATGCTGACAGCGGCCAAGGTTGCTTTAACGGTATTTAATTTAAAGTTCATTTTAAGTCCCTCAATAATTAATTTTGATTGGAAACCGGTTCATTCAAAGGCATTTCGACTTGTCGCTGTGTCCATTCGCCATAGGTGTCTTCTACCTGTTCGGTAATAATCAGTTTGTCCGGATGAATGGCGGTGATACGTCCGTAGTTTTGGCCCAGATAGTTACCGACTTTGACGGTATATACGTGGTTATCGGCAGAGACATAGGCAGAGGTTGCTTTGCCTGCACCGCTCAAAGAGCCGACATAGAGCAGATTTTCCAAGCTGAAGTTTTCCAGTACTTCTTTAGGACGGTTCATATCCGGTGCATTACTGCCTTGCATGCCCATTTTCAATCGTGCGCTGTTAAAAGCATTCATATTGCTATTGATGGGCGGTGTATAGCTCGCAGGTGTGGGCAGCTGGGGCGGTTCCGGCTGTTGCAGATTGGCCTTGGCTGCTTGGCGCGTGTCATTCATCCATTGCTGGAGGTCGTCATGCGGGCCGACACAAGCGGTCAAACCCAGAGCCAGTAACAGTGCAGGGGTATGCTTTATCATCATTTATTTGTTCTCCTGTTATTGAGCCTCAGGCGCACTGGCAACAGCATCTTCCGGCGTAGCGCTTACCTCGGTAATAGGCGCAGCTTGATAAGTATTGGCCATGGCATCCAGTGTCAGCGTACTGTCTTTCTCATTGGCACGGCGCAGATTCACCGTATCCAAAGTAACAATGCGTGATAACTTACCCACATCCCGGGTAAATTGGCTTAACTGTTCATAACTGCCTGACAAGGAGATGGCATAAGGCAGTTTTTGAACTGAGTCATCAACCACTGGTGCTTGGGGTGTTACGCTGTTCATGCGCATGCCGTTGGTGGCGCCGGCTTGATGCAATTCTTGGATCAGGCCGGGAATCTCGGCATCTGTAGGCAGCTGTTTGACCAAAATATCGAATGCACTGCGAATTTGTGCCAACTCTTCTTTTAAAACATCAAGATTGGCGGCTTTGCGGCTTTTGGTTTCGTACTCTTGCTTGAGTTCAACTTCTTTGTTTTGCAACACTTCCAAATCTTCCAGTTGGCTGCGATAGAGCAGGAGGTATGCGACACCGACGATGAGTACAGCCAGAAACAAGCCGAAGAAAAGCTGAACAGGCTGGCTTTGCAAATGCAGATTGTTAATATCTACTTGTTTTAAATTATTTGCCATAATGAATGTGCTCCAGAGTTATTGTGCAGCAGCGGGTGCTGCAGCCGGCTGTCTGTTTAAGGAAACTTTCAAGACAAATTCCTGTGAATCATTGGCTTTTTTAATGCTGACCAATTCAGGGTTGCTGAATAAACCGGTGCCGGGAATGGCGCGCATAAAGACAGCAATTTTGCTATCGCTAATAGCCTTGCCCTGGATGTTGTAATTTAAAGCATCTGACCCGGTAATGCCAGTCAGGTAAACGCCTTCGGGGATTACGGTATTTAGGGTATCCAGCAGACGGGCCGCTTCAAAACGCTGGGTTTCCAGTTCTTCCACTTTTTGTTTGCGGGACAGGAAATTGGCCTTTTCCAGCTCAAGCTTTTCAATTTCTTGAATTTCCGTATCCAGTCTGGTGATGCCATCCGTCAGTAATTGATTGCGTTCGGTCTGGGAGTTTATTGAGTTGTTCAGATAGAACCAGCCCAAACCGGCGGCAAGCACACCACCCAGTGCACATGCAAGCATGAGGGATTTAAACTGCTGTTTCTGCTTCTGCAAGCGTGCTTCCCGGTAGGGAAGCAGGTTGATTTTAATCATTGAAATCATGTTATAAACCTCGCATAGCTAAACCAAAAGCAACCGTTAACTGCATGGCATCGGCAGCCAAGCGGTGGGCATCTAATTTAGATCCTGCTTGGGCGGTGTTAACGGGATAAATCTGTTGGGTAGGGATATTTACCTGTTGCGCGATATAAGGGGATATATCGACACTGTTGGGATAATCGCAAATCAAGATGTGTTGCACATCAGCGCTATGATCGCCCTGAGTAGTGTAGTAGAACTGCAGGAAGCGTTGGACCTCTTGCAAGAACTGTTGTTGGAACTGATCACCTACTTTGATTTTAAAGTCGGCAGGTTTGTCAGTAGAGTGGAGCTGTGCCCACGCCTCATCATCGCCCAGTTGGTATTGGCGGCGGATCATTTGTACCAGATGGTCGTGTCCGAGGTTGATTTCCTGCTTATAGAGAATATGGTTGCCGCGGGCAATCATGGCAGTTGTCGTACGATAACCCAGCTGGAATGTGGCCACATACTGAGTGGCCAGATCGAATGGCAAGTGTATCGATATCCATTTGTTTGGGAACAATATTGGCTGCGCCAAAAACATCCAGGCGCAGATCTACATCATCACGGTTGCAGCTGGCCACTACAACCGTTTGCGGATGGCTGTCCAAGGTTTCAGGCAGTACATAATAATCGTAGCTGCTGCTCTCCAAAGAGGAGGTCTGGCTGACTTCAAACTCGGCAAACTCTTCAACGTCCAGTTCCGTTTGTCGGGGATCGTATTGCAGTGTTTGCAAAGAAACCAAGCTGCCGGGAATAGAGACGGTGATATTCTTGCAGCTGCTGCCTAATTGGCGCATGGCTTGTTGCAAATAAGATACAAGTTGGTCATGATCCTCAATGCCGGAGTCATCCACAATGTGGGGCGGCAGAGGTGTGATGGCGTACTTTTCCAAGCGAATTTGGTTTAAACTGCGGCCACTCAAGAGTACGGTATGGATGGCCTGCGGGGTAATATCTAAGCCGATGCATTCGCCATTCTTGGAGGCGGATGCCTTGTTAGATTTTGAATTTGCTTTGTTTTTTTTAATCTGCATGGTTGGCTTCCCAAGCTTGTGTGATAATGGACGTCTGGATCAGTTGCAATGCATAATTGATGCCAGTTTAAAGTTTTCTTACTGAAAACTTTTCAAGTTAACTGTATTTTAAACATTCTTTTCGTATGTTGGTCTAAGTTTATTTGATTATGATTAAAAAGCTATTAACAACTTTTGTAGGTTTGTGCCTGGGTCTGGGCTTGTTTGCAGTGGGTTTGGTGGCGATTGCGGTCTTGGTGACCTATCCCAAGCTGCCCAGTTTGGAAGCGGTAACCCATTACCAACCCAAAATGCCGCTGATCATTTATTCCGCAGATGGTCAGGTTTTGGGGCAATACGGTGAAGAGCGCCGTGCTTTTACCAAAATTGACAAATTTCCGCAGATTTTGAAAGACGCGGTGCTGGCTGCAGAAGACAAACGCTTTTACGAACACAGCGGTTTGGACTACATGGGCATCGTCCGGGCGCTGATTTCCAATGCTACCGGCGGTGTGCAATCCGGCGCCAGTACCATTACCCAGCAAGTGGCGCGCAATTTTTATTTGACCAACGAGCGCACCTATACCCGTAAGTTCAATGAGGCTTTGCTGGCCTACAAAATCGAGCAGTCTTTGAGCAAAGACCAGATTTTGGAGCTGTATTTCAATCAAATTTACTTGGGTCAGCGCGCCTATGGTTTTGCCGCGGCGGCGCAGATTTATTTCAACAAAACGGTAGACGAGTTGGACTTGGCGGAGGCCACCATGCTGGCCGGTCTGCCCAAAGGTCCGTCCAAATTCAATCCCATCGTCAATCCCAAACGTGCCAAACAACGTCAGGAATACATCCTCAACAATATGCTGGAGCTGAATATGATCACCCAAGCGCAGCGTGATGCCGCGCTGGCGCAGGAGTTGACCTATAAGCGTTATCAGCCGGAAATCGATCAAAGCTCTTTGTATGTGGCGGAAATGGTGCGCCAGCATATGTATGAAAAATACGGTGAAGAAGCCTATACCCAGGGCTTTCGTGTGTATACCACCGTCAATGTGGCCGACCAGGTGGTGGCCACCAAAGCCTTGCGCAAAGCCTTGTCACAATACGACCGCGGCGCGTCCTATCGCGGCGCGGAGGGTTTTTTTGATTTGAGCGGCATCGAGCCTGATGATGTGGACGAACAGTTGGAGCAGTATTTGTCCACGCTGTATGAAGTGGAGGGCATGATACCGGCCGTGGTCACCGAACTGGGTCAGGGCCAGCTGACGGCTTATGTGGGCGGTACCGGTTACATCAAAATCAGCGGCAGTGCCTATAACTGGGTGCGCAATGCCATCGGCAGTAAACGCTTGGGTGACAATGCTTTGCGCGAAGGCTCGCTGATTCATGTGCAAAAACAGAAAGACGGAAATTACCGTGTGGTGCAGCAGCCCGAATTGCAAGGAGCTCTGGCGGCCATTGATGCGCAAACCGGCGCCGTGCGTGCCTTGGTGGGCGGCTATGACTTCCACCGCAAAACCTATAACCGTGCGACCCAGGCGCAGCGCCAGCCGGGTTCTTCCTTTAAGCCCATTGTGTATTCCGCCGCCATTGCCAAAGGCATGACCATGAATACCGCGGTGAATGATGCGCCTATTGTGATGAAAGGCTGGGCACCGAAAAATTCCGACGGCCGTTATGCCGGCTTTATCACCCTGCGCCAGGCGCTGACGGCTTCTAAAAACATGGTGTCTATCCGCGTGCTGATGGCCATTGGTGTGCCTTATGCGCAGGAATATGCCCAGCGTTTCGGCTTCACCAAAAAACAACTGCCGGACGGCTTGTCACTGGCATTGGGCAGCGGCTCGGCCACACCCATGCAAATGGCCGAAGCCTATGCCGTATTTGCCAATGGCGGGTACAAAGTGTCCCATTATGTCATTGACAAGATTTACGACGGCAACGGCCAGCTGCGTGCACAAATGCAGCCCATGGTGGCCAAACAGAATGCGCCGCAGGTAATCGACCCGCGCAATGCCTACATTATGTATACCATGATGAAAAGCGTGGTGCAGCAGGGTACGGCCACCCGCGCCCGCGCCACCGGCCGCTCGGACATTGCCGGTAAAACCGGTACCACCAACGACAACAAAGACGCTTGGTTTGTGGGCTTTAATCCCAATCTGGTGACCGCGGTTTATATCGGTTTCGACAAACCGCGCAGCATGGGTCGTTCGGCTTTCGGCGGTACCATTGCCTTGCCGGTGTGGGTGGACTATATGCGTCATGCCCTGAAAGACCAGCCCAATGTCACCATGCCGGTGCCGCCGGGCATGATCAGCCAGGGCGGCAGCTATTTTATGAAAGAATTCCCCACCACCAATCCCAATCTGGCGCTGGATAACCGTTCCGACGGCCCGGTAGACGGTGGTGGTAATGCAGGCGGTGATGCCGACGGCGGCGTGCCCCTGCCGCCCAAACCTTCGTCACCGCCGCCGGCCAACAGCGGTGTGGGTGATTTGGACGATTTGTTCTGAATTCCAGGGTCAAAACGAAAAAAGGCAAGCTGAAACAGCTTGCCTTTATTTTGTCGGCTTTTGCGTAAAGAGCAGCCGCTTGAGGCTGCCTGAACACGGTTTTGACATCGGCAACACCGTTTTCAAACCTCCTCCCGTGCCGCCTCACCAAACACCTGCTGCCACAGGGTTTTCACCGCTTGGTAATGCGCCAATAAGGTATCGTCCACCTCCGCATGCAGGGCATCGCGCAAGCGGGTGTTGTGCTGTTGCTGGCGGTAGAAGCGGTAGGCTTGGCGGGCGGCTTCGGCTTGGGCGGCGTCCGTCAGCCCGGCGGCGGCACTCATCTCCAAAAGGGCGATATTGCCGTAATTGTGCAAGAGCTGCGGCTGCTGGCGGGCGTGGGCCAGCACCAGATATTGGACGATAAACTCCACATCCACCACGCCGCCGCGGGCATATTTGACATTGCTGTTTACGGGCGGATGGGTGGGGAACATTTTTTCGCGCATGGCGATGATGTCGGCGGCCAGCGCCGGAATGTCGCGTTCTTGGGTGAGGATTTCGCTGCGAATGGCCTCGAAGGCGGCGCCGACTTCCGCATGGCCGCAGACAAAGCGGGCGCGGGTGAGTGCCTGGTGCTCCCAAGTCCACGCCTGTTCGCGCTGGTAGCGGGCAAAGGCGTCGATATGGCAGGCGGCAAAACCGGCATCACCATTGGGGCGCAGGCGCAAATCGACTTCGTAGAGCACACCGGCGCCGGTGGCCGAGGTCAGCCACGAGGTCAGGCGTTGCGCCAGGCGGCTGTAGGTGCTGCCGGCATCCGGGTGCGGGTCGTCATAGATATAGACCAAATCGAGGTCGGAGGCATAGCCCAGCTCTTTGCCGCCGAGCTTGCCATAGGCGATGACGGCAAAGCGCGGGGTGTCGGTGTGCTTTTTGTTGAGGCTGTGCCACACATGTTCCAGCGCCTGCTGCAACAGCATGTCGGCCAGTGCCGAGAGTTGGTCGGACAGGGCTTCCACCGTCCACAAACCGGCCAAGTCCTGTACCGCCAGGCGGAAGGTTTGCGCATGCTGGTAGCGGCGCAGGATATCCATCTTGGCTTCGACATCGTCGCCGCAGTCGTGCAGGGCGGCGGCCAGTTCGCTGCGGCGATGGGCCCAGTCGGTGTCGATTTCGGTTAACTGGTCGCTGAGCAGCTCGTCCAGCAAAATGGGGTGGTGTTGCAGATAATGCGCCACCCAGCTGCTCTGGCTCATCAGCCGCGCCAGTTGTGCCAGTGCGGGCGGGTGTTGCTGCAAAAAAGCCAGGTAGGCGCTGCGGCGGCTGACGGCTTCGAGAAAATCAAGCAGGCGGGTGAGGGTGGCATCCGGATTGGGCTGCTCGGAGGCGGCCAGCACCAGCTGCGGCACCAGCGCGTCAAAGCGCTCCTGGGCATGGGCGGAGAGGTGGCGGTATTTGTGGCTGTGGCGCAATTGCTGCAAACGCTCGCCGCTTTCGGCTGCCTGAAAACCGTATTCGGCCAATGCCGCACTCATGTGCTCATCGTCGCCTTCCCACAGCTGTTCCAAGGTTTCGTCTTCGTTTTGTGCCGGTGTTTCCGGTTCGGCCAGAATGTGTTGGAACAGGTCGTTGACGCGTTCGCGGTGGGCATTGAGGCTGCCTGAAAAAGCGGCATAATCGGCAAAACCCATGCTCAGCGCCAGTTTTTCCTGCTGTTCGGCAGAGGCAGGCAGGGTTTGCGTTTGCTGGTCGTCCCAGTATTGCAGGCGGTGCTCGACATCGCGCAGGAAATGGTAGGCCGCAAGCAGGTCGCGCACGCTGTCTTCATCGAGTATGTGCAGCCGCGCCAGCTCGCGCAGGGTTTCGCGGGTGCCGCGCAATTGCAGGCTGCGCACCTGGCCGCCGCGGATGAGCTGGAAAATCTGCGCGATAAACTCCACCTCGCGGATGCCGCCGGCGCCCAGTTTGATGTTGTCGGCCATGCCTTTGCGGCTGACTTCCTGACGGATTTGGCGGTGCAGTTTGCGCATGCCTTCATAGGCGTTGTAGTCCAGATATTTGCGGAACACAAACGGGCGCACCAGTGCGCGGATGTCGTTGGGGTAGGGCGTGACCACGCGGCCTTTGCACCAGGCGTAGCGCTCCCATTCACGCCCCTGCTGCACCAGATATTGTTCCAGAGCGGTTTCGCTCACCACCAGCGGGCCGCTGTCGCCGTCCGGGCGCAGGCGCATGTCCACGCGGAACACCTGGCCGTCGGCGGTGATGTCGTTGAGCAGGCTGATCAGCTTCTGGCCGACCTTGGTAAAGAATTCCTGATTGCTGCGGTCGCGCTTGCCGTTGGTGTCGCCGGTTTCGGGATAGACGAAAATCAGGTCGATGTCGGAAGAGACATTAAGCTCGTAGCCGCCGGCCTTGCCCATGGCCACCACGCTCAGGTGCTGTATCTGGCCGCTGTGGCGGCCGACGGGCTCGCCGTAGAGGTCGCTGTAATAGGCATGGGCATAATCAAGCGCGGTATTGACGGCAAAATCGGCAAACAGGGTGATGCTGCGGGTGACTTCGTCCAAATCCGCCACCCGCGCCAAATCGCGTGCCATGATTTGCGCCATCACATAGCGGCGCAAATGGCGCAGATGCCCGGCCAGCGCGGTTTCGTCACGGGCTTGCTGCAAGGCGGCCCAGTCGGCAAAGGCGGTGAAATCGCTGTTTTGCAACGGCTGTTGCAGCAGCGGATACAAAATTTCCGGCTGTAAACGGCCGTTGTCGAGATGGCGGCTCAGATAGAGGGAATAGGGGCGGGCGGCGGCGAGTATGGCTTCGGGTGTCATGGCGGCGTATTCGCAGGTTTGATGGGTCGTTTGTAAACGAATAAACAGGCTGCCTGAAACCGTTTCAGGCAGCCTGTTATTGTAAATCAAGTTCGCTGCAAAACCCATTTGATGTCATCGCCCAGCTGTTGCAGTGCCACCGTCTGCCACGATGGGCCGTGCGCCAGTGCGGCGGGGTTTTCCGGCAGGGCAAACAGACCGCGGGCGGTGTCGCCCAAGAGCTTGGGCGCCTGATAGCAGACGATTTCGTCCACGAGATCCTGCTGCAAAAACACACTGCCCAATACCGCTCCGGCCTCGACCATCAACTCGCCTATGCCTTCCGCGGCCAAAAAGGCGAGCAGGGCGGCCAGGTCCAGGCGGCCGTTCTGCCCCGGCAGCTGTTGCACGCGCACATTGGGCTGGGCGGCAAAACGGCCGTCGTCTGCGGTGAGGGTGCAGATGAGCGTGGCGCCGCCGTCCCGTACCAGATGGCAGTCCGGCGGCGTTTTGAGGCCGCTGTCGGCCACCACGCGCAGGGGCTGGCGCAGGGTGGGGAAGGCACGCACATTCAGGCGCGGGTTGTCCGCCAAGACGGTGCCGATACCGGTGAGCACGGCGCAGCTTTCCGCACGCAGTATCTGCACATCGGCGCGGGCGGCTTCGCCGGTAATCCATTGGCTGTGGCCGTTCGCCAAGGCGGTTTTGCCGTCGAGACTGGCGGCGGTTTTGAGTTTGACAAAGGGGCGGCCGCGCTCGATGCGCGACAAAAAGCCGCGGTTGAGCACGCGCGCCTCGGCTTCCATAAGGCCGCTGGCGGTGGCGATGCCGGCGGCGGTCAGTATGGCCAAGCCTTTGCCCGCCACCAGGGGGTGCGGGTCCTGCATGGCGGCGACCACGCGCGCCACGCCGGCGCGTACCAGGGCTTCGGCGCAGGGCGGGGTGCGGCCGTGGTGGGCGCAGGGCTCCAGCGTCACATAGGCGGTGGCCCCGCGTGCGGCGGCACCGGCCTGGTTCAAGGCGTGGACTTCGGCATGCGGCTCGCCCGCACGCACATGGTAGCCTTGGCCGACAATCTGCTGCCCCTGCACAATAACGCAGCCCACGCGCGGATTGGGCGATGTGGAAAACCGCCCTTGCCAGGCGAGGTCAAGGGCGGTTTGCATATACTGCCGGTCGGGCAGACTGAACGGGGCGCTCATCAGGGTTTGAGGGTGATATTGCCCAAGACTGCCGCCAGTTGTGCCGCCGGGGCGCTGTCGCTGCTGGCGCACACGCTGTAGAGCTGTTCGGCTTCATACAGCGCCACGCATTGCTCGCTCAGGCTCACGCCTTCGCTGCTGTGGCTGAAACGGTAGTTCATGCGGTTATCGGTGGCTTCGCCCACCTCCACATCCTGCAAGTCCTGATTGGCTTTCAGGTCGGCGGCCAGATTATTGAAAAAGGCGGCGGCATCGCTTTTTGGTTGGCCCAGTTTGTGCGCTGCCAAGGTGATATTGGCGGCATCGTCGCGTTGCAACAGCACCAGTTCGCCCTGCTCGGCACTGCCGAGCCACTGGGCGGCCTCGGCGCTGCGGTCTTCAAAGCGGCCGTTGTCCACGGTAATGCTGATTTTGCCGTCGCTGCTGGCCAGCGTTTGTGCTTGGGCGGCAGCCGGGCTGCTGGCGGCGGCTTCGCTGGCGCTTAACTGTACGGAGGTTTCCTGTTTGTCGGAACAGGCGGCCAAAGCCAGGGCGGCGGCCACGGCGGCCAGAGTGAGGGCGGGTTTGAAGGTCATGGTGAATCTCAATTAAAGGGTAAAAAAAACAAAATCAAAAACGGCGGCAGTATAGCACCGCCGCTGTGAAAAAACCGCAAATCCGGCAGTTTCAGGCTGCCTGAAAAAACGTGGCTGTCATGGTTTTTTGTGCAGGGAAGCAATCACTTGGGTGAATTCGGATACGTCGTGAAAACTTTTGTAAACCGAGGCGAAGCGCACATAGGCCACTTCGTCGATGTGCGCCAGCTCTGCCAAGATCATTTCGCCGATGGCCTGGCTGGAGATTTCCTTGACGCCCAAATGATACAGACGGCTTTCGATGGCGGCCACGGTGTCTTCCACGGTTTCGCTGTCGATGGGGCGCTTGTGCAGGGCACGGTTGAGGCTGGTGTAGAGTTTGGCCGGGTCGAACATCACTTTTTCGCCGCTGCGCTTGATGATGAGCGGCATGCGCATTTCCACCGCTTCAACCGTGCTGAAGCGTTTGTCGCAAGACTGGCAGCGGCGGCGGCGGCGGATGCTGTTGTGCTCTTCGCTCAAGCGCGTGTCCACCACCTGGGTGTCCGGATGCTGGCAAAACGGGCATTTCATGGTTGCGGCCTTGGAAAATGAAGTAGGGTAAGCAGGAAGCGTGATTTTACGCCGATATACCCAAGCCGTGTGCCCGAGTTTGAGGATAGTGAGATCTTTGCAAAACCTCATGTGCCACCCTAAACATAAAAACGACGTCATTCCCGCGTACGCGGGAATCCATGGATAAACTTAAGAAACCATTTTTAAAACAATGGATTCATAAACAGACAGATGGATTCCCGCGTTCGCGGGAATGACGGCAGCTGAGGTTTTAGGCTGCCTGAAGGCAGTTTTGCAAAGGTCTCAGTATGTATCAGCGGGTTGAGACATCATTGGCAACACACAACCTGAGGCTGCCTGAAAAGCAGGCAGTCATGTCAAAAACGGCTGCCTGTATTTTTTCAGGCAGCCTGTGTCGTGGTTTTTACTGTGCTGTCTGCTGCGGCAGAATAATCCGCAGGGCGCAGCGGCGGGCGGCGTCCAATACCCGGCGTTGGAATTCGGCATCCTGTTCTGCCCGTGCCGGAGCGGCAGTGCCGCGGTAATCCAGCACAATCTGCTCGTGGGTGCAGCGGCAGATGTCCGACAATTGCGCTGCGGTGGCCGGCAGGGGATAGTGCTGCACCTGTTGCAGGCAGCGGCTGTGGAATTGCCGCGCATCCGGCCACGGGGTCTGGGCCAACGCAGGTGTGGCCAGCGCGGCCAGTGCCCAAACGGCCAAGTGTTTCATCAGACGCTTTCCGTTTCGTCCAAGGCCGCCAGCAGCTGGCGGATATGGGCGATGGTGCGGCGGCTGTTGTCGCGCCGTTCGTCGGCACCGTTGCGCGCTCCGGCCACATTCGGCGCCTGCGCCAGCACACCGCACACATGCACATAAGGCAGCCCCAATTCGCGTGCCAGCACGGCTTCGGGCATGGCGGTCATGCCCACCACGTCGCCGCCGTCACGCGCATAACGCGCAGCCTCGGCGGCCGTCGGCCAGCGCGGCCCCTGAGTGCAGGCATACACACCTTTTTCGCCGATTTCCAGGCCGGTTTTGCGCGCCAGACGGATGATTTCGCGGCGCAGGGCGGCATCGTAAGGATGGCTGAAATCGGTGTGCACCACCGGCTGCTCCTGGCCTTCAAAAAAGGTGTGTGCCCTGCCATGGGTGTAATCGATGATGTCGTGTGGCACCATCAGCGAGCCGGGGGCGATGTGCCCGTGCAGGCTCAAAACCGCCGTCACCGCCACCACGCTGTCGGCACCGGCTTCGCGCATGGCCCAGATATTGGCGCGGTAATTGATTTCGTGCGGCGCCCACACATGGTTGGTGCCATGGCGCGGCAGAAACACAATCTCTTGTGTGCCCATGCGGCCGAAATACAGCGGTGCCACCGGCAGGCCGTAGGGCGTGCGCACGATTTGTTTGTGGGAAAAAGATACTTCGGGCAGCGTGCTTAAGCCGCTGCCGCCGATAATCGCCAGCATGATGCATCCTGTCAGGAGTGGACAAACGACCGCGGCAGTGTACGATAAAGCGTACGGGCGGGCAAATCGCGGTATCATGCACATCTGTATTCAAACGGGAGACGATATATGCAAACCGATATTCATGCCGCCGTGGTGCAAATGGTGTCCGGCACCGATGTGGCCGCCAATGTGGCCACCATGCAGCGCCTCGTGGCCGAAGCCGCCGCCACCGGCGCGCACTGGGTGGTGTTGCCGGAATACTGGCCGCTGATGGGGGCGGAAGAAACCGACAAACTCGCCTATGCCGAAGAGCCCGGCAGCGGCCCTTTGCAAACCGCCTTGAGCGAAGCGGCCCGCCGCCACGGCATCGTGCTCTTTGGCGGCAGCATTCCGCTGGCGGCCGATACGCCCGACAAGGTGCACAACACCCTCATCACCTGTCTGCCCGACGGCAGTGTGGCCGGGCAGTACCACAAAATGCATTTGTTCGGTTTTACCGGCTTGGGCGAGCATTATGCCGAGGGCGACACCATCCGCCGCGGCGGGCAAGTGCCCGCCCTGACGGTGGAAGGGGTCACAGTGGCGCAGGGCATTTGTTACGACGCCCGTTTCCCCGAATTTTTCCGCGCCCAGCTGCCGTTTGAAGTGCTGGTATTGCCCGCCGCCTTTACCCACACCACCGGACAGGCGCATTGGGAATTGCTGCTGCGCGCCCGCGCGGTGGAAAACCAGTGCTATGTATTGGCTTCCGGCCAGGGCGGCCGCCACGACAACGGCCGCCGCACTTTCGGCCACAGCATGATTATCGACCCTTGGGGCGATGTCTTGGCCTGCCTGCCCGAAGGCGAAGGCGTGGTGCATGCCGTACTCAGTGCCCAACGCCTCAGCAGCGTGCGCAGCAAACTGCCGGCTTTGCAGCACCGTTTGCTGTGAGGTTTTCAGGTAGCCTGTTAACGGCAAAAATGCACACGGCACTTGGCTGCCCGGCCGATATTCCAGTAAACTAACCCTTGTGCAGTACCCGAAAGTATCACCCTGATAAACCAATAATAAAGGAGTTTTTATGCGTATCGGAACTTGGATGCCCGTTTTGGGCGCCGCAGCCTTATTGGCCCTGGGCGGTTGTGCCAGCAGCAGCGAGCCGGCGGATTCTTCTTCCTCTTCCCGTCAGGACCGCCCCAGCGCCCGTAACCAGGACAGCGGCCGCACTTCCGGCGGCAGCGCCTGCCGCCTGTTGCGCGACAACAACCCCGGCAAAGGCCGCAATATGATTTACCGCTGCGACGGCCGTGCGGTACTGGCTTCTTCCGAAGCCCGCGCGGCACTGGATTCGTCTACCCCGGTGAGCTTCGGCGGTGGCGGCAGCGTGATTGCCCGCGGCCTGATTACCCGCCAGGCGGCCAATGCCACCGGCCGTTCCGATGAAATCGCCTGCGAACGCGCTTTTGTGAATGCGGCCAAGAAATTCCAGGAAACCGCCCGCAAACGCGGCGGCAGCCGTGTGGTGAATTTCCACAGCTATTTCGACCGCAAACCGTTGCACGGCGGCCAATATGACTGCCAGGCCGGTTCCTTCCACGCCCGCGTGGTGATGAAAGGCGATATTGCCCGTTAATTTTCAATAAACAACGGGTTTTTAAATCAAAAGGCTGCCTGAAAATGTTTTCAGGCAGCCTTTTTCGTAGGTCGGATTCTTGAATCCGACATCGGGTAAGGTTGCTGCAGATCATTCATATGTCGGATACAAGTCACCGACCTACGGTTGTTGCTTTATCGGGAGCCTGCGACTGCGCGCAGAGTTTTGTAGCTTGGGTTGAAAACCCAACATCGCTGTAAAGGATTTAGGATTTGTTGGGTCTGAAGACCCAAGCTACTACAGTTATTCAGGCAGCCTTTTAGTAAACGTTTACTCCGTCCAACCCTGCAAATGACGTTGCACTAAGGCATAGAGGGCGTCGAGCCAGTCGGCATGGTCGTTAAGGCAGGGAATGTAATGATATTGCGTGCCGCCGGAGGCATGAAAATCTTCCCGCCCCTGCAAGGCGATTTCTTCCAGGGTTTCCAAGCAGTCCACGGCAAAACCGGGGCAGACGATGTCCAGCTTTTTCACGCCGTTTTGCGGCAGGGTTTGCAACAAGTCCTGGGTGGACGGTCCCACCCATTCGGCGCGGCCGAAGCGGCTTTGGAAGGCGAGGGTGTATTGCTCCGGCGTGAGTGCCAAGCGTTGCGCCAGTGCGGCGGCGGTGCGTTCGCACTCGGCCACATAGGGGTCGCCCGCCTGATGCTGGGCGGCGGGAATGCCGTGGAAGCTGAACAATAAATGCTCGCCGCGGCCGTGCTGCTGCCAATGGCGGCGGATGCTGCCCGCCACGGCATCGAGATAGCCCGCATCATCACCATAACGGGTGATGCTGCGCACCGCCATCATATGCCGCTGCTGCAAGAGCACGCGCCACACCTGGTCCAGCGCAGCGGCGCTGGCGGAGGCGGCGTATTGCGGATACAGCGGCAGCACCAGCAGGCGGTCGACACCCTGGCGCTTGAAATCGGCCAGCGTGGCGGCCACCGTGGGTTCGCCGTAGCTGGTGGCATGGGCGACGCAGCAATCGGGCAGACGTGCGGCCAGTGCCTGCGCCATGCGTTCGCCGTAAACCGCCAGCGGCGAGCCTTCGGCCTGCCAGATTTTTTCATAGCCGTGGGCGCTTTGGCCGCTGCGAAACGGCAGAATCAGGCCGTGCAGCAGTATTTGCCAGGGCAGGCGCGGCAATTCCACCACGCGGGGGTCGGAGAGGAAGCGGCGCAAAAAAGGTTTCACCGCAGCACGGGTGGGTGCGGCGGGTGTGCCGAGGTTGATGAGCAAGACGCCGATGCGCGGTGCTTGCGCGGGCGGTTCGGGGAGGAAGTGTCGGGTCATGGTCTTGGGCGGGTGTTTTCAGGCAGCCTGAGAACAATTCAAAAAATAATTTTAAAAATGCTCGTTTGATAACGCGTGATCGTTATCAAGATCCTGCGACTGAGCGCAGGATGACTGTAGGGGTAGGTCGGCTCTCCGAGCCGACTTTGGATTTATAGTCATTTAAAATAAGAACAATACAGCGTTGGCTTCGCCAGGCTCGAAGAGAACGATTTTGTAAGCCACTAAAGTGGCAACAAAATCTGTTCCGTACTATCTGTACTGTCTGTCCCACGGGACTTCGCTGCGCTCGCGGCTTTTTTGCTGCCTTGTCTCGTTCTTATTTTATCCGACTATAATACCGCTGATGATTAAAAATGTTTGGTGGGCAAACATGCCCACCCTACGGTCAGCCTGCTTTACAACGCATCCTTCTGCGCCAAAATACGGCGGCTGCCGCCCAGTTCGGCGGGCGATACCACACCGGCATCTTCCAGTGCCTGCATCAGATTGGCGGCGCGGTTGTAGCCGATGCGCAAATGGCGTTGCAGCGAGGAAATCGAGGTTTTGCGGGTGTCGAGTACAAAGGCTACGGCCTGGTCGAACAATTCGTCGCTGTCGGCATTGGGGTTGACCAGATTGCCGGTTTCCAGCGCCGCTTCGCCGGAGAGCAGGCCCTCCACATAATTGGCCGGTGCCTGGCGCTTGATAAAGCCGACAATATTGTGCACTTCTTCATCGGCGATAAAGGCGCCGTGTAGGCGGGTGGGGGCGGCGGTGCCGGGCGGCAGAAACAGCATATCGCCCTGGCCGAGCAGGTTTTCCGCACCCATTTGGTCGAGAATAGTGCGGCTGTCGATTTTGCTCGGCACTTGGAAAGACACGCGGGTGGGGATATTGGCTTTGATGAGGCCGGTAATCACGTCCACGCTGGGGCGCTGGGTGGCCAAAATCAAATGGATGCCGCAGGCGCGCGCTTTTTGTGCCAGGCGGGCAATCTGCTGCTCGATTTTCTTGCCTTCCACCATCATCAAATCGGCCAATTCGTCGATAACCACCACGATAAACGGCAGTTTTTCCAGCGGTTCCGGCTCGTCCGGGGTGAGCGAGAAGGGGTTGACCACCGGCGTGCCTGCGGCCTGCGCGGCGGCGATTTTGTCGTTGAAACCGGCAATATTGCGCACACCCACATGCGCCAGCAGGCGGTAGCGTTTTTCCATTTCCGCCACGCACCAGTTCAGCGCTTGGGCGGCTTCTTTCATATCGGTGACCACCGGCGCCAACAGGTGCGGAATGCCTTCGTACACCGAAAATTCCAGCATTTTCGGGTCTATCATGATAAAGCGCAGTTCGTCGGGCTGGGCTTTATAGAGCATGGACACAATCATGCAGTTCACGCCCACGGATTTGCCCGAGCCGGTGGTACCGGCCACCAAGAGATGCGGCATTTTGGCCAAATCCGCCACCACCGGCGTACCGGCAATGTCTTTGCCCATGGCCACGGTGAGTTTGGAGGCGGACTGCTGGAACACCTTGGCGCTGAGGATTTCCGACAGCAGCACGTTTTGGCGGCGCTCATTGGGCAATTCGATGCCCATGGTGGATTTGCCGGCAATGGTTTCCACCACGCGCACGCTCTGCAACGACAGCGAGCGTGCCAAGTCATTGCTCAGATTGACAATCTGATTGCCTTTCACCCCTTGCGCCGGTTCGATTTCGTAACGGGTAATCACCGGCCCGGCGGTGGCGCTCACCACTTCCACGCCGACTTTGAATTCCGCCAGTTTGGCTTCGATGAGTTCGGCGGTGCGTTGCAGGGCCTCGGGTTTGATTTCGGGGGCGTTTTGCTGTGGCGGCGCCAAGAGTTCCAAGTCGGGCAGGCGGATACGGCCGTCGGCGGGGGCGGTGTCGCCGTCTTTTTCTTTGGCACCGCCGTCAAACAGGTCGCGCTGCACGGCGGGTTGTGGCGGCGCCGCAGTTTTCACCGCCACCGGTTTGCGGTTGCTGCTGGCGCCTTCCACCGGCGGCATATCACTGGCGGCAATGGCGCGCGCCTGTTTGACCATGCGGCGGCTGACCTTGGGTTTGGGGCGGTCGCGGATATAGCGGTGCGGCTTGCGGATGAGGTTGTACCAAAACCATTCCACCTGCGCGCCCGCTTTTTCGATGAGGGTGAGCCAGGACACCTGCACCAGCAGCGACAGGCCCAGGATGATCATCACCAGCAGCACCAGTACGCTGCCGGACAAGCCCAAAAGCTGGGCGGTGATTTTGCCGCCCAATTGGCCGACCATACCGCCCGCACCCACCGGCAGTTTGTCTTGCAATGGCACACCGGCAGCGGCGGCTTCCAGAAAGGGGCTGGCAATAAGCAGCAAAACCAGACCGGCGGCAGCCAGGCCGACGCTGTAGGGGCGCTCTTGCGGCACCACGGTCAGATGCGGGCGCATGCTGTGATAGAGCCATACCAGCGCCGCCACCGGCAGCCACCACACCGACAGGCCGAAGAGGTAATAGCCGATGTCGGCCACATAGGCGCCGAAGAGGCCGGCCATATTGCGCGCTTCACCGGGTGAGGCGGTACTGCGCGACCAGGCCGGGTCGCCCATGCTGAAGCTGGCCAGCGCCAGCGCCACATAGACAATCAGCATCAGCACCACCAGGCCGAAGCCTTGGTTGAGGATGTTCATGATGTGCGGCGCGCGCTGGCGCTCGCTGTTTTTCACCACGCCGCGTTTTCGTTTCGGCGCTGCGGCGGCGGTTTTTTTCTTGCTTTGGGTCATAAAAAAAGACGGAAATACAGCTTTCAGGCAGCCGTAGGGTGGGCATTGATGCCCACCACTTGGGGCGGACGGCGCTTGGAGACAACAGCGTAGGTCGGCTCTCCGAGCCGACACACAACAATTCCCTAAAGTCGGCTCGGAGAGCCGACCTACCCCCTACTGGCGCGATGGTGCTTAATTCAGGCTGCCTGAAAAATCGGGATAAATCAAAAGGCGCGCATTATAGCATGAGGGGGTGTGCATTTAGGCCGGATAGATACAGCCCAGCACCCGCGCCCCTTGGGCGCCGGTGGCCGCATGCACCGCCACGGGGATGCGCTCTTGGCAACAGGCGGCCAGCCAGGCAAAAGCGGCGGCTTCCACCTGTTGCGGCGGCAAGGCCAAATCGGCGGTGGTGGTGAGGCGGCTGTGGGGCAGACGTGCGGCCAGGGCGGCCATCAGCGCGCCATTGGCCACGCCGCCGCCGCAGGCATACACGCTTTCGCAAGCCGGTGCGGCGGCATGGACGGCATCGGCCACGCTGGCAGCGGTGAGTTCCAGCAGGGTGCGCAAGACATCGGCGGGCGCTTCGCTGCCGTTTAAATAGGTTTGCAGCCAGGCGGGCGAAAACAGGTCGCGGCCGGTGCTTTTCGGGTAGGGTCGGGCAAAATAAGGGTGGGCCAACAGGCGCGTCAGTAAATCCGGCAGAACACGCCCTTGGGCGGCGATTTCGCCGTCGGCATCGTAAGGCCGCTGCCAGTGTTGCTGCACCCAGGCGTCCATCAGCATATTGGCCGGGCCGGTGTCGAAACCGAAAGCGGCACCGCCGGGCGGCAGCACGCTGATATTGGCAATGCCGCCCAAATTCAGCACCACGCGGCTGTGTTGCGGGCTGGCAAACACCGCTTGGTGAAAGGCCGGAGCCAAGGGCGCGCCCTGACCGCCGGCGGCCAAATCGCGGCTGCGGAAGTCGCCGATGACCGTGATGCCGCTCAATTCGGCCAGCCGCGCCCAATCCATCAATTGCAGGCTGTAGCCGTGTTGCGGCGCATGGCGTATGGTCTGGCCGTGGCAGCCGATGGCGCGGATATGAGCGGCATCCTCACCAGCCTGCTGCAACAATTCGGCCACGGCTTGGGCATTGAGCCCTGCCAGGGTTTGCGCCAACAGGGCGCTGCGGTGCAATTCGTCGCTGCCGGTGTCCTGCAAGGAGAGCAAGGCGTTTTTCAGTTCCTCGGGATAGGGCACAAAAGCATGGGCGCGCACACCCTGCCAGCGGCTGCCGTCCAGTTCGGCCAACACGGCATCGACACCGTCCATGCTGGTGCCGGACATCAGGCCGATATAGCCGCTCATGCGAATTCACCCACCACCGGCGCGTGGTCGCTGGGACGTTCCCAGCCGCGCGGCTCGGTATCAACATGGACTTGTTGCAGACGCGCCAGCAGTGGCGCACTCACCAAAATATGATCGATGCGCAGGCCGAGCTTGCGGCGGAACATATTCATGCGGTAGTCCCACCAGGTGTAATGGGCGCCATCCGGATGCAGATGGCGCAGGCTGTCGGTGAGACCCAAATTGAGCAGGTTTTGAAACCATTGTCGCTCGGCACTGGAGCAATGGATTTTCTCGCGCCAGGCTTCCGGATCGTAGACGTCCAAATCGGTCGGTGCGATATTGAAATCGCCCAGCAGCGCCACTTGCCCGTATTCGGCCAGCGTGGCGCGCAGATAGTCGGTGAGGGCGGCAAACCAGCGCTCTTTATAGGCGAATTTCTCGCTGCCCACGGCCTCGCCGTTGACGCAATACACGCACACCACGCGCACACCGTTCACAGTCGCGGCAATCACGCGTTTTTGTTCGTCGTCAAAACCGGGGATGCCGCAAACCACGTTTTCCAGCGGCGCGCGGCTGAGGATGGCCACGCCGTTATAGGTTTTCTGGCCGTACCAGGCTGCCTGAAAACCGGCCAGCTCGAAAGCGGCGCGCGGAAATTTGTCTTGGTCGAGCTTGAGTTCCTGCAAAACCAGCACATCGGGCTGGCGGTTGGCGAGCCAGTCGATGACTTGCGGCAGGCGGACATTGAGGGAGTTGACGTTCCAGGTGGCAATTTTCATGGGAGAGGGCCGATTCACAACAAACCGCGCATTTTACGGGATTTTATAGTCGCATAAAATAAGAATGAGACGAGACAGCACGCCGCAGACAGTACAAATAGTACGGAACAGATTTTGTTGCCACTTTAGTGGCTTACAAAATCGTTCTCTTCGATCCTGGCGTGACCATAGGAAGTCCCTGTGGGACAGCAACGCTGTATCATTCTTATTTTAAATGACTATAGTGCGTAAAAACATTTCAGGCAGCCTTTTAAGGCTGCCTGAAACTGTTTTGGAACATCAGAAAAATCAATCCAACTGCGCCACGGTAATGGGCAGGTCGCGCACGGTGGCGAGGATATTGTCCAAATTGTGCTGTTCTTTCTTAAACTGCGCCAATTCCTGGGCATTGAGTTTTTTGCTGGGAATGGCCACGGTCACCGGGTTCACCGGCTGGCCGTTGATGCGCACTTCGTAATGCAGATGCGGGCCGGTAGAGCGGCCGGTGGAGCCGACATAGCCGATGACATCACCGGCTTTCACACGGCTGCCGACACCGAAGCGGCCGTAATTGCTCATATGGGCATAGAGGGTCTGCATATTGCCGTTGTGGCGCAAAACGATGGTGTGGCCGTAGCCGCCCTTATAGCCGGTTTCTTCCACCACACCTTCGGAAGGCGCCACAATGGGCGTGCCGGTGGGGGCGGCATAGTCGATGCCGGTATGCATTTTAATAGTGCGCAAAATGGGGTGGAAGCGCACACCGAAGGGAGAAGACACGCGCGCATTGCCCACCGGGCGGGATTCAAAGCCTTTTTTCACCGGCTGTCCGGCGGCGTCGTAATACTGGCCGCTGCCGTCTTCATCGCCGAAATAATAAGCTTGGTACACCTGGCCTTTGTGGGTGATTTCGGCGCCCAAAATCTCGCCGGTACCCAACTCCTGGCCGCGGAAATACAGGCTGTTGTAGAGCAGGCGGATGGTGTCGCCGTCTTGCAGCTGGTTAATGTCCACTTTGTCGCTGAACAATTCGCTCAAAGACTCGCGCACTTCCACCGGTACGCGGGCGCGTGCCAAGGCGCCGCGGGCGGAAGTGCGGATGACCACGGCCTTGAAGGTAGAGAGGGTTTCGGTTTCCACTTCGCCGATGTCGGCCAGCCATTCTTGACCGCTTTTGCGCAAGGCCACGAGGTTGTTGTCGCCGTTTTCGTCGTCGTTAAAGAATTGGATGTCGGTGAGGTCGCCCTGCGGATTCACACGCACGCTGATGGTTTGGTTGGGTTTCAGACGCAGCAGGCGGGCGCTGATATTATTGTCTTTAATGACGTTTTGGATGTGGCGGTCGGCCACGCCGAGACGGGTGAGGATGGAAGTGAGGTTGTCACCGCTCTGCACCACTTCCTCACGCCAGAAGCTGCTGTTGCTGACTTGGCTTTCCAGCGCGATTTGCGGCAGATTTTCCACCACTTTGCGTGCGGTATAGGTATTGTTTTCCGGCTGCGGTGCGGTAACCGCATAGGCAGTCATAATACTGGATACGGGAATGGCAATCGCCAGCACCGACCAGCGTATCGGTTTTTGGCGCCAAGCCTGGGGCAGGCGGCGCATGCGGGTGATGAGGGTACTTAATTTGCGGGTGTTGTGCTTCATGCGTATTTAAGTATTTGTGTCAATTCAAAAATAATCGGATTATAAATCAGTTTCGGCATAGAGCCGCACCGATTTTCGGTTTTTTACCCAGTGTTTGTTTGTGTTGGGGCGTGTTCGCGGGTGTCAGGTATACCGTTTTCGCGGGCCATAAAATCGGCCAGGCTCATATCCAAGGCGGCCAGATTCGGTTCCATAATATCTGCCAGGGTGCGGCCTATATTGTCATCGCCATGCGCTTGCGGGCGGTAGACAAACAGCTTGAACAACTCGGCCACATTGATGTGGCGGGTATTGGTTTTCAAAATCCAGCCGTTATGGCTGTGCGCCAGATAACCGTGCCGCGCCAGCTGCTCCAGCAAATCGCCCAATTCGTCGTAACCCATATTGATGTGGGCACGGAAATGCTGGATTTTCAGGCTGCGGCCGCGCGCCTGCGCCTGGTCCAGCAGCAGCAAAATGGTCAGCACATCATCAAAGCGGCCGTTGTGGCCGGTGCTGCGGCGGAAGGCTTCGTCCTGCCAGTAAGACAGTGAGGCGGTGAGTACCGCACCGGCAATCAGAATCATCCACAACAGATTCAGCCACAGCAAAAACACCGGAATGGCGGCAAACGCACCATAAATCAGCTGGTAGCTGTTGAAATTGGCCACATAAACCGTAAAACCGCGGCGCACCGCTTCGAGCAACAGTGCCGTTACCAGCGCGCCAATCAGCGCATGGCGGGCGGGCACATAACGAAAGGGCACGATTTTGTACACAAAAAACAGCAGCAGGGTGATAAAGGCCGCGGATGAAACCGAAGTCACCAATACACCCAACAACGGGAAATTCTGCTGCAAAGCCGAGTTTTTCAGCAACAGGCTCCACGCCGACATACCGAAACCGATGACCAGCGGCCCCAAGGTCAGCAAAGTCCAGTACACCAATACCCGCATCAGCAAAGGCCGCTGGCGGTTGACGCGCCAAATCTGATTAAAGGTGCGCTCGATGGTCTGGATGAGCATCAGCGAAGTCACCATCATGATGATGATGCCGATGGCGGTCAGATTGCTGGCCTGACGGCGGAATTCCAACAGATAATCGCCCACCACATCCGCACCCGCCGCCGGAATCAGCACCCCGGTGATAAAGCGGTTGAACTGTTCGGAAATATCGCCGAACATCGGAAACGCGGTAATCACCACCAGGGTCACGGTAAACAGCGGCACCAAAGCCAACAGTGTGGTAAAGGTGAGGCTGGCAGAAACTTGTGGTACATTCACCTCGTCAAAACGCTGCCACAGAAAACGGGCAAAGGCCGGTATGCGGTGTTGCAGCCAAGCGGCTTGGCGCATGCGTGCAAACATGGGTTTCCTTGTTGTGTGTTTGTTAAAGCAATTTCAATACCAAGCCGACCGAACAGCTTCAGGCAGCCTGATGCCTTATTTTAACGCAAATCAACCCCATTATTCAGAAAGGTGAAAACAGCAGTATGAGCAGTTTGCCCATTTTGATTGTGTATTACAGTTTGAACGGCGGTACCCGCCTGTTGGCGCGCCACATCGCCGAAGGCGTGGACAGCGTGTCCGGCTGCGAGGCGCTGTTGCGTACCGTGCCCAAGGTTTCGGCGGTGTGCGAGGCGGTGGCCGCCGATGTGCCGGATGAAGGCTCGCCCTATGCCACTTTGGAAGAATTGCAAAACTGCGCCGCCCTGGCTTTGGGCAGTCCCACCCGCTTTGGCAATATGGCCGCACCGGTGAAATATTTTCTCGACGGCAGCAGTGCGCTGTGGCTTTCAGGCAGCCTGATTGGCAAACCGGCCTGCGTATTCACCAGCGGCAGCAGCCCGCACGGCGGCCAGGAAAGCACCCTGCTCTCAATGATGACCCCGCTGCTGCATCACGGCATGCTGATTTGTGGCCTGCCCTACAGCGAAGCGGGCTTGAGCCATACGACCGGCGGCGGCACGCCTTACGGCCCCAGCCATCTGGCCCGCCACGGCGAAAAAATTGCTCTGAGCGAACACGAAAAACAACTGGCCTTCGCCCAAGGGCGGCGTTTGGCGCAGATGGCGGTAAAATTGATGAAGGACTGATGCTGCTGCGAGCCGTGGTATTATGGCTGAGTATATGCAAATTAAGCTATAATAGCCCCTGAAAGCTGATTCATTGAATACCCGCAGTTGCGGATTAAGAGAAAGATAAATATAAAGGAAGCAAGCATGAGGTTTGACGGTTTGGTAGATACGTTATTGTCTGCCCGTGGTGCAATGGCTTGTGCCGTGGTAGATTATGAAAGCGGTATGCAGCTGGCAGGACGCAGCGAGAGCGGAATGGATGTAGATGCCTTGTCTGCCGGTTATACCGATGTAATCACAGCTGAAATTAAGGCCATGCAATTAATGTATGCAGAAAGTGGCGACGGAGACAGTATTGAGGATATTTTGATTACCCTGAAGAACCAATATCATTTTATCCGACCCATGGAGAGTTATCCGGGTTTGTTTATATTTTTGGTGTTGGAGCGGGCAGGCGCCAATCTGGCTTTATCGCGTAAAGCAATGCGTGATGCAGATATGCAATTTGCCAGCTGACAGACAATCCACATCATAAAGTAAAACGGCATGATCTTAGACCATGCCGTTTTTGCATTTTTGCTTGGAACAGATTAAATCTCAATGCGGTTCGGGGTAAAGGTTTCCCATTTGTTGCAGGCGGGGCAGTGCCAGAAATAGGCTTGCGATTTGAAATGGCAGTGGCGGCAGCGGTACATCACCGCTTTCTGCATCTGGCGGCCGACCACGGCGCGCATCATGTCCATGTCGGCGCGGCGGGCGGGGTCGGTGTCGCCGATGTGCACGCCCAAGAGACGGTACACGCCGGCCAGGTCGGGTTTTTGGCGCACGAGTTCGGTCACGGTTTGTGCGGCCTGGGCTTCACCGTTGATGAGCAGCGATTTTTCATAAATCACATTGTGCAAATCCAGGTCGGGGAAGGTTTTGGCATAGCCCACCAAAACGGCCAAACCGGCTTCGGCGCGTCCCAGCGCGTCGTAGGCATCGTAAAGACGCTCGGCGGCCATGCCGAGGTATTCGTGGTTTTGCTTTTCGATGGCGTGGCAGGCGTCGATGGCGTCCTGGTAACGGCCCTGCTTGTAGGCGGCATCGGCCAGAATCAGATTGGCGCGGGTGCATTTGCGGTTGACCGCCAGCGCCTCGCGCGCCAGGGCTTCGGCTTCTTCGGGGCGCGACTGAAACAGCGCGGTTTGGGCGCGTTCGCAATAAAACTGGGCGATTTCAAACTGATAGCTCTGGTCGCCGTGGCGCAGGGCTTGCGCCAGTTCGATGGCTTTTTCCCAATCGCGGTCCTGCTGGTAGATATTGAGCAGCATTTGCTGGGCGGCGCTCGCCATTTCGCTGTGTTGCAATTCGAGGAAAATCTGTTCGGCGCGGTCCACCAGTCCGGCGGCCTGATAATCCTGTCCCAGCTCGAAGCGGGTTTGCGCCTGTTCCAAGCCGACGGTGTCGGGCGAGGAGAGCAGTTTCTGGTGCAGCACGATGGCTTTGTCGTTCTGGCCGCGCTGGCGGTAGAGCTTGCCCAGGGTGAGGCTGAGGCGGCGGGTTTCGGCGTCGTCCGCGCGTGCGGCTATGACTTCGGCCAAGTTGTCGGCGGCACGGCCGCTGTGTTTGTCCACCAGCGCATCCAGCGCGGTGTAGAAGCCGCCGGGTATGGATTTGGCCTGCTTGAGCACCGCTTTCATGTCTACGCGGGCGGCAAACCAGCCCATGGCGAAAAATACCGGCAGCAGGGCCACCGGTACCAGCCACAACCACAGTTCGTTGGCTTCCATATCACGAAGCCTTGTGCTGGTTCCCGGCTGCGGCCGGGGCGGGGCTGTCGTGGGCGGTGGCCTGTTCCAGGGCAATGCGGCCGCTCTTGCGCACTTCTTCGCGCAGGCGCACGGTTTCGTTGCGCAGGGTCAAGAGGCGGCGGAACATGGCCAGCATGCCGAACAGGGTGCCGATAACGAAGAAACACAGCAGCAATACAATCAGCGGCAGTTCGATGCTTTCGCCGGGAATATAGCTAAAGTGCACGGGGGCGGTGTTGAAAACGGCAAGAATGATGAGCAGCAACAGAATAATCAGTTTGATGATGCCGGAAAGCAAACGCATTGCGGATTCCTTTGGATGGGTGTTTTGCAGGTGTAAGTTTAAACGATTTATAGGTTGAAAGCGACACACAGACTGCCTGAAAGCCGTGTCTGTCAATGCCCCGCCGCCGTCAAACCGAATACCTTGGCCAGCTGCCACAGCGCCCAGGCCGCCACGGTCAAACCGGCGATAAGGCGCACGGATTGGCGTTGCAGGTATTGCTTGAGCTGGGTGGCAAACCAACCCATGGCCAGCAGATTGGGCAGGGTGCCGAGGCCGAAGGCGGCCATATAGAGCGCGCCGTGGGCGGCATGGCCGCTGCCCAGGGCATACAGCGAGGCGCTGTACACCAGACCGCAGGGCAGCCAGCCCCACAGCATGCCCACGCCGAGGCAGGCGCTGCGGCTCTGTATCGGCAACAGGCGCTTGAGCAGGGGATTGAGGCGGCGCCACACCGGCTTGCCTATGGCTTCGATGCGGCTGCCCACGGCGCTGATGCCGGCCAGATACAGGCCCAGCAAAAACAACAAGACATGGGCGGCGACAAACAACACCATTTGCAGGCTGCGGGTGTGGTCAAGCAGCATGCCGACTTGTCCGGCCAGGCCGAGCAGGGTGCCGATGAGCACATAGCTGCCGATGCGGCCCAGATTGAGCAGCAGCAGCAATTGCAGACGGCTGATGTGCGGCGGCAGTTGCAGGGCAAAGGCGCTGGAGAGGCCGCCGCACATACCCACGCAATGGCCGCCACCTAAAAATCCGATGGCGGCCAGAGACAGCAGGGAAACAATATCGGGCATAACTTAGCGAATAAATTGGCGGTGTATGTCTTTGAATTGCGGATGGCGGGCGCTCGCCAGGCATTCAAAGGCCACCATTTCTCCGTTGACGATGTGGCAGCCGTGCTGTTGCAGGCGTTGCAGGGCCAGGGCGGCGTCTTCTGCACGGCGCGAGCCCACGGCTTCGGCCACCACAAAGACTTCGTAACCCTGTTGGCGCAAATCGAGTGCGGTTTGCAGCACGCACACATGCGCTTCGATACCGGCCACAATGATGTGCCGCGCCCCGCCCAAAACCGCGTCATTCAGGCAGCCTTCGCGCCAAACGGAAAAGTCCTGTTTGTGCACCGTCAGTGCGCGCGGGGCGGCGGCGGTAATGGCGGCATCGGTGGCGCCGATTTTATCGGCGCAATGTTCGGAAATCACCGTGGGAATATCGAGGGCATCGGCCAGGCGTGCCAGCCAGGCGGTGCGTTCGAGCACGCTGTCGGCATTGTGGATGGCGGGCAAGAGGCGGCTTTGCACGTCGATAATCAATAAAGCGGCGTGGTCGGCATTGAGCAGCATGGTGTGTTTCTCCAAGGGTTTTTGTTTGTTGTTGTGGGTGGGTTTTCAGGCAGCCTTTGGGGCTGCCTGAAATTTTAAATGTCGTTATTTCCGCCTGAGCGCACTACTGTCCGGGGAAAATTTCTGAATTACATCCGGCAGTGGCCGTAGGTTGGGTCGAAGACCCAACAGACTTCAAATCCCACGGATGTTGGGTTTACAACCCAACCTACGCCTGCTGCTTTGACGAACGTCGGATACAAGTATCCGACCTACGGCTGCTTATTTCGCCGCCACCGTACCCATGCGGCGGGTGAGCGAGGTTTGCGGTTCGTTAAACAGGCTGGCGTAATAAGTGGCGTTGGCCATCACTTTTTTCACATAGTCGCGGGTTTCGTCAAAGGGGATGGTTTCGGCATAGATGGCGCCTTCCAGCGGTACGGCGGCCTGCCAGCGGCGGGCGCGGCCGGGGCCGGCGTTGTAACCGGCGGTGGCCAGCACTTCGTGGCCCAAGCGGTTGCGGGCATCGCCCAGATACCAGGTGCCCATGCGGATATTGCCTTCAATGGTGTGCAAATCGCCGGGGTTCATGCCGATTTTGCGGGCGATTTCGTTGGCGGTGGCGGGCATCACCTGCATCAGACCGGTGGCGCCCACATGCGAACGCGCACCTATCATAAAGCGGCTTTCCTGACGGATCAGGCCGTACACCCACGCCGGGTCCACATGCGCCTGGGCGGCGTAGCGGGTGGTGAGGTCGCGGAAGGGCGAAATATAGCGCAGCTGGTAATTGAGCTTGTGGTTGGTGCGGTCGGCACTCAGGATGCCCATTTCGTAGAAGCCGTTGTCGTGCGCCAAATGGGCGGAAGCGAGCAGGGTATCTTCATTGTAGTTTTTGATGGCATAGCGCCATTCGGCCTGGGCCTGGCGGCGCATATTCCAGTCGCCGCTGCCCTGGGCTGCCTGAAACAGGGCCAGGGCGCGGGCGATGTGGCCGTCTTGGGCCACACGCTGGATGTCGCCGCGGCTGCTGTCGGCCACATTATTGCGGGTATCCACCTTGCCGCCCAAGGCTTCGGTGGCCATGAGGGCGTAGAAATTGCGGCCGGATGCGGCGGCTTGACGGTAGAGGTTTTGCGCTTCACCTTGGCGGCCTTGGGCGGCCAGACTGCGGGCGAGCCAGTATTGCCAGGTGGGGTCGGCCTGCAATTTGGGCGGCATGGCGCGGATGATGTCGCCCAGTTTCTGCCAGCGTTGGCCGCGCAGGGCGGCACGGGCATACCACTCCCAATGCACGGTGGAGAGCTGGCGGCGGTCGGCACGGTCGAAATAGGCCAAGGCGGTGTCCATATTCTGGTTCAGCGCTTGGTGGTGTCCGGCCACGGCCCAGGCAAAGCCGGTTTGCTCCGGTGTAAGGCTGCCTGAAAGCGCTTGGATGCGCTCGCCGATATTGGCGGCTTTGCGGCCGTCGGCACTGATCACACTGTGCAAACGCGCTTCCTGCGCGCCTTGGCCGCTGCCGCCGCTGTTGAGCGGATTGGGCAGCGGGCTGCCGAGGGCGGCGGCCAGATTGCGCGCGTCGCTGATTTGGTTATTGCTCAACAAACCGCGCACACGACGCCAAGCATCTTGCGCATTCAGGCGTCCGGCGGCGGCCTGCTGGTTGAGATAGCGGTTGCAGCCTTCCGGCAGCCTGCCCAGTTCCTGCACCAGTTCCGCCGCGAGGCTGTTGTCGGCGGCAATATTGCCCAGCGCGGCATAGCAACGGGTTTCCTGGTCGCGTTCATCGGCAGCCAGCTGGTTGAAATGCTGGGCAAACAGCGGCCAATTGTTTTGGCGGCCCAGGCTTTTGAGCAGCTGGTTGCGCACGGTCTGGCTCATGGCGCTCTTGGGCTGCTGGCTCAAAAACTGTACGGCGGAGTTTTGGTCGCCGGCTTTGAGGGCCGTGAGCACGCTTTGGTACCACTGGTAGGCAGCCACCACTTCGGCGGGGTTTTGCACCGCCTGGGTGCCGGGCAGCACTTGCGAAGAAGAGGCCGGCGGCACTTTGGGATCGACCGGGGTTTCGGTGGGGCTGGAGCAGGCGGCCAGTACGGAGAGCGCCAGCAGCGACAGCATGGGTTTGAGGCGGGTGTGTTGCATGGTGTTTCTTTCTTTAAAGACAGGCAGTGTTACTGCCTGTGATACCCATCAAAATAATCTGACAAACAAGGCGGGATAACGCGGTCAGATTATTTTTCCGGATGGGTTATTTACGCCAGTAGGCCGGCGTAAACAAAATAAATACGGTAAAAATCTCCAGCCGTCCGAGCAGCATGGCGGCGGTACACAGCCATTTTTGCACATCGGACAACAGGGCATAGCTGCCGCTGGGGCCGACCATGCCCAAACCGGGGCCGGCATTGGTGATGCAGGCAATCACGGCGGTGAGCGCGGACACAAAATCCAGCCCGCTGGCCATCATGGCAAAGGTAAACAGCACCACGGTCATAAAATACACAAAAATAAACGCCAGCACCGTCAAGGCCATGCGTTCGGGGATGTGGTTGCCGTTGATTTTAACCGTGCGCACCGCATTGGGGTGCAACAGCAGCATCATTTCGCGCAGACTGAATTTAAACAATACAATAGCACGAATGGTTTTGATACCGCCACCCGTAGAGCCCGCATTGGCGGCAATATTGGCCAGAAAAAACATCCACAGCGATACCAACAGCGGCCATTTGCCAAAGTCGGCATTGGCGTAACCGTTGGCCAAACCTATGGAAATAAAGTTGAAACTGACAAAACGCAGCGCATCGCCCAGCTGGCTGTAATAGTCTTTCCACCACAAATACAGGCTGGCGGCCGCAATGCTGGCGGCCATCAGCACCACCAGCACGCGCACTTCTTCGTCCTGCCAGTAATGGCGCAGGCTTTTGCTGCGAAAAGCGTAAAAATGGCTGGTGAAATTGATGGCGCCCACCACCGTGGCCGTCATCAGCACCACTTCGATGGTGACGGAATTGAAATAGGCGATGCTGTTGTCGTGGGTGGAAAAGCCGCCCAAGGAAATGCCGGAGAGGGCGTGGCAGAGGGCGTCAAACCAGCTCATGCCCGCCAGGCGCAGGGCGATGAGGGTGGTGAGGGTGAATACCACATAAATCGTCCACAGGTTTTTGGCGGTTTGCGAGATGCGCGGCGCCATTTTGCTGTCTTTATTGATGCCGGGAATTTCCGCTTTAAAAAGCTGCGTGCCGCCAACACCGAGCATGGGCAGAATCGCCACTGCCAACACAATAATGCCCATGCCGCCCAGCCAGTTGAGCATATGGCGCCAGAAATTGAGCGAAGGCGCCAGCGTTTCCACCCGCGGCATGATGGTGGCGCCGGTGGTGGTCAGCCCGGAGATGGCCTCGAAAAAGGCATCGGTAAAGCTGATGCCGGGCAGGGAAAAATAAAACGGCAGCGCGGCCACGGTGGCAAAGCCCACCCACAGCAAAAACACCAGCGTAAAACCGTCGCGCGCGCGCAGTTCGCGCTGGTAGCGCAGGGTGCTCCACCACGCGGCCGCCGAGAGCGCCAGCGTAATCACCGCCGTGCTGGCAAAGGCGGGCAGCACGGCGTCCAGATACAGCAGCGACACCAGGGTCGGCGCCAACAGAATCAGCGCAAACAGAAAGCCGGTCTTGGCGACGACGTGGATGATGGGGGCGAGTTTGTACATGGGTTTCAGGCAGTAGTGCCCGCAAAAACGGTTTAACTGCCTGCGGCAGCGGGTGCGGATTGGGCAGTATTTTCTGTCGGCGGCAGGGTCAGTTGGCGGGCGATGGCTTCGGCAACATATTTTTGTCCGGTAAGGGTGAAGTGTATGCCGTCTTTGCTGCGTATGCGCTGGTTTTTACCGTCGATGGCAATGGTATCGCGGTATTCGCCGCTGCCGTCACCCAAGAGGGTATCGGTCGGCAGCCAGATGGCACGGTGTTTGAGCTCGTCGGCGTAGAGGCTGTCCAGATAACGCATTTGCCGGTTGAGTTTGCCGGATTTCATCAGCGGAATGCCCACCCAAATCAGGCGTGCACCGGCACGGTCGGCAGCATTGGCGATGCGGCTGATGCGGCTGCGGTACTCGGCTTCCCATTCTTCACTCTGAAAGCGCAGATAGGCACGCCCTCCGGCAGGATTGGGAAAGTCCCACGGGTCGTTGGGACCGAGAAACACCACCACCAGCTTGATATCCGGGTTTTGTGCCAGGGTTTGTTCGATGGTGGCCGGCCAGTCAAAGAGGGAAGGGTAGGCCAGGCCGGTACTTTGGCGGCTGAGGTTAAGCGAGTTGATGCGGTATTCGCTTTTCAGGCGCCGCTGCAGATGCGGTGCCACGCCCTCCATCATGGAATCGCCGGCAAAGAGTACGGTGTCGCCGCTGTTTAAAACCACATTGGCCGGTGTTGCGGGTACTTCCGGTGCGGAGGCGCTGTGTACATTGCTGTCTGTGCCGTCGTTTTCAGGCAGCCCGGAGGCAGCGCTTGCCGCAGCTTGTGCCGCTGGTGCTTGGGCAAGAGGTGCGGTGGCGGCGGCAGAGGGCGGCCATTGGCGGTAGGCTTGTTCTGCTGCGGCATAGAGTTTGCCGCCTGCCTGCCAGAGGCCGGAGCCGTTGAGGGCAGCCAGCGGACTGTCGCGGTGGTAGGTTTGCTGCCAATAGGCATTGATGGAATTTTGCGCCAGCCATACACAGGCCAAGGCGCTGAGGGCAAAGGTGGCGGAGAGTTTCCAGGCCAGTGAGCGTTCTTGCCGCAGAGCGGCGGTTGTATCTTTTGGGGCGGCAGTCTGTTTTTCAGGCAGGGTGGTACGGGTAGGCGGTTTTTTGTGCCGGTCTGCCGCAGCCTGTTTTTTCGGCTTGGCTGTCTGTACTTTGGCCTGTGTTTTGGCAGCTTGTGCTTTTGTTGCCTGCTTGTGCTTGTTTTTATTTTTGCTTGCCGTGGCGTGAGCCTGCTTTGGGGACGGTGCGGATTTTCCCGCAGCCGCTTTGTGGGCGTCGGCAGCTTTGATGGCGGCCTGCAGGGCGGGGGAGTTTGTGACATTGTCGGCGGCCGCAGGCTTGGCCGCAGCCGTTTTTGGGGACGTTTGCGGTTTGTTTTTGAATTTCTGTTTATTGGCCTTGCGTTTGGCGTGATGCGGTTTCATACGGCGGATACTTTAATCAGAAATTGGCATAGATAAATCCGGGAATACCGGAGGGAGCAATAAGGATGACGAGCATCATGGCGGCGGTGAGCGGCAGCGGCCACAGCCATAAGGGCATTTTTTCCAGGCGCGCCACTGCGGCGTCAAACAAACGTGTCAACAGACCGTAAGCCGCCAGAGCTGCGGCCATGGCGGCCAAAACCCACCATACGGCGTTGTCGGCTGTGCCACCGTTGAACAGGGCGCGGAACATCAGTGAGGCCTCATCCAGCGTGGCAGTACGGAACACCACAAAGGCCATGCACACGAAATTGACTGTAGCCAATACCGCTAAGGCGTGGCCGATGCCTGAAGATGAGGACAGCCATTCGCGCTTGCCGGCGAGTTTGTCGCCGCAATTGAGCGCCACCAGGGCCAGGCCGTGCAACAGGCCCCACAGGAAGAAATTCCAGCCATAACCGTGCCAGATGCCGGAGAGCACCATGGCGGCGAGCAGATTGATTTGTGTGCGCACAAAGCCACGGCGGCTGCCGCCCAGCGGGATGTAGATATGGTCGCGTATCCAGGTGGAGAGGCTGATGTGCCAGCGGTTCCAAAAATCGCGGATATTAAACGCGCGCAAAGGCATACGGAAATTGGCGGGCAGGGTGAAGCCCAGGAGCATGGCCATGCCGATGACCATATCGGTATAGCCGGAAAAATCCAAAAACAGCTGCACGGTGTAGCCGTAGAGCGCGGTGAGCACGGTAAGGCCGTCGTACTGCATGGGGTTGGCGAATACCGGATCCACCCAGTGTTCCGCCAAAGTGCCGGCAAAAGCCCATTTTTTGGCAATGCCCAGCACAATCAGCGCCACCGCCAAAGCTGGGCGGATGATGCGGCGCGGTTCGCGCTGGCGGATTTGCGCTGCCATGCCCGGCTGCATGCCGTCTATGCTGTCAAAACTGCCTGCACGGGCAATTGGCCCGGCGGTGAGTGTGGGCAGAAAGCCGAAATGCAGCAGCAGCTCGCGCCAGCGCAGGCGCACGTCTTCGTGGCGGTAGAGTGATACCAGATAGGCCACGGCTTGGAAAGTGTAATAAGACAGACCCAAGGGCATGAGAATATCGGCCACTGTAGTGCCCAAGGCTGCCTGAACGGCCGGGCGGAAAAAATCAACGTATTTGAAAAAGGCGAGATTGGCCACGGCCAAGATACAGCCGACAGCCAGCCAGCGTCGCCGCTGTGCGGCCTGCTGCGTCTGAACCAGGCCGGATGCAATAATCAGCACGCCCAGTGAAAACAGCACCAGCGCCAGTACAAAAGCCCAATCGACCCGGTACAGCCAGCCTAAGCCGGCGGCCAGCAGCAAATGGTTCTGCACCTGCGGACGGTGTGCAAAACACCAGTACAGCGGGAAAAACAGCAGCCAAAACAGGGCGAATTCGACAGACAACAGGGGCATGGCAACAGGCGCCGCAAAAAAAGCCGATTATAACCGTTTTGAATTTGTTAAGACAGGTTTGTTTTTGTATGATGCCGCCGCCGTCAGCAGGCTGCTTAAAGATATAGTCGAATAACACAGAACGAGACAAGGCAGCAAAAAAGCCGCGAGCGCAGCGAAGTCCCGTGGGACAGACAGTACAGATAGTACGGAGCAGATTTTGTTGCCGCTTTAGCGGCTTACAAACATCGCTCTCTTTGAGCCTGGCGCAGCAACGCCGTATCGTTCTGTGTTAAATGACTATACATTTTTCCAAAACATACCCAAGGATTGACACCATGCTGTCCAATATTATCCCTTTTGCCCACAGCGTGTTGGCAGACCATATCGCACCGGGGGATACGGTGGTGGATGCCACGGCCGGCAACGGTCACGACGCCCTGTTTTTGGCCCGTTGCGTGGGTGAGGGCGGGCGGGTTTATGCTTTCGATATTCAGGCAGCTGCCTTGCAGGCAACACAGGCGCACCTGGCCGAAGCCGGTTGCGGTCGGCAGGCCGTACTGGTGGGTGCAGGGCATGAAACCCTGGCGCAGCATGTGTCCGGGCCGATAGCGGCAGCAGTATTCAATTGCGGCTATCTGCCCGGCGGCGACAAACGCTGTATCACCACTGCGGCAGCGACACTTTCCGGATTGCGGCAGGCACTGGCTCTACTACAGCCGCAGGGCGTGGTGGCGGCCGTGCTGTATCCCGGGCATGCGGGCGGTGATGCCGAGGCCGAAGCGGTGTGTGCTTGGGCGGCATCTTTGCCGCAGCAGCAGTATGCGGTGCTGCGTTATGAATTTATCAACCGGACCAACAACCCGCCTTTTCTGTTGGTGATAGAAAAACGGACGGTGTGAATGCACAAAGGCTGCCTGAAAAGTTTTCAGGCAGCCTTTTGTCGTTGCGGTTTAAGGTTTACGGGCAAAATACAAATCATATATCGAAGCATATTCGCCGCTGTCGCGCACCTGTTTGAGCGCGGCATTGAGCATGTCCAGTGTGGCGGTATCGCCCTTGCGCACGGCAAAGCCGTATTGCTCCACCGGGAAATCGGGCAGGGTCACCACATTGAAATGTACCTGGCCGTTGAGGCGGATGTAGTTGTCCACCACCGCGCTGTCGCTCACCACGGCATCCACGCCGCCGTTTTCAATCTCTTTGAGCACCAAGGGCAGGCTTTCAAAACGGGCAATCTGCTGGCTGGTGGGGCCCAAGAGCTGCTGCATGGCCAAGTCGCCGGTGTTGCCGGTGACCACGCCGATGCGCTTCATGGATTTGAGGTCGTTTAAAGAAGACGCAGTTTGGCCTTTGGGCAGCAATACCACTTGCGAAATCTCAAAATAAGGATCGCTGAAATCCATGCTCTGACGGCGCTCGTCGGTGATGGTGATGGCGGAGGCCAGAAAATCGAAATCGCCGTTATTGAGGCCGGGAAACAGACTCTCCCACGGTTTGTCCTGATACACCACCTGGAAGCCGCCGGTGCGGGCCATGGCGTTGAGCAGGTCGATGTCGAAACCTTCCACCTGGCCGCCCGCGCCCAAAGACTCCAGCGGAGCAAATTCGGCATTCGTGCCGACGGTGTAAATATGCGCTTTGCTGGCGGCAGACGGGCTATTGCCGCCGCAGGCGCCCAACAACAGTGTACAGGCGCAGACCAAGGCGCCCATCCAAGAAACATGCTTCTGAATCATAAGTCATTCAAAAATAATTGTTTAAAACAGTAATATTTTAACATATCGTGCCAATAAACCCAAGTGTCTGTTGCTGCATGGCATCAAAGCTGCCACCGCCCGCAGCACACCCCGCTGTCGGCATAAAATCCGCGCCGCTGCGGGCTTAAGCAGTGCTATAATCCGCCCATTTTTGAATACTGCCCCTTAGTGGGCGGCATACCACATCCATGCACATCATCCACACCATTTCAGAACTGCGCCAATGGCGCGCGCAAGCCGGGCGTGTCGCCTTCGTGCCCACCATGGGCAATTTACATCAGGGCCATCTGGCCTTGGTGGAAGAGGCGCACCGCCGTGCCGATGCGGTGGTGGTGAGCATTTTCGTCAACCGCCTGCAATTCGGCCAAGGCGAAGATTTCGACCGCTATCCGCGCACCTTGCAGGAAGACGCGGACAAACTGCGCGGTGCCGGTGTGGCGGTGCTGTTTGCGCCGGACGAGAAAGAGCTCTATCCGCGCGTGGCGCAGGAATACAATGTCGAGCCGCCCCATCTGCAAAACGAATTGTGCGGCCGTTTCCGCCCCGGCCATTTCCGCGGCGTGGCCACGGTGGTGTGCAAACTCTTTAACATCGTGCAGCCGGATGTAGCCTGTTTCGGCAAAAAAGACTACCAGCAGCTGGCGGTCATCCGCGGCATGACCGAAGACCTCAATATGCCGGTGGAAATCGTGCCGGTGGATACCGGCCGCGCCGCCGACGGCCTGGCGCTCTCCAGCCGCAATGCCTACCTCAGCCCGGAAGAGCGCGCGCAGGCGCCGCAACTCTATGCCCTGCTCCTGGATATGGCCGCGCAAATCCGCGGCGGCCGCCAGGACTACGCGCAAATGGAAGAGGCTGCGGTGGCGCGCCTCACCGCCCAAGGCTGGGAGGTGGATTATGTGGAGGTGCGCCACGGCGGCAATCTGGCGGTGGCCCATGCGGGCGACAAACACGTGGTGGTTTTGGCCGCCGCCCGCCTGGGTCACACCCGGCTTATCGACAATATCGAAATCAATCTGGATGCCGGTTTTCAGGCAGCCTGAACGGAATAAACAGCGGGAAACATTATGTTGTGGATGCTTTTTATCGTATTGCTGGCGGCCATTGCCGTCTTGCTCTATTGGCGTGCCAAACAGGAGCGCGAATGGCTCTTGGAGCTCGCTTACATCAGCCGCCATCAAAAACTGCCGCCGCCGACCGATGATGCTGCCGCCGTAGCGCCGCAGCCGGTACGCAAGGTCAGTGCCAACGTCACCCCCATCCGCGCGCGCAATCAGGAGGCCGAAGCCAATCAGGCCGTGCGCGAGCGCGTGACGCGGCAGATGGAAGAAATCAATCCGCGCTTTAAGGCCGCCGCTGCGCTCACCGAAGACGAAAAACAGCGTCTCGCCAGCGACGCCGTCTTGGCCGAACTGCCGATTTTTGCCGATACCGCCGCACCTGCCGCGGCAGAGCCGGAAGCCGAAACCAATACCGATGGCGATACCGAAATACAGTCCGCCGCGCTGGATAATGAAGTCGTAGCCGCTGCCGATTTGGGCGGCGATGCCCTGCCCGATGCGGCGGATGATGCCGATACCCCGGCGGCGGACTTGGACATCATCAGCATGGAAGAGGCCACCCGCCGCGTGAAGCAAAAGCTGCCTGAAAGCGTGCCGGAAGCCCCGGCATCCGCTTGGACGCCGCCGGCCGAAAACCACAGCGCCGCCCGCGTGGAGGAAATCACCCTCGACGACCCGGCGGTGAGCCGCATCCGCGAGCGCACCCAACAAGAGCGCGAAGCCCTGCGCGAAGCCGCGCTGGTAGAGGCGGAAAAACTGCCGGTGGAAGAAATCACCCTTGCCGATTTGGCGCCCGCCCGCCCGCGCACGCTGGCCGAAACCCATGTCGCGCCTGCACCCGTGCCTGCTCCGGCGCCGGAATTGGAAACCATAGGCGAAGACGACATCCGCGCCAATCTGCTGCGCCAGGGCATGGCACGCCGCCGCGAAATCCCGCCCGCCTACGGCCACAGCATACCCGCCGCACCCGTGCCTCTCGAACTGCCGGTGATTGCCGAAGACGAAGTGTGGGCCAATCTTTCCAAAACCGACTCGCCGGTCAACAAACGCAAATACCAATACAAACGCACCACCGTGCGCGAAAGCGTGATTCCGGCGGCGGCACGCATCAACCAAAGCCACACCGTCAAACTCAGCCCGGCCACGGCTGCGGTGGCCGCCACCGGCGCCGCGCCGATTTCCACCCGCTTTACCCCCTTTGACGCCGCCGCCCTGAATCAAGCCGCCGAAGCGGAAGCGGAAAACAGCACGCCCGAACCCGTGGACGTATATCGCGAAACCGCAGCGGAACATCCTGCGGACATGCTGCCTGAAAACCCTGTTGAGGCCGAAGCGGAAACCCAAAACGCCGCGCCCGTGCTGCACATCACCGACACCCCCACCTGGTCGATACACGATCGCCTGATTATCGAGTCGGAGCAAAATCCGGACGAACAGGCCGCCGCCACGGACTGGGCAGAGGGAGAGACCGCAGCGCTGCCTGAAAACGACGAACCCATCGAACCCGTGGGCTTGGCAAACAGCGAACCGCTGGAGTTCACGCCGGTAGAGGACGTGCCGCAGCCCGCCAATGATGCACCGCTGGAATTCACGCCGCCGCCAGCGGCGGAAGCCGCCGTTTTGCCCATGGCCGGTGCCGTACCTGCCGCCGTGGCCAAACCGGTACCGGCACAACCGGCCTGGGGTGGCGGCACCATTTCTTCCAGCCGCAATGTCTGGGGCGCCGCGCAAACCGCTGCGCCCGCAGCACCTGTGGCAGCACCCGTAACCGCCCCCGAGTCCGAAGCGCAGACCGGGAGCACAGACACTGTGCCCGAATGGCTGAAAACCCTCAACGAAGCCCCGGCTGCCCCCGCCGCTGCCGACACGCCGCCGTGGCAGGATGCCGCGCCCCAAGCTGCCGTCACCGTGGCCGCACCGCAAGCACCGGCACATACACCCGCACCGCTGCCGCCGCAGGCCGCCATGACCCCGGCGCCCCAGCCCGCACCGGCCGCCGCGCCGCAAACCGCCCTGGGCATGGCTTTGCAACAGGCACTGCACAGCGCCCCGCCCGCACCCGCACCCCAAGCGGAAGCTTGGCCGCTGCCGGGCCTGGATTTGCTGCTGCCGCCGCAATACGACCCCAATGCCCGCCAAAGCGATGAAGCGCTGCTGGAAAACAGCATCACCATCGAAGAAAAACTGGCCGAATTCAAAGTCAAAGTAAGCGTGCAGGAAGCCTATGCCGGCCCGGTGATTACCCGCTACGAGATCGAACCGGCACAGGGCGTGCGCGGCAACCAGGTGGTGAACTTGGAAAAAGATTTGGCGCGCAGCCTCGGCTTTGCCTCCATTCGCGTGGTGGAAACCATCCCCGGCAAAACCTGCATGGGCTTGGAATTGCCCAATCCCAAACGCCAGGTCATCCGCCTGAGCGAAATTTTCAATGCCCCGGCTTTCCAAGAGTCCAAATCCAAGCTCACACTGGCCTTGGGGCAGGACATCACCGGCGAACCGGTGGTCACCGATTTGGCCAAAGCACCGCATCTCTTGGTGGCCGGTACGACCGGTTCGGGCAAATCCGTGGGCGTGAACGCCATGATTTTGTCCATGCTGTTCAAGGCAGACCCGGACGAAGTGCGCCTGATCATGATCGACCCGAAAATGCTGGAATTGTCGATTTACGAAGGCATCCCGCATCTGTTGGCGCCGGTGGTCACCGATATGAAACTGGCCGCCAATGCGCTCACCTGGTGCGTGAACGAAATGGAAAAACGCTACCGCCTGATGAGCCATGTCGGCGTGCGCAATCTGGCCGGTTTCAACCAGAAAATCGGCGAAGCGGCGAAAAACGGCCATAAAATTGCCAATCCCTTCTCGCTCACCCCCGGCGACCCGGAACCGCTGGAAAAACTGCCCTATATCGTGGTGGTGGTGGACGAGTTCGCCGATTTGATGATGACCGCGGGCAAGAAAATCGAAGAGCTGATCGCCCGTTTGGCGCAAAAAGCGCGTGCCGCCGGCATCCATTTGATTTTGGCCACCCAGCGCCCCAGCGTGGACGTGATTACCGGCCTGATTAAAGCCAATATCCCCACCCGCATTGCCTTTCAGGTATCGAGCAAAATCGACAGCCGCACCATTCTCGACCAAATGGGCGCGGAAAACCTGCTCGGCCAGGGCGACATGCTGTTTCTGCCGCCCGGCACCGGCTATCCCAAACGCGTGCACGGCGCTTTTGTGGCGGATGAAGAAGTGCACCGCGTGGTGGAATACCTCAAGCAGTTCGGCGAGCCCAACTACATCGACGACATTCTCACCGCCGGTGTGGGCGAAGACGATTTGTTCAGCAATGCCAACAGCGGCGGTGGTGCCCGCAGCGGCGAGGACGAACAAGACCCGCTCTACGACGAAGCCGTGGCGGTGGTGCTCAAAACCCGCAAGGCCAGCATTTCCTCGGTGCAGCGCCACCTGCGCATCGGCTATAACCGCGCCGCACGGCTGGTGGAACAAATGGAAGCCGACGGCATCGTTTCGCCCGCCGAGGGCAACGGCAACCGCACCGTATTGGCCCCGGATTCCGCCCATTTGGACGGTTAACAACTTTCAGGCAGCCTTTGGCTGCCTGAAAACTTAATTAAATGGTTGAAGAATTAATGCAACTCACCGAAACCCAAATTAGCTGCTGTAGGTTGGGTTGAAAACCCAACAGATTGATAATGTTGGGTAATATTAATATTAACCTGAGCGGATATAACACCGCCCCTACACAAAATGGAAGCAATGCAACTCACCGAAACCCAAATCGACAGCGAAGTGCTGTTTTCAGGCAGCTTTATCCACATCCACCGCGACACCGTGGCGCTGCCCAACCAAAAACACACCCAACGCGTGGTGGTGCGCCATCCCGGCGCCACCTGCGTGCTGGCGGAAACCGCCGACCAACGGCTGGTGCTGGTGCGCCAATGGCGCTACGCCGTCGGCCGCGCCCTTTTGGAAGTGCCCGCCGGCAAGCTGGAAGCGGGTGAAGACCCGGCCGTCTGCGCCCTGCGCGAACTGGCCGAGGAAACACCTTACACTGCCTCAAGCGTACGCCTGCTGCACACCTTCTATACCGCTCCCGGTTTCTGTGACGAAAAAATGTATCTTTATCTGGCCGAAAACGTGCAGCCAAACAGCACGCTCAATACCGATGAAGACGAATTCACCGAAACCGTGTTGTTAGACAAAGCCGCGGTGCAGGCCGCACTGGCCGCCGACGAAATCGCCGACGCCAAAACCCTGATCGCCCTGCAATACTGGTTGCTGCACCGCGCCTGAGTGGCCACCAAAACAAAAGGCTGCCTGAAAACGGTGTCACCGGTTTTCAGGCAGCCTGTTTAATGTTTGAAAGGATGTTAGGGCAAACTGACAATTCGTTCACGGCTGCTTTTTTGCAAAGAATCGCCCGCTTCTGCGTTGGAAATGCTCGCAAGGTGTACAACCTTGCTGTGCTTTCCGCCTTGAATCGGACGTTTTTGCCTAAAAAATCAACTACGCGTCCGAATTGTCAGTTCGCCCTAGCGCGGTTTTTCCGCCGCGCGTACAAAAGCGGTGACCAAAGGCTCATCGCCGATTTGGCGGCTGCAATGGCCGTGTTTGTTCGGGTCGAAAACCGCGCCTGCGGGCAGGGTGTCGGCCGAATAAAAATGCTCGCCGGCCTTGAAGCGGCGGGTGCTGCCGTCTTGCAGGCCGATTTCCACCACCCCTTGCAGCACAAACAGCCATTGCGGCACGCCGGTGCAGTGAAAATCGCTGGCAAAGCCCACCGGGCTTTGGCGCAGCTGCAATCCTTCCGCCGCCAGCCAGGGCGACAGGCGGCTGGCGGGTGTGCCTTCGTTCAGCTCAATGGTGTCTTCGCGGAAACGGGCGTAGCCGTCTTCATCGGTATAGAGTACGGTTTGGGTAAAAGTGCTCATGTGCATCCTCCAAAAAGGCAGAACCTGTTTCAGGCAGCCGCTGCATTGCCGCAGATGCTGCCCAGAAAGTCCGAAAGCCGCTATAATCGCGGCTTTCCGTCTATCTGTCCAGAGCCATGCAAGTGTCCGACAGCGTCGGCATCGTCCGACCCCTGCAATTTACCTTCAACGCCCCTTTGCGTCTGCAAAACGGCAGCATACTGCCGCGCTTCGAGCTGACGGTGGAAACCTACGGCACGCTCAACGCCCAGAAAAACAATGCGGTGCTGATTTGCCATGCGCTCTCCGGCCACCATCATGTAGCGGGTTATCACAGCCCCGAGGACAAGCGCCCGGGCTGGTGGGACAATATGGTCGGCCCCGGCAAGCCGGTGGACACCAACCGGTTTTTTGTGGTCGGCGTCAATAATCTGGGCGGCTGCCACGGCAGCAGCGGCCCCTTGAGCACCAATCCCTTTACCGGCGAAGCCTATGGCGCCGATTTCCCCGTGGTGACGGTGAAAGACTGGGTGCAAAGCCAGATGATGCTGGCCGACCGCCTGGGCATCGAGCGCTGGGCGGCGGTGATGGGCGGCAGTCTGGGCGGCATGCAGGCTTTGCAATGGGCCATAGACGCGCCCGAGCGCATTGCCCATGCGGTGGTGATTGCCTCCGCGCCCAAACTCTCCACGCAAAACATCGCCTTTAACGAAGTGGCGCGCCAAGCCATCCTCACCGACCCCGATTTTCACAACGGCCACTACGCCCGCGAGGGCACGGTACCGCGCCGCGGCCTGCGTATTGCGCGCATGATGGGCCATATCACCTATCTGGCCGAAGAAGGCTTGGGCAAGAAATTCGGCCGCCAGCTCAAAGGCGGCAACAGCTACGGCTATCACTACGATGTCGATTTCGAAGTCGAGTCCTATTTGCGCTACCAAGGCGACAAATTCGCCGATGTCTTTGATGCCAACACCTATCTGCTCATGACCAAGGCGCTGGATTATTTCGACCCCGCCCAAGAGCACCGCCACGACCTCAAAGCCGCGCTGGCGCGCACACAGGCGCAATTTTTTGTGGCCAGTTTCAACAGCGACTGGCGCTTTGCCCCCGAACGCTCGGAAGAGTTGGTGGCGGCCTTGGTGGCGGCGAAAAAACCGGTGCAGTATGTCGCTTTGCAGTCCCATCACGGCCACGACGCCTTTTTGATGGACGACCCCGCCTATATGCGTGCCGTACGCATCTACTTTAACCGGATTGCCCAAGGACTGGCGCTATGAAACACACTCCCTCCCGGCGTCTGCGTGACGATTTGCAACTGATTTACGACTGGATACCCGCCGGCAGCCGAGTGCTCGACCTCGGCTGCGGCGATGGCGAGTTGTTGTCTGCCTTGGTGGAAGACAAGCAATGCCACGGCTACGGTGTGGAAATCGACACCGACAGCGTGTTGGCGGCCATGGAGCGCGGTGTCAATGTGATCCAGGCCGATTTGGAGCAGGGACTGCGTCATTTTGAAAACGACAGTTTTGACGTGTTGGTGCTCAGCCAGACCATCCAGGCCATGCAGAATACCGAAACCATTTTGCAGGACATGATGCGCGTGGCCAAACAGGCCGTGGTGTCTTTCCCCAATTTCGGCTACTGGAAAAACCGCCTGCAAATCGGCCTGGCCGGACACATGCCCGTATCCGAGCGCATGCCTTACCAGTGGTACAACACCCCCAATATCCATTGGTGCACCCTGCAGGATTTTGAAAAACTGTGCGCCAAAAACCAGCTCAATATCCTCGAGCGCGCGGTGATGAGCGGCAGCCGCCGCGTCAAGCGCTGGCCCAATGTGCTGGGCAGCCTCGCGTTTTATCGTGTGGGTTAGGGTGGGGTAACATACTGTCAAAACATAGAAAAAGGCAGCCTGAAAGCTTTGTAAAATCCCAGTCAAAGAATCGGCCGGAATATCTTTCGTGATGTTTCGGCTGTTTTTTAATCCAATTGGGTACATAAACCCCAAATTTAGGCTTAATGGACATTTGGGATGATTTTTGGAGAACTTAGCTTCTAATGGACATTTGGGATGATTTTTCATCCCATTTTTCCTTTCTAAACGCTAAAGAAATTATAGATAAACAATCGCTTACTCTCCATATTCATACCTGCGTGACAGCGTATTTTGTTCTTCAATTCGCCGAATTTGCCCTCCAGTCGGTTGGTCGTATTCGGCATCATCAATTCCCTGTTTCGTTCAAACGTAAACAAATAAGGCAGGTTCCGTTTCAGACTGTTATATGCACTTCTCAGCCGCTTGTGGGTGTACCACTGTTTCTTCCCGTCTTCGCTGTAGCTCAGCTCATTCAGGTAGCTTTTATGCCGCTCAAACCATTGTCGCAATGCATTGCCGAACGCCTGTTCATCTGTTTTGAAAATACTGTCTGCAATCTGCTTTAAGGCTTTGCCCGCCTCCGATTTCGGGCGCCTGGTCAGGTAGCGTCGGATGATTTGCTGCTGATGAAACTGGCACATCTGGAAGGGAATGTCGGGAAACAGTCTGGCAATGCCTTTGAAACCGTCTGCGGTAATGCTCTGAATATCAATCCCTTTATCAATGACGGCTAATAATCCCTGATGATAGAGTTCCGCCGTTTCGTG